>NZ_QHJK01000019.1:0-84660 GCF_003947475.1 Amycolatopsis sp. WAC 04197 | reverse complement strand
ACCCTCAACCGAGCAGTACGCTACCAACCACTCAACAACAAACTGTCCGACAAGTCCTGAAACACATCTGTCCGTGAGGTCCTGAAACAGCACAGAGGGTTAGAACGACCATTGCCACTCACGACCCCAGGGCAACACTGCACAAAGTACTCAAATCGGACGCCTTGGTCTCGAAAGATGTCCTTTTTGGACAGCATGAGGGTCTCGGCGACGCGCTCGCTCGACCACCTGTACCGACGCCCACCCGCGCTAACTCCGACACGTTGTCAGACTTACCCGCCTCCACTACCTTTGACACCATGTCAAAGTTCAGGTCGGATCTCGTCACCGGCGTCGCGATCCTGTCGACGGGACTGCTCGCGGGGGCGTTCGGCTACGGCGCGGTCAACGTCGCCGCCACGTTCGACGTCGTCCCGCTCGACGTGCGGTTGACCTTCCACACGGCGCTGATGCAGCGGAACGGCGTCGTCATGCAGACCGCGATGGCGCTCGCGGCGATCAGCTCCCTCGCGCTCGCCCTGCTGAGCCGAGGGCGGCCCCGGTGGCTGGCCGGTGTGGCCGCAGCCCTAGTCGTGACCTCGTTCCTGGTCACCCGCTTCGGCAACGTCCCGATCAACGGCCGGATCAAGGTCTGGGCGGTCACCACGGCACCCGCCGACCACGCGGCGATCCTCGACCGCTGGGAGACCTACAACGCCACCCGGACCGTCGCGGCCCTCGCCGCTTTCGCGCTCGTCATCGTCGTCTCACGGCTCAAGCTCCCAGCCCCTGCCTTAGCCCAGACGCGCTAGCCCGTCGAAAGGCCAGTCCGCGCGGCGCTGTCACGTATTCGCCAGATTCGAAACCCTCTCCCACACTGCGATCATGGTTCGATGGTCGACGATTCGCACCCTCCGGAGAAGCCCAGAGCCCGGCCTACCTCACTCTCCAACGGAAAACACCGGACCTTGTCGAATCGCACCATCGCCCTGTGCGCCGGACTTCTACTCGCCTTCTCCATCACAGCCTGCTGGGTGCTGTTCGTTCTCTACGGAAAGGGAACCGACGCCGACAAAGCCCGCCTGGAGGGTGTGCGCACCGTCGGCACCATCGTGCTCGGCGCGGGCGGCGCCATCGCACTGCTCCTGGCCGCCCGGCGCCAGCAGACCGCGGAGCAGGACCTTCTCACCAAACGTCATGACCTTCAACTACGCGAGCGGGCCAATGACGATGCTCGCCACGATGCCGCGGAGCGGCGGATCAGCGACCTGTACCTGAAGGCGGTCGAGCAACTGGGATCGGACAAAGCACCCGTCCGGCTGGCCGGGTTGTACGCTCTGGATCGCCTGGCGCAGGACAATCCCTCACAGCGTCAGATGATCGTCAATGTGATCAGCGCCTATCTACGCATGCCCTACGAACTACCCGACAAGCCTCCCGAGACTGGCGCCGAGAAGGAAGTCCACGACGAATACCGAAGTGACATTCAAGAACGTGAGGTACGAACGACGGCCCAGCGCATCCTTGCCGACCATCTCGACCCGAACTACCAGGATGGGAAGAGGTTCTGGCCGGACATCGACCTGGATCTCAGCGGCGCGCTGCTGATCGACGTCATGTTCCGCGACTGCAGGCTCAACAACGCCCGCTTTTCGAACGCCCGGTTCTGCGGCGACACTTTGCTGATAGGCATCCACTTCGACGGGGAAACCAGGTTCGACGGCGTCACGTTCACTGGTGACTCATGGTTCTCGGACGCACGGTTCACCGGCAACGTCCGGTTCGATCAGGCGACCTTCGAGGCCATGGCCAGATTCGATGCGGCCACTTTCAAAGGAACCGCCACCTTTCGCGCCGCCTCGTTCTTGCGCGAGGCACGGTTCACGAACACGACGTTCACCGGCAGCGTGGTGTTCAGCAAAGCCACCTTTGTCGACAGCGCGACCTTCGATGACGCCACGTTCTTCGAAGACGCCTACCTGCCCGGTGTGACGTTCGCACACCGGTCCTACTTCACCGAAGCCGCGTTCGCGGGTGACGCCTGGTTCAACCAAGTGACCTTCAGCAGCTACACCACGTTCGACGGCGCAACGTTCAGCGGTGACATCAGGTTCACCGACTCCACCTTGGACGGTGTTCCCTTTCTTCCCGCACAACTTCAACCACACAAGCCGTTCGAAGACGAGTGACCTGTCAGCTCGCAGCCTGATCGGCGAGGTCGTTCGCCGCGACGTACCCGAAGGTCATCGCCGGCCCGATCGTCGACCCCGCGCCCGCGTAACTGTTGCCCATCACCGCCGCGCTCGCGTTCCCGGCGGCGTACAGCCCGGGGATGACCGAACCGTCCGCCCGCAGCACCCGCGCCCGCGCGTCGGTGCGCATGCCGCCCTTGGTACCGAGGTCGCCCGGCACGATCTTGAACGCGTAGAAGGGCGGTTCCCAGAGCGGGGCGAGGCACGAGTTCGGCAAGACGTACGGATCGGTGTAGTAATGGTCGTAAGCGCTGTCACCCCGATGAAAGTCACTGTCCACACCGGACAGCGCCTGCCCGTCGAACCGGTTGACGGTGGCGCGCAGCGCCTGCGACGGCACGCCGATCGCGGTGCCGAGGGACTCCACGGTCCATGCCTTCTTGACCGCGCCCGCCGAGTACCACTCGTCGGGAAGCGGCAGCAGCGGCGCGACGTCGCGGAAGAGATACCGGTTGCGGTAGTGCTGATCGACGATCAACCATGCGGGAATGGTGGGCGACGTCGGGTTCCGGTCGTACATCGTGTGCACGACGTCGCTGTACGGCGCCGCTTCGTTGACGAACCGCTTGCCCGCCGCGTCCACCATCAATCCGCCGGGGAGGGTCCGTTCGGCGAGACAGAAGTACGGTTCGCCGGGTAGCGGGATCGCCGGCCCCCACCAAGCGTCGTCCATCAGGTCCAGTGCCGCCCCGGCGCGTTTTCCGGCCAGGATCCCGTCGCCGGTGTTCGACCGCGTGCCGACAGTCCATTGTGTACCGATCGGCTGGCGCTGGTACTCGGCCCGCATGGCGGCGTTGTGCTCGAACCCGCCGGAGCCGACGATGACACCTCGCCGCGCCTTCACCACACCCGCCGCGACGGTCACGCCGGTGACCTTCCCGTTCTCGATGACGAGATCGGTCAGCGGCGTGTTCAGCCAGACCGGGACACCGGCGCGCTGCAACCCGGCCCGCAGTCCCGCGGCCAGCGATTGCCCCATGGTGAGCGGTTTCTGCCCGGCGAGCGCGGCGGCCGTGCCGCGGGCGAGGCAGGCGGCCGCCACCGCGGCGCCCTTCGGGTTGACCGCGGCCAGCGCGAGCCATTTGTAGTCCGCGCTGAAGACGACCATCCCCGCGGGCGTGGCGAGATAGGGCGGGTTCAGGTTGGCCAGTTCGGGGCCGAGGATGTTCCCGTCCAGCTGGTCGGGTTCGATCGAGCGGCCGTCCGGCATCCCGCCGGGCAGTTCCGGGTAGTAGTCGCTGTAGCCCTCCATCCACCGGAACCGCAGCGGGCTGTTGGCCATCACGAAGGACAGCATCGCCGGACCATTGGCGAGGAACGCTTCCTGCCGCGAGACGGGGATCGACGGACCGACCACGGCGGACAGATACCGCGCGGCCTGCTCCGGCGTGTCGCGAACGCCGGCCTGCGCCAGTACCGGGTTGCACGGGATCCAGATCCCCGCTCCCGACCGGGCGGCCGAACCGCCGAATTTCGCCGCCTTCTCCAGCACCACGCAGCTGAGCCCCCGCTTGGCCGCCGTCAACGCGGCGGTCATCCCCGCCGCGCCCGCGCCGACCACGACGACGTCGTACTCGCCGACCACCGCCGAGCCCGCCGATGCCGTCCCCGCCAACGGCAATCCCGAAGCGAGCGCGAGCCCGGTGCCGCGCAGGACCTGACGACGGGACAGGCGGAGATCGGGACCCATGAATCCTCCTCGCGTGGGGGATCGAGCGAGGTCATGTTCTCCAGCCGGCGGCAAAAGTGAAACAAGTTCTACCCGCTTGGAGCAGGCGGCGACCGCCGCGCTCGGCCGGTCACCTCAACCGGCGCGGGCATTCAGCCCAGCGCCCGGACCAGGTCCAGCGCGCGCCCCAGGGTGGTGAGCCGGTCGGCGACCGTCTCGCCCGCCGGATACAGCCGGACCGTGCCGACGCCGGCGTCCCGCCAGACCCGCAGGCGTCGCGCCACCATCGGTTCGGTGCCGATCAGCGTCGTGCCGAGCACCATCTCGTCGGTCACCAGCGCGGCCGCGCCTTCCCGGTCACCCGTCTGCCAGCGCTCCCGCACCGCCGCGGCGGCCTCGGCCCAGCCTTGCCTGCTGTAGGCGTTGTTGTAGAAGTTCGTCTTCGCCGAGCCCATCCCGCCGAGACTGAACGCGAGTTCGGCCTTGCGGCTCGCGACCATCCCGCGCAGCTCGTCCTCATCCCTGGCGAACGCGACTTCGGCGCCTTGGCAGACTTCGAGGTCCGCCCGCGTCCGGCCCGCCTTGGCGAGACCGGCGTCGAGAGGCGAGAAGTAGGCCTGCGCCCCTTCCGGCACGAAACTGGTCCCCAGCCAGCCGTCCGCGATCTCCCCGGTCAGCTCCAGCAGCTTCGGCGAAAGCGTGGCCAGATGGATCGGGATGTCCGGATTCGGCGCCGTCGACAGCCGCATCGGCCTGCTCTCGCCCGGCAGCGGGATCTCGAACTCCTTGCCGGAGAACGCGATCTTCTCTCCGGCGAACGCCTGGCGGATGATCGCGACCGTTTCCCGCATCCGGGTCAGCGGCCGGGCAAACGGAACGCCGTGGAGCCCCTCGATCACCTGCGGCCCCGAAGCGCCGAGCCCGAGCACGAACCGGCCCTCGGACAGCTCCGAAAGCGTCAACGCGGCCTGCGCGATCGCCACCGGGGTCCGGGTACCGAGCTGGATGATGCCCGAGCCGAGCCGGATCCGCTCCGTCCGCGCCGCGAGGTAGCCGAGCACGGACGGCGCGTCCGATCCCCACGCCTCGGCGACCCAGCAGTCGTCGAGGCCGAGCTTTTCCGCCTCCAGCACGAAATCCAGCGTCTCCCGCGGGCCACGGGAAGCCTCGACCGTGGTCGCCGTCCGCATCACGCGCCGCCCGCCTCGGCCCGCTCCTTGATCGCGGCGAGGGCCCCGGTCATCGCCTTCTCGAACTCGCGCAGCCGGACGAAGACGATCTTCTCCTCTTTGTCCGGCATCTGGTCGATGGCCAGGGAGAGACCCGACCGGCCCGGCCCCAGCTGCATCCATTGCCGGAGTTTCGTCCCGCCGTTCTCGGGTTCCAGCGTGAAGCGCCACAGCGCCGTGGGCGTCTCGGCGTCGTGCACGGCCCAGGTGAACACGCGCGGCTCGTCGCATTCGACGACGTGCGACGTGGTCTCCCATTCCCCGAGCGCGTCGTGCTTGCTGCGGCCGACGAACCGCCTGCCGACCGCGGCCGCGCCTTCCTCGCCGTCACACCATTCCGCGGCCTGGAGCTCCTGGCTCATCTCGGGCATCAGGCGTACGTCGGAGACGATCGACCAGACCCGTTCCGGGGCGGCGTCGACCCACGCCTCGACCTCGACCGTCGGCTTGTCGGCGTACTTGGCGCCCGTCCACTCCATCGTGGCCCGCCTCCCATGCTCGTGACCTCGATAGTTGCGTAGATGGACTTACGTTGTCAAGCCTCCTGCGCGGCGAAGCGGCGCACCACGTCGGGTCGGTCCGCGAGCTTCGGCGGGTACCCGGGGCCGAGCCGGGCCCGGGTGTTCTCCCCGGTCAACGGCCCGGCGCAGTGCGCGCAGACGACCTCCGCGTGCGTGTCCTGCCCGCAGGTCTCGTGATGCAGGGTGACGGGCGGCCCGGCCTCCCCGGAGAGCCAGCGGTCGCCCCAGCGCGACATCGCGGCGAGCACACCGTAGAAATCCGTGCCCTTCTCGGTCAGGACGTAGTCGTAACGGACCGGGTCGGCCTGGTAGGCACGCTTTTCCAGCAATCCCTCCCCGACCAGGCGGCGCAGCCGGTCGGCCAGGGTGTTCCGCGCGATGCCGAGCTCCTGCTGGAACTCGTCGAACCGGCGGATCCCGTAGAACGCCTCGCGCAGGACCAGCGGCGTCCACCAGTCACCGAGCAGGTCCATGGTGCGCGCGATCGAACACGGCCATTGCGCGAACGAAGTCCGTTTCATACCCGCGAGCCTACGCCCGGTGAAATTGATCCGGTCATTCCTCCACCTATTCCCCGGCGCTCAGGCACTGACTCGAAATGTTGCGATCCGGTCAAGAATATCTCGCGCATTAATATCGCCGACTCGCTTCCGCACGCTTTCCGACAGGGGCTTCAAACGATCTCGCGTCCGCGCGGAACGGATCCCGTCCGCGATCTCCATCGCGGCGAGACCGACCTCCGCGGCCCGGTCCATGTCACCCTCCAGGGCATGGTCGACGGCGAGCCAGATCATCGTCAGCGACCGGCTGCGCATCATGTCCGGGCCGTAGCCGTCGATGGCCTCGGTGAGCGCGGGAATCGCCTCCCGGCAATGGCGGAGGTCGACGAGCCTGGCGAGTTCGGTGCGCACCGTGCCGATCATCGCGGCCAGGTCGTTGGCCGTGAAGAAGGCCGACCACGAGGGCACGGCGTCCCCGACGGAGTCCGCGAATTGTTCCGGGGCAAGGGAAAGCTTGTCCAGCGCTTGGCGGACGTCACCGAGCAGCGCGTAGGCCCACGCCTCGTTCGCCGACAGGATCGCCTGCGACAGCGGCCGTCCCCCGCGGCGCGCCGCGACCTGACCCTGCCGGAATTGCTCCAGCGCCTCCGCCGGCGTGCGGTGATGCAGATACATCCGGCCGAGCCGGTAACGGATGTTGGCGAGGAGATCGTCGGCGCCTGCCTCCGTCGCGAGTTCGAGCGCACGGCGGAAGTGCCGCTCAGCGCGCACGGGGCGGCCGGAGTCGAATTCCGTCCAGCCCCTGAGGTTGTGCAGATCGGCGACCACGCCCGCCAGCCGCCTGGCCAGCGGCTCGGACATCATCCCGCGCCGCAGCGCGGCGCCGTATGGCTCCAGCACGCGCAGCAGTTCCCGGCAGGATCCGCCGCCTTCCCGGTAGTCGCGTGCCCGAAGTGCTCCGATGACACCTTCGAGCCGGTCGATGTCGGCCTGCCCGACCCGCATCGGGAGCCGCTCAATCACGGCGACGCTCCCGCACGCGGGGCACCGCCGGCGCGGTCGCCACACCCGGCGAAGGCGGCGCGGACGTCGGGATCACCCGGCCGCGCGGCCCGTGAACCGTGTTCCGCTGCCCGGCGTCCTGCCTGGGAATGGCGACGGTGATGCGTACGCCCATTACCGCTCCTTTCCCTATCCTCAACGACCGTGCTCGCCGGGGTCCAGGACGGAGCCACGTCGATCTCCTGGAATACGCGAACGACGCACAATGATGTTAACCACGGGGAATAGCGATTCACTCCGCCGAATGGTTGGCTATTCTCATTCACCGGAATATGCACGTGCGAAGTCTCTTTCTTTTGCACGGCTGATCGCCTTTCCGGCCGCTCACCGCACGTGCCCGCCGGGAACCGTCCGTGAGCACGTGAGACGCAGCTCTCAGCCGAACGTGTGAACCTTGTCAACTCGGGTCACGAAAAGGCTTCACATTGCGTTATCAATAGCTGAAGATCAACAGCAACCGAACGTAAGGGGCTGAAGCGTTGGACAAGGAAAGCGACCTCATCCGGGGGACGATCGTCTTCGGCCTGCGCACTTTCGGTGCGGACCCGCTCCCCGTCCAGGCCGATCTCGAATACGACCCCGAAGACCCCTATGCCGTCGTGGTGGCCTACCACTCGGGCGGCGGGACGGTCCGCTGGATGTTCGGCCGTGATCTCCTCGCGGACGGACTGCTCACTCCATCGGGTGAGGGCGACGTGATCATCAGCCCGGCCGACGACACCTCGATCGTGATTTTCGCGCTCAGCGCGCCCGACGGCTGCGCGGTGCTCGAAGCCCCGGCGCAGGAGCTGGCCGAATTCCTCGACCGCACCTACGACGTCGTGCCCGCCGGATCCGAACCGGAATGGTTCGACTTCGACCAGGAGATCGGCAAGCTCGTCACCGAGTCCTGAGGGCCGGTGGCGGCACCGCTCGCGCGGTGCCGCCCGCCGAACATCGGGTCAGGCGAGTTCGCGCAGCCCCGGGACGACCTGCTCGGAGAACGACCGCAGGAACCGCTCCTGGTCGTGGCCGGGACCGTGGAAGACGAGGTGGTTGAAGCCCGCCTCGACGTACGGCTTGATCTGCTCGACCGCGTCGGCCGGGTCGGAGGTCACGATCCAGCGGCGGGCGACCTGCTCGATCGGCAGCGCGTCCGCGGCCTTCTCCATTTCGGCCGGGTCCTCGATACCCGCCTTCTGCTCCGGTGTCAGCGAGAGCGGCGCCCAGAACCGGGTGTTCTCCAGCGCCTGCGCCGGATCCGGGTCGTAGGACAGCTTGATCTCGATCATCTTGTCGATGTCGCCGGTGCTGCGGCCCACCTGCTCCGCGCCTTCCGCGACCGCGGGCAGCAGCTTCTCGGTGTAGAGCTCCATCCCCTTGCCGCTGGTGCAGATGAAACCGTCACCCTGCTTGCCGACGTACTTCGCCATGACCGGGCCGCCGGCCGCGATGTAGATCGGCACCCCGCCCTCGGGCCGGTCGTACACGGTGGCGTCGGTGGTCTGGAAGTACTCGCCCTCGAACGTGACGCGCTCTTCGGACCACAGTTTGCGCATCAGCTCGATCGCCTCGCGCAGCCGCGCGAACCGCTCCTTGAACGCGGGCCACTCGATACGGGCGACCGCGACCTCGTTGAGGGCCTCACCGCTGCCGACGCCGAGCAGCACACGGCCCGGGTACAGGCTGCCGAGCGTGCCGAACGCCTGCGCGACGACGGCCGGGTTGTAGCGGAAGGTCGCGGTCAGCACGCTGGTGCCGAGGACCACCCGTTCGGTGCGCTCGCCGACCGCCGCCATCCATGCGAAGGAGAACGGCGCGTGCCCGCCCTGATGCCGCCAGGGCTGGAAATGGTCGCTGACCATCACGCTGTCCAGCCCCACCTGCTCGGCGAGCACGGAGTACTCGACGAGGTCGCGCGGGCCGAACTGCTCGGCCGACGCCTTGTAACCGATCTTCAGTGCCATCCGGGGTCACCACCTGGACTCTTGGGTTGTTCCGCTCTTCACCTTGGCACAGAGTCGATCAGCCGCGCCCATGCCTCGGCTGGGTGAAGAGTGTCGGGAACACCACTGTGACACCGGGAATGCGTGGAAAGGCCCCGTACCCGCCCTCACCCTCCGGGACCGGCACGTGGTGATGAACTGTGCCGTTTGCGCCGTCACCTGTGCGCCGTGCTGGGCGGAGTTGTGATCGGGGAGTCGAACCCCCACGCTGCCCGCCACGTGCCAGGAGGCGGACCGGAATACCGCCGGCCCTCGGCTTGTGCCCGCTTCCCGGTGGGCTACCTGCTTTCCACGTTCAGTCCAGGAGGTCGGTCTCCCAGTTGGTGCGCTGGATCTCGACGTCGACCAGCCGGATCTCCCCCGCGACCCGGTCCGCGCGGGACCGCAGTTCCGCGACCGGCAACGCGGAGAGATACCGGAGTTCCGAACGGAGCTGACGGCCGTAGCCGCCCTGGTTGCGCCCGGCCGCGGCGTCGGCGGCCGCGGTGAGGACACCGTGCCTGAGCCGGAGGACGTCGCGGCGCGCGATCGCGTCGGTGATCGTGCCTTCCCCGAGCGGGGTCGCGGCGTTGGTCCGGTTGATCCGCTGGATCAGCGATTCCAGTTCGTCCAGCGCGGTTTCGGCTTCGACGAGCAGGGCGGAAGTATCGCCAAGATCGACGACCGTCGCACCCCGTTTTCAGCCCGCCAACGAATGTCGCCGATAGGACGAGTCGGGCTCGGTGTATTCGAGGCCGTTCTCGTCGAGCGCGTTGAACACGGTGAACCGGCCGCGCGGGAAGACGAAGCCGACCGCGACCATGCCGTTCGCCATGTCCCGCGTCGCGCAGTCGAGCAGCTCGACGTCTTGGAGCACCTGACCCTCCAAAGCGGACAGTTCCGGGAAGACGTCCTTCCGCCACCGGAGGGGGCTGGGCTCGGCCGGATCGCCCCAGTCCCATGAGGACTTCCCGACCGGGTCGATCGTGTTCCAGGTCAGGGAAAGTTCGTCGAACTTCCAGTGCGTGATCTCCAGCCGTTCGTCGCCGAAGTCGACCACGACGGGCGCGTCGGAGAGCCACTCGGCATACTCGACGAACCAGGTGAGGTGGACCTGCCGCAGTCGCTTGCCCACCAGCGCGCGCAAACGATCCCCGTGTGCCCTCCGGATCGACTGGAGTCCGGAGAGCCACACGGGTTCGTAACCCTCGATGTCGAAGAACGCCACCGAGTGAGTATGCCGTCAGTCGTAGGAGAGGGCTTCCACCAGTTCACCGCTGTCCGGGTTGGGCAGGGCCTTGGCGACGTCCGCCTGCGCCACGATGCCGACGAGCTTGTGCCCGTCGATCACCGGCAGGCGCCGGACCTTGTGGTTCGCCATGGTGCGCATGATCTCCTCGGCGTCGTCGTCGGCGCCGATCGTCACCGCCTCGCCCTGCGCCAGTTCCGAAGCGTGCAGCGCCCTCGGGTCCTTGCCTTCGGCCAGGACCTTCACCACGATGTCGCGGTCGGTCAGCATGCCCTTGAGCTTGCCGTCCTCGCCGCAGATCGGTACCGCGCCCACCGATTCGGCGGCCATCTTCTTGGCCGCGTCGAGGACGGTTTCGGAGGCGGACACGCAGGTCGCGTTCGCGGTCATGATGTCTCGTGCCGTGGTCATCCCATCGCTCCTTCCTTCAGGATCATCCACCGGATACCCGGCATCCCCGGGCCGACACCTCAAGCCGCCGACGGCTCCAAAAGGATCTTGACGGCGCCGTCCTGCTTCTTCTGGAAGATCTCGTAGGCGTGGGGCGCGTCCTTCAGCGGCATCTTGTGCGTCGCGAAGCCCTCGACACCGAGCGGATCGGCGGAATCGGTGATCAGCGGCATGATGTCGTCGATCCAGCGCCGGACGTTGGCCTGCCCCATCCGCAGGGTGATCTGCTTGTCGAACAGGTCCATCATCGGCAGCGGGTCGACCATGCCGCCGTAGACGCCGCTCAGCGAGATCGTCCCGCCGCGGCGGACGCAGTCGATGGCCGCGTACAGCACGCTGAGCCGGTCGATCGCGGCCTTCTCGGTGATCTTCGCGCCGATCGGGTCGGGCAGCAGGGCGACCAGGTTCTGCGCCATTCGCCCGATCGGGGCACCGTGCGCCTCCATCCCGACCGCGTCGATCACCGAGTCCGCTCCCCTGCCGCCGGTCGTCTCGCGGATGAGGTCGCCGAGGTCCTTGTGTTCACGCGTGTCGTAGGTGACGACGCCGGCCGCGGCGGCCTTCGCGAGCCGTTCCGGCACCAGGTCGATGCCGATCACCTTCCCCGCGCCCCGGTGTTTCGCGATCCGGCAGCAGAACTGCCCGATCGGGCCCAGCCCGAAGACCACGACCGTGCCACCTTCGGGGATGTTCGCGTAGTCGACGGCTTGCCAAGCCGTGGGCACGACGTCGGAGAGGTACACGAAACGCTCGTCCGGCGGGCCGTCCGGCACCTTGATCGGGCCGTACTGGGCCTGCGGGACGCGCAGGTATTCGGCCTGGCCGCCCGGAACCTGCCCGTAGAGCTTGGTGTAGCCGAGCAGCGCCGCACCCTTGCCCCGATCGGTGACCTGCGTGGTCTCGCATTGCGACTGCAGGCCGCGATCGCACATGAAGCAGTGGCCGCAGGAGATGTTGAACGGGACGACGACACGATCACCGGGTTTCAGGTTCGTCACCCCGGAACCGACCTCTTCGACGACGCCCATGGGTTCGTGCCCGAGGATGTCGCCCTCGTCGATGAAAGCGCCGAGGACCTCGTAAAGGTGCAGGTCGGACCCGCAGATACCGGTCGAGGTGATCCGCACGACGGCGTCGGTCGGTTCGAGCAATTTCGGACCCGGGACGGTGTCGACCCGGACATCGCGTTTGCCGTGCCAGGTGACGGCCTTCATGGTGCTCCCTTCGGCGAGTGGCTGTGCTCCCCGCCGGGTGCCCGCCCGCGCATCCGGCAAACCTCGCCGTTCCGTGCCACCGTTGATCCATGCGAACCCGGATGCTCGCCGTCGCCGTCGACTGCCGTGAGGCCGAAGCACTGGCCGCGTTCTGGAAGGAAGCACTCGGCTACCCCGAGACCGAGCGGTGGACCGACGGTCATGGCGTGACCTATGTCGAATTGAAGAGCCCCGACGTGCCGAGCCTGCTCTTCCAGCCGGTCCCCGAGGGGAAGTCGGGGAAGAACCGGCTGCACCTCGACCTCGCGCCCACCGAACTCGAGCAGCGCGAAGAGGTCGCCCGGCTCGTGTCACTCGGCGCCAGGATCATCGAAGACCCCGAGTCGGACGACTGGGTCGTCATGGCCGACCCGGAAGACAACGAATTCTGCGTGCTGCCGCGGCGCTGAACCTCTTAGCCCCTTAGGAATTCCGGCTGCGGTTCGGTTCCTTGGTCCGGTCCGTGAAGGCCTCCTTGAGGGACTCTGGGTCCCTCAAGGAGGCATTCACGGACTTGCGAGACGCCACATGAGCCCCATGAACACCAGCAGTCACAGCGGCCGCGCGTGAAGGACTCCTTCCCTCGGCTCAGCCGTGGGAAGGAGTCCTTCACACCTTCCTCAAGTACATGAAGGCCCCCTTCCTTGCGCTAGACGCAAGGAAGGGGGCCTTCATGTACTTGCGGTGCCTCAGGCGGCTTCAGGCTCGGTCGTCCGGACCGGCCTTTCCGAGTGCAGCCCCAGCATCTCCAGCAGCATCCGGCAGTCCGTCGCGTCGCGGGCGTTCGCGACCACCGCTTCGGTCGCCTTGCGCAACACCGCCGCCCGCACGGCCGTCGCCCCACCGTCGACCAATTCCTCCACCGGACGCAATTCCTCGAACGGGTTCCCCATGACCCACCTCCGTCGTCCCTTTCGTTGATACCGGATTCCGGCGGGGAAAGCCCCCGTTTTCTTGCGGTCCGGCGGCGCCCCGGCCGGTTTCTCCCTAGACTGGCGCCATTCGGACGAGCGGACGGAGCGGGAACTGACCACCGAGTTGCGCGGGGAGATCGTGACCCTGACCCCGGTCACCGAGGCCCACGTCCCGGACCTGCGGCGTATCCGCGGCACGGCCGAGGTCGGGGCGCGCTGGGGTTCGGTCGACGACTCCCCCACCTGGCCGTTCGACGACCCCACGACGGCCTGTTTCACCGTCCTGGAAGGGAGCGTCGTCCGAGGCTTCGTCCAGTACGGCGAAGAGGAAGACCCGATGTACCGGCACGCGTCGGTCGATCTCTTCCTCGACCCGGCGGCGCACGGCCGGGGACTCGGCACGGACACCGTCCGCACGATGGCGCGGTATCTCCTGCACGATCGCGGGCACCATCGGCTGGTGATCGATCCCGCCGTGGACAACGACGCCGCGATCCGCTGTTACAAGGCCGTCGGCTTCCGCGAGGTCGGCGTGATGCGTGGCTACGAGCGCGACACCGACGGCGAGGGCTGGCACGACGGATTGCTGATGGACTTGCTCGCCGAAGACCTCACGTAGCGCGTCAGCGCGACTCCGAGCAGCACCACGGCCATCCCGGCGAGCACCCGCGGGCCGAGGTCCTCGCCGAGCACGATCGCGCCCAGCGCGACCGAGACGACCGGCAACAGATAGCCGACGGTCGCCGCGGAAGTCGCGCCTTCGTCGGCGATGAGCCGGTAGTTGAGGTAGAAGGTGACGCCGGTGCCGAAGATCCCGAGTACGACGACGGCGAGCACCGCGGTCACGTTCAGCGGCCCGGCCGGTGCGGCGTCGAAGGGCAGCGCGAGCGCGCTGAGCCCGGTCGCGGTCAGCAGCTGTGCGGCGGAGATCGCGATCGGACCGCCTTCGCCGACGAGTTTCCTTCCCATGTAAGCGAAAGCGACCGCGTAGCTGAGGCCGGCGCCGAGCAGGGCCAGCGTCCCCCAGCCCAGCAGACCGCTCTTCTGCCAGGGCGCGAAGATCAGCAGGATGCCGGCGAAACCGAGGATCAGCCCGCCGACGCGGACCACCGTCAGCCGTCGTTCGGTGCCGATCCCGATGCCGATCAGCAACGACCACAGCGGGGTCGTCGCGTTCATCACCCCCGCGACGCCGGAATCGACGGTCAGTTCCCCGATGCTGAACAACGCGAACGGCAAGGCGTTGCAGAAGAAGGCGGCGACGAGGAGCCTGCCCCAGATCCGGCGGCCGCGCGGGAGTCGTTGCCCGGCCCAGCGGCTCAGCACGAGGAGGACGGCCGCGCCGAGGGCGCAGCGGATGACGGTCACCTGAACGGGCGGCAGCCCGGTCAGCGCGAGCTTGATCCACAGGAACCCCGATCCCCACAACAGGGCGAGAACGCCCATCCGGACCAGGGTTCCCGGTGCGCCGATGCTCACTTCGTTCCTTTCGCCGGGCCGCTCGATACCTCTCCCAAGCTGCCTCGGGCGACTCGTCAGGACAAGTGAAAAGATCTACACCGACGTTAAGTGGTCCTACATGTTCTGAAAGGGTCCCGGTCGTGGCCGCCGGAGGCGACGGCCACGACCGGTTTCCGAGGAGATCAGCACTCGCCCGGTGTTCGCAAGGCGGAACAGGGCCTGCTCACATTTCGCGGTCGCGCATGATCCACCTCCCTTTCACCCGGCGCACCGGTGGGGAACGGGCGCGTTCTCGCACAGTTTGGGGGCAGACTTCGCACCCGCGCACACCCGGTGGCCGTGTTGTGACCCAGGCAATGGGAAGGTTGTGGCACGATCTGCCGCGAAGCGGGGAGAAAGGTGCTTCTGGTGACCGAGAATTCCGGTTCGGCCAGATCCGGGGAGACCGGGAAAGCACGCGCGGAACCGAGGCCGGTTTCGACGGCCGCGTCGACGTTCGGGCGCGCGTTGCGGCAACGCCGTCAGGCCCGCGGGCTGGCGTTGCGCGAACTTCAGAAACTCGCCTATGTCGACAAAAGCCTGATCAGCCGGGTCGAACGCGGGCTCACCCCGCCGAGCGCGGAATTCGCCGAAGCCTGCGATCGCGCGCTGGGCGCGGGCGGGACGCTGATCGTGCTCGCCGAGGCCGCCCGCGCGGAACCGTACGTGCATCTTCCCCCGCCGCCTGATCATTTCGTCGGCCGCGAAGACCATTTGGCTCTGCTGGACGAAAAAGTGTTCACCGAAACGGCGAAGGTGGTCTTCGTCGCCGGTCCGCCCGGGGTCGGGAAGACCGCGCTCGTGCTGAATTGGGCGAACCGGCGCCAAGAAGAGTTCGATTGCGTCCTCTGGTCGGATCTGCGCGGCTACGCGGCGGGATCGCCCGCGCAACCCGCCGACATCCTCGACGACCTCCTGCGCTGCGTCGGCGTCCGTCCCGACCGGGTGCCCGCCGAGGAACACATGCGGCTCGCGCTCCTGCGCGGCCTGTTGCGCGGCCAGCGCACCCTCGTCGTACTGGACAACGCCCTCGACTCGCCCCAGGTGCGGCCGGTGCTGCCCGGCACCCCGGACACCACCGTGCTGATCACCAGCAGACGACGGCTGTCCGGGCTGGTCGTCGGCAACGGCGCGGTCCAGGTTTCCTTGGAGCCACTGCGAGAACTCGAAGCGACGCGGCTCATGGCCGACCTCATCGGCGACGAACGCGCGGCGGGCGATCCCGAAGGCGTCGGCAGGCTCGTCCGGCTGTGCGCGGCGCTGCCGCTCGCGGTGAACATCGCCGCCGAACGGGTCGCCACCCATCCCCATCAGAGCGTCGGCGACCTCGCCCGCGAACTCGTCGCCGAGGGACGGCGGCTGGAACTGCTCGCGGTCGACGACGACACCGTCGGGGTCCGGGCCGCCTTCAGCTGGTCGTATCGCGCACTGGAGGCCGACACCGCCCGGATGTTCCGGCTGCTCGGCCTCCATCCCGGCCCGCGGTTCACCGCGGAGGCGGCGGCCGCGCTCGCCGGGCTGCCCGGGCACGACGCGCGGCGGCTGCTCGACCGGCTCGTGCAGGCGCATCTCGTCCAGCAGGTCGGCGCGCAGTACTACCGGTTCCACGACCTGATCCGCGTGTACGCGGCCGAAGAGGCCAACGCCGAGCGCCTGGAAGACGAGCGGCAGGCAGCGGTCTCCCGGCTGACCCACTGGTATCTGTACGCGGCCAACGCCGCGAGCTGGACACTGACCCCGGCCCGCGACCACCACATCGATCTGGGTCCCGCGCCCGAAGGTGTCGAGCCGCTTCGGTTCACCACGTTCGACGAGGCCTACATCTGGTGCGCGTCGGAGATGCCGAGTATCACCGGCGTCGCCCGGCTGGCACTGGACCACGGGCTGTACGAGGTCGGCTGGCGGCTGCCGGTAGAGCTGTTCGACTACCACCTGCTCGGCAGGCCGTGGCAGACCTGGATCTCCAGTCACGAGGTGGCGATCGAGTCCGCGAAGGCGGGTGGTGACCTCGGCGGGCTGGCCTGGTCGGCGATCAACCTCGCCGAGGCGCACCGGCGGCGCGGCGACCTCGGCCGCGCGCGCGATCTGTTCGGCCAGGCCGTCGAGATCTCCGAGGAGATCGGCGAGAACCCGAGTCTCGGCTGGGCGCTGGTCGGGCTTGGCAACATCGCGCACGAACGCGAGGATTACGCCGAAGCAGTCCGGCTCGCCGAACAGAGCGTGGAGGTGAACGCGCGGATCGGGTACCAGCTCGGCGAAGCGACCGCGCGGGTCCATCTCGGCCGCGCCTACCGCGACCTCGGCGAACGGGACCTGGCCCTCGATCACGGTCTGCGCGCCTTCGACGCCTACGCGAAGGACGCCGACCAGCACGGGATGGGTTTCGCGCTGGTGCCGCTCGCCAGGACCTGCCGCCGGTTCGGCGATCTGGAGCAGGCGCTCGGGTACTGCGAGCAGGCGCTGACCGCCTACCGCAACTGCGGCGACGTCTGGGGGCAGGCCGACGCGCTCGACGAACGCGGCTGCGCGCTGGCCGCCCAGGGGCACACCGAAGAGGCCATGGCCGTCTGGCGCGACGCGCTCCAGCTCGTCATGGACCTCGACGATCGGAAGGCGAACGTGCTGCGGGGCCGCCTCGAAGGCGCCGTCTAGAGCTTCACCGGCAGGTTGTGCAGGCCGCGCGTGATCGCGCTCGGCCACCAGACGAGCCGGTCCTCCGGCACGGTCAGCGTCATCGACGGCGCGCGGTCGAACAACGTCTCCAGTGCCGCGGACGCCTGCATCCGCGCGAGCGCGGCGCCGATGCAGATATGCGGTCCGACGCCGAAGGCCACGTGCCGCACCGGCCGCTCGCCGGGGCGGAAGGCCAGCGGTTCGGGGTGCACCTCCGGATCGCGATTGGCCGCCAGCAACGACAACAGGATCGGATCGCCCGCCTCCATCCGCTGCCCGGCGAGTTCCATCGGTTCGGTGACGAACCGCCAGCTGGTGTTCTGCAGCGGGGTGTCGCGGCGCAACACCTCTTCGATGACCAGCGTCAGATGCGAACCGTCGGCGCGGGCGCGGGCCGCCTCCTCCGGATGCGTGATGAGGGTCAGCGCGGTGGACGCGATCAGACTGATCGTCGTCTCGTGCCCGGCGATCAGGGAGAGGAACGCCGTCGCGGCGACCTCTTCGCCGGTCAGCTTCCCGGCGGCCTCCTGGGTGAGCAGATCGCTGATCAGGTCCGCCCCCGGTTCGGCGCGTTTGCGGGCGACGACGTCGGCGAGCAGCGCGTCCAGATCGTCGGTCGCCTTGAGCATCGACGCCATGTCCGTGACGTCGCCCGCGGCGACCACCAGCGCGGGCGGGCGGACCTCGTCGAGCAGGCTCTCCGGGATGCCGATCAGCTCGCAGATCGACCGGATTCCCAAGGGGTACGCGAAATCCTCGACGAGGTCGCCTTCGCCACGGTCCAGGATCGGGTCGAGCAGTTCGTTCGCGAGCTGATGCGTGCGGTCGCGCATATGCTGCAGCCGCCGCGGGCCGAACGCGCCGGCACAGGCCTTGCGCAACCGCGCGTGTTCCTCGCCTTCGACGTTGTTCATATGCCCGATGAGCGTCGGCCGGTGGTCGGCGGGCAGCCCGAGGTTGGCCTTGCGCCAGTGCTCCGCGGCGATGGACGGGCATTTGGACAGCCGGGGGTCGGCCATCGCGGAGACGACGTCCGCGTGCCGGGTCAGCAACCAGGTCCAGGTGTCGCCGGGGAGCGGGAGCCGGAACGCCGGCGCGTTGCTCCGGAGCCATTCGTAGGCGGGCGAGGGATCCCTGTCGAAGTCCGGACCGAACATCACAGGGACCGCGGCGGCATCGTATGCGGCGTCAGGCATACGAGCCACCATGCCAGCCGCCGGCCGAATCGCGTCCGGCGAACGCGGGTATCGGGCTGTCTCACGCGATCGTCAACGCGGTCCCCCTGTCACCCCCTTGTGGTGACCCAGCAAGATCGAAGCGGGTGCGGTGCGTAACGGGTTGGAGGTGACCCTCGTCAGCGAGTTCGGCAAGCACGACCGTGACGCGGTCTCGGCGCGGCCGCGCGGTGCGCTCCGGGGTTTCGCCGACACCGTCGGCCTCGCCTCCGCCCGCGTCTGGCGGCTGCGTGGCCGCGCCTGGAACACCCTGCGGCATCCGGCGGGGTGGGAGCTGTGGCGCCTGCCGCCCGCGGCGGTCTTCTGGATGCTCGGCACCGAGATCGCGGTCGCGTTCTGGGCCTTGAAATCGCAAGTCGGTGCTTCCCTCACGACGACGGACGTCGTCCGCTTCGGCGTGATCGCGGGCTGCACGATCTGGTATCTCGTCCAGACGCAGCATCCGGAGGAGCAGCGCCGGGCCGACGACCGGCGCGGCGAGCACATCGACCAGACCGCCGTCTGGCTGGGCGGCGCGGCCGTCCTGCTGCCGCCCACGTTGTCGCTCACGCTGCTGCTGATGGTGCGCGTGCAGCGCTACTCCATCGCGCACAAGGCGATGACGACCTTCCTCTTCACCACCGCCGCGCACGCCGCCTCCATCCTCGGCGTGCACACGATCACCCGGCTGACGTCACTGCACGGCTGGCTCGAATCGGGCACGCTCCCCCAGCGGCCCGGCGACATCGCGGTCGCCGCCGTCGCGCTGCTGGGCGCCGCACTCTGGTATTTCGCGTCGCAGACGCTGCTGATCAGCATCGCGCGCGGTCTGGCGTGGGGCGGCTGGCGGCGGCAGAAGCTGATCGGCAGCTGGGCCGACAACGCGGACTTCGTCTACGCGCTGCAGCTCGCCGCGTGCACGACGATCCTCGGCGCGGTCAACATCGCGCTGGTGCCGCTGGTGATGATCGGGGTCGCGCTGCGCTCGACCCGGCTCTCGCAGGCGCTCGCGGACACGATCGCGCGCAGCCAGCGCGACCGGAAGACCGGGCTGCTGACCGAAGACTCCTTCCACGCGCCCGCCGCGCTCCGGCTGCTCGAAGACCAGACCGGGCGGCGGCCGACGGCGTTCCTGATGCTGGATCTCGACCACTTCAAGCAGTGGAACGACAAGTACGGGCATTCCGGCGGCGACATCGTGCTCGGCTGTGTCAGTGCCGTGCTGCGGCAGAACACCCGCTCCACGGACGTCGTCGGGAGGTGGGGCGGCGAGGAGTTCTCGGTGCTGCTGCCGGACACCACCCGCGAGGAGGCGATGCGGATCGCCGAACGGATTCGAGTGGCCGTCGCGAAGACCGCGATCACCGGCCTGACCGAACTCGCCAGCGGGCACGCCACCAACGAACCCCGCGCGGTGGGGCCGATCCACGGCTGCACCGTGTCGATCGGCGTCGGGCTGTCGCCGGAGCACTCGACGGACTACGGCGAGCTCTTCCGTGCCGCGGACGCGGCCATGTACCAAGCGAAACGGAGCGGGCGGAACCGCGTGGTCGTGGCACCCTCCGCGGTTCCGCCTTCGCCCCGGACCCCGACGTCACCCCTGAGCCGGGCGGGCGACTCGCGCCGCGATTGACGCGTTTAGTCCTCTGAATGCGTTCGCCGAGCGTCAGCGGCGGGTCACGAGGCGGGTCTCGAGCAGGTCGTCGACCACCCGCGTCTCCACGCCGGTCCGCCGTTCGAACGCGGACCCGCTCAGCGGCCACAGCGCGACCAGCACGACACCCACCGCGGACAGGGCGGCCAGCACCAGCGCGGCGACGAACTGGGCGGCGCCGTCGGTCGCCGTGCTCAGCACCGCGAAGCCGATCAGGACGATGCCGGTCGGCAGCACGGCGGCCAGCGCCACCAGGAAGGCGGGCGTGCGGCGCAGGTCGCGGCGCCGGGTGGTCAGCCAGGCGGCGAGCAGGCAGGCGAACGACGCCCCGAGCAGGCAGGCGCCCGCCGTGTCGCTGAGCCGGTGCCAGCCCAGCGCGATGGTCGACGACGCGACCCAGGCGACGGCGATGCCGCCGATCCCGATGATCGCCGGACGGAACCGTTGGGGCAGAACGAAGGCGAGTGCCATCAGGATGGCCATGGCGGCACTGACGTGACCGCTGGGGAAGCTGTTGTGCCCCGGTCCGCGACCGCCGTCGGGCAGTTCGGGCCGGACGAGGACGTAGAGCTTGAGCAGTTGCGCGGCGACGAGCGGGAGCACGAGGACGCTCAGCGCGGGGATGAGGAGACCGGGTTTGCGCCGGAGCAGCGCCAGGACGACGAGCCCGATCCCGGCGGCGCCGATCACCAGCACCATGTCCTGGTCGCGCAGCGGTCCCGCCCAGTCCATTGTGGACCACTGACCGGACTGCGCGCTCCGGACGACGCCGTTCTCCGCGAGCTGCCCGGCCGACGTGTGCACGAACAGCACGTAGGTCACGACGAACGCGACGGCCAGTCCCAGTCCGGTGGCGAGCTGGAACACGGCCCTGGACAGGGTCCGCCTGGTCTCGGCGTGCCGTCCCGGCAGCGGACGGCGGGCGGGGGTCGGCTTCGCTTCGTGGATGAGTAGGGCCATGGGTCCCACTGTCCCCACGCCGTTTCGCCGTGAGGTCCGGACAATGTCATGGTTCTGCTACAAGATCGAGCCGAGTCGCACACGCGCGGAGACATCCGAATAATGGCGGCGTGGCAAGTGTCCTTGTGATCGAAGACGACGCGTCCGTGCGGGAGGGGCTGGAACTCGCGCTGCGACGGCAGGCGCACACCGTGTACACCGCCGAGAGCGGAGAGCTCGGGCTGGAGAAACTGCGGGTGTTCCAGCCCGACATCGTCGTACTGGACCTGATGCTCCCCGGCATCGACGGCTTCGAGACCTGCCGCCGCATCCGCTCGGCGGGCGAGGTGCCGATCATCATGCTCACCGCCCGCAGCGACGACTTCGACATCGTGGCCGGGCTGGAGGCGGGCGCCGACGACTACGTCACCAAGCCGATCGAGCCCCGCGTGCTCGACGCCCGGATCCGGGCGGTGCTGCGGCGCGCGGTGAGCGAGAAGCCCGCGAGCGACGGCGCCGCCACCGGGGAACGGCACGGCGGCCTGGTCATCGACCGGGCCGGGCTGGTGGTCACGAAGAACGGCGAGCCGGTCTCGCTGACGCCGACCGAACTGAAGCTGCTGCTGGAGCTGTCGCGCACGCCCGGCCAGGTCTACAGCCGCCAGCAGATCCTCTCCGCCGTCTGGGATCACGACTACCTCGGCGACTCCCGGCTGGTCGACGCCTGCGTCCAGCGGCTGCGCGCGAAGATCGAAGACGTCCCCGCGAAACCCGAACACGTCCAGACCGTCCGCGGCTTCGGGTACCGGTTCGGCCGTTCATGAGGTGGCTCTCCGGGCTGCGGCCGCGGCTCATCCTGGCGTTCGCGGCGATGACGATCATCGGGGCGGCGGCCGCGGCGGGGGCCAGTTACGTCTCGGCCCGGAACGCGATCCTCGAGGCGGTGCAGGACGCGGCGATGAACCAGCTTAAGGACCGGGTCGCCGCGTACGGCCGCCCGCTGTCCACGCCGCCGACCCAGGAGCAGCTCAACGATTTCGCCGGCAGCCTGCGGTTGAACGCGGTCGCGGTCTACAGCGACCTGCGATCGGCCAACGGCCCGGATCTCGCCACGTTCTCCCCCGAGTTGCGCCAGACCGTCGCGAACGACTTCCGCATCCAGTTCCAGCGCGTCGACCGCGGAAGCATTCCGGAACTGCTGGTCGGCCTGCCGGTGCTGGCCAGGCAACCCGACGGGGCGATGAAGAACAGCGGCGTCGAGGTGTACTCGCTCACCTCGCTCGTGCAGCAGCAACAGGCCATCGACGAACTCGCGAAATCCGCCTGGCAGACGGCCGCGCTGGTCCTCCCGCTGGCCGCGGCGCTCGCCTTGCTCGCCGCGAGGCAGGTGCTGAGACCGGTCCGGGCGCTCAACACCGCCGCCGCGCAACTCGGAGAAGGCAGGCTCGACGTCCGGCTGCCCGCCAAGGGGTCCGACGAACTGGCCGAACTGGTCACGACCTTCAACAACACCGCCGCCGAACTGGAGCGCACGGTGGGTGAGCTGAGAGCCATGGAGGCCGACGCCCGCCGGTTCGTGGCCGACGTCTCGCACGAACTCCGCACCCCGCTGGCGGCGATGAACGCGGTCACCGACGTGCTCGACGAGGACGCGGAGGCGCTGCCGCCGGACACCGCCGTCGCTGCGCGCCTGGTCTCGGGTGAGACCCGGAGGCTGACGCGGCTGGTGCAGGACCTGGTCGAGATCTCCCGGTTCGACGCGGGCCGCGCCGAACTCGTCCTCGACGAATGGGATCTCGCGACGGCGATCCGGGACAGCCTCGACGCCCGAGGTTGGCGCGACGGCGAAGACCTGGTCACCGACCTGCCGGAGGGCGTTCTCGCCCGCGTGGACCGGCGGCGGCTCGACCTGATCGTGGCCAACCTCGTCGGCAACGCGTTCCGGCACGGCGCGGCCCCGGTCCAGGTCCGGCTGCGCGCCGACGGCGACGGCGTCACCCTGGCGGTCGAGGACCGCGGGCCCGGGATCGATCCGCAGGTCCTGCCGCACGTCTTCGACCGGTTCACCAAGGCCGACACCGCCCGCGCCCGGTCCGAGGGCAGCGGGCTGGGCCTGGCGATCGCGCTGGAGAACGCCCGCCTGCACGGCGGCGACATCACCGCGGCCGACACCGGGCACGGTGCCCGGTTCGTGCTGCGCCTGCCGCACCTGCCCGAAGGAGGGACGCGATGAGGAAGCCTCGCGTATTGCTCATCCTCGCGGCCGGGGCGCTTCTGGCCGCCTGCGGGGTCCAGCCGACCGGTGTCGTCCCGGCCGGGCCGGGGCCGTCGATCCGCGCCACCACGGGGACGAACGTCCTCGGCGGTCTGACGCTGTACTTCGTCTCCGACGGCCGGGTCATCCCGGTGACCCGGCCCACCGAAGGGTTCATCTCCCCCGAGGGCGCGGTCACGCTGCTGCTGCAGGGACCGACGGACCGGGAGGCCGCGCAAGGACTCACCACGTTCGTCCCGCCGGAGCTGGGCAAGCTCCGGGTCTACCCGGGCGACCCGTCGAGTCTCGCGCTGCCGTACTCGATGCGCAAATTGTCCGATCAGGCCATCAATCAGCTGGTCTGCACCGTGATCGCGGCCTCCGCGGCCACCGGCCGGGCGCCACAGTCCAAGGGCGTGAACGTGATCTCGCCGAACGAGGACGTGTACTTCCAATCCTGCCAGCCGAACTGAATTCGTCACTCACCGTGCTCACATAAAAGCACTTCTCGTATCTGTACGGGCGTGAGCCTCTTTTGGTTCAACGATCAAGGTAACTGTGGGCGAACACACTCGGGCGTGACATTGCCGTGTCCTTTTCGTAATGTTGCCCGGAGCTCGCGGCCCCCGACGCGAGTTCCCGTCCCCGAAGTGGTGAGTGATCAGAGAAATGGCCGGCAGACATCGCAAGATCAAGGCTCCGCAGTGGAAGCTCCCCGCGGGTATCGCGGCAGCGGTCGCCACGGCGCTCCCGGCGTCGATGTGGCTGACCTCCGCTGGTTCCCCTGACGTCGAAGCGGCCAGCGCCGCGCTCGCGTTGAAGGCTCCCCCGGTCTCCAGCGTGACTCCCCCGCCGTCGACCAGCAGCACCCCGCCCTCCAGCACAAGTACCCCGCCCCCGTCGACCTCCTCGGCTCCCCCGAAGCCGACGACGTCGACCAAGGCGCCCGCCCCGGTGAAGAAGATCGTGCCCGCCGCGACGGCGTGCTCGACCAGCCTCGCCGGCACCAAGCCGCACGTGGCCCAGGTCGGCAATCACGTGAAGGCGAAGTTCGGCGTGAAGAACGTCGGCGGTGTCGCCGGCCGGGCGAACGCCAGCGACCACCCCTCCGGCCTCGCGCTGGACTTCATGGTGGACACCGCCACCGGCAACGCGATCGCCGAGTACCTCCTGGCCAACCAGAAGGACTTCGGTATCACGTACGTCATCTGGCGCCAGCGCTACAACGACGGCAGCGGCTGGGACACCATGGAGGACCGCGGCGGCGCGACCGCCAACCACATGGACCACGTCCACGTCTCCTTCGCCAAGAGCGCGAAGGTGAACGTCAGCTGCTGACGACTTCGTTCAACGACGCCGAGCGGACCGCTCGCCTGGCTGGATCACGGGTCGGCCCACGACCTCTTCCACGCCTTTGACGGCGAGCCGGTCCGCTCGCTCGTTCTCCGGATGCCCCGCGTGGCCTTTGACCCAATGCCACTCGACCTCGTGCCGTGACGCGGCTTCGTCGAGACGGCGCCACAGATCGGCGTTCTTGACCGGCGTCTTCGCCGACGTCATCCAGCCATTGTTCTTCCAGTTGCGCACCCAGCTGGTGATGCCGTTCCGGACGTAGGTGCTGTCGGTGTAGATGTCCACCGTGACCCGGCGCTTCAGGCTTTCCAGCGCCTCGATCGGCGCGGTCAGCTCCATCCGGTTGTTCGTGGTCGGCCCGGCATCCCCGCCGTAGATCTCCTTCTCGACGGTGCCGTACCGCAGTACCGCGCCCCAGCCGCCGGGACCGGGATTCCCGCTGCACGCGCCATCGGTGTAGATCTCGACTTCCGCCACCGGAACACCCTAGCGACGGGGCTCAGTCCGGCAGGAGCGGCACCCACGGCTCCTCGACCTGCCCCAGATGCACCGCGCGCGTGATGGACTTCGCACCGAACCGGTCCCGGACAGTGTCGAGCGTCGAGTCGAGCGCGTCCCTCGGCTTCGCCCCGAACGGCAGCGCCAGCTGGATCGCGTCGTCCTTCGACAGATTCGTGAGCGCGAGCCCGATCAGCGTGAGACCGCGTTCGTCGATCAACGGTCTCGCCGTCGCGAGCAGGCCCCGCGCGGCCGCGACGATCGCGCCGGTCTGCTCGGTCGCCTCCAAAAGGGTGTGCGAACGCGTCGCCTTGGTGAAATCGGCGAACCGCATCCGCAGCACCACGGTGCGGCACACCCGGTGCGCCGCCCGCAGACGACGGGCGAGGCGATCGGCGAGCGTCAGCAGTGTCGCGTCGAGTTCGGCGGGCGACCGCGGCCTGCTGCCGAGCGCGCGCTGCGCCCCGATCGACCGGCGGCGACGGCCCGTCTGCACGCGGCGCGGGTCGTCGTTGTGGGACAAGGCGTGCAGATGGGCACCGACGCCGCGACCGAGCATCCGGACGAGTTCCTTCTCCCCGAACCCCTCCATCTGCCCGACCGTCGTCACCCCGCGCTCGCGGAGCTTCCGCGCCGTCACCTTGCCCACTCCCCACAGCCGCTCGACCGGGAGCGGATGCAGGAACTCCAGCTCCTTGTCGTGCGGCACGACGAGCAGGCCGTCGGGTTTCGCGACGCCGCTGGCCACCTTCGCGAGGAACTTCGTCCTGGCGACGCCGACCGTGATCGGCAGGCCGACCTGCTCCAGGACGTCCTTCCGCAGTTTCGCGGCGATCCGGCTCGGCGTGCCCGCGATCTTCAGCAGCCCGCCGACGTCGAGGAAGGCCTCGTCGATCGAAATGCCTTCCACGAGCGGCGTCGTGTTGCCGAAGACCTCGAAGACCGCCTTGCTGGCCGCCGAATACGCGCGCATCCGGGGCGGGACCACGATCGCGTCCGGGCACAGCCGCCGCGCCTGGCCGCCGCCCATCGCCGTGCGCACGCCGTACGCCTTCGCCTCGTAGCTGGCCGCCAGCACGACGCCGCCGCCGACGATGACCGGCCGCCCGCGGAGCTTCGGGTCGTCACGCTGCTCGACCGACGCGTAGAACGAATCCAGGTCGGCGTGCAGGATGGGACCCTCGGTCGTCATAGAACATATGTTCGCATCAAACGGCCCAGTGGCCAAGCCACCTCACCCAGGGGAGACGAGTGCTCCCGCCAGGGCCGAAGCGAGGAGGGCGACGGTGCGATCGTCGTCTTCGGCCAGGTCACGCAGCGCGTCCAGCGCGCGGGCGGGCGGCATCTCGACGAGGGCCTGGGTGAGGCGGATCCGCGCCGCGGGGTCCGCGGTGGCGAGCTCGCCGGTCAACGCGCTCATGATCCGGTCCGCGACGCCGTCGTCCCGCGCCAAGGCGCCGAGGACCTCGGCCGCCTCGACGTCGGTCGTGCCCTCGACCACCATGCGGACGAGCTCCGGCACGGCCGCGCTCTCCCCGCGCGACCCCAGCGCCAGCGCGGCGCGGGCGCGGACCGCCGGATCGGGGTCGCCGAGTACGTCCGTCAGCGCCGCGGTCGCCTCGTCACCGGGCATCCCGGCGATCGCGAGGACCGCGCGCCGCCGGACGTCGACGTCCGCCGAACGCAAGCCGGACGCCAGACTCGCCACGCCGTCACCGCCCGCCCTCGCGAGTGCCCACCGCAGAGCCCCGGCGACGTTCGGATCGGCTTCGGCGAGGACCGCGCCGGCCAGCAGTTCGGCGGGCACCTCAGCCGGGGCCAGTGCTGTCTGCTGCCGCCGGGCCGCATGGGGCGAGTTGAGCCCGTGCAACAGCTCGACGATGCGCAGGACCCCTTCCCAGCCCGTGGGTGCCGACCCGTCGACCGCGCGGAGCCGGTCGAGCAGCTCCTGTTCCCGGTTCAGGCGTTCCTCGGTCCGCCGGATGAGGTCGCGGACGAGATCGGACGGCTCGAAGGCCGGATCCTCCAAGGCGCGTCCGATCTCGCGCAGCGAGAGACCGAGGGACCGCAGGCTCTCCACGTGGAAGATCCGGCGGATGTCCTCGTCGGAGTACTCGCGGTAGCCGCCGAAGGTGCGGCCGGTCGGCCGCACCAGCCCGAGGGAGTCGTAATGCCGGAGCATCCGGCTGCTCACCCCCGAGCGGCGCGCCACCTCACCGATCAGCATCAGGCTCCCTCCGGTCCCAGCGCGACGATCCGTTTCGACTCGTCGAACCCGGCGTCCGGGTCGCGCAGGAGCCGTTCCGTGGCGTGGGCGTGCGCCCGCACCGCCAGGTCGGTACTCGCCGAGCCCGCCCGCAGGACGGGCTCGATCACGGGTCCGAGGGCGACGAGCGCCCTGCTGAGACTCAGCCGCACCGTCCGGTCGCCCCGGCCGAGCTGGTCGGCCAGGTCACGGGCCAGCCGGGCCCGCTCCCCGTCGGGGACGAGGACGACCGCGGCCCGCCACGCGCTCCGGGCGACCTCGTCGTCGGCGTCGTGCAGCAGCGACCGCGTGATCGCGGGCCACGCGGCGCGGTCCCCGATCTTGGACAGCGTGTGCAACGCCTGGCTCCGGGCCTGGGCGACCTCCGAGCCGAGCTCGGCCAGGAGCACCGGCACCGTGGTCTCCGCGGGCAGCCGCGTCAGCGCCCAGGTCAGCATGTCCCGGACGTAGAAGTCCGGCTCGATCGCGCACCGCGCCACGAGCGGGCCGACGAATCCGGCGTCCGGATGCGTCCCGGCCGCCAGCGCCGCCTGGAGCCGCGTCGACGAGCTTTCGGCACCGAGCGCGTCGAGGACGCGCAGGTCCGGTGAAGTCCTCTGTGTCGTGTTGATGGGGATCACCTCCTGCGCTCCAGTGAAGACCTTGTCACGATGTCAAGGTCAAGCCCGGCGCTCCACCGCGATCAGTCGAACGGGGGTCCGGAGTAAGAGACCCGGTGCTTGAACACCTCGCCGTCCCGGATCTCGGCGGTGTACGTCGGCCTCGGCGACATCGCGCGCCAGGCGTTCAGCACTTCTTCCGACTCCCAGTACTCGAAGATGTTCACCCGGTCCGGTTCGAGCGTGTCCGCCGAGATCACCACGTCGAAGCAGCCGGGATGGGCCCGCGCCTTCTCGACGATCACCTGGTGTCCCTCGACGTACCGGTCCCGCTCTTCCGGGTCGACGTACACCTTTCCCGCCACGATCACCGTCATTTCAGACTCCCTTCGTTCGTCGGTTCACCCCACCGACGAACGCGGACGACGCGAACCGACACGGGCGCGGAAGAAATCCGTCACCGATCGTCCGCCGGCGAAACACCAGATCGCGATCACCGGGTCGCAGATCGCGCAGCCGAACGACGAATCGTCCAGGAACGGGATGATAGGGGCGCCCTTCAGGTGGTGCACGACGTCCCAAGCCGTGTGCAGCAGCCAGCCGATCCCGATGAACGTCCACGATTCGAGCCCGCGGTACGCCACATAGGCCATCAGTGCGGTGAAGACGAGTTCCCAGATCCCGAGCCCGCCGCCGCTGGCGTAGGCCGCGCCCGCGCCGGCGATCATGACCGCGTTGAAGCGGCGGCGGTGCGGCTCGTGGATCAACGACATCAGGACGACATAGCCGAGGCCGACGAGAATCGGCGCGATGATCATCATGGCTCGACGCTAGGACCGGACGGCGCCCGCTCCCAGTGGCGTGAACGACGCCTTCCAACGGGATCTCGCCAACGGGCGGGTACCTTGCGGTTCATGCACACCGTCGCCGTCCTCGCGCTGGACAAGGTGATCCCGTTCGATCTCTCGACGCCGATCGAGGTCTTCACCAGGACCCGGCTCGCGGACGGAAGCCCGGGCTATCGCGTGGTCGTCTGCGCGGAACACCCGGAAGTCGACGCCGGGCACTTCATTCTGCGCGCGCCGCGGGGGCTGGACGCGCTGCGCGAGGCGGACACGATCATCGTCCCCGGCACCGCCGAGCCGGCCCGGCCGTTGCCGGAATCCGTCCACGCCGCGCTGAACTCGGCCGCCGCGAGGGGTACGCGGATCGCCTCGATCTGTTCCGGCACGTTCATCCTCGCCGCCGCGGGCCTGCTCGACGGCCTTCGCGCCACGACACATTGGGTCGCCGCCGAGGCACTGGCCGCGGCGTACCCGGATGTCGACGTCGACCCGGATGTGCTCTATGTCGACAACGGGCAGATCTTGACCTCCGCGGGCGCCGCCGCGGGCCTGGATCTGTGCCTGCACCTGATCCGGCGGGACCACGGCTCCGCGATCGCGGCCGACGCCGCCCGCCTCTCGGTCATGGCGCTCGAACGCGAGGGCGGCCAGGCGCAGTTCATCGCGTTGCGGCATCCGCCCGCGCCCCGTGGCGCGACGCTGGAGCCGACTTTGTTGTGGATACAGGAAAATCTCGCGCGCGAGCTCACACTGGCCGATATCGCCACGCGCGCCGGGATGAGCACGCGCACGCTGATCCGGCACTTCCGCGAGCAGACCGGGACGACGCCGTTGCAGTGGCTGCACCGGACCCGCGTCCGGCAGGCGCAGCATCTGCTGGAGACCACCGAACACGCCGTCGAGCGGATCGGCGCCGAAGTCGGTTTCGGTTCGCCCACCTCGTTCCGCGACCGGTTCAAACGCACGACCGGCGTCAGTCCGGGCACCTATCGACGCGCTTTCCGTTAAGCGGCGAGGGTCAGAACGGTGTCCGAAGCCCGCGCCCGGGCCTGGTCGGCGAACCGCCTCCGCGCGACGACGACTCTCAGCCATCGTTCGGAACGCTCGGCGTCCAGATCGGAGGTGGCTCGGGCGAGCACCTCGGCGGCGTGTGCGGCGGACTCGATCTCCGCGGCGGCGCCGAGGTAGTCGCCCGCCTCGATGAGCTTGTAGGCGTGGCGCATCTCGGTCTGCGCGGTCGAGTAGATGGCGTAGGCGGCGAGGTTGTTCGCCAGCGGGCCCAGTGAATGCGACATCGGATTCTCCGTTCCTTCTCTACAGACACGTCGAACGGGCCCGCCCCGGTTCGACATGGCGGACTGATTTTTTCCGAGGGTTGCGCGAAGTGGCCGCTTCACGACAGCCTGAAGCGCATGCCAGCCCGAGCGGCGTCGTTCCGCAGCGTCTTCGCGGTCGCCGGATTCCGCCGGATCTGGCTCGCACATCTGCTCTCGGTCGCCGGCGACCAGCTGGCCAGGGTCGCGCTCACGGTGCTGGTGTTCGACCGGACTTCGTCGGCGGGCTGGGCTTCGGCGGCGTACGCGCTGACCTTCGTGCCCGACCTCCTCGGCGGCGCGCTGGGCGGGGTCGCGGACCGGTTCTCACGACGCACCGTGATGGTGGTGACCGACGTCGGCCGCGCGGTCCTGATCGCGCTGATGGCGGTGCCCGGCCTCCCGCTGCCCGCCGCGGCCGCGCTGTTGTTCCTCGTCCAGCTCATGGCCGGGCCGTTCCACGCGGCCCGCCAGGCGATGCTGCCGGATCTGCTCGATCCGGACCGGCTGGTCGTCGGCCAGGCCGTCATCTCGTCCACCTACCAGGCCGGGCTCGTGGTGGGCTTCGGCGCGGGCGCCGCCGTCGTCACCGGTCTCGGCGTACCCGGGGCACTGCTGATCGACGCGGGAACGTTCGCGCTTTCGGCGCTCATGCTGCGCTTCGGGCTCAAACGTTTCCCGCCCTCGGCACCCGCCCATCACGAACGCCCGTCGCTGCTCGAGGGCTGCCGCCTGGTGGCGCGCGACCGCAAGCTGCGCTGGCTGCTGCTCATCGCCTGCTGCTGCGGTTTCTACGTCGTGCCCGAGGGCCTCGCCGTGCCGGTCGCCGCCGAACTGGGCGGCGCGGGCGCGTTGCCGTGGCTGCTGGCCGCGAACCCGGTCGGCTCGGTGCTCGGCGGGATCCTGCTGAGCCGGATCCCGCGTGAACGGCAGATCCGGGTGCTGGGCGCGCTGACGGTGGCGAGCAGCCTGGTGCTGATCCCGACCGGCTGGGCTCCGGGCTTGGTCACGATCGTCGTGCTGTGGACGATCTCGGGGGTGTTCTCCGCGCACGACATGATCACGCAGACGCAGTACAGCCTCGCCGCGCCGCCCGCCCATCGTGGCCAGGTGATCGGGGTCGCGATCGCGGCGCTGCGGGCGGCTCAGGCGGCGGGGATCGCGGCGGCCGGGCTGCTGGCCCAGGTCGTCGCGCCGACCACCGTGATCACCGTCGCGGCGATCGCCGGTGTGGTGGTCGCCTTCGTCGCCGGGGTGGGCTGGTCACGGGCGGTGTCGTCCCGCCGCGGCCCTCGGGAATCCGAAGATCCCGTGGGTCCGGTCGGCGGGACGACACCCGTTGGCGAACACGGTTCCTGACACATCACGTCCAGTTGTTGTCCCGACGGGTCGTCCAGTTGTTGTCACGCACTACGTTCACCTCCCTTCGCGAAAGCCGCGCTCGTGGGCGAGATCACTCAGGTCCAGTTGTTGTCACGCCGAGTGGTCCAGTTGTTGTCCCGCATGCCGTTCACCTCCCTCGAAATAGCGATCTATCCGGCAAAACACTCACCAGTTGTTGTCCTGCATCGGTGCACCTCCCTCGTTTCGGTTGGGCTGTCCGGGGGAATTCGGGGCCACGACTCTCATCGTCCGGACAACGACGGTCGTCGCAGTCCCGGTTCGATTACGGTGTAGATCACCGACGGAAGAGGGTGCGTGGACGGACGACTCGGCGGCGCGCGGCGGCGGCTCAAGGCCTGGCACCTGTGGAGCCTGCCGCGACCTGTGCGTTCCTACGTCCTGGTCGTGAATCTCATCGCAGTCCTCTCGACCGCCGCCACGGCCCGGCTGGTCCCGGTGACCGGTACCGATCTCGTCCGGTTCGGCGTCTTGACGCTGTGCGCGGCCATCGCGATCGAGGGCACCCGGCAGATCGAACGCCAACGGGAGTACGACAGAGCCCCGTCGGTCGCCTACGTCGACACCAAGGCGGTCTGGAGCGTCGCCGCCGTCATCGCGCTGCCTCCGGTGCTCGCCGCCGCGATGGTCGTGGTGACCTACACGATCGCATGGCTGCGGATCTGGCCACACCAACGGCCGGTTCTCCCCCATCGGTGGATCTTCTCCGCCGCGACGGTGCTCTGCGGCACGCAAGCCGCCGTCGTCGTCCTCAGCCTCGGCATGCGCCACTACCCAGGCGCGCCCGACTCCGGACTGCTCGCCGGACTGGGCGACCTCGCCGTCATCATCGTGGCCGCGGCCCTGCGCTGGGCGATCAACACCGTGCTGGTGATGGTCGCGATCGCGCTCTCGTCGCCGCCGAAGTCGATCGGCGAACTGTTCTCCGGGTTCGGCGACCAGATCCTCGAAGCGGGCGCGCTCGGCCTCGGCCTCGTAACGGCCGTCGTCCTCGTCCAGACCAATCCGCTGGTGCTGGTCGGCGTCGTCATCGCGCTGGTCGCGCTGCACCGCGGGCTGCTGCTGACGCAGTACCGGCGTGACGCGCACACCGACGCCACCACCGGTCTCGTCACGAAACGCCGCTGGCGTCAGCTGGCGGAGGAACAGCTGGGCCGCACTCGCGCCGGCCGCAAACTCGGCGTGCTGTTCCTCGACCTCGACAACTTCAAGACGATCAACGACACCTACGGCCACCCCAACGGCGACCTCGTCCTGCGCGCGGTCGGCGACGCCCTGCTCGCCGAGGTCCGCGAACAGGACATCTGCGGGCGGTGGGGCGGCGAGGAATTCGCGATCGTCATCCCGGACATCCACGGCGAGGAGACGCTGCGCCAAGTGGCCGAACGGATCCGGCACCAGGTTGCGGTGGTCTCGGTCGCCCTGCCCGATCGCGACACCGTGCTGACCGATCTGACGGTGTCGATCGGCGGGGCGCTGTACCCGGCGGCCAACATCACCAGCGTCGACGACCTCCTCGTCGCCACCGATACCGCGCTCTACCGCGCGAAGCAGGGTGGCCGCAACAGGGTCGAACTGGCGCCGCCCGCGCAGTAGGGTTCGCCGCGTCCGGGGTGGAGCGCAGATTTCCTTATATGAAAGGAATGCGCTCGGGGCGAGTTATGACACTACTACTGGCCCGAAACTGTCGGTGGTCGGTTGTACGTTCTGCGTGTGGACACACTCAACGCCACTGTGGCGCTACTCAAGGAAATCACCTCGTCGGAAGCTCTTCGGGAGGTCAATGCTTCACTGGATTCGTTGGCGGACAACGATTCCATGGATGCCGCCATCGCCGCGTCGGAGGGCATCGCACGCTTGGAGGCAATTCGGTTCCGTGCTCTGGGTCGATTAAGCCGTCATCGCGATGGAGCCTCCAGTGTGGTGCAGGAGGTCGCGTTCGCTCTGTCCGTTGTGGACGGACATGCCGCCGGACTGGTCTCGACGGCTGAAGCGCTGACGACTCGGCTGCCGCGCACGTTGGGGTTGCTCGACCAGGGGAAGGTGGGCGGCTATGGGGCGATGAAAGTCGCCACGGCCACTGCCTGGCTGTCGGACGAGGACGCTAGCGCGGTGGACGCGGTCCTGGAAGATCGGATCCCGGACCGCAACTCCGATCAGATACGGAAAGCCGCCAACCACGCGGCGATGATGGCCGACCGCGACGGCGCCTCCCGCCGGGCCGAACGCAACCGCGGCGGACGTCGTTTGACTGTGCGGCACGGCGACACCGGCGTGGCCTCCATCGAAGTCGAAGACGGCCCCGCCGAGAAGGTCGCCGCCGCCTACACGCGCATCGATCGTGAAGCCCGCGCCCTGCGCGCCGACGGGGAGACCCGCACCCTGGACCAGTTACGTGCTGACGTCGCCCTCGACCTTCTGCTGGGCGGTCAGGGCGGGAAGAGCGAACGGTCGGAGGTGTTCCTCTACATGGACCTGAACACCTACCTCGGGCTGAACGACGATCCTGCCGAGATGGCCGGGCATGGGCATATCCCCGCCTCGCTGGCCCGGGAAATCGCCAGTGGGTCGAACACGGTCCTGCGGCGGATCATCACCGACCCACTCTCAGGACAGGTCCTCGACCTCGGCCGCAACCGCTACCGACCCACCGCCGGACTGGACGAGTTCGTTCGGGTGCGGGACCGGGAATGCCGAAGACCCGGATGCCACCGTGTGGCCCAAGCCTGCGACCTCGACCACTCCCTGCCTTGGCAACACGGCGGCCATACGTCGGATACCGAACTGATCGATCTGTGCCGCCGCGACCACCGCCTGAAAGACGAACCCGGCTGGAACTACAAGCTCGCTTCCGACGGAACCCTCACGATCACCACACCCACCGGACAGCGCTACGACAGCACACCACCCCCACTGCACGAACCCCGCGACGAAGCACCACCGTTCTGAGCCCTCGCCGGAAAACGGCAACGGCACGACGCAGTGTCGCGAACCTGGCCTCTTCCCGTCCGAGCCCCGTCGCCGAATGGCGACGACAGCAGCGAGGCCACAAGTCGCCGAAAAACGACCACGAATGCCGCATGCGGCCGCGCCTCGCTTACTCCTCACCAACCGGCCGTCGCCGAAAAACGGCCACTCCCCGCCAGACCGCCCCAAGACCCGACACCAACGCCAACAACCCCCAGGCTCCGCCGACCACCCCGGTGAAACCGGCGTGAACACCCGGTGACACCTCCCGACCCCTACCGGCAACCCCAGCCGCCAGTTGTCCACTTCATGACGTCATCCGGCCCTGCCCCTAGGTGTTCCACGACACTTTTTGGCGGGTTCCTACAATCCCCGGCCCCCGGCATGCGCCACCGGCGACATTCTCGTACCGGCCGGTAAGAGGCAGGCTGTTAGACAGGTATCAGGAGACCGTCCCGCGCGTGATCCAGCGGGACGGTGCCGCTCACTTGGGAGGCTCAGTCGGTGTTCAGTCGTGTCGCCATCGTCAACCGCGGGGAAGCCGCGATGCGGCTCATCCACGCCGTCCGCGAGCTTTCGGCGGAGACCGGACGGCGGATCGAGACCGTCGCGCTCTTCACGGACGCGGACCGGTCGGCGACGTTCGTGCGGGAAGCCGACATCAGCTACAACCTCGGGCCCGCGTCGGCGCGTCCGTATCTCGATTTCGCCGTGCTGGAGCGGGCGCTGACCGAGACCGGGGCCGACGCGGCCTGGGTCGGCTGGGGGTTCGTGGCCGAGGATCCGGCCTTCGCGGAGCTGTGTGAGCGGCTGGGCGTGACCTTCATCGGTCCGAGCGCGGACGCGATGCGCAAACTCGGCGACAAGATCGGCGCGAAGCTGATCGCCGAAGAGGTCGGCGTGCCCGTCGCTCCGTGGAGCCGCGGCGCCGTCGCGGATCTCGACGCCGCCATCAAGGCCGCCGCCGAGATCGGTTATCCGCTGATGCTCAAGGCGACCGCCGGCGGCGGCGGTCGCGGTATCCGCGTCATCACCTCCGCCGACGAGCTCAAGGACGCCTACGAGCGCACCAGCCTGGAGGCCGAGCGCGCCTTCGGCAGCGGCGTCGTCTTCCTGGAGCGTCTGGTCACCGGCGCCCGGCATGTCGAGGTCCAGGTCATCGCCGACGGCCAGGGCACCGCGTGGGCGCTCGGCGTCCGCGACTGTTCGGTGCAGCGCCGCAACCAGAAGATCATCGAGGAGTCCGCCTCCCCGGTCCTGAGCCCCGAGCAGGCCGACGAGCTCAAGCGGTCCGCCGAGCGGCTCGCGCTCGCGGTCGAGTACCGCGGCGCCGGAACGGTCGAGTTCCTCTACCACCCCGGCGACAAGCTGTTCGCGTTCCTCGAGGTGAACACCCGGCTGCAGGTCGAACACCCGATCACCGAGCTGACCACCGGCATGGACCTGGTCAAGGCCCAGCTGCACGTCGCTTCCGGCGGCAAGCTCGACGGCGTCCAGCCCGCAGAGTTCGGCCACGCCGTCGAAGCGCGGCTCAACGCCGAGGACCCGGACCGCGACTTCGCGCCGTCCCCGGGCCGCATCGCCCGCCTGGACCTGCCCGCCGGCCCCGGTATCCGGGTCGACACCGGGGTCAGCGAAGGCGACACCATCCCGGCCGACTTCGACTCGATGATCGCGAAGATCATCGCCTACGGCCGCGACCGCGACGAGGCGCTCGGCCGTCTGCGCCGCGCGATGGCGCAGACCACGGTCATCATCGAGGGCGGCGCGACCAACAAGAGCTTCGTCCTCGACCTGCTCGACCAGCCCGAGGTGATCGACGGCAGCGCCGACACCGGCTGGATCGACCGTGTCCGCGGCGAGGGCAAGCTGGTCACCCACCGCCATTCGGCGATCGCGCTCGCGGCCGCCGCGATCGAGGCCTACGAGGACGAGGAAGCCGTCGAGCGCCAGCGGCTCCTCTCCACCGCGCACGGCGGCCGCCCGCAGGTCCAGCACGAAAGCGGCCGACCGCTCGACCTCAAGCTGCGCGGCGCTGCGTACCGCGTGAGCGTCGCCAGGATCGGCCACCGCCGGTTCCGCGTCGGCGTCTCGGCGGGCGGCGGCGACATCCACCCCGCCGACGTCGAGGTCGACCGGTTCGACGAGCACACCGGCCAGATCACCGTCAACGGCACCCGGTTCCGCCTGGTCACCGGCACCCACGGCCCGATCCACCTGGTCGAGGTCGACGGCATCACCCACCGCATCAGCCGGGACGAGGGCGGCGTCGTCCGCTCCCCCGCGCCCGCGCTCGTCGTCGCGACCCCGTTGGAGGTCGGCGCCGAGGTCGAGGCCGGCGCGCCCGTGCTGGTGCTGGAAAGCATGAAGATGGAGACGGTGCTCCGCGCGCCGTTCCGCGCGAAGCTGCGTGAGTGCGTCGTCTCGGTCGGCAGCCAGGTCGAGACCGGCGCTCCCCTGCTGCGGCTCGAACCGGTCGCGGAGGAAGGCGAAGAGGTCGCCGAGGACAGCGGCAGCGTCGAGATCGAGCTGCCCGCGGAGCCGGACGGCACGTCGGCGGTCCAGCGGATCACGCGGGGACAGCAGGATCTGCGCAGCCTCCTGCTGGGCTTCGACGTCGACCCGCACGACGAGCGCCGCACGCTCAGCGCGTACCTGGCCGCCCGCGCCGAACTGGAGGGCAACGGCGACCGCCCGTTGGAGGGCGAGGTCGAACTGCTGACCGTGTTCGCCGACCTGTCCGAGCTGATGCGCAACAAGCCGATGCGCGAGGACGTCAAGGCGGACACCCGGGTGCACAGCGCCCGCGAGTTCTTCCACACCTACCTGCAGAGCCTCGACGTCGAACGCGCCGGGCTGTCGGAGTCGTTCCAGAACAAGCTCAAGAAGGTGCTGGCGCACTACGGCATCAAGGATCTGGAGCGCACGCCGGAGCTGGAGGAAGCGGTCTTCCGCATCTTCCTCGCCCAGCAGCGGACCTCGTCCGACGTCGCGATCGTCACCGCGCTGCTGCGGCAGTGGCTCACCGAGCCGCAGCCGTTCGAGTCGATGCGCGAGCCGGCGGGCAAGGCGCTGGAGCAGCTCATCGCCGCCACCCAGCTCCGCTTCCCGGTCGTCGGCGACCTGGCGCGCAGCGTCGTGTTCCGCTGGTTCGCCCAGCCGCTGCTGCGCCGCACCCGCGCCGAGGCGTACAGCGAGGTCCGCAAACACCTGCGGCACCTCGACCGGCACCCGGATTCGCCGGACCGCGCCGAGCGGATCGCGAGCATGCTGGCCAGCGCCCAGCCGCTGGTCCGCCTGCTCGGACAGCGGATCGGCCGCCCCGGCACCGATCACAGCCCGCTGCTGGAGGTGCTGAGCCGCCGCTACTACGGCAACCGCGCGCTCACCGGCGTCCAGCAGGTGACCGTCGGCGGATGCACCTTCGTCACCGGTGACTACGCCGACGCGAACGAGCGGTTCCACATGGTCACCACCGCCGTCGACCGCGCCGGGCTGCCCGGGGCGATCAAGGCGGTCGCCGATCTCGCCGCTCAGCTGCCCGCCGACACCGACGTCGAGGCGGACCTCTACCTGACGTGGGACGACGAGTCGGCCGACGACGACGCGATGGCCGCGGGGCTGCGCGAGGTCCTCACCTCTGGGGCGTTGCCGAGCCGGGTCCGGCGCATCACCACCACGGTCGCCGGGCACGGCGGCGCGGTGATGCACCACCACTTCACCTTCCGCCCGTCCTCGACCGGATTCAGCGAAGAACGGCTGATCCGCGGTCTGCACCCGCTGATCGCCCAGCGGATGCAGTTGCAGCGGCTGGCGAACTTCGACCTCACGCGACTGCCGTCGGGTGACGAGGACGTCTACCTGTTCAAGTGTGTCTCGCCGATGAACCCGTCGGATCAGCGACTGGTCGCGCTCGCCCAGGTCCGTGACCTGACCCCGTTGCGGGACAACGACGGCAAGCTGCTGGCCCTGCCCGCGGTCGAAGGCACGCTGGCGGGCTGCCTCGACGCGATCCGCGAGGTGCAGGCGAAGCTTCCGCCGAAGAAGCGCTTCGACACCAACCGGATCATGCTGTACGTGTGGCCGACCAGTGAGCTCACCGGTGAGGAGCTCGACACGGTCGCCCAGCGCGTGCAGCCGTCGACGGCGGGCGCGGGCCTCGAAGAGGTCCAGTTCCTCGGCAGGCAGCGCGATCGCGCCACCGGCGAGGTCAAAGAGGTCGCCGTGCGCATCGGCTACGACGTGAGCGGCGGCGTGCAGATGTCGCTTTCCGAGCCCACGACCGAGCCGATCCTCCCGCTCGACGACTACCGCCAGAACGTGCTGCGCGCCCGTCGCCGCGACACCGTGTACCCGTACGAGCTGACCGAGATGCTCGGTTCGTTCACCGAGTACGACATGGACGACACGAACACCCTCGTCCCGGTCGACCGGAAGAAGGGCCGCAACAAGGCGGCGATCGTCGCCGGTGTGGTCACCACGCCGACCGAACGTCACCCCGAGGGCGTCAAACGCGTGGTGCTGCTGGGCGACCCGACGAAGGCGCTCGGCGCGCTGTCGGAGCCGGAGTGTTCGCGAGTGATCGCGGCGCTGGACCTCGCCGAGCGACTGAGGGTCCCGCTGGAGTGGTACGCGCTCTCGGCCGGCGCCCGGATCTCGATGGAGTCCGGTACCGAGAACATGGACTGGGTCGCGGCCGCGCTCAAGCGGATCGTGCACTTCACCCAGAACGGCGGCGAGATCAACATCGTGGTCGCCGGGATCAACGTCGGCGCCCAGCCGTACTGGAACGCCGAAGCGACGATGCTCATGCACACCAAGGGAATCCTGGTGATGACGCCGGATTCCGCGATGGTGCTGACCGGTAAGCAGTCCCTCGACTTCTCCGGTGGTGTCTCGGCCGAGGACAACTTCGGCATCGGCGGCTACGACCGTGTCATGGGCCCGAACGGCCAGGCGCAGTACTGGGCGCCGAACCTCGCCGCGGCGCGCGACGTGCTGATGTCGCACTACGACCACACCTACGTGGCGCCGGGCGAGCCCGGTCCGCGCAAGGCGGTCACGAACGACCCGATCGACCGGGACATCTCGTCGTTCCCGCACGCGGCCGTCGACAGCGACTTCACCACGGTCGGCCAGATCTTCTCGCGGGAGGCCAACCCGGACCGCAAGAAGCCGTTCGACATCCGCACCGTGATGCGCGCGCTGTCGGATCAGGACCACCCGGTGCTGGAACGCTGGCCGGGTATGGCCGACGCGGAGACCGCGGCCGTGCAGGACGTGCACCTCGGCGGGCGGCCGGTGTGCCTGCTCGGTATCGAGTCGCGTTCGGTGCCGCGCCGCGGCTTCCCGCCCACCGACGGCCCGGACACCTACACCGCGGGCACGCTGTTCCCGCGGTCGTCGAAGAAGGCGGCGCGGGCGATCAACGCGGCCAGCGGCAACCGGCCGCTGGTGGTGCTGGCGAACCTGTCCGGTTTCGACGGCTCGCCGGAGTCGATGCGGAAGCTGCAGCTGGAGTACGGCGCGGAGATCGGCCGGGCGATCGTCAACTTCGAGGGCCCGATCGTGTTCACCGTGATCTCGCGGTACCACGGCGGCGCGTTCGTGGTCTTCTCGAAGGCGCTGAACCCGAACATGACGGTGCTGGCGCTGGAAGGCTCGTTCGCCTCCGTGCTCGGCGGGGCGCCCGCCGCGGCGGTCGTGTTCGCCGGTGAGGTCAACGCGCGGACCGCGGCGGATCAGCGGGTGCGGTCGCTCACCGAGAAGCTCAGCGGGGCGGTGGGTGCCGAACGTGCCGCGCTGGCCGCGGAGCTGGCCGAGGTCCAGTCGTCGGTGCGGGCCGAGAAGCTGGGCGCGGTCGCGTCCGAGTTCGACGGCGTGCACAGCATCGAGCGCGCGGTGAAGGTCGGTTCGGTGGACGCGATCATCAGCGCCGCCGAGATGCGGCCGCGCATCATCGAAGCGATCGAAGCGGGCCTGGCGAAGCAGTAGCCGTCGCCCCTTCCGGAATGTCATGAAAGGGTCGTTCAGGACGAAAAATGTCCTGAACGACCCTTTCATGACATCCGGGGCAGGTTAGTCGGTGGGCGGCTGATCCCCGAAGTCCTCGGGCGCGATCTTGTCCAGCGCCGCCCGGAACTCCTCGACCTCCCGTTCCTGCGCGGCCGGGTCGGACGGCACCGACGGCAGTTCGGAGTCGGGCCCGGCTCCCACGATCTCGACCCGCACCGAAGCGACCTCCAGCACCGCGTCCGCCACCTCGATCCCGACCCCGGCCCGCAACCCGATCGCGACCGCGTCACTAGGCCGGGCCGAAACGCGGATCCCGGAATCGAGTACCAGGTCGGCGAAGAAGATGCCGTCCCGCAGCGCGGTGACCTGCACTCCGGTGACCCGGTGCCCGAACGACTCGACGACCTGGCCGATCAGTTCGATCGTGCCGGGCCGCGGCAGCCGGATCCGTTCCTGCGCGAGCGCCACCGCGCTCGCCTCCGGGCCGCCGATCGTGATCGCCAGCCAGCGGCGTTCGCCCTCCCGTTCCCGCAGCAACATCACCGGTGCCGCTTCCGGGGCCAGGACTGCCATCCCCTCGACGTCCATCGAAATCATGCGCGGTACCTCATTCCCTCGCCTCAGGCGGTGTCGTCGTCCTTCAGTGCCTTGTCCGCCACCACTTCCGACGGGGCGGACTGGTCGCGGCGCTGGAACGGGGTCGTATGCCCCTCGGCGCGCATCCGGGCGATCATGTGCGGGTAGTGGAGTTCGAACGCCGGCCGTTCCGACCGGATCCTCGGCAGATCGAAGAAGTTGTGCCGGGGTGGCGGACAGGTCGTCGCCCACTCCAGGGAGTTCCCGTGTCCCCACGGGTCGTCGACTTCGACGACCTCCCCGAACCGGTGGCTGCGGACGACGTTCCAGAGGAACGGCAGCACCGACGCGCCCAGCAGGAACGCGCCGATCGTGGAAATGGTGTGCAGCAGGGTGAATCCGTCCGTGCTCAGGTAATCGGCGTAGCGGCGCGGCATTCCTTCGTTGCCGAGCCAGTGCTGGACGAGGAACGTCATGTGGAAGCCGATGAACGTGGTCCAGAAATGGAGCTTCGCGAGCCGCTCGTCGAGCATCCGCCCGGTCATCTTGGGGAACCAGAAGTAGATCCCGGCGAAGGTGGCGAACACGATGGTGCCGAACAGCACGTAATGGAAGTGCGCCACCACGAAATAGGTGTCGTGGATGTGGAAGTCCAGCGGTGGCGCGGCGAGGATGATCCCGGTCAGCCCGCCGAGCAAAAACGTCACCATGAACCCGATCGACCACAGCATCGGCGACTCGAAGGTGAGCTGCCCCTTCCACATGGTGCCGATCCAGTTGAAGAACTTGATCCCGGTCGGCACCGCGATCAGGAAGGTCATGATGGAGAAGAACGGCAGCAGCACCGCGCCGGTGGCGAACATGTGGTGCGCCCACACGGCGAACGACAGCGCGGTGATCGCGATCGTCGCGAACACCATGAGTTTGTAGCCGAACAACGGTTTCCGGCTGAACACCGGCACGATCTCGGTGATGATCCCGAAATACGGCAACGCGACGATGTACACCTCGGGATGCCCGAAGAACCAGAACAGGTGCTGGAACAGGATCGCCCCGCCGTTGGCCGGATCGAAGACGTGCGCGCCGAGCCGCCGGTCGGCCTCCAGCCCGAACAGCGCCGCGGTGAGGATCGGGAAGACCGCCAGGATCAGGATGGTGGTGAACAGGATGTTCCAGGTGAACAACGGCAGCCGCCACATGGTCATCCCGGGCGCGCGCAGGCAGAGGATCGTGGTGACCATGTTGACCGCGCCGAGGATCGTCCCGAGCCCGGACACGATCAGGCCCATGATCACCAGATCGGCGCCGACGCCCGGCGTGTGCGCGGCGTTGGACAGCGGCGTGTACATCGTCCACCCGAAGTCGGGCGCGCCGCTCGGCGTCAGGAACGAGCTGAGCACCATCAGCCCGCCGAAGAGGTAGAGCCAGTAGGAGAACGCGTTCAGCCGCGGGAAGGCGACGTCCGGCGAACCGATCTGCAGCGGGAGAATGTAGTTGGCGAAGGCGAAGAGATTCGGCGTCGCGTACAGCAGCAGCATGATCAGGCCGTGCATGGTGAACAGCTGGTTGTACTGCTCCTGCGACAGGAACTGCATACCCGGCCTGCCGAGCTCGCCGCGCATCAGCAGCGCCATGAAGCCGCCGATGAGGAAGAACGCGAACGAGGTGCTCAGGTAGAGCACGCCGATCGTCTTGTGGTCGGTGGTGCGGACGACGCCGAGGAACACACTCCCCTTGGGGGCACGGATCCGCCCGCCGAAGCGGACGGCCTCCGGTCGCGGAGAGGGCTTCACGGCGGTCATGGCGACTCCCAGCACGAGGACACACCTTCTGAAGGCTGGTACCCCTCCAGGAGAGTCCCTACACGCGGGCTTTTCAAGGGCTGGTCGAGTAGAGGACCCTGGCCACCGTGAGTGAAGGGGGCTCCGATGAATCTCGCCGCCGTCCATGCCGCCGCGGCGGCGCAGCGGGCGCGGGTCACGCCGGGTATCGAGGACATGGACCGCTATCTGGAATCCCAGGTGGCCGATGTTTCCCACCGCGAGGTGATCGGGCCGGCGCTGCCCGGCTCCGGGGCGAGCGGGGTGGTCGTCCACCGCGGGGAACGCGTCGTGTCCTGGGGTGATCCCGAGGTGCCGGAAATGGCGTTCAGCGCCACCAAAAGTGTCGTGTCGACCGTCGCGGGCCTCGCTTTCGACGCCGGCCTGATCCCGGACGTCCACCAGCCGGTGACCGACACCCTCGCCATGCCCGAGCTGGCCGGCCCGAGCGCGATCACCTGGCACCACCTGCTGCAGCAGACCAGTCAATGGGACGGTGAGCTCTGGGGCAAACCGGCGTGGGCGGACGCCGGGAGCCTCGGTCCGGGCAGCGCGCCGCCGGACGCCCCGCCGGGCGCCGGATGGGCGTACAACGACGTCCGGGTGAATCTGCTCTGCCTCGCGCTCACCCGCCTGTTCGGCCGGTCGCTGCCCTCGGTGCTGCGGGACGGCGTCCTCGGGCCGATGGGCGCGTCCGCGACCTGGTCGTGGCACGGCTACCGCGGTGCGACGACCGACATCGACGGTGAAACCGTTCCAGTCGTCAGCGGCGGAGCGCATTGGGGAGGCGGCCTGTGGATCTCCGCCGGCGACCTCGCCCTGCTCGGCTCGCTCTACCTTCGCGACGGCGAGCACCACGGCCGCCGTCTGCTCAGCCGCGAGTGGATCGAGCGCACCTGGAGCCCGTGCGCCCACAACCCGGATTACGGCTACCTCTGGTGGCTCAACGACCGTCGGCGGGTCTTCCCGGCCGCTCCGCCGAGCGGCCGGTGTGCCCGCGGGAACGGCGGCAGGCACCTGCTGTGGGTCGATCCCGAACGCGACCTAGTCATCGTCTCCCGCTGGGGTGAGGACGCCGGACGGTTGCTGCACGAGGTCTCGGCCGCGATCTCCTAGGCGAGGAGATCCTCCAGATGGTCCGCCGCCGTCGCGGCCCCGCCCGCCTCCCGGAACGAGGCGCCCACCTTCTCGGCGGCCGACCGGTACCCCGGATCGCCCAGCACCTTCGTCACGGCGGCCGCGATCCGTTCGGGTTTCGCCTTGCCGAACCGCAGCCGGACACCGGCGCCCGCGTCGACGACCTGACCGGCGATGATCGGCTGATCGTCCCGGATCGGCGCGACCACGAGCGGCACTCCATGCCACAGGCTCTCGCAGACGGTGTTGTGCCCGCCGTGGCAGACGACGGCGTCCACGCGGGCCAGAAGTGCCATCTGGGGCACCTGTGGCACCACGAGCACCGTGTCCCCCACCGGACCCACGGCACCGCCTGGATCGGCGATGACGGTCTGGATCCCGTCGACGCCGGAGAGTCCCTGGGCGGCCGCGCGGAGGAAGTCCCCGGCGGCGTCGGCGTTCGCGGTGCCGAGCGTGACGAACACGGCGGGCACCGCCGGGTCGAGCCGGTCCCATGGGAAGCCGCCGGTGGGCGCGCGCCCGCCGATGGACGGCCCGACCAGCCGGACCCGGCTCGGCAGCGCGGCCGGGCCGAGCAGCTCCCGGGTGGTGAACGCGAGCACGCCGTGCGGCGACATCCGGGGGTCGGCGGGGCCGCCGTCGATCCGCGCGCGCAGGCCGTCGAGGAGGTCGTCGAGCCAGGCCGCCACCTTGGGGAGCCCGGCCAGGGGATCGACGAGTTCTGCGGACGTCGTCGCGGAGGTGACCCACGGCAGGCCGAGCCCGTCGGCGACGAGACCGCCCGCGACGGCCTGCTGGTCGGCGACCACCACCTGCGGGCGGAACCGGCCGATCGCGGCGCGGACCCCGGGCGCCATCGCCTCGGCCAGCGGGATCAGGAACTCCGCCCACAGGAACCGGAACGCCGCCGGTCCCTTGAGGCTCGCGTCGCGTTCGGGCAGGCGGCGCGGGATCGCGCACGGGAACACGACGGCACCGTCGCCGGCGAGCCGACGGATGACCTCCGGCCGCCCCGCCCAGGCGACCTCGTGCCCACGTGCGGTGAGGGCGGCCGCGACCCCGGCCGCGGGGTTCACGTGCCCGGTCAGCGGCGGGGTGACGAAGAGGAATCTGCCCACTCAGGCCACCGTTTCGCACGAGTGTTCGCGGACCCAGCCCAGGATCAGTTCCGACGTCTCCGCGGTGCGCTCGACGAGCACCGAATGTCCTTGGTCCGGCAGGACGACGGTGCGGCAGCGGCCGAGGTTCGCCTCCAGGTCCGGGACCTGCGCCGAAAGCCCCGACTGGTCGCCGAACAGCGCGAACACCGGGCAGCGGACGGCCTTGAGGTCGTCGTCGATGGTCCGGCTCAGCGGGATGTCCTCCGCCAGCGTGGTGGCCGCGAGGATCTTGTACGCGGATTTCGACAGCCGGGCGGTGTGCGCGCCGTGGTTCTCGGCGATCCAGCCGATCACCTCGTCGTGCGCGAGCCGGTTCTTCGCGTCGGCGAGCCCTTCGGCCATGTGCCCGGCCCACGCCCGCACCGGTGGCTCCGCCTCGATGGCGACGACGCTGGCGACGCGTTCGGGACGCGATGCCGCGAGCCCGAACGCGATCGAGCCACCGAAGGAGTTCCCGACCACGTGCACCGGCCAGTCGATCCCGAGCTCGGTGAGCAGGCCCTCCAGGTCGGCGACGAACTCCTCCAGCCGGTAGCCGGTGGCGGGCCTCGTCGTGCGGCCGTGCCCGCGAAGGTCGTACATGACGACATCGATGCCTTGCGCGGCGAAGGCGGGCCCGAGCGTGAAGTAGTAGCTCGCCAGGCTGTCGGTGAGGAGGCCGTGGACGAACACCACGACCGGCGCCGTGCCGTCCGGCGGACCCAGCCGCTGCACGTGGACGTCGAGGTCGCCGACCTTGACCTTCGCCATGCTCAGGCCTTCCCCGCCAGGGACGCGACCACGTGGTCGACCAGTTCGCCGACGGTCAGCGCGATGATCTCGTCCAGTTCGCGTTCCGCGATGAACTCGGCGAAGTTGACCTTGTCGCCGTAGTGGTCGCGCAGCCGGCCGGACAGCGTCACGAGGTCGATGCTCTCCAGTTCGAGGTCGTCGTGGAACTTCGTGTCCCGGCCGATCTCGGCGTCGTCCAGCCCGTACTCCTCGAGCAGTTCTCGCAGCATCACGGTGAGGTCGGCCAGTACGGTCCCGGCCGCCGCGGTTTCGGTGGTCATTCTTCGTTCTCCGTCCAAGCCACGACGTAATCCGTCAGCGGTGTGGTGATCGTGGTGTGCCACACCGGATACCGGGCACCGCCCACCTCCACGGTGAGCCGCCCGTCGTCCGCGCCGACGACGGCGAAAGCGCGCGGATCACCGCGCAAACCGGTGCGGAGCCGTTTCGCGACGGCCTCCTTGGCGGCCCAGAATCTGGTGAACCACACCGCTTCCGGCTCGCCGAGCAGGGCACGTTCCGCCGGGCCGAGAGCAGCGGCGACCGTGCTCTCCGGCCGGTCTTCGACGGCTTCGATGTCGATCCCGCAGGGCTCTCGCCGGGCGATGGCGACGCCGAGCGCGTCCCGATGGGCGATCGAGACGGTGAGCTCCGGCAGGCTTCTCCCATAGGCGCCCGAGACGGTCGGCGCCCCCGACGAGTCGTTCCCGATCCGCAGTTCGGCCGGGAAGATGTCGCCCGCGCCGTCTGTCCACAAGAGACGCCGGATGGCGTCCTTCGCCGCGATCCTGCCGAGCAGCCAGGCCCGTCTCCGGCGCGGGGACTGGCCGGTGTACGCCTGTCTTTCCTCCCCGGCGAGCACGTTCCGCATGATCAGCTCGCGGGTGGCCAGATCCGGCCATTGCTCGCGGACCAGTGCCCAGCCGCCGGGGCGTGCCTCGGACAGCGTGGCCCGCTCGGGCCGCCGGTCCATCGCCCGGATCACCGGGTTGCTGTCGAACCGGCGATCACGCCAGCCCTCGACCTCGGCCCAGACCCGGCCACCGCGGATCAGCTGGACGTCCGCTTCGAGTTCCGCGTCGGTCACCGACACGATGCGGACGACGCAGTCGACCCGGTCCCCCGGTAAGGGATGTTCGCCGTAGAACCGGATCCGCCGCATCCCCACCGGGAAAACCGTGGTCCTGGCGGGCAGCCGCGACATGATCCAGTACCCGAGCAGCTGACCGGCGTTGTCCAGCAGCGCCCCCGGCGCGTCCGGGGTCCGCAGCACTCCGCGCACGTGGCGGTCCCCGACCGCGACCAGTTCCTCGACGCCCTGGAACCTCGGCCCGTGGAACATCCAGCGCTCGGTGTAGAGCTGCTCGGCGCGCAAGTCCGGCTTCCGTTCGCGCGAGGCCGGGAACGTCCACGGCCCGGGCGGAGCGGCGGGGAACGCGGCGTCCAGATCGACGACGGCCCTGGAGTAGTCGCCGAGGGAGACCCCGGCCCGGGAAGGGCCTTGCGGCACCACGGTCACCGGTACGTCCAGCGCGGGGATCGCGGCGATCCACTGGTTCAGCCGGACGTCCTCCAGCGCGACCGCGCGACGGCCCGGCGCGGCCTGCTCGGCGAAGTCCATCAGATGCCCGATCACCGTCGTCGCGGGGACGACCGGCCACGAGTCGGCGGGATCCGCACCGGGCGGTTGTTTGAAGAAGCAGTGGTCGAGCAGATACGGCATCGTCTCGACGGAGACGTGGAGTTCGGTGCGCGACGGCCGGATCCGGGGCGCCGGCCTGGCGGCGAACAGTTCGGCCGCCAGGCCGGCGGTGTCGGCCAGCAACCCGGAGAATTCGGCTGCCAGCGGGTTCCGTTTCCCGATCTTGTCCAAAGTGGACGTACCGGCGCCCGACGGGCGGAACCCGTGCCGGACGCGTTCGTCGAGCGACACGAGCGCGCCGCCGAGGTCGAGCCGGATCGTCCGGCCGCGTTTCGCGCCGCGTTGGCCCGGCAGGAGTTCGAACGCCGGATCGGCGCCGTCGGCCCACAAGGCCGTCGCGGTCCGCAGCAGTTGCGGAAGACCGGACCGGTGCGCGGAATGCGCGGCGACGACGAGATGTTCGCGATCGTGCAAGGTGTTCCCGATCAGCGACCCGAGCTGCCCCGCGCCCGTCTGCACGAACGCGCGGAATCCGGCCGCGTACAGGTTCTCCACGAGACCGCGGAATCGCACCGGTTCCAGCAGGTGCCGGACGAACAGGTCCCGTACTTCCGCGGCGGCCGCCGGGTAGGGTTTTCCGGTCGTGGCGGACCAGACCGGGAGTTTCGCCGGATGCAGCGTGTAGCGTTCGGCGGCCTCACGGATCGGGCCGAGATACGGGGCGAGCATCGGCGTGTGGAAGCCGGACCGGAACGGGAGCACCTGGGAGATCACGCCGTCCGCGCGGAATTCGCGCACGAACCCGTCGACGGCCTCCGCCGGCCCGCAGATCATCGCCTGATTGGGCGCGTTGTCGTGGGAAAGGACCACTTCGGACTGTCCTTTGAGGACTTCGGTGACCACGGGGGCGGCCGCGCCGATCACCGCGAAGGCCAGCCCCGGTACCTTGAGCGCGTCGGGATCGAAGCCGGCCAGGAAGGCGTCCACCTCGGTGTCGGCGTGGATCCCGGCGACGGCCATGGCGGTCCACTCCCCCAGGCTGTGCCCGGCGAGCGCGTCCGGGGTGACGCGCAGCCTGCGCAACGCCGTGTCGAGGAGTCTGCCCAGCTGGAACACGCCCTTGCCGTGCCTGCCGACGTCGCCGATGGTGACGTCCGGCGTTTCCCAGCGGATACCGAAATGCCGGGCGATGTCGTCGGCGTGCGCCTCAAAGTCGTTCTCCAGCCCGGGGAAGACGAACGCGAGCTTGCCCCCGCCCGTGCCGAGCAGCGGTTCCGGAACGAACCAGAGATCGTTCCGGCCACGCCAGGGTCTGCCCTTCGCCACCACTTTCCTGGCCAGGTTCAGCCGCTTGGGCGTCGGGTCGACGAGCCCGAGCCGGACCTGGCCGCGACCGGTGCCACTCTCTCTCAGGACGTCGTCGTGCTCGAGCAGACAGCCCATCTCGGCGACGGTCGGTGCCGAGAGCCGCAGGAGCCGTTCGGGCTCGGAGACCTCGACGGCGGGCCGGGTCGCGGCCTGCTCCAGGACCACGTGGGCGTTGATCCCGCCGAAGCCGAACGCGTTGACCCCCGCCCGCCGCACCGGCCGCCGGTCGTCGGTCTCCCAGGTCTTCGCGGCGCCGAGCGTCTCGAACCGGGTCGCCGCCAGCGCCGGATGCGGGTTCTCGCAGTGCAGGGTCGGCGGCAGAACTCCGTGGTACACGGCCAAAGCGGCCTTGACGAGTCCGGCGACGCCCGCCGCGGGCATGGTGTGCCCGATCATCGACTTGACCGAGCCGAGCACCGCCGTCGGCTCGTCCTCCTGCCCGAAGACCTCCGCGATCGTCGCCAGTTCGGCCGCGTCGCCCGCCGGGGTGGCGGTCCCGTGCGCTTCGAGCAGACCGATCGTGACGGGGTCGATTCCCGCCGCGTTCCAGGCCTGCCGCACCGCGCGGACCTGACCGGCGGTGTCCGGAGTGGACAGTCCGGCGGTCCGGCCGTCGCTCGCCACACCGGTCCCCGTGACGACGGCGTAGACCCGGTCGCCGTCCCGTTCGGCGTCCGCGAGCCGTTTGAGCACGACGATCCCGGTGCCCTCGCCGATCAGAACCCCGTCCGCGTCCTCGTGGAACGGCCGGATCCGCTGGCTTCGCGACAGCGCACCGAGCTGGGAGAACACGCTCCAAAAGGTGACGTCGTGGCAATGGTGCACGCCACCGGCCAGTACAACGTCGCATCGCCCGGTCGCCAGTTCGCGAACGGCGTGGTCGACGGCGACGAGCGACGAGGCGCAGGCGGCGTCCACGGTGTACGCGGGTCCGCGCAGGTCGAGCCGGTTCGCCAGCCGCGACGCGGCGAGGTTGGGCACGAGCCCGATCGCGGCGTCGGGGGCTTCGGGACCGAGCCGGTCGGTGAAGGCCCGGCGGAGTTCCTCCAGCCGCTCGCCGCCGAGTTCGGGCATCAGTTCGCCGAGGGTGCGGACGACCTGGGTGGCCGTGCGCACCCGCTGGTCCAGCCGCACCAGACCGGGCGTCAGATAGCCGCCGCGGCCGAGGATGACGCCGGTCCGCTGCCGGTCGGCGGGCAGCCGGTGCTCCCCGCCCGCGTCGGCGATGGCCTGCGCGGCCACCCGCAGCGCGATCAGCTGATCGGGTTCGGTACCGGGGACCGACGACGGCATCACGCCGAAACCGGTGACGGCCACTTCGGCCAGTTCACCGACGAAACCGCCGCGATGGCAGTAGATCCGGTCCGCCCGTGGTTCGGCGTCGGGCTGGTAGAACCCCGGATCCCAGCGGTCGGCCGGGACTTCGGTGATCGCGTCGACGCCGTCGACGATGTTGCGCCAGTAGGTGTCGAGGTCGGGGGCGCCCGGGAACAGCACCGACATCCCGACGATCGCGATCGGGGGCGTTTCGGCCACCGGTCACCACCCCGACGCGGTGTAGGTGACGGACGTGAGGGCCGCGTCGCCCCACGCCAGTTCGCGCAGCAGGCTCAAGGTGCCTTCCTCGGGGTCGATCAGCTCGATCCCGCGCCGGGCGTAGTCCCGCATCAGCTCCGGGGAGACCATCCCGTTGTTCACCCCGGTGGGCGCCCACGGTCCCCAATGGACGGTGAGCCCACGACGTCCGTACACAGTGGACCAACGGTGGCCGAGCGCCTCCAGCGCGTCGTTCGCCGCCGCGTAGTCGGCCTGGCCGCGGTTGCCCAAGGTCGCGGCGATACTGCCGAACAGGACGGCGAACTTCGGCGCCTCCGGCAGTTCACCGGCCGCCGCGAGCAGCGTGCTCGCCCCTTCGACCTTGGTGGCGAAGACCCGGTCGAAGGACGCCGGGTCCTTCTCGGCGATCAGCTTGTCCTCGATGACGCCCGCCGCGTAGACGATGCCGTCGAGCCTGCCGTGTTCGGCGTGGATCTCCTTGACCGCGCGGTGCACGGCCTCCGCGTCGAGCATGTCCACCGAGTGGTACCGCACCGGGCTGCCGAGGTCGCGGATCCGCCGCAGCGTTCCGCGGACCTCGCGTTCGGACTCGATGAGCCGGATGGTCCGCTCGATCTCCGCCGGTTTGGTCAGTCCGCTCCCGATCAGGGCGGCACGCAGCTCTTCCGTCGTCGTCGCGGTCGCGATCCCCGGTTCCTCGCCGTCGATGGGCACGGCGGTGCGGCCGAACAGTTCGATACGGCACCGCGACGCGGAGGCCAGCGTGGTGGCCAGCCGGGCGGTGATGCCCTTCGCCCCGCCGACCAGGAGGACGACCGAGTCCCGGTCCAGGCCGAGCGCTTCGGCCTCGGCCGTGCCGTCTCCGGCCGGACCGGCGCCCGTGCTGCCGAGCAGACCGAGGCCCTCCTCCGTCATCCGCAGACCACGCCGCGCGCCACCGCGGCGGACGACGACCGCCTCCCAGTCCCCGGTGGACAGCTCGGCGAGCAGGGTCTCCACCTGTTCGTCCACAGTGGATTCCGGATGCTGCTCCACCACGCGGGCGACCGTGTCCGGATACTCCCTGGCCACCGTCCGGAAGAAGCCGCGGGCACCGTCGGCGGGGCCGTTCGCGATGAGCCAGCGCGGACCTCGCGCCAAGACCGCTTGGTACAGCGGGAAATCGTCGGGGAACGACGGCGACAGGTGGAACACGCCGTCCGCGCCGTGCTCCGGTACGCCTTGGACCAGTTCGGTTTCGGCGCCGTACCCGGCGAGCCGGGCGGTGAGCATCTCGGCGACCTGACCTTCACCGATGACGGCGAAACGGAGCCCGGCGAGTTCTTCGTCGGCGGGAGCGGCGTCGGCGAGATCGAATTCCCGCATCAGGTAGCGCTTCGGCGCCACCACGACGGCGCCGCCCTCTTCGGCGGGCTGGTCACCGGAAGGAACGCCGCCGAGCAGATCGGCGAGTTCAGCCGCCGTCCGGGCCTTGGCGAGGACCTCGGGATCGCCGTCTGTCAGGCCCAGCCGGGTCGCGAGTTCCCCGGCGATCTCGGCCCGTTTGATCGAATCGACGCTCAGATCCGCTTCCAGGTCCAGCTCCGGCTCGATCATGTCCACCGGATAGCCGGTCCGCTCGCCGATCACCTCGACGACGGTGTCGAAGACAGAGCGTTCGGGCACGATCTCGACACGCGCGGGCTCGGGTACCGAGGCGACGACGACGGGCGCGGGCGGCGGCACACCGGGATCGGTGCCGAGGTAGCCGAGCAGGACGTCCCGTTGCGCGGCGATCATCTCGCGGCTGGTGCGGAGGAACTCCGAGATGAGCGCCTCACCGCCGTCGGTGCCGGGCCGGGAAGTCACGATCGCCTCCGTGGGGATTCGCTGGGCTGGGTGCAGGGCGGTGGCGGGGATCTCGCCGTCGGCGGTGCGGACGAGGTGTCCGTCGACGGTCCATCCCGCCTTCTTCGGCGGCCGTGCGGACAGCGCGTCCGTGCCCGCGCGGCCGGTGAACAACCGGCCGGTGCGGACGTCCGCGCCGGCGACCGCCAGCCTCGCCAACGCGGCGAGGAAGCCGGGGATCCCGGTGCGGCGGCCGCCTTCGAGGGTGACCGTCCGATGTGGACGGCCGTCGAGTACGGCATCGACGAGCCGGGCGAGGACCGAGCCGGGGCCCGCTTCGACGAACGTCCGGGCGCCCGCCGCGTACATGGCCTCGATCTGGTCGGCGAACCGCACCGGTGCGCCGATCTGCGCGGCCAGCCCGGCGCGGATCCCGTCCGGAGTGGTCGGGTAGGGAGCGGCGGTCCGGTTGGCCCACACCGGGATCTCCGGTTCCCTGACCGCGACGGTGCCGAGCACACGGGCGAACTCCGGCTCCGCCGGGGCGACCAACGGGCTGTGGAACGCGCACGCGACCGGGAGGGATTTCGCCCCGATCCCGCGGTCGCGGAGCCGGTCCACCGCCAGGCCGACGGCGTCCGTCGGCCCGGAGATCACCGTCTGTTTCGGCGAATTCCGGTTTGCGGTGACAACGGTCCCGGTCAGGCCCTCGGCGGCGAGCACCTCTTCGACGTCGGCGGGGTTCGCGGCGACGGCCGCCATCGCTCCCGGGTCGCCGGTGCCGGTCGCGCCGAGGATCGCCTCCGCCCGCGCCCGGCTGAGGTCCAGCAGCGAAGCCGAACTCAACGCACCGGCGACGGTCAGCGCGACGAGTTCGCCGTAGCTGTGCCCCGCCACCATCGAAGGCCGGACCCCGGCCGTGCCCAGCAGGTGGTGCGCGGCGAGCCCGACGATGCCGAGCGCGGGTTGCGCGGCCCGGGTGTCGGTCAGCCGGGCGCGTTGAGCCTCGCGTCCGGCCTCGTCGAACGCGGCGGGCGGGAACAGGACGTCGACCGTGGTCCCGCCGCGCGCGAGGTAGCGCCGCAGTTCGGGGAACGCGACGAACAGCTCCGCGAACATCCCCGGCCGCTGGCTGCCCTGCCCGGGGAAGAGGAACGCGATCTCGCCCAGCGGCGCCTCTTCTGCACCGAAGATTCCCGCGTTCTCGTCCCGCTCCCCCGCGATGGCACGGTGGAGCAAACCCGCCAGTTCGTCCACAGTGGACGCCAGAATGGCGAACTTCGGCCGTCCGTCCCGGGTTTCCGCCCGGCGCGACGCGGCGAGCGCCAGATCACGCAGCCGCCAACCCTGTCCCGTGGCGGCCAGGAGATCCTGCGCGTCCTTGTCACCCTCGAACAGGAAGAGCTCGGCAGGCCAGTCGTCGAGGGTTTTCGCGGGTGGGACGGCGCCTTCGTACGCGGTGAGGACGACGTGGAAGTTCGTGCCGCCGAACCCGAACGCGCTCACCCCGGCGACGCGTTCGGTCTCGGCCCACGGCCGGGCCTCGGTGTGGAACGCGAACGGGCTGGTCGCCGGGTCCCACGCCGGGTTCGGCTTCGCCAAGTGCAGCGTCGGCGGTTTGACGCCTGTGTGCAGCGCAAGGCTCGCCTTGATCAACCCGGCCAGCCCGGCGGCGCATTTCGTGTGCCCGATCTGGGATTTCACCGAACCGAGCGCGCACCGGCCGGGTTCGGCGCCCACTTCGGTGAACACCTCGGTCAGGGTGGTGAGTTCGGTGCGGTCGCCGACGACGGTGCCGGTGCCGTGGGCTTCGACGAGCCCGACTCGCGACGGAGAGATCCCGGCGTTGCGATACGCCCTGGTCAGCGCGTTGTGCTGCCCCTCCGGACGGGGTGCGGTGAGCCCGAGTGCCCGGCCGTCGCTGGCGCTGCCGACGCCCTTGATGACGGCGTACACGCGGTCGCCGTCGCGTTCGGCGTCCGCCAGCCGTTTCAGGACGACGCACGCGACGCCCTCGCCCAGCGCGATCCCGTCCGCGTCGCTGTCGAAGGTGGCCGAGCGGCCGGACGGCGAAAGCGCGTGCACCGAGGAGAACAACAGGTAGTCGTTGATGCCGTTGTGCAGGTCGGCGCCGCCGCACAGGACGAGGTCGCTCGTGCCGGTGACGAGTTCCTTGCAGGCGACGTCGACGGCGGTCAGCGACGAGGCGCACGCCGCGTCGACCGTGTAGTTCGCGCCGCCGAGGTCGAGCCGGTTCGCGACCCGGCCCGCGATGACGTTCGCGAGTACGCCGGGGAACGAGTCCTCGGTCAGGCGCGGCAACTGGCGGTCGAGGTCGGCGGGGAGTTCGCCGAGGTAGGACGGGAGCACGGTCCGCAAGGTCATCGCGTTGGACAGGTCGCTCCCGGCTTCCGCGCCGAAGACCACCGACGTACGGGACCGGTCGAAGTCGCGTTCCGCGTATCCGGCGTCGGCGAGCGCCCGCCGCGACACTTCCAGCGCCAGCAGCTGGACGGGTTCGATACTCGCGAGCGACGCGGGCGGGATACCGTGGTCGAGCGGGTCGAACGGGATCTCCGGCAGGAAACCGCCCCAGCGTGACGGCGTCTTCTCGCCGTCGCCGCCGGGCGCGTAGTAGAGCGCCGGATCCCAGCGCCGGGCCGGGACCTCGGTGACGGAGTCCGCTCCGGACAGGATGTTCGCCCAGAACGCCGAGAGATCCCCGGCCTGCGGGAAGACGCCGGCCATCCCCACGATGGCGATGTCGAGCGGTTCCGGCGCGGGCTCGTCGTCCGGGACGCTCAGCAGTTCGGCGGCGCGGGCGGCGAGAAATTCCTGGGCCCCGGGGCCGACGGCTTCGTGCAACCGGGCGATCGTCGTGACCTCGGACCGCAGCACGGCGACGTCGCCCGCCATGAACATGCCCTCGGCGAGCTGCCGGTCCTCACCGACCGGGTTGAGCGCGTCCCCGACCCGCTCGATTCCCTTGCTCGCCAGGCGAAGCCGTCCGACGTTGAGCTTCTCCAGCCGGTCCCAGGCCTCGCGATCGGGTACGTCCTTCAGCGCGCGTTTGAGTTCCGCGTATTCGGTGGTGAACGCCGAACGCACGCACCGTGTCGCGTGTCCCGGCGCGGTCTCCAGCAGGTCGGTGCGCGTGGCTTCGACGACCTGGCGCTGGAACAACGGCAGGACGGCGCCCGCGCGGACGGCCTCCTCGGTGAACAGGTACGCGGTGCCCATCAGCAGGCCGACCGTCGCGCCGAGCCGGGTCAGCGGTGCCGCGGCGGCGGTGACCATCGCGGCCGAGCGTTCGTCGTGGACGCCACCGGCGAAGTACACCTCGACCTCTGCCGCGTACTCGCGAAGCACGTCGATCTGGGCTTCCCACAAGGGAAAACTCGCCCTCGGCCCGACGTGCCCACCGCATTCGGCACCTTCGAAGACGAATTTGCGCGCGCCCGCTTCGAGGAACTGGCGCAGCAATCCCGGCGACGGGACGTGCAGGAACGTCGAGATGCCTGCCTCTTCCAGCGCCTTCGCCTGCGCCGGACGGCCGCCGGCGATGATGGCGTGGCTCGGCCGGATCTCGCGGATCACCTCGATCTGCGCGGCCCGGACGTCCTCGGCGGCGAATCCGAGCACGCCGACGCCCCAGGGCGCGTCACCCAGCGCCGCCTTGGTCGCTTCGAGCATCTCGCGGGTCCGCGCGGGACCGGACAAGGCCAGCGCCAGGAACGGCAGCGCTCCCCCGGCGGCGACGGCCCGCGCGAATTCGGGCTGGTCGCTGACCCGGGTCATCGGTCCCTGCGCGAGCGGCAACGGGTCGCCGGAAGCGGCGAGCCCCTCGGCGATCGACGCGCGAATACCGTGGATCGCGGCCGGGAGGGTTCCCCAGCGGTCGCGGAACCGCTCGGGCAGGAAGGCGTCCTGCCCGGCTTCCACCGGCCGTCGGCGGAGCCGCCGGACACCACCGTCCACAATGGTCTCGGAACCGTCGAGGCCTTCCAGTGCCCTCGTGACGTCCGACGGGAGTTCCGCTTCGGGGAGCAACGCGAACGCCGTGTCGAGGACGACACCGGCGGCGCCACCGGCCACCGCGGCGGCCGCGGTGTGCGCGCCGATCCCGCCGTACGCCCAGACCGGGACGCCGATCGCCGGATCGGCGAGCAACTGCTGCAGGAACACGAAGGTGCCGAGTTCGCCGACCCTGCCGCCCGCCTCGTGGCCGCGGGCGACGAGCCCGTCCGCACCGGCGGCGACGGCTCGGGCGGCTTCGTCCCGGCTCGTGACTTCAGCGAGCACCCGTCGTCCCGCGAAGTCCACAGTGGACAGCGGCGTGCCTGCGGCGAGCAGAACCGTGTGCACCGACGAAGGAAGGTCGACCGGTCCCGCGACGCGGACGCCGAAACCGGTCGCGAGCCAGCCCTCCGCCAGGTCGAGTTCTTCGCGGGCCGCCCGGTTTCCGCTGGTCAGGTCGAGGACACCGAGCGCACCGGCCCGCGCCGCCGCGGCGGTGAACCGCGCGGACGCCACACCGAAAGGGTGCATCGCGATGAGCAGATCCGCCGTACCGGTCAACGTTGAGGCATCGGCGCCACGAATCGACTTACCCACGGGAAGCCTCCGGCACACGGAAGAGTGACTTGGTTACCGGGCGTACTTAAACGCAGGCGAGGCTTCACGTCAATACTCGACAGTAGGGTTTCCGCTCACAGGAACCGGATGGCGGTACGCCGACCTTGCGAAACGCGAAGTCCGTCGCGAGAATTTAGCGTTACGGATACACGCGGGACATCCAAGGGGTCGGGTTTTCCCTGCCCCTACAGGAAAGAACAGTCAACGACCAGGTGTCCCAACGTCCGATACGCCATCCGGCGTGTTACCCGGAGTTCACCATTCCGCTTTCGTCGGACCACCGGAATCAGTGGTCCGTACCCATTTCCGGAAATCGACGCCCTTTCGCCCTATCGTCGGTAGCCCGGCGCCGGGAGTTTAGGTATCACGCGCGGAAAACATGAAGGGAATCAGCGGGATTTCGCATTCCGGACGGCGATGCCCAGCAGTTCCGCGGCCGGACCGGCGAGCCGCCGCCCGGCGGGCCACACCGCGCGCAACTCCCGGCCGAAGTCGACGCCGTCCACCGCGACCGCGACGAGCCGCCGGTCGGCGACGTCCCGCGCGATGGCGAGTTCGCTGATCACCGCCGGTCCGGCGCCCGCGATCACCGCGTTGCGGACGGCGGAGGCGGAACCCAGTTCCAGCAACGGTTTCGCCGGGCCGACCCCGGCCTTGCGCAGTGCGGCGTCCACGGTCTCCCTGGTCCCGGAACCGAGTTCACGCACCACGAGCGGCGTGATCGCCAGCTCGGCCGCGGTCACCGGGCGGCGTTTGCGCGCCCACGGATGACTCGCGGGCACGACGAGGACGAGACGGTCGGTCGCCACCCGGCGGGACGAGAGGCCGGGCAGCGAACCGGGCGATTCGACGAAGCCGAGATCGACCTTGCCCTCGCGTGCCATTTCGGCGGCCTGGTCGGAGTTGGTGACCTCCAGCCCGAGGTACAGTCCGGGGTCGCCGCGTTTGAGCTCGCCGATCCAGCCCGGCACCAGGTACTCGGCCAGTGTCATGCTCGCGGCGACCCGCAGATGCGCCTCGTGCTGGGTGCGCAGCGCCTCGGCGCCGTCGAGCAGACCGTCGAGTTCGGACAGCACGCGATGCGCCCAGCCCGCGATGACCCGGCCGTCGGGGGTGAGCGCGGAGCCGCGCCGCGTACGGTCGACCAGCACCAGCCCCAGCCGTCGCTCGACTGTGGACAGTCGTTTGCTCGCGGACGGCTGCGCGATCCCGAGGCTGGCCGCGGCCTGCCCGATACTGCCGAGCTCGTCCACGAGCACGAGCAGGCGCAGGGAGTCCAGGTCGGGTGTGGTCATAGCCCAAGTGTATGACCTACCCCCGGTATTCCCGGCTACCGAGGGCACGCCGGCCGGGCGAAGCTCGAACCATGAGCACCACGCACGCGAGACCGACGAAGCCCTACCTCACGGCCTTGGCCGTCACCGGCGCCGGAGTGGCCGCCGCGTACCTGGTCGGCACCGCTTTCCCGGTCGTCAGCGCGCTCACCATCGCCGTCGTGCTCGGCATCCTCACCGGCTCGCTGTCGTCGGTGTCGGAGGAGACCCGGAAGGCCATCGCCGGGATCACCAAGAAGCTGCTTCGCGCCGGCGTCGTGCTGCTCGGTCTCCAGCTCTCGCTCCCGGCCGTCCTCGCGCTCGGCCCCGGGGCCCTGCTCGCCGTCGTGCTCACGGTCGGCATCACGTTCCTCGGCACCATCGGCCTCGGCAGGCTCCTCGGCGTACCACGCGGCCTGGCGATGCTGGTCGCCACCGGGTTCTCGATCTGCGGCGCGTCCGCCATCGCCGCGATGGAAGGCGTGGTGAAACGCGAGGACTCGGACGTCGCGACCGCGGTCGCGCTGGTCACCTTCTACGGCGGGCTCGCCATCGCCGCGGTCCCGTTGATCGGCGGCTGGCTGCGACTCGACGCGGCCCGTATCGGCGAATGGGCCGGACTCAGCGTGCACGAGGTCGCGCAGGTCGTCGCCGCGGCCACCCCGGCGGGCAGTGCCGCCATCGCGGTCGCGATCGTGATCAAGCTCAGCCGGGTGGTCCTGCTCGCCCCGATGGTCGCCGCGGTCGGCGTGCACGAACGGAATCGTCCCGTCGACGGCAAGCGGCCGCCGCTGGTGCCGTTGTTCGTTCTCGGTTTCCTGGCGATGGCCGCCCTGCGCAGCACCGGGATCGTGCCGGGCCTCGCGCTCGACGTCGCCAAGGTCGCCTGCACGCTGCTGCTGGCCGGAGCGCTGTTCGGGCTGGGCTGCGCGGTCCGGATCGGCACGCTCGTCCGCACCGGCGGCCGTGCCCTGGTGCTCGGGCTGCTCTCCACCCTGCTGGTCGGGACCACCGCGCTGGTCACGCTGACCGTGCTCGGCTGAGGACCGCGACCGCGAGCAGCGCGACCACGCCGCCGGTGACCATCACGGCCGGGACGGACACCGCGTCGACGACCAGCCCGCCGAGCAGCGCGCCCGCCGAAAGGGTCGCCTGGAACGACGAGGTGAACAGCACCGACGCCGCTTCGGGCGCCTGCGGAGCCGCCCTGGCGAACCACGTTCCCGAACAGACCGGGACGGCACCGTAGGCGAAACCCCAGATCACCAGCAGTGCCAGCGCGCCCGGTTTCGTACCGCCGAGGAACGGCAACGCGCAGGTCACCACGCCGATCAGGCCCGCCGCGGTGAGGAAGGTCAGCCGGAGGTCGCGTGCGATCGCCGCGCCGGCCACGAAGTTGCCGGCGATCCCGGCGGTGCCGTAGACGAACAGGAAGACGGTGATCAGCTCCGGGCTCACCTGCGTCACCTGGCGCAGGAGCGGCGTGACGTAGGTGTAGGTCCCGAAGTGGGCGAGCACGACCAGCACCGTGACGAGCAGCCCGAGCCGGGTCGCCCGCTGCCTCGTCATCTCGCGCAGGACGCCCAGCCGGGTCGCACCCGCCGACGGCAGTGGGGGCAAGGCGAACGCCAGCGCCGCGAGGACACCGGCCGTGAACACCGCCATCACGGCGAAAGCCGCCCGCCAGCCGAAAAGTTCGCCGAGGAAGGTGCCCGCGGGCACGCCCAGCACGGAGCCGAGCGGGACGGCGGAGAAGATCACCGCGGTCGCCGTGCCCGCGCGTTCCGGGCCCACGAGCCGGGCGGCGAGCCCGGACCCGATCGCCCAGAAGGCGCCGATCACCAGCCCGACGAGGACTCGCGAGACCAGCACGGCCCAGTACGCGTGTGCCGTCGCCGCGAGGACGTCGGACAGCGCCAGCACCACCATCAGCGCGCACAGCAGGATCCGGCGGTCGAGCCGTCCGGCGGCGACGGTGACCGCCGGGGCCGCGAGCGCGGCGAGGAACCCCGGCAGGGTCATGGTCAGGCCCGCCGTCCCCGGCGTGATCCGGAAGTCCTCGCCGATCGGGGTCAGGAGGCCGATCGGCAGGATCTCCGTGGTGACGAGGGAGAAGATCCCGAGCGTCACCGCGAGGACGGCGAGCCATCCCTTCAGCGGGGTCCGCGCGGAGGTGTCGAGGGTCGAAGCGGTCATGTGCTCCAGCCCATCACCGCGCGGGCACCGCGGTCTGGCGGATTCGCGACGTTGATCTAGGGCGTGTTTCACAAGTCTGTTCGATGGGCTTCGTGATCCAGGTGGTTCCTGACGGTGCGGGCGGATCGGCCTCGTACCGGGTCGTACTCGGCCGCATCCGCCCGTGCCGTCAGGGGCCGCCTGGGCGCGAAGACCGCGAACATGACTTGTGAAACACGCCCTAGGTACGGGACCGCTGGGTCACGACGATGCAGGCGACGACGATCAGCGCGGTCACCGGAGCGGCGGCGGGGAGGTGCTCACCGAGCAACAGGACCGCCCAGACCAGCGTCAGCAGCGGCTGGGCGAGCTGCAACTGGCTCGCCCGTGCGACGCCGATCTCCGCCATTCCCCGGTACCAGGCGAAAAACCCGCCGAACTGCGAGATCAGGGCGACGTACAGCAGGCCGACGATCCCTTCGCCGGTGACGTGCAGCGGCTCGGTCGCGAGCCCGAAGACGGCGAACGCGCCGGTGACCGGCAACGCCATCACCAGCGCCCAGGCGATCACGTGCCAGCCCGCCATCTCCCTGGCCAGCCTGCCGCCCTCGGCGTACCCGAACGCGCACAGCACGAGCGCGCCGAACAGGAACAGGTCCGCTGTGGACAGTCCGCCGCCGCTCTGCGCGACGGTGAACACCACGACCGCGCTCGCGCCGACCGCGGCGGCGAGCCAGAACCGGCGGGACGGCCGGTTCCCGGTCAGCTTCGAGGAGATGACGGCGGTGGCCAGCGGCAGCAGCCCGATCACCACCGCGGAATGCGCCGTCGACGACGTCTTGAGCGCGAGCGTGGTCAGGATCGGGAAGGCGAGGACGCAGCCGAGGGAGACCACGGCCAGGCCCCGCCATTGGTCGCGCCTCGGCAGCGGCACCCGGAAGACCCGGAGACAGGTACCGGCGACCAGCGCGGCCAGGACACTGCGCAGCCCGGTGGCGGTCCACGGGTCGAAGCCCTTGAGCGCCCACACGGTGGCGGGGAACGTGAACGAGAAGGCGAGGACACCCAGCGCCGCCAGCGCGGTCCCGGAGCGGACCGCTACTGCCCGGTCCGCGATAGCGCTATCATCCAGTCTCATGTCCGATGGTAGCAGCGTCACCAGCCTGGTCACACAGCTGCGGTCCACTGTGGAGCGCTATCCGGTTGATGGAAAGCTGCCGTCAAGCCGGGAGTTGGTCCGGGAGCTGAAGGTGAGCCCGGTGACGGTGTCGCGCGCCATCGCCGCACTGGCCGCCGAAGGACTGGTGATCACCCGCCCCGGAGCCGGCGTGTTCCGCGCGCCGCCGCCTCGTGAAGCGGCGGTGTCCGGCGACGTTTCGTGGCAGGAGGTGGCGCTGAGCTCGCAGTCCGGCACCCGCGCGATCGACGCGAGCGGCGTGCTCACCGCGCTGAGCGATCCGCCGTCGGGCGTCATCGACCTCAACGGCGGGTACACGCATCCGAGCCTCCAGCCGGAACGCGAACTCGCCGCGGCGTCGGCCCGCGCCGGCCGCCGTCCCGGCGCGTGGACGCGGCCGCCGATCTGCGGCCTGCCCGAACTGCGGGCCTGGTTCGCGCGCGACATCGGCAGCCCGGTGAACGTCGAGAACGTGCTGGTCACCTCGGGCGGGCAGAGCGCGCTGACCACGGCGTTGCGCGCGCTCGGCGCCCCCGGCGCGCCGGTGCTGGTGGAATCCCCGACGTACCCGGGGATGCTCGCCATCGCGCGGGCGTCCGGGCTGCGGCCGGTCCCGGTGCCGATCGACCGCGACGGCGTCCGGCCCGGACTGCTCGCGGACGCCTTCCGCGAGACCGGCGCCCGGTTGTTCGTCTGCCAGCCCGCGTTCCAGAACCCGACCGGCGCGGTGCTGTGCGCCGAACGCCGCGCCGAGGTGCTGCGGATCGCCCGTGCCGCGGGTGCTTTCGTGATCGAGGACGATTTCGCCCGGCTGATGGCGCATCCCGGCAGCCCGGCTCCCCCGCCGCCGCTCGTGGCCGACGATCCCGACGGGGTCGTGGTGCACATCCGCTCGCTCACGAAACCCGCCTCGCCGAGCCTCCGGATCAGCGCGCTGGCCGCCCGCGGCCCGGCACTGGAACGGCTGCGCGGTCTCCACGCCGTCGAGAGCTTCTTCGTACCGCGGCCGCTGCAGGAAACCGCGCTCGAACTGGTGAGTTCCCCGGCGTGGTCCCGCCACCTGCGGACTCTCGCGGCCTCGTTGCGGGAGCGCCGCGATGTGGCCGTCTCGGCGTTGCGGGAGTTCCTGCCGTCCTGGCAGGCCGTCCCGGTCCCGACCGGGGGCTACCACCTGTGGCAGCCGCTCCCCGGTTTCGTCGACGAAGTAGCGCTGACCAGCGCCGCTTTCCGCGCGGGAGTAGCGGTCACCCCGGGCAGGATGTACTTCGCGGCCGAGGCGCCGGGGCCCTATCTGCGCCTGAGCTACGTCAGCGCCGCGACGGGCGCGCAGCTGCGCGACGGGATCCAACGCCTTTCCCAGGCGTACCAGGAGCTCCCCGGTTGACGTCTCGTACGATCGCCCACGGAGGCGACGAGAAGGCATGACTCAGCCGGCGGCGGAGCCGCACGATGCACCCGGCAGGCTCTGGGAGCTGCTCGACGACGGCCAGCGCAAGGCGCTGCGGGCCGAGGCCGAACTGCGCCGGTACCCGGCGGGGACGGTGATCATCCGCGAGGGCGACCGCTCGGACTGGGTGCTGATCCTGATGACCGGCCGGGTCAAGATCACGTCGGTGTCCACCGGCGGTTACGACGCCGTGCTGGCCGTGCGGGATCCGGGCGACATCATCGGCGAGATGGCGTCGATGGACGGCAGCCTGCGCTCGGCCACCGCGATCGCCGTCGAGCCGGTCACCGGGCTGTGGCTGTCCGCGCGGGCGTTCAACTCCGTACTCCGCGAGCATCCCGGTATCTCCGTGGTCCTGCTCCGGATCATCACCTCACGTCTGCGTTACGCCAACTCGCGCCGGACCGAATTCGGGGACAGCACCGCCGCCGAACGCATCGCCGCCATCCTCGTCGACCTCGCCGAGCGCTACGGCGTGCCCGTCGCCGACGGCACCCTGATCGCGCTGAAGATCAACCAGCGCGACCTGGCGGGACTCGCTTCCGCGTCGCGGGAAGCCGTCGCGCGGACCCTGCGGACCTTGCGCACCGACGGGCTGCTCAGCACCGGACGCCAGCGGCTGGTCGTCCGGAGCCTGAACGACCTCAGGCAGCTGGCCCCCGACGACCACTGAGCCGCCGCGGCAGCGCCCTCATCGGCGCCCGGCTCTCCAGCGAAGCAGGCTCCGATGGCGGTCCACCCGCGCCCCGAACCGGGTGAGCGTTTCGTGCACGGCCGGGTCGCCGGGGTCGAACATGACGCGATCGCGCACCAGGGCGCCCAGTTCGACGATCAGCGGCCCCGCCAGGTCGTCATGGACCCTGAGAATCGTCAGCGAAGCCAGACCGCTCTGCTTCTTGTGCCAGGCGAGGACGTCGACGCGGACCGGCGCCCTCCGGAACCGGCGCACGCCCATGGCGACGAGCCCCGCGACACCCTGGCACAGCAATTCCAGCACCAGGAACGGCAACAAGAAGAGTCCCAGCAGCAAGTACATCGGGACGTGCACGAGTGCTTCCAAGAAGACCAGCAGCCCGAAAGCGCCCGTCGCCACCTTGTCCGGAGGTCCGTTGTCTTCGGCCTCGTCTCGAGCCTTGGGTCCGTCGTCGAGGTAGAGCCCCCAGTCCGGAGTGAGCTTGTAGTGCCGGTAGCCGCCGGCGAGCCCAGCGAACGGCTGGACCCACCGGCGCCACGGGGCGAACCGGCGATCGACCGCCCATTCGCGCCCCTCCGGATCGAACACCTTCATCGCCCTCCCCTTCTCGATCTCGCCCCGTGTCGGCGGGATCGAGCTTGGCAGGAAAAACAGCGTCGTTCTGCGTCACCTGACACAGAAGGCGAGATCGGTTGTACGCGCCTTGTACGACCGAAAAGGACGCTGATGCCCCGTCACCCGGAAACCATCCAGGACGGAGCAATCCCTTGAAGATCTCTCGCGTCGCACAGGGCCTGTTCGCGGCCCTCGTCGCCATCGCGGCGGTCGGCGCCTTCCCTGTCACCTCGTTCGCCGCGACCGCCGCCGTCGGGAACACGGTGGTGTACAAACAGAAAACAGAAGGTTACGACTGCTTCAGAATCCCCGCGATCGTCAAGGCGAACAACGGTGAGCTGCTCGCGTTCGCCGAAGGACGCAATGGCGGCGCCAGCTTCTGCAACGACCGCGGCGACATCGATCTCGTCGTGAAACGCTCCGCCGACAACGGCAGGACCTGGAGCGCCCCGAAGATCGTCATCGAAGGTTTCGGTGACACCAAAGGAAACCCGACCCCGATCGTGATCCCCTCCACCGGGCGGATCGTGCTGCTGTCGGTGATGGAATGCGTCAAGAATCCGGACTGCAACAGGATTCCGCGCGTTTCGATCAGCGACGACCACGGCAAGACGTGGACCGCGCCGAAGGTGCTCACCACGCAACTCGGGTTCGACACCGCGCCGGGCTGGCTCGCGACCGGCCCGTCGCACGGCATCGTGCTGACGCGCGGCGCGCACGCCGGCCGGATCGTCGCCGGGATGAGTTACACCATCGACGGCAAGAACAGCGGCGCGCTCGTCTACAGCGACGACCAGGGTGTCACGTGGAAACGCGGCGCCACCGACACCCCGGCGGCGACGGCCGGGCTCAACCCGCAGGAGATCAGCGTCACCGAACTGCTCGACGGGCGCGTCTACGCCGCGGCGCGCAACCAGGCCAACAACGACAACAAATGCCTGAGCGGCGGCGCGAAGAACCGCGCCTACGCCATCAGTTCCGACGGCGGGGCGAGTTTCTCCACCAAGTTCACCTTCGAGGAGGACTTGATCACGCCGGTCGTGCAGGCCTCGACCGCCCGGATGACCGCGACCGACAAGGCGGGCAAGTACAACCGGATCCTGTTCGCCGCGCCGTCGGTCTGCGACCGCCGCAAGGAACTCGTCGTGCGGTCGTCGTTCGACGAGGGCGCGAACTGGCAGGGCAACTCCGCCGGCACCCTGGTGTGGAGCGGTGACGCCGCGTACTCCGACATGGTCCAGCTTTCGTCGGGCTCGGTCGGCGTACTGTACGAAGCGGGCCCGGCGGGTAACGCCAACGAGACCATCCGCTTCTCGACCGTCACCGACACGACTCTCGGCGCCCCGGTCTGCGGCGGCGGATACGGCGTGATCGACTCGGCGCCGCTCGGAACGGCGGGCACGGTTTACCTGTCCTACAACGCTTCCAACGGACAGAACTGTGTCAGCACGATGAAGAGCGAGGCGGCGGGCACCGCGACCGCGACGTCGGCCTACCTCGAGGTGTCGGGGTCGTCCCGGATCACCGACTCCGGTTCGTTCTCGTGGTTCGCCGGTCCGGTGCGGGCGGCCGCGGCGGGCAAATGCGTGAAATGGGGCGGTTCCGCGGGCGGGATCAAGTACGACAGCCCGTCCGAACACTGCGGTTGAGCACTGGGTCTCGTGAGTGGCAAGGACGGTTAGAACCGTCCTTGCCACTCACGAGGTCACGCGCGGCGCGTCACCCACCAGAGCCTCGCGCCCAGCAGCGCGGCGACCGCGGCCGCGCCGGTGAGCCACCAGAACGTCGCACGGAAGGCCGCCTCCGCGCCCGCGGGCAGCAGATTCGCCAGTACGACGGCGAACAGGGCCGTCCCGGCGGCACCGCCGACCCGGCTGACGATGTTGATCTGCGCGGCGGCGTCGGGCAGCTGGTCCTTGGTGACGGCCGCGTATCCGGCCGTGGTCGCGGGCATCAGCAGGAAGGCCACGGCGATTCCCCTGGCCAGCAACAGGATCTGCACGACGGCACCGTCCGGAGGGAAACCGCCGATGGCGAAGGGGACGGTGGTGGCGAGCGTCGCGACACTCCCCCAGGCGGCGACCGAGCCCGCGCCGTAGCGGTCGGTGAGCTTGCCGGAGATAGGCAACGCGATCGCCGAACCGAGGCCGAGCCCCATCAGCAGCAGCCCCGTCTCGACGACCCCGTTCCCGCCCAGCACCTGGAAGTACAGCGGCAGCAGGAAAAGCGCGCCGAACAACGCGGGCGCGGCGAAGAAGGACAACGCGACCGCCGCGGTGTAGACGCGGCCGCGGAACAACGTCAGGTCCATGACCGGGTTCTCCCGGCCCCACGACCGCCGGAGGAACAGCGCCAGCAGCACGACCCCGGCGACGAGCGGCACCAGCACTCCCGCGCCGAACTCCTCGCCACCCTCGCCCCAGGTGGTGAGCCCGTACAGCAGCGCCGGGATTCCCGCGCTCACCAGGACGAAACCGAGCCAGTCGGGCCGGGTCGCCGCGCCCTTGGTACCGCGAGGCACCAGACGCAGCCCGAGTACCAGCGCGATCACGCCGACCGGGATGTTGATCAGGAACAGCCATTCCCAGGAGAGACCGCGCAGCAGGATCCCGCCGAGAACCGGGCCGAACGTCGGGCCGACGCTCATCACGATGCCCAGCGTCCCCATGACCCGCCCGAGCCGGGCGGGACCGACCGCCTGGCCGAGCACCGTCTGCCCGGCGGGCAGCAGCAGACCGGCGGCGAGGCCCTGCAGCACCCGCAGCCCGATCAGCCAGCCGACGTTCCCGGCCAGCGCGCACAGCACCGAAGCCACGGTGAACGCCGCCAGCGACACCAGCCAGACCCGGCCCGCGCCGAAGCGTCGGCTGAGCCAGCCGCACAACGGCAACGCGACCGCCAGCGCGACCAGGTACGCGGTGAAAACCCATTGCACGGAAGCGATTCCGGCGCCCAGCTCACGGGTGAGCGTCTCGGCCCCGACCGCGAGGACCGTGGTGTCCAGCATGGTCATGAACGCGCCGAGCACGATCACCCAGGCCATCCGCCAGGCCTCGGCCGGAACCTTGTCCGGCGGCGGGGTGGTGTCCGCCCGCCGTTCCAGCGAAACAGCCATCGGGATGTTCTCCTCACGTGCCCGGGGATCTTGACCCGGCTCACGCTAAGACCTCGACTTAAGTCAAGGTCAAGCGAAGAACACCTCGATCACTTCGGCGGCCGCAGCCGCGGGGAAAGCTTGGTGAGCGCCAATTCCTCCAGCCGGCTCGAGATCTCCGCGAGCCCGGCGTCGAACCGGTCCAGATCCACCCCCTTCTCGGACAGGTCTTCGCGAACGTGTTTTTCGACCTTCGCCCAGTCGTTGCGGTACCTGGTGGCGAGTTCCTTCCACGGCACGCCGGCCAGCCCGGCGGTGAGGCCGCCGTCGTAGGCGAGCACGCCGCGCTCCATCAGGTACGCGATGCCCGGGTAACCGAGATATCCCTGCCAGTAGGACCCGTTGTCGTTGGCCGTGATCGATCCGGCGGCCGGATCGTGGCGGACGTCGTAGGTCTTGGCCTTGTCCGACGACGTCACGCGTGCCGTGTCACCGTCGATCTCGACCCGCCCGTCGGCGACCGCGCCGAGCGCCTCGTAGATCTTGATGACCGGGGACGGCTTCCATGCGGTGGCCAACTCAGCCCTCGAGCCTTTCGAGCAGGACGATGTCGACGGTGTCACCCTCCTCTTTGCCGATCGCCTTGCGCACGTCGGCCTTCACCGGCAGCTTGTGGGTGCCGTCCCCCAGCGCCATGAACGAACTCCGGAACGGATGCCCGTCGATCGTCCCGCGCACCTTGACCAGTCCCCTGGTGCCGAAGAACTCGGCGGAGCCGGGCATGATCACGTACGTCCAGCCGCCCTTCTCCGGGCTCTTGAGCAGCTTCGCGGTGAACTGTTTCTTGTCCATGGATCCACCCTACGACAGCGCACCGACGAAACCAGTGCCTCAGAGGGTGACTGCGGAGCGCACGCGGCGGCCGACATCGCGGGCCCACGCCCGGATCGACGGCCAGTCGCGGAAATCGCCGGCCCACGGGCCCGCCGCCATGATCTTCCAGAACAGCCCGCTCGCGGTGTCCGGGGTGAGCTTTCCGCCGAAGGTGGCCGTGCGTTCGGCGTCGATCCTCGCGGCCAGCAGGGCGACCCCGGCGGGCAGGCTCACCCGTTTGCCCGCGGCGAGCGGCCCGCACGGCCCGCTGTGGAACAACCAGACGGGGCGGTTCCGAAGCGCCTCTTCGTGCTCGGTGAGCAGGCGGACCGCCTCCGGGCGCCACCGCCGGTGATACAGCGCGCTTCCCACGATCACCGCGCCGTACGGCTCGACGTCCTCGACTTCGGCCGCGTCCAGCAGATCGGCCGTCAGCCCGCCTTCCCGCAGCTCGGCGGCGATCACCTCGGCGATCTCCCTGGTCCCACCGGATCGGCCGGCGTGGACGACGAGCACTGCGGTCATGTCCCCATTGTCCGCGCGGCCGCAACCCGTGCCACCGTTCAGCCCATCGACACGCCGCATTCGGCTCACCTCTTCACCCGTCGGAGCGCTACCCGGGAGGCAGGAACGCCGGCCTCGCGGCCGGATCGGGTTCGTCGTAGTAGCGGTGGAACACCGCGGTCTGCCCGCCGGACAGCGGGGGGACGATCCAGCTCCACTCGGCCTGGCAGCGGCGTCCCGCGCGTTCCTCCTTGGCGATATGCGTGAGGAACCGCCGCGATTCCGTGTGGTGGTCGGCGACGGTCACGCCCGCCGCGTCGAAGGAGTGCTGGACGGCCAGCGTCAGTTCGACCAGCGCCCGGTCGCGCCACAGGGTGCGCTCCGACTTCGTCGACAGGCCCATCAGATCCGCGATCACCGGCAGCAGGTCGTAGCGGTCGGCGTCGGCGAGGTTGCGCGCGCCGACCTCGGTGGCGAGGTACCAGCCGTTGAACGGCGCCGCGGGATAGGTGAGCCCGCCGATGACCAGCCGCATGTTGCTGATCGCCGGGACCGCGTGCCAGCGCAGGCCGAGCCCGGCGAACCACCGGTGGTCGGGATGCGACAACGGGACCTCCAGCACCGCGTCCGGCGGCAGCCGGAACAGGCTCCGCTCCCCCGGCTCGGTCTCGATGAGGAGCGGGAGGACGTCGAAGGAGCCCTTCCGTTCGGGCGGCCGCCAGCCGTGCTCCCGGACGGTCTCGGTGAAGTCGGCGTGGCGCGGATCGCCCAGCACCGAGCCGTCGCCGAGCCGGTAGCCCGCGTACCGGACGAGCTGATCGTTGTGGATCTTCGGACCGGGCCCCGCCGGGCCGTCCGGCGCGAACACGGTGATGGTCGAGCGGATCCGGCCGCCCCGGGTCGCTTCTCGCAAATGGGTGACGCACTCGTCGGCGATGGCGGAGGCGCCCTCGACGTCGCGGCGGTCTCGCACCTTCAGCCCCTGCCAGTACAGCCTGCCGATGCACCGGGCGGAGTTCCGCCAGGCCACGCGCGCGCCGAATTCGAGCTCGGCGGTCGTGTGCCGGTAGGTGCCGGTCGCGTCGATCTCGGCGCGGACCCTGTCGAGCCGTGCGTGCAGCCGCGCCTGCCCGCCGTCCGTTTCGGCGTGGAAGAGCCGGAGGAAGTCTTCGGCCTCCGCCACGTCCACGCTCCGTTCCCGCGGCCGTACCTCCGGAGGCAAGCGAGGGATATCCGTCACCCGCATGGACGCCGTCGCCACCTCGGCCTCCCACTCTCCGAATTCGACGCCGGCACCGGCGGCGGGAACGATCACCATTCCTCCTGCACTCGGAAAATGCCCGGAGGCTCATGCCTGATCGGCGAGCTGGCCGGGTCCGGACCAGACGAAAGACGATACCCCACGGTAAGGCGGCCACGATCCACCAAATGGCAGAAGCTTCGTCCGCGATGACATTTCAGCAGGTGGAAAGCTTGCCGACGACAATATTTGGAATTAAGTAAGACTTCGAGGGATATTCACCGAATTCGCTACGGGCAAAACGATCACACGCGCACCAAGATCACTTTATGATCGTCATTTATCACTCTTTCGAGCGTATTCGACCCCTGACTCTTCTACTCTTTCCCCCTGCCGGTGTATTGCCTCCGTTCCGCCGTCGCTAGAGTGCGGGGAGCTCCGAGGAGAAAGGAAAATCGTGGTCGACAGGCGGATTCCGGTCATCCTGGTCGCGGGCTTCCTCGGCTCCGGCAAGACCACCCTGCTCAACCACCTGCTGGCCAACCGGCAGGGTGCGCGGATCGGGGTCGTGGTCAACGATTTCGGCAGCATCGCGGTCGACGCGATGGCCGTCTCCGGCCAGGTCGACACCATGATGTCGTTCGGCAACGGCTGCCTGTGCTGCGCCGTCGACGCGAGCGGCCTCGACGCCATGCTCGCGAAGCTGTCCGAGGCCGAGGCGGGGATCGACGTCATCGTGATCGAAGCCAGCGGACTCGCCGAACCGCGTGACCTCATCCGCCTGATGATCGCCAGCGAGAACCCCGTCATCGCCTATGGCGGTCTGGTCGAACTCGTCGACGCCGCCGAGTTCGAGTCGACCCGGAAGCGGCACCCGGAACTGGACGAGCACCTCGGGTTCGCCGACCTGGTCGTGCTCAACAAGACCGACCGGGCCGACGAGGAGACCTTGGCCAAACTGCGCGGCACGATCGACGAGATCGCGCCCGGCACGCCGGTGATCGCGACCTCCCACGGCCGGATCGACCCCACCCTGTTCTTCGACGCCCGGCCGCGCGAACGGGTGGGCCAGATGTCGTTCGACGACCTCCGCGAGGAGGAGCACGACCACGAGCACCACTTCCACACCGCGTACGACAGCGTCGCCTTCACGACCGAGCGCCCGCTGGACCCGCGACGGCTGATGGACTTCCTCGAACAGCGCCCCGGCGGGCTCTACCGGATCAAGGGTTTCCTCGACTTCGGCCCGAACGGCACGCGGTCCCGGTTCGGCCTGCACACGGTGGGCTCGTTCATCCAGCTGGAGCGGTCGGCGTGGCCGTCCGGCCTGCCGCGCCGGAGCGAGCTGGTGCTCATCGGTTCGGGGATCGACACCGAGGCCGTCACCGCGCGCCTCGAAGCCTGTGTCGCGGACGATCCCGAGGTCGTCGACGAACGCGGCATGCTGCGCGTGCTGCGGTTCATTCAGGACTGAATCAGGTCTGACACGCCGAAGGCCGAAATACCGGGAATCGCGGCGCGTCTGCTTGACACTGTTTTCCGGAAGGAATCTCGAGCTGGACCACCTGTATCGGGAGGACAGTTCCATGACGAACACCGCCGGACGCTGGTACCTGGTCGGCGCGCTGCCGGAGGACTCCCCCGCCGCGCATCTGATGACCCGCTCCGAAGACCTCCGGTACCGGCGTTCCGCCTGCGGGGACAAGGAATCCCGCCTGTGGACGCCGGTGGACCTCACCACCACCGACGTCGCCCCGTGCCCACGCTGCGCCGCGACCCTGCCCGGCCACCGGTCCCGCCGCAAGGCCGAACCCGCCGTGAACACACAACTCGCTTTCGACCTGCCACTCTGACCGGCGTTTAGTCCTCTGAATGCGATAGTTGCGCGCGCAAGGACCGCATTCAGAGGACTAAACGCCTTCTTTCTTCGCCCGGCTTGGCGCCACCCGGGGCGGCTCGTTCGGCATCTTCGGGTAGACGGGCGGCCAAGGCGCGTCCATGAGCCCGTTCGCCATGTCCTTCTTGGACATCTCGAGCAGCGGCTCGATCGACTGCGGTTCCGTTGCCGCCCAAGGGTCTCCGCGTTCGGCGAGACGGGCGGGCACAGTGGACAGGGTGAGCTTGTCCGGCTCGACGGTCTCCAGTTCGTCCCAGCCGATCGGCGTCGACACCTGCCCGCCGACCCGCGGCCGCACGCACCACGCGCCGAACACCGTCTTGTGCGGCGCGTTCTGGTTGAAGTCGACGAACACGCGGGAGCCGCGTTCCTCCTTCCACCACTGCGCCGTCATCTCCTCCGGGTGGCGGCGTTCGAGTTCGCGGGCGAGCGCGACGGCGGCCGCGCGGACCTCGTAGCCGTCCCACCTCGGTTCCAGCGGCACGTAGAGATGGAGGCCGCGCGAGCCCGAGGTCTTCAGCTGCGCCGTGATGCCCAGCTCCTCGAGCAACGCCTTCGTGAGGACGGCACCGTGCCGCAGCTCGGGGAACCCGATCCCCGGCGACGGGTCGAGGTCGATACGCAGCTGATCACTGATGTCCGGCGCGTCGGCCCGGTTCGGCCAGACGTGGAAACCGAGGCAACCTTGGTTCACCGCCCAGATGACGTGCGCGAGGTCCTTCGCCACGAGCGCGTCCGAAGTGGTCCCGTTCGGAGTGGACACCACCGTCGTGGTCAGCCAGTCAGGCGCGTTCTTCGGGACCCGCTTCTGGAACCACGATTTCCCGCCGGCACCGTCGGGATAGCGCTCCAGCAGCAAGGGCCGGTCGCCGAGCTGGGCCAGCAGCGGGACCGAGACCGCGCGGTAGTACTCGACGAGGTCCAATTTGGTCTCGCCGCGCTCCGGGAAATAGACCTTGCCCGGATTGGACACCGTGAACTCGACGCCGTCGAGGTCCAGCGTGACCGGCTCCGCCTTCATGTTTCCCCCAGCTCGGTGAACAAGGTGGCCAGCTCGGCGGGCGGGACCTCTTCGAGCTGCGCGTACGTGCACGAGGCGGGGTCGCGGTCGGGACGGAAGCGCACGAGCCTCCCGCCGTGCCGGAACCTGGTGCCTTCGACGTGTTCGTAGCGGACCTCGGCGACCCATTCGATGCGGACCGGCTCCCAGCTCAGGTCCTTCTTCGGCGCCCACCGGCTGCCCGCGCCCGGCATCCGGCCGCCCGCCTCCTCGTGGGCCTCGGCCCACTCGCGCCAGGGATGGTCCTCCAGCGCGTTCTCCCGCAGCGGCGCGAGCTCGTCCACCAGCTCACGCCGCCTCGCGGCGGTGAAACTGCTGGCCACGCCCACATGGTTCAGGACGCCTTCCTCGTCGTAGAGCCCGAGCAGCAGCGACCCGACCCCCGCACCGTCCTTGTGCCACCGGAATCCGGCGACGACGCAGTCCGCGGTGCGCTGGTGCTTGACCTTCCACATCACCCGCTTGTCCTGCTCGTACGGCGCGTCGGCGGGTTTGGCCATCACGCCGTCGAAACCCGCGCCCTCGAAGCGGGTGAACCAGTCCTGTGCGACGTCGGGATCCTCGGACAGCGGGGTGAGGTGCACCCGGGCGAACTTCGTGTCGACCACACTTTCGAGCAGCTTCCGCCGCTCCCCGAACGGTTCCGGCGTGAGATCCCGGTCGTCCAGGGCGAGCAGGTCGAACACGACGAAACTGGACGGCGTCTCCTCGGCCAGCTTCTTCACCCGGGACGCCGCCGGATGCAGACGCAGCTGCAGCGCCTCGAAATCGAGCCCGCCCTCGGTGACCAGCACGATCTCGCCGTCGACGACGCAGCGCTCGGGCAGCGCTTCCTTGAGCAGCTCGACCAGCTCGGGGAAGTACCTCGTCAGCGGCCTGTCGTTGCGCGAGCCCAGCACGACCTCGTCGCCGTCGCGGAAGACCACGCAACGGAAGCCGTCCCACTTCGGCTCGTACAGCAGCCCCGGCGTGCGCGGCAGTTCGTGCACGGCCTTGGCCAGCATCGGCTTGACGGGCGGCATCACGGGCAGTTCCACGAGGCGATCCTAAGCCGCGCCACCGACAAAAGCGCGACGTCAGACCTCGGCCAGGAGGAGCCCGCTGCGGGGTTTCGGCGTGAAATAGGTGGCCTTCCTCGGCATCCGCGCCCCGGCCGCGTGCACGGCGAGCACCTCCGCGTACGGGACCGGGGCCAGCAGCAGCACCGCGTCCGCGTCCTCGGGCACCGGAACGCCGGGCAGCAACGGCCGCACGTGGGGCCCTTCCGGATCGACGCCGAGTGCCCCGCGGAGCAACTCCTGCTCGACCACCGCGTGGTCGCCGCCCGCCTTGCCGAGCGACACCCGGAACGCCGACGTCCCCGCCACCACGGTCACCTCGCCCGCCTCCGACGGCGGATCCGCCGGACCGGGGCGGACGTCGTACCCCGCCTCCGTCCAGCGCCGGACCAGGGTGTCCGCGTCGAGACCCGTGCCGGCGAGCACCCGGTGGATGGGCCCGATCCGCAGCCCCGGCCCGCCCGTGACCAACGCCAGCAACGCCCCGCGCCCAGAAGCCGCAGCTGCCGCGACGCGGTGGTTTCCGTCCGCGACCAGGAGATCCAGGCCGTCCAGGGTCGCCAGCAGTTCGTCCTGGTCTTCGCCGGGGCCGGCGAGCCACAGTTCGTGCTTACGACCCCCGCCGTCCACTGTGGACAGGCTGGGCACCCGGCCGCGGCAGATCCGTTCGATCAGCGCGGTCAGCTCGCGGCCGCCGGTCGCGGGGACCAGCATCGCGGCGCTCGTGGCGACACCGAGTCCGGCGAGCATCGCGGCCCGTTCCGCGACGACGTCCGGATAGACGTCCTCGGTGTGCCGGACCCGGGTCACGCCGTCGTCGCGGACCGCGGCGGGGTCGACCAGGCAGAGCACGCCCAGCGCGACGCCGTCCGGCCCGTCGATGCGATACGGCGCGACCACGGCGGAGACCGGGCGATAGTGCCGCTCCCGGATCCGTTCGAACGTCGCCCTGGCCTGCGGCAACGCGGCCTCGATCGCAAGCCCGCCCGCCAGCGCGGCCGGGGTCCTCGCCGGATGCTGGACCGCCAGCAGGCTGTCGCCGCGGGCCCCGGCGAGCGCGGCGGCCACCCGGTCCGGGTCGGCGAACTCGTCGACGTCGGGCCCCGGGACGGTGTCGCGGACTACCCAGCCACGGTCGATCGGGCGGATCCAGGTGCTCATCCGATCCATTTTGCGGGATAGCTCACGGAAAAAATCGGTCCCATGACCGGGTGTCTCCGTGGAATGCTTACCCATGCGAAGTAGTTGACGTCGTTCATGAGCCTGAGGAGACCGTCACAGATGACCACCCCGGCCCCGGTCACCGCGAAGGAAGGGGTCGGTTTCCGGTCCGAACGCGGCCCCGTCCTCATCGCCGTGATGCTGTGTTCCGGCCTGATCGCGCTGGACTCGACCATCATCGCCACGGCGGTGCCCTCGGTGGTCGCCGATCTGGGCGGGTTCTCGCAGTTCCCGTGGCTGTTCTCGATCTATCTGCTGACCCAGGCGGTCACCGTCCCGCTGTACGGCAAGTTCGCCGACGTGCTCGGCAGGCGTCCGGTGATGTTCTTCGGGATCGCGGCGTTCCTGCTGGGTTCGGTGCTGTGCGGCGCGGCCTGGAGCATGCCGGTGCTGATCGCCGCCCGCGCGGTGCAGGGCATCGGCGCGGGCGCCATCCAGCCGATCGCGCTGACCATGGTCGGCGACATGTACACCGTCGAGGAACGCGCCAGGGTGCAGGGCTATCTCGCCAGCGTGTGGGCCATCTCGTCGGTGGTCGGGCCGACGCTGGGCGGCGTGTTCGCCGAGTACCTCGACTGGCGCTGGATCTTCTTCATCAACCTGCCGCTCGGCGCGCTGGCGGCGTGGATGCTGTTCCGGAACTTCCGCGAGCGCGTCGAACGCCGCTCGCACCGCATCGACTACCTCGGCGCCACGCTGCTCACCCTCGGCTGTTCGCTGCTGATCCTCGGCCTGCTGGAGGGCGGGGTCGCCTGGGGCTGGGCGTCCGCGCCGAGCCTGGGGATCTTCGCGGCCGCGGCGGTGCTGCTGGTGGCGTTCGTGTTCGTGGAGCGCAAGGCCGAGGAGCCCGTGCTGCCGCTGTGGATCTTCACCAAACGGACCCTGATCGGCGGCAACCTGGTCGCCGTCGTCGTCGGCATGCTGCTAATGGGGCTGACGTCGTACCTGCCGACCTTCTCGCAGGGCGTCCTCGGCACCGGCGCGCTCGTCGCCGGATTCGCGCTGGCCGCGCTGACCGTCGGCTGGCCGATCTCGGCGTCGCTGGCGGGCCGGATCTACATGCGGATCGGATTCCGGGACACCGCGCTGATCGGCAGCGGAGCGGTCATCGCGGGCGCGGCGCTGACGGTGTTCCTCGCGGCGGGTTCGTCGATCTGGCTGGCGGTCGCGGCCGCGTTCGTCCTCGGGCTGGGACTGGGGCTGGCGTCGAGCCCGACGCTGATCGCCGTGCAGTCCACCATCGGCTGGGAACGCCGCGGCGTCGTCACCGCGACCAACATGTTCAGCCGCTCGCTCGGCAGCGCGGTCGGCGTGGCGATCTTCGGCGCGATCGCGAACGCGACCCTGGCGAACCGCTTCGCCAACCCGCCTGCCGGGGTCACCGGCCTGCCGTCCGGCGTCGACGCGACCAGTGTCGTCCTGGAGGGCAACGGTCCGGAAACCGCGACGACGACCTTCGTGCGGGGCGCCCTCGCGGACGCCACGCACCACGTCTTCCTGGCGATGCTGGTGGTCGCCGTGCTCAGCGTCGGCGCGCTGCTGCTGATGCCGCGGCGGACCGAAGAACTGAAGTTCGACTAGGGCGTCGGTCCGGTGGGTGCCACGCCACACCACCCTTGCAGCATGGCGTGAAGGCCTCCTTGAGGGACTCTGGGTCCCTCAAGGAGGCCTTCACGGACCGGTATTCGTTGATCTACGTCTGACCTGTGCGTGAGCGGGGTTCGCTCCGTTCCAGACCGGGTCGAGCGTTGTCTATGAAGGATTTGGGACGTTCACTGTCCCAAATCCTTCATCAACGACTCCAAGCGCGGAGAAGCCAGGACGAACAACGCCCCGAACCCCTCAGACTCGACCCACACCAGTGGCAAGCAAAAGGAGGCCTTCACGGACCGGGGTGCGACCACGGTGACCCAGTCAGTTCTGCAGCGGGACGGCGTGCTCGACGAAGTTCTCCACGAACCGCTCGATCGGCTCCGGCCCGGCCGGGTACAGCACGAACTTGCTCAGCCCCGCGTCGATGTGCTCGGCGATCAGGTCGCGGGCGGCGCTCCAGCCGTCCGCGATCAGCCGGGCCGGGTCCGCGCCGGACCGCGCCGCGACCGAAGCGGCGAGCGCGTCCGGGATCCCGTCCTCCGCGACGAGGAGACTGATCCCGAAGTGGTCGGCCTCGACTTCCCGGTCCGCCTCGGCGGCGGCCTCCTGGATCGCCTCGCGGCCGGCCCGCGCCTCCTCCGGCGTGAGGAAACTGGCCAGCCAGCCGTCCGCGAGCCTGCCGACCCGCCGCAGCGCGCCGGGCGCCTTCCCGCCGAGCCAGAGGTCGAGCCGTTTGAGCGGGGTGAGACCGAGCCCCTTGCCTTCGACGCGGAAGAACTCGCCCTCGAAGGTCACTTCCTCCTGTTCCAGCAAGGCCCTGATCAGCCGCAACGACTCGTCGAACACGGCGGCACGGCGGCCTTCCGGCACCGGGAACAAAGGCAGTTCCGCGTCGCGCGCGGGTTTCAGGCCGAAGACCGGAAGGACCCTTTTCGGCGCGAGCGCGGCGAGGGAGGCGAGCTGTTTGGCGACCAGCACCGGATCGCGACCGGGCAGCACCATCACCCCGGTGCCGACCTTCAGTTTCGTGGTGCGGGCGAGCGCGTGCGTCAGCCCGACGACCGGATCGATCCTGGGCGAGTACACCGCCTCGGGCAGCCAGAGCGAGTCGACACCCTCCCGCTCCAGCAGATCGACCGCGGCGCCGAACTCCTCGGGCGCCGTCCCGGTCCCCAGCCCCGCACCGACCCTGATCTTCAGGTCCTCCGCCACATCCGCTCCCATCCGCCGAGCCCCGGTGTCCAGTCTTCCCAGCGTGAACAACCCCGCACAAGCATGGACTCATTCCGCGACTCCCCCGTACATTCCAGTGTCGTGCGGGTCGTTCCCGCGCGGATTGGGGGATTTTCGATGGCAGGACAGGTTCTGAGCAGTTGGACGCGCTGCTTCCATCCGGCGCCGTCGGCCGGGATGCGGCTCATCGCCTTCCCGCACGCCGGTGGGTCCGCCAGCGCGTACCGCTCGTTTTCGGCCGCCCTCTCACCCACCGTCGAGGTGCACACCGCGCAGTACCCGGGGCGGCAGGACCGGATGGGCGAGCCGGTCATCGACGATCTGCACGTCCTCGCCGAGCAGCTGGTGGACGTCGTCGCCGCGTTCCCGAAACCCTTCGCCCTCTTCGGCCACAGCATGGGCGCCATCGCCGCGTTCGAGGTCGCGCGGCGGCTCGAAGCACGCGGCATCGTGCCGGCGGCGTTGTTCGTCTCGGCCCGCCGCGGCCCGGATGTACACAAGGAGAAGGCACTCCACCTCGCCGACGACGACACCTTCCTTCAGGAGGTCAGCCGTCTCGGCGGCACGGACCCCACGATCTTCGACGACCCGGACATCCGCGCGCTCGCGTTGCCCGCGCTGCGCGGCGATTACAAGGCCGTCGAGACCTATCGGTACCGGCCCGGTCCCGACGTGAGCTGCCCGATCGTGGCGCTCGCGGGCGACGCGGACCCGGTCCTGGAGGTGCCGGACACCGAGAACTGGGCCGGGCACACCAGCGGCTCCTTCGAGCTGGAAGTGTTCCCAGGTGGGCATTTCTTCCTCGACGACAACCTGGACGCCGTCGCCGCGCGCATCCTCGGCAAGCTGACCGTCAGTCGCTGAGGCCTTCCCTGCTCGCCCACGCGACGACCTCGGTCCGGTTCGCCAGGCCCAGTTTCGCCAGGATGCTCCGGACGTGGCTTTCCACCGTACGTTCGGAAAGCACCAGTTTCTCGGCGATCCGACGGTTGCTCAGCGCGTCGGCGAGCAGGGCGACGATCTCGCGTTCCCGCCCGGTGAGCGGGTCCGCGGCACGGCGTTCGGCGCGGACGCGGTCGAGCAGCGCCGCGGCCCGCGCGAGCGGTCCAGGCATCGCCAGCCGCCGGAACTCGTCGAGGGCCTCGCGCGCGATCCCTTGCGCACGAACGAAATCGCCCCTCGCGACGAGGACTTCGGCGAGCAGCAACCGCGCGTGCGCGACGCCTGGCCGAGCGCCGATGCCTTCGTTGATCGCGATGGCCTGCTCGAACAGCCGCGCCGCCTCGTCGTGGCGGCCCAGCAAGGCGTTGAGCCGGGCGGGGTGCTCCAGGCTCGATCCGGTGCAGAACACACCCGCGCCACCGGACACGGTCGGCCGCACCTCTTCGAGGCGCCGCAACAGGTATTCCGCCATCTCGGCGTCTCGAAAGGCCTCGACCAGCGGCACGAGATTGGGCAGCGCGCCGGTGGCGTGCAGCGCGAACTCCGGGCTCCGCACCAGCGGGACCAGCTGTTCGTACCGGACCCTCGCCTCGTCGAGGTCGCCCGCGAGCAGGCTCAGCAACGGCCGCGAGACCAAGGTGACCGGCAGATGCGGCGCGCGGTCCAGCAAATCCGCGTAGTCCTTCCGCAGATCCCCGGGGTCACCGGTGAGCAGCACGAGCTGGGTGCGGAACGCGTAGGACATCCCTTTCGCGGAGAAGTCGTCCGCGAGTTCGGTGTCGGCCAGTTCCTCCGCCGCGAGATCGAGTTCGCGTGCCTCGGCCAGATCTCCGCGCAACGCCAGCACCGAACTGCGCAGCCGCAGGTCGTGCCAGCGGACCAGGGGCAGCCTCGTCAGCCGTGCCAGCGTGGTCACCGCGACGAGTTCGTCGTCGACGAGCGCCATCCGCCCGTCCGCCAAGGCCGCGTCGATCCGCCATTTGTGGCCCCACAAGGAAACCAGCGGCTGCCGGGTACGCGAGCCCAGTTCGGCGGCCAGCGCGCCGAGCCGCAGCCGTTCGGACAGTGGCAGCTTGTCCGGAGCGACCTTCATCCGGGCGCGGACGGCGTCGACCAGCGCCTCGGGATCGCCGGATTCGTCGGCGAGTGCGAAGGCTTCGTCGGCGAGCTTTTCCGCATCGGCGAACCGGCCGTAGTCGGCTTCCACCGAGGCGCTGTGCGCCAGCAGGCGTGCCCGCGTCGTCCGGTCGAGCCGTTCGACCGCGAGCGCGCGGACGGCGAGGTCGCGAATACCCGGCAAGAGATCCGGCGCCGCGACGTCGCGCACCACCAGCGCCGCGCGGGCGATCAGCCCGGCGTCGGCGGCGAGCCGGGCATGGTCGAGACTTCGCGCGAACCGGCCCGTCCGGTATTCGGCGACGGCGAGGTCGAGCAGCAGCCCGGCGCGGTCCACTTCGGACAGTCCGGCCTTCGCGCGGGCGTCGAGCGCCATCGCGAGGAAACGCACCGCTTCGTCGAAGGCCAGCGCCCGGTTCGCTTCCGCGGCCGCCAGCGCCGCCCACTCCGCCGTCTTCTCCGGCGCGGTCGCCGAACGCAGCCAATGCCCGGCGACCGTCCCGGCGAGCGAGGGTTCACGCCGAGCGTGTCCTTCGAGCGCGGCCGCGGCGCGACCGTGCGACGTTTCCCGTTCGGCCTGGCGGAGATCCGCGTAGATCCCATCACGCACGACGGCGTGGGCGAACCGGCCGGAACGCAGCACCCCGGCCTTTTCGGCCTGATCGAGCCCGTCGGCGACCTCGCCTGCCGACAGGCCGGACACCTCCGAGAGCAAGGCGGCGTCGACGTCCTCACCGAGCACCGCCGCGATGGCGAGCAGCCGCCGTACTTCCGGCGCGAGGGCGGCCACCGCGGTCCGCACGAGGTGGCCGAGTTCCGCTCCGCCGGCCGAACGCGCGATCGCGCCGAGGTAGAGCGGATTCCCACCGGAGCGGCGATAGGCCTCGCGTACGTCCTCTTCCGTCAGCCCGGTGAGCAGCGCCCGCGCTTCGGACTCGGCCAAGGGCGGCAGCGAGATGCTCCGCGCGCCAGGACGGCGGAGGAGATCGGGCAGGGCCGCGTCCAGCGCGGGAGTGTGCCCGGTGTCCCGGTGCGTCGCGACCACGGCCAGCTTCGAGCGCCGCAACTCCCCCGCCAGGTGGCGCAACAGCCGTAACGACGCCTCATCGGCCCAGTGCAGGTCTTCGAGGACGACCACCAGGCCCGCCGGTTCCGCCGCGGCCACCAGCGCGTCCGCCGCGGCGGCCACCAGCCGGAACCGCGCCGCCTGGACGTCGCCGGCGCCCTCCGTCTCGGCGAAAGCGGTCTTCACGGCCGAATCGACCGACGGCAGCGCCTCGACGACGCGGCGCCACGGCCACAGCGGCGGCGCACCCGGATCGTCGGCGCACCGGCCCCAGACGACGGTGGACGCGCTGGACGTCGCCTCTTCGACCAGCCGGGTCTTGCCGATCCCGGGTGGACCGGAGACGAGCACGAGCCCGCCGGAGCCCGCGGCGGCGTCGGCGAGTCTGCCGCGCAGGCTCGCCAGTTCGCCCTCCCGGCCCACGAACGGTTCCCGGTTCACGCAAGGAGTATCGCTCTCCGGGCCCGATTCCGTACCGCCCTGCGTACTGGCACTGATGTCCGGCGACCGCCGGGAGGGCAGAGTCGGCACGTCCGACGGGAAAGGAAAGCCCATGTACGCCACCGTCCACCAGTTCCGGCGTTCGCACGCCGACGAGTCCGCGGGCTGGGGCCACGCCCTCGCCGCCGAACTCCATCCCGGCACCGGGTCGCCGGGCACCTGCACCCTCGCCCAGGTCGGCGGCCTGACCGGGCTCGTCGTCGCGTTGTGGCGCGACCGCGGGTCCGCGCTCGCCGCGGCCGACCGGCGTATCGCCCACGTCTTCGACGCCCGTGTCTACGCGGTCGCCGACGTCGAAGGCGGCGCGGCCGAGCCCAGGATCGCGCAGGCGACCTGGTTCGACCGGCCGCTCACGCAGGCACAGGCCGACGCCGCCGAGTTCGGCGGGCGCGAGCGGATCCGGCCCGCCGTGCGGGGACTCGACGGGGTCGGCGGCTTCTACGTCCTGACCGCCGAAGACCGCTCCAGTCTTGTTCTCGGCTTCACCGCGTCGATCGAGGCGATGGAGGCGGTCCAGAAGACGATCATGGCGACGGAGTTGCTGCCTGGCGAGGATCCCGCGCTGCTGCCGGGCCCGGACCGGGTGGACGTCCACCGCGTGCTCCACACGTCCCTGCCCTCGCTCGGCCTGGTGGGTGAGCCGCGATGACCGCCGGGACGTCCGCGCGGGTCGGCACATGGACCGTGCTCGCCGACCGGACCTCGGCCACGTTCACCGTCCGGAACTTCGGGTTCCGCGTGGTCCACGGCTCGATCCCGGTCAGCCTGGGCTCGGTGCGGGTTTCCGCCGACGGCGTCGTCGTCGAAGCGGCTCTGGACCTCGACAAGATCGAGACCGGCAACGCCAAACGCGACGCCGACCTGCGTAAACCCGGACTGCTGGCGATCGACGCGCAGCCTGTGCTGACCTTCGCGGCGGACCGAGTCGACGAGAGCCCGGGCGGATGGACGGTCGAGGGCACCCTGGGCGCGCGCGGCGAGTCCTGTCCCCTCACGGTGACCGCGACCGGGCCGGTGGACAACGGCGACGGCACCTGGCGAGTGCTCGCCGGTGCCGTCTTCGACCGGCGGGCGATCGGTCTCCGCGCGCCGAGATTCCTGATCGGCCGGGAGATCACGATCGCGCTCGACGTGGTCCTCGCCCCACCTGGGTGATCAGGCCCAGGCGGCGAGCTCCTTGGCGAGCGACGAAGGTCCGGCGGCGGTGCGCAACGCCGGCGGGCCGGGCCAGCAGTCCTGGTGGTCGCCGGTCCGCAGGGTCTCGGCGAACCTGGCGACCAGTCGCGGATGCGACGCCACCGTGCGGCCGCCGAGGTAGGCGACGACGACGTGGTGATCGTCGTCCGCATGCGTCGCCACGGCGGCCGACCAGCCGTGCTCCTCGTGCCACATCAGGTCGACGTCGCGCTCGGGGAAGCCGGGAAGGCGCCAGTTGAGCCTCAGCTGGGCGGTGACCGGACCGGTGAGGTCGACCGTGCCCGAATCCCGCTGTATCCCCAGTGCCGCGGCCACGTCCTCCAAGTAGGCGTTCAGCCTGGTCATGAGCTCCAGACCTGCTTCCGTGGGCGCGGGGGTCGAGGTGGTCACGGTCCCTCATCTTCCTGTCACTTTGTGCTGGCGTGACGGGAATTACCCACCCCGGAGCGGCTTCACACCCTCATTTCGTCACACCCCGGTTTCGGTTCGCTCAAGCCGTGGCTTCGATGACGCGGGTGAGCGCCTTGTGCAGCGCCTCCAGCTCGGAGACCTCCATTCCGAGTTTCTCCACGACGCGATACGGGATCTTCTCCGCCTCCGCGCGCAACGCGCGACCGGATTCCGTCAGCTCGACCGTCAGCAGCCGCTCGTCCTCGGCGCTGCGCCGGCGAGTGACGTAACCGATCGTCTCCAGCCGCTTGAGCAGCGGTGACAGCGTCGCGGGTTCGGCGCGCAGGGCGATGCTCAGGTCCTTGACCGCCTGCGGGCCCCGTTCCCAGAGCGCCAGCATGACGAGGTACTGCGGATGGGTGAGCCCATGGGGTTCCAGCAGCGGCCGGTAGATGGCGATGACGCTGCGCGACGCGACCGACAGCGCGAAACACACCTGACGCTCCAGCGCGAGCGGATCCTCGCCCAGATCGATCGCCTTCATCTCCGGCCCCTCCGAGTTCATGCCGCCGATCCTAGCGGTGACGCTAACATTTAGCGTACTAATGATTAGTGTACTGTGATGGTATCGAAGGAAGGAGTCGCCCGATGCCCCGCAAGCGCCCGGACGTGTTCCGGTGGCTGTGGTACTCACTCGGCGGCAGGCTGCCCGAGCGTTACCACGACTGGATCCTCCACGACGCGACCACCGGAAGCTGGCGCTGGCGGCACGTCGCCCGCAGCACGGTGATGATCGCCCCGCTCTGCGCGGTGTGGCTGCTCCTGCCCGGCCCGCTCACCCTGCGGCTGGCGATCGTGCTGATGGCCGCGCTCGTGGCGTACTTCTACTCGATGGCCTACATGGAGGAGAGCATCGAGCACCGGCTCGCCAAGAACGGCTTCCCGGCGGGCATCGGGCGCCAGACGCGCGCGGAGGCCGCCGCGGTCGCGGAAGCCGAGGTGACCGAGCGGTACCTCGCGCGGTACCGGGACCAGCCGAACTCCTGACGCCTCTCGGGCCCGCTGCCGAAGATGTCGCGAAAGCCACTTTCGGGACATCAGACGTCGCGAAAGATGCTCCTATTGATGTCAAGGGGTGTGGGTGAGGTCTGTGATGAGTGCTCGGTGGATTTCGCGTGCTGTGTAGCGTTTGAGGCAGCGGATGATGTGTCGTTTGGGGAGGCCTTGG
>NZ_QHJK01000018.1:0-92042 GCF_003947475.1 Amycolatopsis sp. WAC 04197 | reverse complement strand
TCGAACGCGTCCGCGCCGAACTGCGCCGCGAAGCCTCCGTGGCCACGCTCCGCGCGCCGAGCCGCTGGCAGGTGGCCGCGTGACGGAACCGATCCTCGGCCGCGTCTTCGAGCTCGACGTGCCGCTCGTCCTGCCGCCGCAGCCCAGGCGACGCGGCGGCAAGGCCGTCAACCGAACCAGGCCACCCCGGCTGTGCCCGTACAACCTGAACTGGAAACTTCACTGGGCCAAGCACGCCGAGCACAAACGCGTGATCGCCGAAGCCGTGACCTGGCGGGCACGGGCCGCCCGGATCCCGAAAGCCGACCACCTCACCGTGCAGCTGCACTGGGCGCCCGGTGACAACACCAGCGCCGACACCGACAACCTCGCCGCCTCGGCGAAACCCGCCTACGACGCGCTCGCCCGCCCCACCCGCAAGAGCACCGGCGCCCAGTGGACCGGGCTGCAGCTGGTCCCCGACGACAGCCCGCGGTACATGACCAAGCTCGGCGCGGTCATCCATCCCGGGCCGCAGCACACCCGCCGGCTGTGGCTCACCGTCCAAATCGGATGCGTCTGCTGTCCCGGAGGAGACCACCAGCTCGAGGAAGACCTGCCAGGGGAGTGAACGACGAAGGGCCCCGCCCCCGTATCGGGAGGCGGGGCCCTTCGTCGTTCACCAGTGGTTAGCTCCCGGCCAGCCTCTCCACGACCTCCCGGCGGTAAACGGAGCGTCGCGTGTCGCCCCCGCCGTCGATGACCGGGCGGCCCGGCAGTTCGCCGCGCTCGTGCATAGCCGCGACCGACCTGGGGTTGACTCCCAGGATCTCGGCGGCCTGCGTCCCGGTAACCAGGGTAGGAAGACGGCCATCGTCGGCCGGGGCGTGCAGATCCTCCGTGCCGCGCTGGAGCAGCGTCGACTCGCGGAACACCAGCAGCTTCCGCTGCGCCGAGGCCGTCGACGTCGGCGTCGCACCGGGAATCCGGCCGTAGTGGAACCAGGTCTTCACTTCCTGGACGTTGATCCCAAGAACACCGGCCGCTTCTTCCCTGGTCAACAGCCCGGCCAGCTTCTCGTCTTCGACCGGCTCGCCTGCGCCGATCTGCTCGTGGTGCGGCCCTGGGGTGAGCTCCTCGACGGCGAGGCTGTCGATCAGCTCCCGCCGGAACAGGACGAATCCGCCGAGCTGCACGCCGGGGAGCTTCCCCCTTCGGTACAGCCGGTCGATTGCCGTCGTCGAACGTTCCCAGCGTTCCGCGACCCACGCGGTGGTCACCAGTTCGGGGATCCGGCCGTCCTTCCGCGGTTTGCTCGGCTGCGGGTTATTCCGCAGGCGGTTGAGCGTCGACTCGCGGAACACGGTGAGGCGGTCACCGACCCTGCGGCCCGGAAGCAGGCCGGCGAGGTACTGGTACTTCACCGTGGTCAGAGCGACGTCCGCCGCGGCCGCGAGACCCTGCATGGTCCATAGCTTGGGCAGAGCGTCGTCGATCGATCGATCTACCTGTGCCATAATCCGTCTCGCCTCTCGTGCTGCGTTGCTGACACCTCGTGGCAATTCCGAGGGCAAGGGCCCGTCACTTCGGTGGCGGGCCCACTTTTTTGCCTCAGGCCAGCGAAAACTTAGCCCGTTGTGTTGCTGATAGCAAGGACGATACATCGCATCGCGCGTCCTGGCGAACCCGAGACCTCTTCGAGTGGCGGGGCCTGCCCGTAGCTTTCGATCAGGTGTCGCCGCGACCGACGCGACGACCTGCACAAGCAGGGGTACAGGATGAGCACTCGGTTCGACGCGGACGGCTTCCACTCCGCGCTCGACGCGGTGCGGCTCGTTCGCCGCATGACCTGGCTCGACGTCGCCCGCGCGACCGGCGTCTCCGCCGCCATGCTCAGCCGCATGAAGCACGGCGCCGCCCCGGCCGCAGACGGCCTGGCCGCGCTCTGCCGCTGGGGTCAGCTCGACGTCGGCGACTTCCTCACCGGCGCCAAGCTCGTCGACGAGCCCGGCCAGGACCCGATCACCGTCGCCATGCTCGCGATCGGCCAGGACCGCTCGCTCAACCGGGCTGCGCGGACCGCGCTCACCACCGTGCTCTTGACGACCTACCAGCAGCTGCTCGCGATGACGACGGCCGCGAAGACCGACGCCTGAATTCAGGGGGTTCGCTCCCGTCGAATAGTCGGCGGTTTTCTCCCGGAAATGCCTGCTTGCCCCCCTTTGTGGGTACATGTAGCGTCCTCTAAGTCAGCAACGCTTGGAGGAGTTGGTCATGCAGTGGGAATACGGCGATCCGGAGCCGTCCAATAAGGACGTTCGCCAGGTGACGGGCGTCAGCGGATGCGTATGGGTGCGCAGCAAGCCGAACGGGTTGTTCTGGTACCCGCGCGAAGGTGGAGTGATCCACCACTGGCAAGAGCTGCTGTACGTCGACGGGCCAGCAGTCGGCGAGTCGATGCGGATCAGCCTCTTCGACGAAGGGCAGCTGGAGGCGGCGCCCAGGCGCAAGCGTGCCCGCCCTGCGGTGGCGCCGGTTGCCGTCACGTTGGAAGCGGAACAGGTCTCACTGTTCGGATAGGACGCTTGACCAGCGCAAATAGACCCATTAGAGTCCTTGCTGTCAGCAACGCAAACCGAAGTGAGGACCCATGCGCACCACCGAACTCATGCAACGCGTCAAGGCTCGGCGCGCGATCGCCGAAGGCCGGCACGACGAAGCCGCCGCAGCCGCGGAAAAAGCAGTCCAGCTCGCGGCCGCCGTCGGCGGCCGCGAGACCCGCCAGCGCACCAACTTCTACCCGACGCCGCCCGAGCTCGCCGCCGAGCTGGCCGCCGAGCTCAAGGCCAGAGTCCGCATGGACGGGCCGCTGTTGCTGCTCGAACCGTCCGCCGGGAACGGCAACCTCGTCCGCGCGCTACACGAGGCGTTCCTGCCCCGCGAATACTTCCTCACCGCGATCGAGCCCGAACACGGACTGGCCGAGCACATCGGCAAGCACTACCGGCATGAAGTCAGGACCATCACGTTCGAGGAGTACGGTCCCGACGTCTACGACCCGGCGCCCGAGGACGCGGAATTGAAGTTCGACGGCATCCTGATGAACCCGCCGTTCAGCGTCCCCGGCAACAGAACCATCTGGATCGACCACGTGCGCAAGGCCTGGGACATGCTCGCGTATCGCGGAACCCTCATGGCGATCGTGCCGAAGGGCTACACCTATCGCGAAGACCGAAAGCACCGTGAGATCCGCGCGCTCATCGAGGAGCACGGCGACCACTACGAACTCCCGGCCGACGCGTTCGCCACCTCCGGTACGGCAACTTCTACGGTCGTCATCTGGGCGACCAAGCCGTAGAGCGCAACGAGAACCACGGGCGTCAACTCTTTGGTTGACTCCCGTGGTTACCTCCCGTAAAGTCCTCACTGTCAGCAACGCAAACAGGAGGAATTTTCCATGTCTGTCACGATTAAACCTGTCACCATGCGGCAGAGCGGCCTCGTTCGTCACCGACTTCGGCACGCCGGCCTGCCCGTCCGGAAAATCCAGTCCCAGACCAGCGAGGCCACCCTCGTCACCACGATCGCCGCGCCCCGGACAGCGAACGCCGCCCGCTACGAAGACGTCCTGCTCGACCTGCCCCGCCTGGACAAGCGCGTCGACGGCGCGCGGCGCATCACCGTCGAGTACACCGAGGGCTACCTACTCCTTACGGTTTCCTCCCGGCTCGCCGGGGCGACCATCCCCGCCCTGAAGGTCATTCGAGGAGACGGCCAGCCGCGGATCCCGCTCGACCTCGTCCAGCCCGGAGACTTCATCCAGCTGCCCGGCGTCGAGGTCGACCAGAACGGGAAGTCCTGGGTGCGCGGCTGGAGCCCGGTCGGCCTCGTGCAGAACCTCAGCGTCGTGCGCGGCCGCTGGCGGGTCTCGTGGATGCACGGCCCCGCCGATCTCGTCGACCACGCCGCCCTGCCTTTCGGGGCACGCCTCATCTCCCGCACCCGCTACAGCATCGGCTGAGCCCGGCCGACACCCCGAGACCGGCCCCGCGCACCTTCCCCGGCGCGGGGCCGCTTCGCGTCAACTCACGGGTTGACGCTACCACCCGCCACAAGTAGCGTCCTCGCTGTCAGCAACGCATAGCGAAGGGTTTCACATGCACAAGAACACTTCCCGAGATGTCCAGGTTCAGCGCCCGGCCATCTTCCCGGATGACGCCGACCGCTGGCGCGAACTCCTGGCGCACGCAGAGGTGCGCCGCCAGGGCTACGCGGCAACGGAAAGTGTGTCGCGGATCCTCCGCGATGGCTCCATCGACACGATCGATGAGAACCAGTGGCTCACCGGCGTATTCGCCTGCTACGCGCTGCCGATCTTCGAGACGCGCGCCGAGGCGGAGGAGTGGGGCCGCTTCCGGGCCTCGCGCTTCTCCATGCGTGTTCGTCGCTCGGTGGTCGTTCGCCGCGTGATCCGTGGGGCCGTAGCCCCGCTCGTCGTCGGCCAATAGCGCGATCGTCCACAAGGAACCCCCGTCAACAATCCGGTTGACGGGGGTTCCTTGTGTCGATTAGAGTCCTTACTGTCAGCAACGCAAACAGTGAGGACCATGCGATGTATCTCTACGTCGTGCCAACCGGCCCCAAGGACTCAGGCTTCATCGGAATCGACGTCACCGTGGCCGACGAGGCCACCGTCAGGTCCTACGCCAAGCACTACGAGGCAAAAGGCCGCCCCTGCCTCGTCATCCCCGGCCGCCCCGGCGTCCCCAAGGGCTCCACCATCGAGGCATTCCAGGGATTCCCGGCGATGATCTACCGAGCCATCGAAGCCCGCGGCCACGGCTTCCGTCTCGCCAGGCACCGCTCCGTCGTCATCACCGGCGACGGCGTCGCGCCCCCGTATCGCATCTCCATCCCCACCATGGAGAAGCCGCCCGTGACTCTCGCCCGCGTGAACCGCCAGCTGGTTGCCTACCCGGTCATCCCGCCGGATCGCGGATTCCTGCCCTACAGCTTCGGCGAGGCGTTCCTCTGGTCCGACGACCCGCGCTGGTCTCAGGTGACCGGCCAGCGCGCCCCCATTCCCCTCTTCGACTACAGCGAACCCGCCTGACCGCCTAGGAGGCAACGACCATGCAAGAACCCCAAGGGCGCGACGACGTCGTGGCGATCAGCACCGTCGAAGGCGACGTCGTCGAGATCCACGGCGACACCAAGATCTGGATCACCTACGACCGCAACGTCATCGAGACCCACACCGCGTGCGTCGCGATCGGCGACCTGATCTGGCACGGATTCGGCGGGGGCGTAGAGCCGTTCGTCTTCGCCGAGCGGAACCTAGCCGAAGACGGCGGCCCCGCATCGCTCGCGACCTTCATCAACAACCTGCCGGTCTCGTCCGTGGAAGACCAGAGGTGGGGCGAGATCGGCCGCGTCACCTTTTCGCGGCCGCAGGTCGACGACGACTAACCGACTCAACGGCGATGCCGGGTCCAAACGGGCCCGGCATCGCCGCATTTCAGGTGTCAACTCCTGAGTTGACACCTGATCAAGGGTGCCGATAGAGTCCTTTAAGTCAGCAACGCAATTTGGGAAGGAAAGCCGTGGAAGACATGACCAAGATCCTCGAACTCGCCCAGGAAACCGAAGCCTGGGAACTCAACGAACAGTGGGACCTGTGCACCGAAGGCGGCACCGAGTTCTTCCTCGGCATCGCCCCGGGCAGCTACGAGGACCACGCATCCGGGACCTGCTGCACCGAATGCGGCTTCTGGGCCGACGCCCACCGCGACGGCAAGCTCTTCGAGACCGGCCGCCTGGTCAGCTTCGCCGACTTCCACCGCCGCATCCGGCTCGACAACGGCGCCTGGGTCCGGGGCTTCTACCTCGGCGAGGACCGCGCCCGCCGCTACGCCGACCTCATCCGCGCCAAGCGCGCCACCCGCTGACTCCCGCCCAAGAACCCGCATCAGGAGACCCGAGATGCCCGCCAGCACGCAGAACCTCGAACCCGGCAAGGTCCACCCCGGCGACGCCACCGCGCTGTTCGACCTGGTCCTCACCGACCAGGCCGACGACCGAGGCCGGTTCGGGATCAGCGTTCAGCCCATCGCGCTCGAACCCGTCCCGTGCAGCCCGCCGCCGTCCCCGCTCGACGTCGACGCCGCCCGGAACGCTCCCGCTGAGCAGCCCGTCGACGAGCCCGCGGCCGAGAGGTCCGCTCCCGCCGAACCCGCAGCCGGCGAGCCCGAGACCGAGCTCGAGCTGACCGCCGAGCAGGCGATGGAGCAGACCGATATCCAGATCGAGCACACCCCCGAGTCGGGCACGCTCCTGTTCGGCTCGGTCAAGGGCGACGGCAGCTGGGACGCCATGGTCAAGGCCGGTTTCCGGTGGCGCGGCGCCCGCAAGAACTCCGGCCTGCCGGAAGGCACCCTGTACATCCCGCAGTCCCGTGACCGGCCCGCCAAGCGCTACATGATCAACGGCTCGGCGAAGGCCCTGCGCGAAGCCGGGTTCTCCGTGTGGGTGTCCATCAACGACACCCCGCGCGACCACGAACAGGTGGTGGCCGACAAGCGCGAGCGCCTGGAGGAGCGCGTCGACCGGCTCGAAGACCTCACCGAACGGCGACTGTCCAAGGCGGACGGCTACCGCGCCCGCCACGACCAGATCTCCGAGCGGTTCGCGTTCGGCCAGCCCATCCTGGTCGGCCACCACTCCGAGCGGCGCGCCCGCAAGGACCAGGAGCGGATGCACACCGCGATGCGGAACGAGAGTGCGGAGCTGGACAAGGCCGAGCGGTCTGCCCGCGCGGCCGCCGTCACGCAGGCGAACCTCGACCGCGAGCATGAGCACCCCGCGAAGATCACGCGGAAGATCGAGAAGCTGGAGGCCGACCTGCGGGACGTCCGGCGCAGACTCGATGGCCACACCAGGCGACACCTAGGCGCGGACGGCAAGACGGTCTACTACGTCGAGAATCACCCGCCCGCCACAGGCACGCACCGCGAAGCCCTTCTTGCGAAGATCCCGTACCTCGAAGGCGAACTCGACTACGACCGGAAGCGCCTGGAGGCGGCGAAGGCCTCCGGGAAGTTCACGATCGTCGACCCCGACGAGATGAAGCCCGGCCGAATGCTCGCCTACTGGGGAGGCGTGGGCCCGATCGTCCGGGTGAACAAGAAGTCCGTGACGGTTCGCTCCCAGCACGGGTGGACCAACACAGTGCAGCTCGAACGCGTCAGGCAGGTTCGCGACGCGACGCCGGAGGAGGCCAGGCACTGGGCTCAGGTCGAGGCCGACCACAAGGTGCGTGTCGCTGCGGACAAGGCGAAGCAGAAGGAACGGGAAGCGCGGTGGGCCGCTGGGTTGCGGTGACCGAGCAGGAGACCACCACCGACGCCATCACGAGAACGGACCAGCCATGAAGACCAAACGTGCCGCCGAAGCCCGCACCGCGCTCACCGACGCAGCCGCCGCCCTGAACGACCTGATCACCCGCATCCACCCCGAAGACGGTTGTCTCCCGGTACCCCAGATCACCGTGCCCGCCGACCAGGCCAGTCTGGATGCCGAGCGCGAGGTCATCGCCCTCAACCTGTTCGAGGGGCTGGGCCACCATCGCGCCAGTCGGTGGATCACCATCCGCGCGGCGTGCAGCCACCTCGACAGTGACGCCCTGGACGGCATCTACGAGCTGGTCTACCGGTGGTACCAGCTGCTCAACGCCGCGTACGAACACGTTGAGGTGCGCTCACCCATCCGCCGTCTGCACGAACTCGCGGACGTCAAGGCCAGGCTCGACGCCGGGATCAAGGCCGAGATCACCGACCTCAGGCCGAAGATCAGATGAGAACCCGCCGCCCTCGCCCCGACGTGGCGAGGGCGGCGCCCTGATGGCCCGCTCGCCGGCCTTCGGCCCGCGCCCCGGCCCTGCGCACCCGAGCCGCGGAAGACCCGGCCTCGGCCGAACAGAACCCCGAAAAATCGGTGTCAACCAATGTGTTGACACCAGCCGGATGCTCCCACTAGTGTCCTTCATGTCAGCAACGCAAAACGGAGCAGGGAGCCACGATGAACACCACCGTCACCGTCGAGTTCGTCCGCGACCACACGGGCGCCTTCACCGCGCAGACCGAGGCAGGGGAGTTCTACCTCGCCCGCGAAGGTCGCGATTGGACGGTCGAGCTCGACGGCGAACCGTGGAACACCTTCATCAGCCGTGTCGGCGCCAAGGAGGCCATCGCCGAGCTGGTCGCCACCGTCGCGGCCGAGAACGCGACCGAGGCCGAGGCCGCCGAGGACGCCGCGAAGGTGTGGGAGTTCGCGACCACCGTGGAGGCATACAACGCCTCGCAGTGCAACGACGCGATCGAGGACGGCGCAGTCCTGGTCGTCGAGTCCGAACAGGTCGTCGGCATCCTCTTCCGGGCCTGGCCTGCCGCGATCACCACCGCCTACGGCGCGTTCCACGGCTGGTTCACCGCCGACGAGGCCGTCGCCCTGGACGGGGACCGCGACGAACCCCTCTACGTCGCGTCGTACACCGTCGCCCTGCGGGAAGCCGAGAAGCGCGGCTACAGCGTCGCCACCGTGCCGATGTTCCCCGAGGAGGAAGCCGCCGCCGAGGTCGAGCCGGACGTCGCCCCCGTGGTCGAGGACGTCATCGTGCCTGCCGCCGAGCTGGGGACCGCGCCGGAGCTGGTGCCCGCCACCGATGGCGGCCTGTTCGGCTTCGCGCTCACCGAGGGCACCCCGGAAACCGGCTTCGGGTTCACCGCGACCGCACCGGCCGAAGCCCTCGCCCTGTTCTGACCGGCCCTGACCGGCCGGAGCGGGAGCTGACCCCGCCCGGCCGGTCACTCCACCCCGGACGCCCGAAGGCCGGCGAGCCGCGGAACAGAACCGGATTCACCAACCGTCAACCAATGTGTTGACACCAGACGTGGAGTTCCATTAGTGTCCTTCATGTCAGCAACGCAAACCGAGTTTCGAGGGACCGGAAATGACCAAGGCGCGCGACTACACCAAGCTCACCGACGACCAGCTCACCGACCGGCTGGCCAAGGCGAAGACGGAAGACGTCGTGGCCGCGCTCATCGCCGAGATCGAGCGCCGCGAACAGATCGAGCAGCGCATCGCCGAACTCGTCTCGGCGGGCTGGGAATACCGCGACGCCTACGCCGAGGCGTACGGCCTGGACCCCGAACAGCTCGCCCAGCAGGAGCGCGCCGCCCTGGTCCGCGAGAACCGCCTGCCCGGCGAAAGCCTCGAACAGACCGTTGACCGCATGTTCACCGAAGACGCCGACCGGCGCTACGCGGAGGCCGAGAAGGCATGCCGGGGCCACATGCTGGTCAAGGAGTCCGAGGGCAAGGTCAACCCGCGCGAACTGTTCTGCGGCCCCGCCTCCCGCATCCGCAAGCACGCGTCCCCGGAACTCAAGGCGTGGTTCTACGCCAACGGCCGGATCACGTGGCGCGAGTACATGGCGCACATGCTCGGCCGCGCCCGTGACATCGAGCTCGCCAAGAACGTCGACCGCGACTACGGCGAAGCCGTCGCCGCCTGACCACCCGGCCCGGCTCCCCGCCCGGAGCCGGGCCAGCCCCACCCGCGTCCCGAAAGGACACCAGCACCGTGCTCACCGAACGCGCACTCACCCTCACCGTGTCCCTGTATCGCAGCTGGACGCAGAACCTCGGCCACGCGGCCGCCGAAGCCGCCGCCAAGGCCGCCTTCCGGCCCGAGTTGCAGAAGCAGGTCTTCGACGAATACGCCCGGCAGTCCGCGTTCACCGTCATCCCGTTCATGCCGCCCGTCGTCCAGGTGGACTACGACCTCGGCAACCTCACGTGCCCGTACCCCAGCTGTAGCACGCTCAACGCGATCAAGGAGATCGACGACTGCACACGGGAGAACGACGTCCGCGTAGCCGAAGGCCGCGTCCTCATCGTCGGCGAGAGCCCCGAGTTCCAGCACGTCGCCTTCTACTGCGACGCCTGCACTCAACTCGTGTCCATGCCGCTCGGCATCGACCTCGAAACCAGGGACAAGTGACCATGAACATGATCCCTCGCACCGATCTCCCCACGTTCGACCTCGTGATCGAACGCCCCGCGATCGTTGACGACCGCTCATACCAGTACGCGGCCTACTGGCAGTCGCGTCGCGTCGAGCCCGGCGTCTACCCCCTCCGGATCGTCACGATCCACCACCGTGAGCCGTTCACTCACGACGGCCCGGACCAGACGGTCGGCCGCCCGTACTACGCCATCGGCAAGATCCCGGCGGTGGTGGTCGCCGGACACGCAGACCTGGGGGAGCCCGGCGAACCGGCCATCCACCACGTGCACATGTACCACTACGAGGCAAAAGAAGGCGCCACGTACTGGGGCCGGTGGGCCGATGAGCCCGCCAATGCACCTGGTCACGCGATCGGCTTCCTGCGCGAACGCAAGCCGAGCGCCACTCCTGCCGCCTGATCGGCCGCTGAGCGACCTGAGCCGCGGCCGCCGGCCTCCGGGCCCGCCGCGCCGCCAGGTCACCCAGCGGCCCAGCAGACCCCGTCAACCAATGTGTTGACACATCGCACGGCGTGCGTATAGGGTCCTTCATGTCAGCAACGCAATAGAGAGGGGAAGTCATGAAGCTGCCCGAGATCAACGAACTCCACCCGGACCTGATGCGCCACATCTTCCGCAGCTCCGCGTGGACCATGGAGACCCGCGACCTCAAGACCTTCCGCTACACGACCTTCGGGACCTGGGTCGTCGGCTACGAAGCCGTCGGGCATCACATCCTGGTCGGGCGAATGGGGTTCGCGCCGGAGATCCACCGGGTTTCCGAAGGGGAGTGCGAGGTTCGCCCCATCGCCTCGGCCATCCTCGCCGCCCTGCACCTCGCGGAGGACCCCGTGGGCACGGCCGTCGCCTGGATGCACGTCCTGGTCAAGGAGCACGACTACACCAAGGGCCTGATCATCGCCCGTCACGCGCTCGGCGAAGACCTCTACCTCGACGCATACCCCGTCTGGGAAGCCGAGGACGAAGCGCTCCCCGACGAAATCACCCTCTGACCCGCCCCAGCCCGCCGAAAGCGAGAAACGACATGGCCAAGCACGCCCAGCCGGAACCGGAAGAGTCGGAATCGCCCTGCGAGTTCTGCCCCGCCACCGATCACACCAGCTCCTGGCACGACGAGTTCTGGGGCGAAGGCGACGACCTCTGACCCGCCCTGCGGCCGCCGAGCCGGACCAGGCCGGCGGCCGCGGGCTTCCCCCGCCTCCACATCCCAAGACCTCGCAGCGGGCCACCAGGCCCCGAAAGGACCGTCATGCACGCCAACTTCACCAACGCCAACGTCGGCCACGCCATCTACAGCAACGACGGCGAGACCATCGGCGAGATCTTCACGCTCTCCAGCGTCGGCGACCGCACGCTCTACGTCGGCCTCGCCCACGACTGGGACGGAGACAGCGACGCCTACACCCCGCTCTGCTGCGAGGTGTCCGACGACCCGGAGCTGGTCGTCAACGAGATCGAGCGCCGCGCCAGGCAGGCGCAGGCCCCGGCCACGCTGCCCGACGTCGACGAGCTGCTCGTCAAGGACGGCCAGCGGGCGCGGTGGGCTACCTCCGGCATCGGAGACGTGAGCTACCTGGTCGCCCGCGTCGGGAGCACCCTGGTCGCCTGCAACCCGGCTCCGCCCAGCGGGGACGTCCCGCTCGTCGTCATCCACGAGCCGAAGACCGGCACCTGTTCGTTCCGGGTGCACGGGGACAGCGTCGCGGACGTGGCCACCCTGATCGTGGCCGCGCTCCTGATCACCGCGACCTCCGACGAGGCCGCCGAGGCGAACACGCCCATCCCGCGCGCCACCGTCCGGAAGGCGGGCCAGGTGCTCCAGGGTGCCCTCCGGGCGGCCGGAGCTCCGGAGCGCGGAGGCTTCCCCGAGCTGCGGGAGCTGCTGACCTTCTGACCCCGCGCCAGCTGACACCACGGTGCCCGTCGAGCCATCCGCGCGGCGGGCACCGTGCCGCAGGCCAACGACCAACCGTCAACCAACGGGTTGACACTCACCGGCAATGCGATTAGAGTCCTACATGTCAGCAACGCACTATGAAGGGAACCTCAATGGTCAACACCCTGACCGACATCACCGAACTCCCGATGGAATTCGCCGACTTCATCCCGTGGGAGCAGCCCGAATGGACACCGGCGGCCGGGTGCGTGAGGGTCTTCGACTACTTCATCGCCTACGGCATCCACCCCGTCCTCGGCGTCGGAGTGGTGACCGTGTCCAACCCGCACTGCGGCATTTACCAGGTGCGCCAACTCGCCCGCGTGATGGACACGCCGCTTGAGGATGCCCGCGCGACCGCCGAGTGCATCGTGGCCGCCGTGTGGACCGCCGAGAGGCCGGATCACCCGCTGGTGGTCGATCGCGCCGCATGATGCCGTGAGCCGTGTCCGGCTGGCCGTCGAGAGTGGATTCTCGGCGGCCGCCGTCCGTGGCGTCTGGGGCGAATGGGCCTTCTTAGAGGGACGTGCCGACATTGCCCCGCGCCCCACTGGCGTCAACTGGATGGTTGACAAGGCAAGGGTGTACCGGTAGTGTCCTTCATGTCAGCAACGCACGCCCGAAGGAGTCGCCGTGAACACCACCCAGATCCCCGCCGCGTTCCGCCCGTCGCCCACCGCCGTCCGGATCCTGAGCATGGACACCGGCGACGCCGTGAAAGCCATGAGCGGCAACAACGTCATGGGCGCCATCGTCGCCGAGATGGGCGCCCACTTCGAGCGCCGCGCCGTCGCTGCCCAGAAGGCCGCCGCCACCCGGGCGCGGAACGCGGAGGCGAAGGAGAAGCGCGACCACGCGCGCGCCGTCGCCACGCGCTGCGGCTACTGCTTCCAGATCCCCGCCGCCTCCGGCGCCTGCTGGTGCTGATCGCCTGACGGCGGGGCGTCAACAAACTGGTTGACACCCCGCCGTTGTGCCGGTAGAGTCCTTAGTGTCAGCAACGCAAAGCATGGAGGAACACCACATGCGCAAGTACGCGCCCCCCATCGCGGCCGCAGCCGCAGTCATCGCGATCCTCTTCACCGTCACCCTCGCCGCCACCGACCCCATCACCCTCGCCAACGTCGCGCTCCCCGCACTGCAGGCCGTCCCCGACCTGGCCGTCTACACCTTCAACGAGATCCGCGACGGCGTCATGAACACCGTCACCGGCCTCGTCACCGTGTACGACGCGCCCGGCAACGCCGGGATCCTGGTCGCCAACCTCGGCGGCTTCGAGTGGCGCGGCACCCCCGGCCTGTTCGTGTGCGGTGACCAGTGCTGACCGCCACGAAATCGCCCGACGTTGCCCGACTCGCCGAACTGAACGCCAAGGCCGGACGGCCCACCGAAGGCCACCCGCTCGCCGCGCTCACCCGCGCCGAACAGGACGAGCACGCCCACCTGCTCACCGAGCTGGTGCACCGCCACTTCGACGCCGCGCCCGCGCTCCTGCTCAAGCGGTTCCCCGCCTGCCCGACGTCCCTCATCGACTACGCCGACGACCTGCTCGAACTCGACGCGACCCGGAAGGGCCAGCCGTGAACCCCGACCAGATCCGCGCCGCCATCGAAACCGGACTCCGCAGCTACGGCTACCGCGAAGGCCGCACCCTCAAGGGCCCGCAGGCGTGGCGCCACGCGTGGCCGACCGCGCTCGTCGACCACCTGACCGCGCAGCTCGTCGACACCTTGTCGGCCGAGCAGCCCGACCAGGCGAGCCCGCTCGCCGGATGACCCCGGGCAGGGGCGCCGCCATCCCCCGGCGCCCCTGCCCGGCCCCAGCCGCCGCCAGCCGGCAGGCCGACACCGATCACCCCGCCCGGCAGCGAAGACGCGCCAGCGGCCAACCAGAACCGGAAGGACCACACCCGTGGCTACCGAATTGCGCACCAACACCATCACCCGGCCCGCGTGCAAACTCACGCTCACCATCGTCTACCGCACCGACGAAACCCAGATGGCGCCGATGTGGCACGTCACCGGCGACCTCGGAGACGGGAGCTTCGAGACGTACGTCTCGCACGACTACTCGCACAACGTCTACGACGCGATTCTCTTCAACCACCCCAAGGCCACCGTCGCCATCGCCCGGCAACTCACCGCCCGCGAAGAGCAGTCCATCGGCGAAGTCCTCGTCATCAGCGGCACCGAACTCGGCGCCGAAGCCGACGTCGTCAAGTGGCGCGACGAATTCACCGTCACCTACACCGTCAACGACACCGAGCGCATCGAGTCCGTTCCCGCGTGGAGGCTCGCCGCCCTCACCGGCCGCACCAGCAACGGGATGCCGTTCGCCAACCTCGCTGAACTCACCGGCCTCAGCCTCGACAACGGCCAGCCGTGGGGCTCCCTGTTCCAGGCGCTCGACCTCGACCCGCGCGCCACCGTCCGCATCGTCCGCATCAAGCGCTGAATCGCCGTGTGGCCCCGCTGAGCGCGGGGCCACACGTTCACCCCGGACATCCCCCGAAGACCCGCCAGCGGGCCACCAGGCCCCGGAAGGACCCCGTCATGTACGCCGAGATCAGCAAACGCGACGTCGACCCCAACCAGTACTCCAACCTCTGGAAGGTCACCGGCGACTTCGGCCCCAAGGGCAACACGCTCTACGTGCCCGCCTGGGACCTCGCCGACCTGTACGAATTCGTCGCCACCCAGCACCCGAACACCCCCAAATACACGGCGAAGCGCTACACCTGGGCCGAAGAAGAGCGCGTCACCCACATCACCGTGATCAGCGAAGGCGAAACCCGCCGCTGCGCCTACGACGAGGTGATCGGCGTGGAGATCACCTGCGACAGCTACGGCGATGCCGTCGGCGACTCTGTCAAGTTGTGGCAGCTCGCCGCGTTCCTCGGCCACCCCGAGGAGGACGACGAGACGCCGCTCAACCTCGACGCCCTGATCGGCACGGACCCCGTCGACACCAAGGGCTGGTCCCGCCTGTTCATGCACGGCAACTACGGCGACGCCGCCAACCTGCACATCGTCAACATCGACACGCGCCCCTGACCCACTCGACCGGCCCCGCCCGCCAGCGGGGCCGGTCCTGTTTCGCCGAGGGCGCCACCAAGCCGCGGCCGCCGGCCTTCACCCCGCAGCCGCGGAAGACCCGCCAGCGGGGGAGCAGGCCGGGCGAGACGGCGCACCGCTGGCGGGGCCACCTGATCCCATCCGGACGGAACGCGCCCATGCCCGACCGTCCAAGGGGGACACCGTGACCAGCCCGCCCGCCGCGCCGAGCCGCGACGAGATCCTGCGCGCCGAGCTCGCCGCGCTCACCCCCTCGCTCGCCCGCCTGGTCGACGAGGACTGGCGCCTTGACGCCGCGTGCGCCGAAACCGGCCCGGACGTGTTCTTCCCCGAGCAGGGCGACGTTTCCCGCGCGCACCGCGCGGCCCGCCGGGTCTGCCTCGGCTGCGCGGTTCGCGTCGAGTGCTTCGCGTCCTCGGTCGCCGGAGACGAGCGGTACGGCACGTGGGGCGGTGTGACGGCGGGGGAGCGGGAACGGGAGCGGAGGAAGCGCGTCGCGGCCGGGATCGGCAGCGTCAACCAACGTGTTGACACCAAGCGGGTAGTTGACTAGAGTCCTTTATGTCAGCAACGCAAGCACGGAGGATGACATGAAGAAGAACGAGGACTCCAAGCCGCAGGACTCCGCCTCGGCCGACATGCGCGGCGCGATGGCCGACGCGCAGATGTTCGGCCGCTGGGTGGACGCCGCGATCGAGTACGAAACCACCCAGCGCGGCATCGAGGACGCCCAGCGCCACGCCAACGGCGGCGGCGAATGGTGACGTCCAGCGTGGATACCCCGCGCTTCACTCGCGAGCAGGTCAAGCAGGCGGTCAACGACGGGCGAGACCTCGTCGACCGCGAACTCCGGCTCGCCGACAGCGATGACGACCTGCTTGACCTGGTCGTCAACGCGATCCTGACCCGACTCGACAACCCCGAGGTGGACTTCGACGGCGTCGTCGAAGAGTGCTACCTGGCATCTCCCGCGACCGTCCGGTCCTGGTGGCACTGGTCCTGATCAAGCGCGCCGGATGGCGTGGCAACTGCCCCGCCGTCCGGTGTGACCAGTAAACGACCGTCAACCATTGAGTTGACGCCAAGTGCGACACCGTGTAGAGTCCTTTAAGTCAGCAACGCAAAAGCACGGAGGACCCCATGGCCGCCAAAACAATGCTCGAATTCCGGAACGACAGACCGTTCAAGGAAACCCGAGACACCATCATTCCCGCGCTCACCACCAAGCGGTTCAAGTACGAGATGCCCGCCTGGTCTGACGCCATCGCCTTCAACGACACCGTCGGCATCCGCGTCGAGGTACACCCCGGCAGCGCCATCAGCGTCATATTCGCCGACGAGGCCGCCGCCAACGAAGCCAGCAGGCTCTTCGGCCGCTTCATGGCCTCCACGAACCCCGCCGGATGGCGCCGCGTCGGCCACGTCCCCGACGCCGTCCTCGACGCCATCCAGTACGTCCACTGCCAAGAAGGCCGCAAGCTCGCCGGGCTCCCGCCGCGCTGACCACCCGCGCGCCCCAGTCCGCCAGCCATCCCGAACCGGGAGAAACCCCATGCACCCCAACAGCGTGCCCACCAGACTCGCCCACCTCGACAAGATCGCCGACCGGATCGCCGCCGAGCTCGCCCCCATCGGGTTCGTCGACGTCCCCCGCGAAGACGACAACGAAGTGCGCTACATCGACCACCCCGCCACCAAGACCTACTTCTCCATCGGCCTCACCGGCGTCAGGCTCAGCTACTTCGACCGTCCGGACGCCAAGGTCGGCCCGCGCACCGTCTGCCACACCATCCGCGTCGGATACGAACCGGTCGGAGCTCCCGCCCAGCACCGCGACGTCGACGGCATCGTGCTCATCGCCCGCCTCGCCGTCGCCTACTTCACGACGCTCGACGCCCAGCAGGACGTGGCATGAGCAAGAACCAGAGCATCGACGAGATCCGCAGGCAGATCGCCAGGCGCGCGCAGACCGACGCCGAACTCACCGCCCTGCTCACGCCACACGGCTTCACCCGCCACGCGAACGAGCACGCCGACGACATTCTCTACGTCCAGGACGACACGAACACGTACCTCTCGATGGGGACCTTCGACGTGTACCTGTCGTTCTTCGCCCCGACCGGCAGAGGCGACGACGGCCGCATGATCGCCCTCGGCCACGTCCACCAGGACATGCACGACAACGCCGCCGACACCTACGCGTACGTCGCGATCACCCTTCACGAGGCCGCAGCCCAGCGTCGGCTCAACGAACTCGCCGAGCCGCGCTGACCAGCTCGCACACCCCCGGTCCTGCACGCCCCTGCGTGGCGGGACCGGGGTGCACCATCCCCAACCGACTTCACGGCCCGCCCGCAGCCGGCAGGCCCCGCAGCCACCCACCAGGAGGCCCGCAATGCCCACCACCCGAGACCGCGCCATCGTCGTGGTCGACGTCAAAACCTCCGGCGACGAGTTCAACCGCCTCGGCCACGTCCCCGTCGAAATCGCGTGGTGGAACCTCGCCACCGGCGACTCCGGCGACTTCCTGGTCAAGCACAACGTCCAGTACGTCACCGACTTCGGCGACCCCGACGCGCTCCGCGCCCTCCGCTACGTCGAACGCGGCCTCGGCGACCAGGACCAGGACGTCAACCACCGCGAACTCATCCGGCTCGAATCCCACCTGTACGCCAACACCCTCGCCGCCGTCGACGTCGCCCGCGTTGCCCGGCTCCTCGCCCTCCAGTACAAGCTCGTCCCGCCCTACCTCCGGCCGAACTGGGAGGACAACGTCACCACCAACGAGCCGTGGCACCCGCGCCTGCTCGACCTCGCCAGCTTCGCCAGCGGCACCCTTGGCACCGCGCCCGGCCGACTCGACAGCCTCGCCGACCTCGCGGCCGCGCTCGACGTCGACCCGTTCCGCGAAGGCACAGCCGCCGGGGACGTCCACACCGCCGGAGAATGTCTCCTCGAGCTCATCGCCCGCAGCGAAACCCAGCACCACCGTGGCGCCCAGCTCCGCCGGCTCTTCGGCGGCCGCCGCCGCGCCCGTCGTCTGGCGGTCGCACGATGACCACCTTCGCCCCCGAGGTCAACCAACCGGTTGACGCGATAGGGGAGGCCCTGGAAGCTCTGGCCATGCCGACGAACCCCGCGCTCCGCCAGGCCGCCGCCCTCATCCGCGCTCTCAAGCTCGACGTCGAGTTCGACCCCGCCAACCCGACCGCCGACGACTACGCCGCGCTCCAGGAAGTCGAGGCCGCCGCCCGCCGCGCGATCGTGGCCGCCCGCGTCGCCCTCGTGGACCAACTGACCGCCGAGAAGGGCAGCCTCGCGCTGGCCGCAGCCGAACTCGGCGTCTCGAAGCAGTACCTCAGCCGCATGGTGACCGCCGAGCGGAAGCGTGAGGAAGAAGCCGGGGAGACGACGTGACGACCCTGACCGACCGGCCCCGCCATCACCCCGTCCTGGACCGGGGCCGGTATGCCCGCCTGCTCGCGTGGCTCGACCAGCGCACCGCCCGAGCCCGTCGACGTCGACGGGCAAGCCTCGCCCGCAGACTCACGCTCCGCGCCGCCAGGATGCCCGGCCACTGGGTACCCGCCACCGACGTCAAGGTCGGCGAAGTCATCCTCGAAGCCGCATCAGGCCCGCGCTACGGCGCGGGGGAGCGAGTCCTGCACGCCACCCCAGCCGCGGCCGAAGGCGTCGTCGAGATCTCCACCGACACCGCCGAGCACGACCTTCCCGCCTGCGACTGGGTGCGGCTCGCCCAAACGAGCACCGACTCCGGCTCTGGAAGGATGCCCCGGTGACCAGCCCCAACGACGACACCAAGCCGAAGCGGAACGCGCAGGACACGCTCGCCGACGTCCTCGCGCTCGGCACGACGCTGCACGATGAGCAGTGGGCGAAGATGAGCACCGAGCAGCGCGCCGCAGCCGTGCGGGCCCTCGCCCGGCAGTTCGACGAGATCGGCGGCCAGCTGGAGAAGATCGCGAAACAGCGCGGCACCTGGACCGGCGTCCTGCCGCTCTACGACGGCGAGGCGACGTACGCCGCCATCGGCGGCCGCCTCGTCCACACCGGTGTCGTAGGCGGCCCAGCATGGGCCGAGGACCCCGAGACGTTGCCCGAGCAGGTGATGTTCTGGGAACGACCCGAGCAGATGAGCGGCGGCGCCACCCCGGCCGCCCGCACCGCCATCGCCCGCCGCCGCGCCATCATCGAGGCCGGCGAGAAGGCCCTCGGAATCTCCGCCCCCGACCAGCCGTAACCCACGAAGGACACCCCATGCTGCCGCAAATCCCGCTCGACGACCCGCGTGTCCTGACCCTGGCCCAGGCCCGCCAACAACTCGCCCACGACTGCGCGTACCTGCCGACGTGGGACGAACTGACCCCCCAAGAGCAGCAGGACTCGCTGGCACCCGCCCGCAACTACCTGGAAGCGGCGATCAACGCCGGGCTCATTCCCACCGCACCATGAACCACTCGCCCACACGGAGGACCCCGCCCATGCCCGAGCACGAACACCCGGTCGCGGACGAACTGATCGCCAAGTACTGGCCGCATCCGGACTACAGCAAGGACCGCGTCGCCTCCGCGCTCGACACCGCCGCCGAGCTGCTCCGGTTCGTCAACCACGCCCTGGTCAACAACAGCGCCGGAGCCCTCCCACACGTCCAGGACGTCCAGGACGCGGCGTACCGGCTGAAACTGATCTCCAGCCGCATGGCCCAGCCCGCGGAAATCCTCGCGCAGCGGCTCCTGCGCATGACGGACGAAGACCCCACGCTCTACGCCACCGAAGGCAACGCCAACACCCACACGCACGCCGCCGCCGGAGACCTCGCCCGCGCATCCGCCCGCGCCACCGACACGTCGGAAACCTTCGACGCCGCATTCAACCGGCTCGGCCGGGTCGGACACCGGTTCCCCGACGAGGAGTAGGCCGTGTCCAGCCGCCAATGGGCAGCCACCCGCGACGCCTCCGGCTACGACCGGCCCGACGTCCGCACGATGAAGCGGTACCACTTCGCCCACGTCGGCAAGCCCTTCCGCACCGGCCAGCCCATGAACCCCGTGGCGGTCTCGATGAGCGCCGTCTGCTCCGGCGCCCTGCTCGACGAGAACGGCGCCATCCCTGCCCGCGACGTCGAACCGCGGCTCCGATGCCGACGTCTCGCCTGCCGCAACGCCTGGAAGGACGCGGAATCGGATGCGGGACCACCGCCTGCGAACAGGGTCTTGAACGGGTCGTGCCCGCCGGCCTGACCGTGCGCCGTGCTGGTCCGCACGGGCAGGCCGGAGCGGACGCTACGCCTCACCCGCTGGCCGGACCGCGTTCTTGTGCACCAGCTGCCGCACCGGGAGCGTCGTCCTCCCGTTGCTCGACACGAGCGTCAGGTCGACCAGCGCCCACCAGTCCCCGGTGGACGACATGACCCACGCCTGGAGCAGCCCGCGGACACGGCCGCCGCCGACGCCGTACGCCCGGCACCAGATCGGGGTTTCCTTGCCCCAGCGGAGTCGTTGAGCCGGGAGCACCTGGGACATGTCGACCTCGACGTCCTCCGGCGGCTCTTTCGGGCGCACGGCACCGCGCACCCATCCCGGAGACTCGCCATCGTCGAACACGCGTTCGATGATGCACCCCGGAGGCGCGGCGGTCTACCTCGGGGCCAAGACGGAGTGAGTCACCTAACCAGCATCTTTGTCACCAGGCAGGGGCGCCCCCTGCTCGTTCAGGACGAAAGCAAATGCCTTGAACAGCTGGGCCCGCGTCTCGGGGTCAAGGTCGACGAGGACGGCTTCGAGCGCCTGGCCGTTGTCTCCGTTCGCCCCCTGCATCATGGCGTTCATGACGTCGGACAGGGTCTCCATGCTCATCGCGCCGTCGAACGGACTCACGCCTTCGGCGTCGATGTAGCGAGCGATTCGCTTTGCCTCGTCCGGATTTCCTGCGTGGTGCGCGGCGATCATGGCGCTGGCTTGCGACTGCTCAAAAGACGACACGGCTTCCCCTCGTGGCACGAACACGTCCTCCGGTACAGCGTGCCAGCCGCGGCCGTGGCCGATCGGGTGAACCTCCAGCGAATCGGCAACCGTAGGTTGCCGGGCCCGATACCGGCAACCTACGGTTGCCGGATGCTGTATCCCCTCGACGTCCTCGAACAACATGAGTTCGGCCAACAACTTCAACGCCTCAACATCGAAAACCGGCACATCGGATACGGCTCCGACATCGAGACCCTCGACGTCCTTCAAGGTGCCGTCGCCGCCGACCGCGCCGGCCTGGAACGTCCGGACAACGTGACCACCGAAGACCTCCACGGAGGCCTTCGCCTGCTCGTCAACCTGCGCGAGGATCTGGACGCCGCCGAGATCCGTTTTATCGAAGGCGCTCTCGACCGGGGCCAGTCGCTCACCGCCCTGGCGAAGGACGTGTACGGCTACAGCCGCCCAGCCCTCACGAAGCGCTACTACAACATCCTCGGCGGAACCCGCTCGCCTCTGGTCGGAAACCCGGAAGCGGTCACCCCGCCCGGGATCGTGGTGCGGTACTGGATGGCGCTCACCGAGGCCGACGTCACCGGGCAGGAGGCCGTCGAAGTGCAGCTGCGTCGCTTCGGCAACGACTACGAACCCGTCGTCCCGTTGAAGTTCAGCCGCGGCGAGCACGCCTCATGGCGCGGCGAGCTGCCTCGACCGGGCAAGGTCATGAAGAGCACCATCTACCCGTCGGGGGACAGCACACGACCGATCGAGGTCTGGATGCGCGCCGAAGCCGCGCCAGTGACGGAGGAGCAGGGGCGATGACCAGCAGCCAGCAGGCGAGAAACGACCCGAGAAGGCTGCCCACCTGGGACCACATGATGGGCAAGGCGCTGGAGGAACTGACCGGCGCGCGGGGACGCCTCGGTGACGCCCGGGACCAACTCAACTCCGACTGGCGGCCGCCCGGCCCGTACTCGGCGGACGCGGGACTCGATCGCCTCGCGGTACTGAAGAAGATCGCCGCGTTGAAGATGGGCATCGACGAAGTCAAGCGCGACCTGTACGCGATGATGGACCGCGAGAACGAAGCCCGGCCAGCCAAGAAGTCCTCGGAGACGCACGATGACCGGTGATCGCGACTTCCCGCACCCGCTGGGGAACATTCGACCCGCGCCCCAACCCGCTCGCACCGAGGCGGAACTCCTTGCCGCGCTGGGGCTTTCGACCGACGTTCCCGCCAACGGCTTGAGCCAGATGTGCGACTTCTGCGAACGCTCGAAGGATCAGCGTCCACCCCGCTGGTATTACCCGGTGAAGTCCACCGTCACCATGAACTTCGGCGGTATCGACGTCCCGGTCGACGCAGGGATTCTGACCGGCCCCGGCTGGGTCGCCTGCGACCACTGCCACGCCTTCATCGCACGCGGAGACTTCGCCGGCCTCGCCGAAGAGCTGGGCTACGCGCAGCTCGAGTACAGCGGCGTCGACCAGTTCCGGAAGATCATGCTCGGACCCGGGCAGCCATTGGCCGAGGGGAAACGAGGCCCATCGTGATCAGTGAAACCCAAGCCGCGTACCTGCGCGGTCTCCGGGAACGCGACGAGGCAGGGGAGCGGTGGATCCTCCAGCTCGGTCCGTGGAGCGACGCGATGATCCCGGCCATCACCTGGTACGCCACCGAGAAAGGCGACCAGCCGCCAGTTCCATCGGACGACGAGCTGACCGACCTTCTTCGGCGGGAGAGGGCGGGGGAACGGTTCGACACCGAGATCGGCCCCTACAGCGCCCTCCTGCTCGCCTGGGCGATCAACGGGGTGATCCGCCACCAGGACTTCAAGGAGTACGGGCCGGAGATGTTCCGGCTCATGCTCGACCAGCTGACGCTGATGTTCATCGACGATCCCGAAGGCGCCGAGCTTCTTCGTGCCTGGGAAAGCGCACGCTAGCGGCGCGTCTACCCCGACGACTCCTCCTGAGCGGCGATCTCGGCTCGTAGCGCGCGCCGTTCGTCGGCATTCAGGGCCGGAGGTCGCGGCCGCCGCCCGCGGTTCGGGTAACGGATCTTCAAGGCGGCCGCCGGAGGCGCGGTGAGGTAGCGCGCGTAGGCGCACCCATCCACGTGAAGGCAGTGATCCACCCGGCCGTTGCACCAGTTGCACAGGAACCCCCGTACGAAACCGGTTCGATGATCGTGGTCGACGCGTTCACCGCGCATCGGGCACGTCATGCAGGTCGAACCATACGTGGCGATCAACCGCCTCCGGATAACGGCGATCGGCCCCGTCCCCGTCGTGCTCAAGGGCGGAGACAGCAGCTCGATGGCCTCCAAGGGGACCGAGCAGCGGCGATGAACAGCCTCACGGATCATGCGGTCGAGATCTTCGCGTTCCGCGCCGGAGTGCCGCCCGTGGAACCACTGAAGGTATTCGCGACGTCCCGGCGTCAGGTCTTCCAGCCCCACCATGCAGCAACGATCCCAGTTCGACCCCGGGCGGGCTATGGTGAACACGTGACTGCGGCCGCGCACCACCCCGAGCACCCGGAGCCCAGCGGGCTGGAATCACCCTGGGCGATCCGGGATGCCCTCCTGCCGGAGGAGCGCGATGAGTTCGGCGCTGCTTTCCAGCGGGCGCTAGATGTGGCAAAGAAGACCCGGAACCCGGGCCTCATCTTCGAGACGCTGGAGAACTGGCGTCGGATCGCGCAGCAGACCCTCGTCGACCCGGCCGCGCACCGCGCCATGCTCCAGCAGGCCGCGCGCACCATGCGGACCGGTGAACCGCCGGCTGGCGCCGTATCGCCCGCCCAGGTGCGGGCCTTCCTCGGCCGGTAGAACCCCTTCTCCTGTGGCGTACCGCATCGTGACGGATCCGCGCGTCCTCGACCAGATCCGCAAGCTCCCGGACGACGTCCTGGACGACTTCGTCGAGGTGTACGACTTCCTCGAGCTGGTTCCGTGGAGCGCGCCGCCGTACAACATCGCCAAGCCCGATGGCCCGATGCGCCAGCTGGACTTCGCGGAAGGCCGCGGCTGCGTGACCTATCTGGTGCTCGACGACCAGGACCGCGTCGACGTCCTCGACGTCACCTGGCTCGGCTGATCCTCTGTTCGAGGGAATCAGTGGGGAATGTCCAGACGTGGACATCCCCCACTGATGTTTCGTGCTGGAGTGGCCGTATGCCGAAGTACGCGCGCCGCGACAGCGAGATCGACAACTACAAGTTCCAGGCCATCGAGGCACGGATCGTGATCCCGCGCTTCAACCTGACCCGGCTGCTGATGACCATGCACCCCCGGACGATTCTGCCTGGCCCCAAGCAGAAACCGCTCACGGACAGGGACGTCCGACAGGCCATCGATCACGCGGCGAAGAACCTGACCTTGGATCCGACGCACCCGATCGTGGAAGCCCTCGACGGTCCCGACTCCGCCATACGCGACGCGGCCCTGCTGCTGTACGCGTGGATCGATACCGAGCTGATCCGGTTGGGTGTCTTCGGGCCCGATCAGGACGAGTGGATCGGGAACCAGCTGGCGAAGCGCGGCCTCACGCTTCCCGAACAGGTCACCGCGGCGAGCTAGCCGCCGGCCTCGGTTGCCGGGTGTCAGATGCGGCGAGACGGTGGAACGCCGCGACGTCGCGGTTGCGTTGCCAGAGGGTGAGCAGGCCAGGCAGGAGCGGCGGCCGTTCGTGGCCTGGCCGGTCGGTTTCCTCGACGTGGTCCGGGGCAAATCCTTCGAGCCGGTAGTAGCGCTCGCGGTATGCCTGGAAACGGATCAACGGGTCGTCATCGGCCAGCGCGGAATCTAGATCCATCCCCGGATTCTTTCGGACGCTGGGGCTACCCGATGGAGTGACCAGGTAGCCCCAGCGCCGGACGGGAAATCAGTGCTCGGTGATGGTGAATTCGCGCGGGTTGAACGGGGTCGTGGTGACGTCATCCCAACCCCGTGGCTGAGGAGCGGTCGGGTCGAGCTCCAGCTCGTACATGCCGGTCTCGATCCCGGTGCCGGGATTCGTCCAAGGTCCCGTGACGGTGCCGGTCCAACTGGCCGCGTACTGGGACATGTCGTCTTGGTAGAGCCAGTGGGTGTCGATGGTGATCCGCTTGCCGATCAGGTGCGACCAGTCCAGGCCGGGCGCGTGTGGCTTGTCCTTCCGGCAGTACGGCGGGCAGTGCTCGCGGAAATGCCAGAACCCCTGCAACGCCTTGCCGCACTTCGGGCACTCGGTGAAGTCCTTCGACCGCTTCCGATCGCTTTCACAGGTGGGACAGTCCACGCCGGGCTCCTGCCAATGCTCATCGTGCTCACGCTCGACCTCGCGGAAATACGCGTCCAGCTCGGCCTCCTGCCGTAGTTCGGCGCAATAGCAGCCGTCGCAGGTGGTGCACACGCCGCAGCCGCGGCACAGGTTGCCCAGGTAGTGCCCGCAGATGGGGTTGACGTCGTTGTCGAGGGTGACGACCGCGGGCATCTCCGGGCCGCCCTGGTCGACGGGACGGGGCCGGAACGGGTTCGCGGCGGCGGTGCTCTTGCGGTCGTCGGCAGCGTCGATCGCGCGCAGGGCCTCGGTGTACGTCACGCCGTGGTCGGCCATGTATTGCCGGACGTCGCGGCGGCGACGGTGGTTGTGACGGGTCATCAGGTCGTCCTCCAGCGAGGGCCCACGCACCCCGCGAGGTCGGCCTGGTCGTCCAGGTGATCGCGTCGGGTGTTTCGTTCGCACTGAGGCGGCGCCGTCTTGTCCTCGGTCACCGTGTCGGCCGCGTGGGGGCCGGATCGGCTCGGAGATGGGCCTGTGCGTTGCCCAGGCCCACCACCATAGCCGTGCTCACCGACAATCACGTACCAGTCACTCGCTCGGCGTCGCGCCGCTTCTTCTCCGCCTGATCGAGACGCGCCTGAGCGCCCTCGATCCAGCGGTGACGGTCGCCGGGTTCGAGCTTGTTCCACGCTCGGACTGGCCAATGCACGCGATCGCCAGCGTGGCGTGCCATCTCGCCGAGCCAGGTACTCATGGCGACGAGCAGAACGTCGGGGTCGACCGCGTCCAGATCGCGGGGAATCTCGTCACTTAGGTCGCGTCCGCGGCCGCGGGCAGCGTCCGCGACGGCCTTGTCCATGATCGCCTCGGTGATGGTGCCCGGGAGGCGTTCGCCCAGCTCCAGAACTTCGTCCTCGGTGAGGAGTTTGTCCGCGAGGACGGACGTGATGACCTCGATGAGCACGTGTCTCCGGTTTTCGACCCGGAGACTGTCCGCCATGGTCATCTCAGCGGCTCCTTCGACGGCGAGGAGGACCCTGATCCGCGCTCCGTCCCGCGCGACCTGGTCGACGGCCTTCGGGCTCCAGGTTCGTGTGCCACCAAGGGTTTGCTCGTAACGCTTCTTCGCCGCCTGCCGGCTGATTTCGTAGGCGGTGCCGATCTCGGTCCAAGAAACGTCGCGGTCCCTGAGTGTTTCGATCACCAGCCGCTCGGTGGCGTTGAGGGCCAGGCGCTCTTCGGGGATGACCTTCAACGCGGTCCAGAGGTCGTCGTCGGTGACCTCGTCGAGCCGAGGCAGCCCGAGGGTGCCGAGGGCGGGGCGCATGACGGGCGAGTCTTCGAGGATGGTCATGAGGCCCACGAGGGCTTCGCCCGCGGACGGCGGGACGTCGTGTTCGCGTCGGAGGGCGGCGAATCGGCTGAGTCGTGCTCGCGCTGCTGCGGCTTCCTGCTGGTCCATTCCGCAACCATAGGTTGCACATTATGTTGACGCAACCATTGGTTGCGCAGCCGATCGGGTGTAAACCAAAGGTTGCGCTAGGTTGGTTCAGTACATAATCTGTATTATGTACTGAGTATTAGGACAGCGTTACGGATCGAGGGGATTGCCCGTGACTTCCATCCCGTACCCGCACGCCCGACACGACTGCACGGGTTGCCGGGAGCTGGACGCCGACGTCGAGATGCTCGACGAGAACGGGCGGTCCTTCAAGCCTCCCCGCGAGCTGTGCAGGAAGTGCCTCGGCAACGTCATCCCGATCCTGGCGTTCGACGGCTCTGGTCCCGACATGGACCAGCCGGTCACCGTGAAGATGCGCCCGGCCGCCGGACGACGCGCATGAGCATCCACAGACGAGAAGGAACCTCGTGAAACTCTTCGGCTACGAACTAAGTCGCAAGGCTGCGGCCGCCGAGCAGCAGCGCCAGCGGGACGCGCGGAACCAGCGCGCCATGACCAGCGTCGTCGGCGAGCCCGGCCCGACCGACGCGAAGGACACTGCGGCGCCTATCGCGGCTGACGAGATCGACCAGGTGTACGTCATGCTCCGCGCCGCGCAGAAGAAGAACGACTCCGATGCCGCCGTCTACGGCAATGCGCGGGTGAATTTCCGGGCCGACGAGATCGTGCGGGAGCTGCGTCGCCGGATGGGCGCGGCCGCGGCGGTGAATGCCGTTCCGGAGTTCTGCCCGATCTTCGACACGGAGATCGACTTGTTCGAGCAGGCCATCCGGCTGATGGAGAGCAGCGTCTTTACCGGCGAGAGGGTTGCAGGAGAAGGCGCCAGGTCGCTCCTGGCCGACCTGCACCTTCGCCAGGGCTATGCCGAAGTGGTCCAGTACGGCGCTCTGCCGGTCTTCCGCAGTCCGGGAGGTGACGCCTAACCCCGACACCCGACGGGGGCCAGCACGCCCCGCGCACACCCCACTTCCGACATCACTTCGAGCTGTCAGCACAACAGCGAAGGAGACCCCAATGTCCACAACGGACACCACCACCCCGGAACCGGCCAGCAGAGCCGAATTCCCGTTCGCCGTCACGATCACCCGCCCCGGCCACCCGACCCTGTACCTCGGCTACCGGTACCAGCACTCCGCCGAACGCGCCGCCTGGGCGTTCACCGACATGCTCACCGGAACTGCCCACCCGACCGGCACGACGATCAACTGGGGCGCCACACCGCCCGACGTCGAGATCGTCCCGCCAGCGCCCACCACGCCCCACGAGATCGCCGAACACCCCGACTTCCCCGGCGAACGGCCCCCGATCTTCCCCGACCTGTACGCGCGGGTACTCGCCCAGCACGGCCACGACCTCGCCGCGAAACTCTGGTCAAACGCGTGCTCCATCTACGACGCGATGCACCAGCCAGAAGAGGAAGCCGAGGCCGAGGTGGGGTCCTTCCCGATCGATCCTCACACCCTCGAAAGCGTGCTGCTGGAGCACGTCGGCGAATCTGAGACCCGGGCCATCTTCGCGGCGCTCGGCGCGGCTGCGGGCGGTGCTCGATGAGGACGACCGACGCCGTGTGGCGCAAGGCGATCGCTGCGGAGCGAGACCGGCTTCCCGTCACGCAGAACAAGGTGGATGACGCTTGGCTGATCGAGCACTCGCCCAGCTTGTTCGGAACGCCCCCGGTCGAACTGGCCGCCGGCCTCGCCTACCGGACGTCGCTGACGGTGGGATTCGGCGACAACAGAACGGTGATGGCTGCCCGCCAGGCCGTTGTGATGGAGGCGGCCGGGATGCTCGCCGATCCGGCACAGCAGGAGCGGATCACCGCGGTGCTCGCGTTCGTGAGCGACCCGGCGACCTGCGACCTCTCGGGCGCGGTCGTCGCCGACAAGGTCCGCGCACTCCTCGATGGGAGCAGATCGTGAACGTGGATCCCAGCGCCATTCAGGCGGCTATCCGCGAGAACCAGGGGGCGGCGTCCTTCGCGCCGCCCCCGGCGTGGGCCGCGCCGAACATCGCCGAACCGGTCCACGACAAACCCGCTGCTGCGCGGTTCTGCACGGACGGGCATCGGCTGCGGTTCCCCACCGAGCGCGCCGCACTCGCCCGGCTCGCTGAAATCCAGGACAGGCCTGCGGACCCGGACAGGCTCTACAACCCGGTCCGGGTCCGCGACTGCCGCAAATGCGGCGGCTTCCATCTCACGTCAAACCCCGGGAAAGCCTGGCGCAGTGGCAAAACCCCCCGCACGATCCGATCTGCAAGGAGGCAGCGTTGAGTGAAGACGTCGCCGGTGAACTCGTCCCGGCGGAAGCGATCCCCGCCCAGGCCCGGGACGAGGCCGGCGAGCGTTGGCAACGCGAGCTGGCGATCGTCCGCGCGTGGCTCAAGGAGGTCAAGGGCAACACCAGGTCCACCTACGCCGACGCGATCGGCTGGCCGTACGACAAGAACGGCACGTGGCGCGACACCTCGCGGCTGCGCAACGGTGTCACCTGGCTGTCCTGGTGCGCCCGAAACGGGGTGCACCTGCTCGACGTCGGCCGCCAGCACGTCGTCGCCTGGGCGGAGGCGCTCAACGCGACTCCGCACCCGGACACCGGGCAGACACTTCCTCACTCGACGCGGGCGCACACCTTCACCGCGGCGTCGGCCTTCTACAAGTGGGCGATGCAGGAGGGGATCACGGTCGTCAACCCGATGGAGCTGATCAACCGCTCGAACCTGGGCGTCGAGATGCCGAAGGGCACGAAGTCGACCACCGCGTCACTCACCCGCGAAGAGGTCGGCGCGCTCCTCGCGGCCGCGGACAACGACGCCGTGGAGTCGTTGCGCCTGCGGAACTCGGCGATGGTCTGGTTCCTGTTCACCGTCGCTCCCCGCGTCACCGAGATGACCACGCTGCGGGTCGGCAAGATCCGGCACACCCACGGCGTCCGTGTCGTCGACCTGGTGCTCAAGGGCGACCGGCCGCACAGCGTCACGTTGCCGCCGGAGGCCGGGGAACGCCTCGACCGGTACCTCAGCTCGCGCGGGATCGGCTCGGCCGTCGTCTTGCGGGGCAAGGCATCCGCTCCCCCGTACCTGTTCGTCACCGCCAACGACCGGCCGTTGGCGCGGTCCGCGGTGAACGCCGTCCTTGAACGCCTCGCCCGGCAGGCCGGGATCGCGGATCCGAAACGGGTCACCGCGCACGTCGCCCGCCACACCCTGAAAACCGAGGGCAACATCCAGGGCTACACCGACGAGCAGCTACAGGAGCATTTCGGGCACCGATCCAAGGAGACCACGGGCCGGTACGGCAACAAGCACTTCGACCCGGCGAACTCGCCCGGACTGGCGATCTCGGCTGCATACGCCGAAGCTGCCGCCGAGCATCGCGGGTCGCTATGATCTCTGGTGGTCACTCGCGCTGACCACTCTCCGCGCCGGGACGGCACCCACGTTGCCACCGGCGAGGCGGACAAGACGGCTCAGGGCCTCGGCGCGGAGCTTGAACTTTGGATACCCGTGAACGGCAGACCTCGCGGGGTGACGTGGGCGCTCCGCTGGAGGACGCCATCATGACCAGCCGCAACACCAAGAGACTTCTCCGCGAGCGGAAAGCCGCCACCGGGGAGAAGCACACCGATGCCCTTCGGGCCCTAAATGAGCAGCGGGACGCCGTCGCGGCGGCCTTGGATGGCCTGCCCACGTCCCGTGGCGAGCAATTCGGGTGGCACGAGTTCGACCACGAGCAGTCCAACGACCTCTTCAAGTGCCGCTTCTGTGGGGCGTACGAAGTCGAGTTCAAGGCTGCTGGAGCCCCCTACCCGCTTTGTCCTGTCGGCGGGGACGACCGTGCCGCCGCCGCTGCACAACGTGCGAAGGACACCGCAAAGAACGTGTTGGCCCACAAAAGGGACGGCTACGACCTCACCTACGAAGGCTCTGACCCGCACATCCGGCCGCTCACGCCTCCCGACGTCCTGCGCGAACTGGGGACGTCGACCTGGAGCACGGTCTGGGTCGACAGGCCCGCGATTAGGACTTCGCCCGACACCGTCGAGTTGATCGAAGACCTCGCCTACTGCCACACGGTCCGCGCGGTCGCGCTGTTGACCTTATTGGCCGAGGCCAGGATCCCGGAGCCGCGCGTGGTGAAGGCGTTGCGGGCAATCCCACAGGCCGCGGCGGACAGGTACGACAGGTTCGAGGCGGACCTGCTCATCGCGTCGGACGCGTTGCACGCCGCGACGTTGCTGCGCGACGAGGTCACTTCCCGTTGCCCAGAGCCGATTCTGCTGTTGCTGCGGGGCCGGATCAGAAAGGCGTTGTGGGACCGGCCCGGGGCTGCGGCGGACTTGTGCGCGGGTCTGGCGGCGCATGGCGGGCCGGTCCCGGTCGAGGGGGAAAGTCTCGCCAACCGGCACTATGGCGCTCACGTCGCTGCCACGTTGTTCGCCAGCTTCCTCGAAGTGCCGACATTGCGTTGGCCGCTGGCCGCCGCGTGGGCCGCAAGCGGGCTCGTCACGGAGTGGCTGGAGTGGGTCAAATGGGCCTCCGGGTATCCGGAGAGCGCCCGCGCCAACCTGGGCGGGCTCATCCCGTACGTCTTGAGCGACAGCAGCGCCGATCTGGTCGACGCGCCGTTGCCCGCGGACTGGGCCGACCTGATCGAATCAGCCGGCGAGCAGGCGTCGAACGTGAGGACGTAGCTGCTCGATCAGGTCGGGGTGGTCGCCGCGGCCGATGATCCGCGCGGCCCCGTACACCTGAGCGGTCCGCCCGGCCGGGGAATCGAGGACGTCGACGAACGTCTCGTGCACCCGCCGGGCGGTCTCCGGCACCAGGAGGCTGTTCAGGTACAGCGTGGCGGCGTCGATGCCGACTGGCCCGCATCCCCACATCTCCCAGTCGAGGATGCCGAGGCTCGGCGCGAGGACGTTGTTCCAGTGCAGGTCACCGTGCATGGTGGCCCAGTGGTTGATCGGCATCGCCGCCGCGGTGGTCGCGCCGAAGATCTGCGCGGTTCGCCGGTCGATTCCGCTGGGACGGGCGAACCGGGTCGTGGGGGTGATGGCGACGCGGTAGAGGGCGTGCCGGAGGCCGGCGAACCAGCTGTCGTCGACGTCGAGCGGCTGCCGTAGGACTTCGGTCGGGGCGCACGGGGTGCCGTCGAGCACGGTCATTAGGTCGGCACGGACGGCCAAGTCGCCGTGGCTCCACGTGGCGCTGTTGACGATGATCGGTTTCGGGACGTCGGTGATCGCGTTCGACTCGGGAATGCCGGTCCACATGGGATCGTCTGCCCACTGGCGTTGTTCGCAGCCGACGCGGAGCCAGAGCGGTCCGTCAGCACCCCGCACGAGGGTGCTGACGGACCTGAGTTGCCAGCCGAAGCGCGGCTCCCCGGTAACGGTGACCTTGAAGTCTCCGGAGGCGTGGTCGAGCTGCGTGAGCATCCACGCGCGGAAGGTTTCGTCGGACTGCGTTGGGGAGCTGGTCACGGCTCTCGTCTTCTACCTGGGGAAGCAGTTGATCGGGTAGCAGTTACCGCCCTGTGGGGCGCAATCTCCTGGTGCACCGCTTTTGCGGTCGGGCATTCCGGCGCGGACGAGATCTTCGCGGATGGCGGGCATGTTGCCGAGTACGTGGGCGAGCGACCTGTTTTTGAGGTCTCCCACGGTCACGGTTCGCGCCATCGTGCAGGGCCGGACCCGGCCGTCCGGCATGACCGCTGCGACGCCGTCGCCGCAGCCTCCGCACAGCTGCGTCGCGTCGGTGACCTTCTCGCCGGTGCCGCAGCTCGAGGAAGCCGCGCGGCCCACCTCACGAAGCCGGTCGTATCCGATTTGCGGTACGCCGAGGTTGACGAGCTCGGCGCGGGCCTGGTCGACGCGCTGGCCGTTGCGAACGTCGATGACGCCGACGCGGAGGGGAATCCCGAGGCTTCGGGCGATGGAGATGTTGCCCTTGGTCCTCGCGTAGGTGGGACGTTTGGTGATCGCGGCGTGTTCGTCGGGGTCGTCGGAGTAGTAGCTGGTCGCGAGGGAGACGCCGCGCTCCTTGAACACGCGCCACATGGTCGGCGTGATGTGGACGAGGTTCGAGAACACCTCGATTTCCAGGGCGAAGCTGTGTGCGTGGCGGATCAGGTCGAGCAGGCCGGGGTGCAGGGTGGGTTCGCCGCCGATGAACTGGACGCGGCGGACGCCGAGGCCGGCGGCCTCGAAGATGACTTCTTTCCACTGGTCGGTGGTCATCGTGCCGTGGGTTCCGTCAGGGCCGCTGTCGGCGCAGCAGTGCCCGCAGTCCAGCTGGCATTTGCCGGTGATTTCCAACCACAGGAACTTGGTATCCGTCGCAAGGGCGGTCATGCGGTTTCCCTCCCGCTGTCGTTGGGCGCGACAGTGCGCACCAGCATTCGCCCTTTCCCCACGTGCAGCGTAAACGACCGAATGCGATCGCACAGCTACCAGAAGTAGGAACCGTTCAGCCGGTCGTGGTCACGATGTGGCCGCGACCGGCAGGGAGCTCAGCCCGCGCAGGGTCACCGTGGATGCCCATTCCGGCTCGCCCGCGAGGCGCAGATCCGGGATTCGGCGGGCAAGTTCCCGCAGCACGATGCGGCCTTCCATCCGGGCCAGCGGCGCGCCGAGGCAGAAGTGGATGCCGTGGCCGAACGTCAGGTGCCGTGCTGGCGGGTGCGTGATATCGAAGGTGTCGGGTGTCTGGTGTGTACGAGGGTCGCGGTTGGCCGCTCCGAAGAACACAAGCGCTGTGTCACCGGCCGCCATGTCGACGTCGCCGATGGTCGAGGGAGTCAACGCGGTCCGCATGGTGAGCTGGATCGGCGAGTCGTAGCGCAGGATCTCCTCGACCGCCCCCTCCGCGAGCGAGCCGTCCTGCGCGAGCGCGGCGTACTGCTCGGGGTGACGCAGGAGGGCGAGCACGCCGTTTCCGATCAGGTTCGTGGTGGTCTCGTGACCGGCGACCAGCAACAGGGTGAGCGTGACCAGCAGCTCGCCCTCGCTGAGCATCTCGCCTTCGTCCGACACCGCTACGAGCGCGGACAACAGATCCTCGCCGGGAGTACGGCGGCGCGCGGCGGCCAGGTCCCGGAAGTAGGCGATGAACTCGCGTCGCGCCGTGGCCGCCTTCTCGACGACCTCGGGCGGTAGCAGGAATCCGGGGTCCGACGCTCGTGCCATCGCAGCTGACCAGGCGCCGAACCGTTCCCGGTCCTCGATCGGAACACCCAGCAGTTCCGCGATCACCGTGACGGGCAGCGGCACGGCGAGCGTGTCCATGAGGTTGGTCTCGCCAGCGTCGACGATCTGGTCGATCGCCGCGGTGGTCAGTGCCTCGATCCGCGGTTGCAGGTCCTTGATCACGCGCGGCGTGAACGCCTTCGAGACCAGGCGGCGCAGCCGGGTGTGGTCTGGCGGGTTGAGGAATGCGAACGCCCGCACCACTCGCCCTTGCGCGTCGACAGGGTGATCGGGGTCGTCGTCCGCGATGACCTCTGGCTCGGGGTGTCCGAAGTCGGCACCGCGCAGTACCTGCTCGGCCTCAGCGTGCCCCAGAACGGCAACGAACGGTCCACCGACCCTGACGACCGGGGACTTCTCCCGCCACTGCGCGTACAGCGCATACGGGTCGGGGCGGTTCTCCGGGTTCAGCAGCTCTCCCAGCATGTTCACCCCGGCACCTTCTCACGGTGCGGTGCATGTGCTCGGCGGTGGTGCTTTCGTTGGCCCGTCCACACCGGAGGGTCACGATGTGGCCGCGACAGGTAACGCAAGATCAGGTCGGCGAGACATACCGGCGTTGACCATCGTCATGCTGGAGGGGTTCGTGATCATCCGCCGTACTGTGGCCGCTGCATCTGTTGCGCTGGCCGCGTTCTCGTTGGCCGCGTGCAGCGGTAGCTCGTCGACGTCCACCGGCACCGGCGCGGCCGCCGAGAGCGCCAGCGCGAAGACCGCTGACGACGTGACGAAGGCGCTCGGCGAGAAGATCGCCTCGGTGAAGCTGTTCAAGACCTACACCGCCGAGGATGACCCGAACCACCTGCTTGGCCGCCCGAACGGCTACACGTCGAAGACGGCGTTCAGCGACTCGCGGGTCAAGGCGTCCGAGGTCGAATATCTCGGCGCTGACTCGCTGGAGCGCGGCGGCTCGGTGGAGGTGTTCGCGGATGAGGCCGGCGCGAAGAAGCGGATGGACTTCATTCAGTCGGTGGCGAAGAACCTTCCCGCGGCTGGGGAGTACGACTACGTGAAGGGCGCGGTGTTGGTTCGGGTGTCGCGGTTCCTGACGCCGGATCAGGCGAAGGAGTACGAGGCCGCACTGAATAGCTGATGGCATAAGGAAAAGCGCCCGGTGGCCTGATGGCTACCGGGCGCTTTTCGTCACCCCCAGGGGTTTCCGGCGTCGAGGGTTGCCGGAAGGGTCTCTTCGGGGGTGGTGCGGATGGGCACTCCACTTTGCAGTCCTGCTGGCGACACAGGGAAAGCGTGTCGGAAGGTCTGTGTCGCCAGCAGGATCCCCCTGCTCCTCGGCGCTGCGCGTAGTGCTGATCCGCGCGGCGTGAGGTCTTCACCGTATCGAGCACCCCGTCTGGACGTCAACTATAAATTACATCCAGGCGGAGCGCGTGATGTACAAGTTACATCGGTGCGGCTCAGAACGTGGGGACGAACGTCAGGATCGTGATCCCGAAACCGAGGGCGGTACCCGCCGTGACCTGGCCTGTTGTGTGGTCGCCGGTGACGACGCGCGACCAGCAGATGAGCGCCACGACGAGCAGCAGCAACAGGGCGACGGGCCCATAGACCACGGCCAGCGTGGCGACTCCCCCGCCGGAGACGGCGGCGTGCAGGCTGATCTTCCACCAGTTGGTGATCGCGAACGTCACGACGAGCGAGACGAGCATCGCGATCGCCATGTACACCAGGTCGGTCGGCGCGTTGAACGTCAGCATGATCGCCAGCCCGACCGCGGTGGAGGCGAAGCACACGATCAGCGGCTTCACCCGGCCTTCGCGGTTGCGGACATGGTGCCCGTCCCAATCGCCCTTTCTCGCGCCCCGCACGATGAACGCCATCGGGACGGCCGCGCAGAAGAACGCGATCACGAAGCCCCAGAGCAAGGTGTAGCCGATGCTGTAGCCGGTGGCCTTCCACGGCACGGCGAGCGACAGCAGGACAAGCACCACCCACGGCGCGAGGATTTCCCCGACGACCTTCGCGATCTTGTAGGCGGGAGTCTGAGGTTCAACGGTTTCGGTGGTCATGGCCTTCTCGATCAACGTGGGGTCATGGCCGGAATCAGCGGCGGGCGTTGCCATGCCGCTGCGACCAGGCGTAGGAACTCGACCATCGCCGCGAGATTGTTCCCGGTCGGGGGCTCCTCGATCAGCTTCTCACTCGGCTGAGAATCGGCTTCATGGGCGGCGAGAGCGTCGCGCCACAGCTCGGCCTCGACGGCGGCCGTCAGCTTCGCATCGGTGAGACCGCGGGCCCTCCCTGCCTCTTCGGCGGCCTTCGCCAGCTCCGGGTTGAGGTAGCCGCGCAGGCGGCTCCGGCCGTCCATGATCTCGATGGCCCGCCGGTAGAGCGCGAACTCCGCGTCCCAGCGCGGCGGGCGGCTTTCTAGCGCGATCATCGGCATGGCGGCGGTGAAGGCCTCCCACAGCGGTTGCAGCTCGCGGTACGAGCGGCGGTACTGGATCAGGAGACGCAGCGCGGTCACGCGGGGCCCCCAGGCCGGCATCGACAGACCGACCAGTGCGGCGAGCACGCCGACAGCGATCACCGGCACCTCGTAGCCCTGCGGGTACGGCGGGGTGTGGCCGATCGCGCTCAGCAGCGTGAACATGCCGTGGTGGACGGTGTAGATCAGCCCCAGGCCGGTGCTGATGGTCAAAGTGACGAGGCTGCGTCGGAGCCAGACACGGTCAGCGATCCGGGACCACTTCCACGACAGACGGCACAGCGTGAGCAACGAGGCGGCCATCGCCGCGGTGTAGCTGAGCACCATCGTGAGGACGTACGGGTAAGCCGTGTAGTCGAAGTCGTTGTAGTCCGGCGTCTCGTAGATGACGCTGAGTCCCCAGCTCACGACCATGCCTGCGGTGAACAGGTACATCGCCAGCTGGTACCAGCGGATTTCGGCTGGCCGAGCCCGCGTTCCGTAGATCGTCAGCAAGTAGAACCACTCGAACGCGGCAAGACATCCGAGGATGAAGAGGTGCTGGATGATGAAGGTGGCTGGCGAGTTCGGCCAGAAGCTCTTGATCCCGACCGCGACGGCGAGCGTCAGCATCAGCAGCCCGGACCACATCGCCCACATCGCGGGCCGTCGCGGAGATCGGATCAGGTCGACGAGCCGGTAGATCGTCACCGCGAGACCGGCGATCACCATGACGTACTGGAAACCGGCCTGGATGGCTTCACGCACGGGTGCGCTCCATGATCGAGGCGAGCTCGTCGACGCTCACGGCGTCGGCGCCACCCAAGGTGCGCTTCGGCGCGATGAGCCGCCGGCCTGCACGCTTCCAGATGAGCGATGCGGCGATCTCCGCTTCGGTCTCTTGGTCCGAGGAGTACGTCTCGCGGAAGAGGATCGGCCCGTCGCCCGGGTTGTCGACGTTCTTGGCGATGAGCTCGAGGAGCTGTCTGGTGACCGGTCCGCGGGCGAGGACGGCGTCTTCGTCGCCGCGGTGGCACAGCAGGATGTGGGCAGCCTCGTGTGCCAAAACTTGCTCCCAATGCAGGTCACCCTCGCGGAGGGTGGAGTCGTAGAGGATGACGTCGACGTGCTCGGCCGGTACCCACATGGCGTCTGGGCCGCCGGGCGGGATCTCGACGGCGACGAGTTCGATCGGGCGGCCGCGGTAGTCGGCGACGCGTTGGATGAACGCCCGGATATCCCAGGGTTCGGGGATGCCGACCTCGTCGAGGAGGTCGTTGATGCGGCCTTGGAGTCGTCGGTACTCGACGGCTCCTCGGAGTCCGGAGCGCCAGCGGTTGGCGCTGACCGGAGGTTTGTCTTCGATGGACATGTACTGCTGTTCCCTATTCAGGTTTGTCTGGTGCGTGTTTCTGGTTGAGCGCCGCGAGCTGTTCACTCATGTTGATGAGGATTTTGCGACTGTCTGCCCCCATCTGCCCCATTCGATTGAGGACTTCTTTGACACCTGCTTCCTTGAGAAGTTCGAGTGCGCGCTGCGTCTCGTCGTCGGCGTCAGCGGGGGCCGCTTCGGTGCCGGGTTTGGCGGAGAAGTCGGTGAGGAAGGAGCTGGAGCACCCGAAGAGCTTGACCAGGGAGTTGATCGTCGCCAGCGTGGGGTTCGTTTCCCTGCCCGTCCGCAGCCGGTACACCGCGTTCCGGCTCAGCTGGCCACCCTGCTCAGTGATCTTCGCGGATATCTCCATGTCACCGGGCTCATCCGGGTGCATTCTGATCAAGTAGGTCAGGCGGTCAGCGAAGGTCGACCCCGGTTCGAGATCCTTCGGCTCCGTCATGGTGTTCCTCTCCAGCCCGAGCGACCATAGATGTAACTTAAAGTCAGAACAACGTCGCTCATGTCACATATACTTTACAGCCTAGCCGGTAACGCTGCCCCCCGGGTGACGCGATTGAGACCCTTCGCCAACGCACACGCACACCTCCAGCGACCTGGCCGCATAACAATTTTTTTCGGTCGCGAAATCGCGTTACGAACTACGGTATGGCCATATTTAAGCCGCCACTCTGGAATGGATTCGAGGGAATCAGGCACGGATTCCCCTGATTCAGGAGGGGCGTATGACTGGGGAAAATATCGCGTCAGAGCTGACGACCGAAGGTCTCACGGGCCTACCGCCCGCAGCGGTCGACCCGACGCCCGACCAGCGGCAATGCGCGATGGTCATGGGCGGTCTGTTCACCGCCTATCAGCAGTGCGGATTCACGCGGGCCGAAGCGCTGGCCATGGTCATCGAGCACGCTCGCGGGGTTTCCGGCGGTGCCCGATGACCGTGACCATGATCGACACCCGCCAGGTGTGCGCCGTTCGGAAGTGCTCGACGGCGTTGCGCCCCGACTCCCCTGAGGTCGTGTGCGCGGCCTGCGTCGCCCGGCTCCGCGCCGGTCTGCGGACGCTGTACCGGCGAGGCCGAAGCGACCGGGGCGCGTCCATGCCGACGTTGACCGAGGAGGTGCGGTTCACCTCCGAACGCCAGGGCCGCGGCTCGAAGGTCTCCATCGGGATCGTGGTCCGGTCGAGCGAGCCGCAGGCTCCGCTGGCGGACCAGCGCGCCGATACCGCGCTGCGCGACCTCAAGACGACCTTGGTGTCCTGGCTCCGCTACCTGTACGACCGGTGGATGCCGACGACGGCCGTGTGCCTCGGGATCAGCGACGGCGAAGGCCTTCGCCGTCTGGCGCACGGGTACCAGCACGTCCCGCACTGCGCGCCCACCATCGAGGGCATGGCCGAGTACCTGGCGTTGCGGCCGACGTGGCTCGCCGAGACCCCGGAGGCCGGCGACCTGTACGCGATGGTGATGGACGGCATCGACCGGTGCTGGCGGGCGATCGACCGGCGGCCGGATCGGCAGTACGCCGGGCAGTGCGACGAGCCTGACCCGGACACCGGCGCGGTGTGCGGCGGCGACGTGTACGGCTGGCCGGACCGAAAGTTCGCGCGCTGCTCGACTTGCGGCCTCACCTACGATGCCGCGTCTCGCCGGGAAGAACTGCTGAACTCGGCGCTGTCGCTCGAACTCACCGCGGCCGAGCTGTCGAAGGCGCTCCCCCAGCTGATGGCGCGGGACTCGCTCAGCGTCCAGACGATCCACACCTGGGCCCGCAACGGCCGGATCGTCGCCCGGCGCCGCAACGGCCGCGGCTGGCCGCTGTATTCGGTGGCCGACGTCGTCGAGGTGGCGACGTCGACGCCGACCCGGAACCGGCGGCCGCGACACGCCGAAGAGGTGGCGGCCGTGGCGTGATCGACTCGGTCCCTGGCTAAATAGGCGCCTGCGCGACGGGAGTCGTGTATCCAAACCGCGAAACGGCCCGCCCCTCTGCTCCGGGGGCGGGCCGTTTCTGTCGGTGCCGACCGCTACCGTGCTCGCAGAGGACTTTGTCAGCCTCACGGGCCTGCCCGGGGATCACCCTGGGCAGGCCCGGCCTCGTTCACAGGACTCCCAGCTCGTAGAGCTTGATTCCTAAGGCGATCAGCCCACCGGCGCCTCCGGTGCCTGCCACGAGACGACCGGTGTATTTCAACACCTTGAAGGCGTCGGCCCGTCTCGTCGCGTCGTCCACGAATAGGGCGACGCAGCCTGCGCAGCCGAGCAGGGCCATCAACAAGAGTGCGTAGGCCGCAACGAGAGCGTTTACCACTTGCCGTCCCCCTCACGCTGATCAGTCGTCCTGGCGACTGATCAGCGGCGAGTCAGGGCGTGGATATCACCAACGTGCCGAGGCTGATTCGGGCCCAGGAGCCCATGCGAAGTAAGACCTGGCGCGGCCAGGCCTTGATCCTCCAAAGCTGTCCGACCACCGCTCCCGAGCGGTCTCCCCGTCGCTGGGCGGTGTCGGTCACTCCAGGATACCCGCCTCGCCCGGGCAGAGCACGCGCAACGAATGGATGGCGTGTGAAGCGCGTACCGACCGCTTTCGGGCCCCGCCGGGCGGCACCTCGGCGGGGCCCGAGATCCAACAACTCAAGAGGGGGTAGCCGGTGAGCGCGGTGTATGTCGAGACGAGGGAGATCCCCCTCGGCGAGCTGGTGAAGTACCCGGGGAACGCCAAGCGTGGCGACGTCGGGAAGATCCGCGAATCGATCAAGCGGAACGGCCAGTACAGATCCCTGGTCGTCCGCCAGGCCGACGACGGCACGCTGACGATCCTCGCCGGGAACCACACGTTCGAGGCGATCAAGCTGGAGCGGCACGCGACGGCGCGGTGTGAGGTCATCACCTGCGACGACCAGGACGCGCTCCGGATCAACCTGGTCGACAACCGCTCGGCCGAGCTGGGCGGGTACGACGACGACGCCCTAGTGCATCTGCTGTCCTACCTGGACGAGGACTACGACGGCACCGGGTACACGAAGGACGACGTCGACCGGCTGCTCGAACCGCCCGAGTTCGACGGCGAGGACGAGGCCGGCGGGGACTCACCGGCAGGGGTCGGCGAACCCGTGGTGGCGTACCAGATCGTGTTCGACGACGAGACGCAGCAGGCCCGCTGGTACGCGTTCGTGCGCTGGCTGAAGCGCGAGTACGGCGGCGCCGAGACGCTCGGCGAGCGGCTGGTGGAGTTCTTCGACGCCCGGGTACCGGGGATCGGCGGTGCTGACCGGTGACCAGGGTGAAGAGGCACATCGACGCGAACGTGGTCGACGAGGCGCGGCGGCGGATCCACCACATCTACGATCTGGTCGACAACGTCGTGGTGGCGTTCTCCGGTGGCAAGGACTCGCTGGCGCTGCTGCATCTGACGTGGGAGGTCGCGCAGGAGCGCGGGCTCACCGCGGTGAACGTGGCCTTCCGCGACGAGGAGGTCATCCCGGACACCGTGCTGTCCTTCGTGGACACCTACCGGCAACTGCCGTGGGTGAACATGACCTGGTACGCGGTGCCGCTGATCTCCTCGAAGTACGTGCTGGGCAAGACGTCCCGGTACATCCAGTGGGATCCGAACCGGGAGCACGTGCGCCCGAAACCGGCGTGGGCGACGACGCTCGACGACCTCGGCTACCCGCCGGACACGGTGTTCTCGCAGCTGACGATGGACTCGGTGCTCGCGGCCCCGTACAAGGGCAAGGTCGCCATCATGACCGGTGTCCGCGCCTCGGAGTCGCTGATGCGGTGGCAGTCGTCGGTGGTCAAGCTCAACGAGAACTACATCTGCGCGTCGAGCACGCCGAAGGCGTCGCTGTGCAAGCCGCTGTTCGACTGGCAAGAGAACGACGTCCTGCGGTTCTTCTATGACAACGAGATCCGGTACTGCCCGATCTACGACGCGCAGGCGTGGGCGGGGAACGCGCTTCGTGTGGCGACGCCGCTGATCCCCGAGTCGGCGAAGGCGCTGCACTACCTGCGCGCCACCGAGCCGGTCTTCTACGACCAGGTGATGGAGATCTTCCCGGAGATGGCGCTCCAGGAGCGGTATCACGCGGAGATCGACCGGGCCGGGATCCTCGCCCGCTACGCCGAATCGTGGGACGGCATCGAGCAGTGGATCACCGACCACTTCGACGAGGCCGCGGAGCTGGCGAACGCGATGAAGGCGCTGGCGCGGGTGAAGGTCGCCGCCCGACGAGCCCCGGACTCGTTCCCGCTCCCCTACGTGCTCAAGCAGTTCACCTCCGGCGCGTACAAGCGGCGGATCTTGCCGCAGGCCTTCGCCGACCAGACCAAATCCGACCAGGCGCAACGGGGGACGCGAGGATGATCACGAAGCTCGAACCGACCCCGGCAGGGGCCGACCCGCTCGACCACCTCCAGTGGGTGGATGCGGACATGCTCGACCCGAACAGCTGGAACCCGAACCGGGTCCACGGCGCCGAGCTCAAGCTGCTGGCCCGTTCGATGCTGGAAACCGGCTGGATTCAGCCGCTGCTGGTGAACCCGGACGGGCTGATCATCGACGGCTTCCACCGGTGGCGGCTCTCCTCCAACGGCGGTGTCGACGGCCACGGGAAGTGGAAACGCCTCGCCGCGCAGGTGCGGCAGCGCTGGGGCGGGAAGGTGCCGGTGGCGGTGCTGGACGTCGACCGGCCGACCGCGATGCTGATGACGATCCGGATCAACCGCGCGAAGGGCACGCACGTCGCGGTCAGCATGAGCGAGATCGTGCGGGAGCTGATCGAGGTTCACGCGATGGACCCGCAGGAGATCGCCACCGAGATGGGCGCGACGCTCGACGAGGTGAACCTGCTCGCGCAGGACGGCGTGTTCGCGGTAAAGGGGATCAAGGACTGGGCATACAGCCCGGCCTGGTACCCGGCCGAGGACGGCCGGAAGCCCGCGGCGAAGCGGTAGTGCTCGGCGGGGGTGCCCGGTAGTGTCCTTCGGTCAGCAACGCACCGAATCCACTTAGGACATTCCTATGGGACTCTCCACCTATAACGGCTTTTCCGGGGCGCAACGCGAACGCGTCCAGTCCTGGCTCACGAGGGAATTCGCGGCCGGCCGAATCGAGCGCCCGACGCAATGCGAGTCGTGCGGCCAGAACGAGGGCGTCATCGACGCGCACCACGAGAACTACGACGAGCCGACCAGCTTCGTCGGGCTGTGCGTGATCTGCCACCTCGCGCTGCACTGCCGCTTCCGGAACACCGAGGGATTCCTCGAGTACCGGCGTCGCGTCGCGGAGGGCTACCAGCATCCGGCCGTTCTCGACCGGCGCACCGCGCTCGGCGAGCTCCAGCGGACGGTGATGAAGGGGGTCTTCCCCGGCCGTGTCCGGCCGGACGCGCCCGGCGCGACGTTCCTCGACTCGCTGCGTGTGCCTCAGCCCGCCCAGCTCTGGTAGTGCTCGATCGCGAGGGGGTGACCTCCTCGTGGGTGCGTCGAAGGAGCAGCGCGCGGCCACCGCGAAACGCCGGGCGGATGCGATCAGGCTCCGGCTCGCCGGGATGGACTACGAGACCATCGCCGAGCGGCTCGAATATTCGTCGCGGCAGGCCGCGCACAAGGACATTCAGCGGGCGATGACGGCCTACATTCAGGAGGCGTCCGCGGCCGTCGACGAGCTGCGCAACGTCGAGTTGATGCGGCTCGACCGGTTGCAGGCGGCGGCGTGGCCTGCCGCGGTCAAGGGTGACCTGCTGGCGATCGAGACGTGCCGCCGGCTGATCGTCGAGCGCCGGAAGCTGCTGGGGCTGGATCGCCCGGCGAAGGTCGAGGTGATCACCCTTGACGCCGTCGACGAGGAGATCCGGAAACTCGAAGCCGAGCTCGCTGGCGGAGTTGAAAATCCAGCGCCTGACCCTTTTGCGGGAGCTGAAAGCTGAGGCTGAGCGGCGCGAGACTGAGCGGCTGCGCAACGTCGACGTGTTCGGGACGCTCGGGTACGTCCCGACGCCCCGGCAGATCGTGTTCCACGAAGCCGCGGAGTTCGACGTCCTCTACGGGGGCGCGGCCGGTGGCGGGAAAACTCGGGCGCTGCTGATGGAGGGCCTTCGGGCCTGTGTCCGCTACCCCGGGCTCCGGGTCGGCGCGTTCCGGCGCACGTACCCGGAGCTCGAGGAGAGTCTGCTCGCCGAGCTGGCCGAGGTCGGCTTCGCGCGGGAGCTCGGCGCGGCGTGGAACGGCACGAAGTACAACCTGACCTTCTCGAACGGCTCGCGGCTGATGTTCCGCTACGCGGAGTCGTTGCAGGACGCGACACGGCGCCAGGGTGGCCAGTACCAGCTGCTGTTGTTCGACGAGCGCACGCTGACCCCGCCGAACGTGGTGTCCTTTCTGGAGTCGCGGCTTCGGTCCGGCCGGGAGGACGTTCCGGTGCTGGGCATCCGGAGCGGGACCAACCCGGGCGGGCCGGGTCATGGCTTCGTCAGGGACAGGTTCATCAAGCCGACGAACTACGGCACGAAGACCTATGTGGACGTCCGCAAGCGCGAGGTGCGGTTCATCCCCTCGAAGCTCTCGGACAACCCGCACGTGAACGCCGAGTACGCGCACGACCTGGACGCGCTGCCCGAGCAGCTGCGCGCCGCGTTCCGTGACGGGAACTGGGACACCTTCGCCGGACAGGCTTTCTCGGAGTGGTCGTTCGACCGGCACGTAGTGAAGCCGGTGAGCCTGCCGTCCAGCTGGCGCCGCTACAACGGCATCGACTGGGGTTTCAGCAACCCCTGGTGCGTGCTGTGGGCCGCGGTCGACGAAGACGGCCGGGTCTGGGTGTACCGGGAGCTGTACGCCACGCGGGTCGGCGAGGCCGAGCAGGCGCGGCGCATCCTCGCAGCCGAGGGCGACGAAGAGCACGTCGGCTCCCGGTTCGGCGACGATGCGATGTGGGCGACCCGAGGCGACGCGAAGCCGATCAGCGACGCCTACGCCGACAACGGTGTGTTCCTGACCCCGGCAGGGAAAGGCGGCCGCGTCCCGGGCTGGCAGCGCGTGCACTCCTACCTCGCGGAGGGCCCGGCGTGCGTGCTGCACCGGGCGATGGGCTGGGAAACCTGCCCCCGCCTGCACGCGTTCGAGACCGTCGAGAACCTGATCCGGACGCTGCCGACGCTGCCCCACGCGACGTCCGGCGACCCGGAGGACATCGACAGCAACGCCGAGGACCACGCCGGAGACGCACTCCGGTATCTGCTGATCAACCTGGGCGGCGGGCCCGAGTTCGTACCTGCCCCACCAGGCGAAAACAACGTGGGCGATGTGCACCGGATCGGTGACTACGCCTACCGCACCGATAACCGTCCCGGCTGGGCCGGGGACACCGATTCCACGCGCGGAGCGGTGGTCACCGCCGACGACGTCTGATCAGGAGGTGCACGATGGCCTTCTGGAGCAACTGGTTCCGGCGCGGCGGCCGCGACGACACGGTCACCGAGGCGAAGGCTCCGGTGGCGCTCGCGCAGCCGGCGGCCCCGCGCCGCGGTTTCGAGTACGGCGTCGGTCCGGGCGGCTTGACCGAGACGTCGCAGGGCGTCGGGACGGCGACACAGACCGACCGCCGATCGTTGATGCAACAGCTGTACGAGGCGTTCCTGGCGTGCCCGTGGTCGTGGGCATGTACCAACGCGATCGCCCGCACGATCACCGCTGGCGGGCTGGTCACGGACTGGGTGAACGACGACGGCGAGGGCGACCAGGAGCAGCCGAAGAAGCCCGCGAACGTGCTAGCGCTGGAGCGGCTGCTGAAATTCTGCAACCCGCGCGAGGACATTCGACAGCTGCTCCGGTCCACGATCGCGGACCTGCTGGTGTTCGGTGACGCGTACGTCGAAGTCGTGTGGCTGGGACGAGTGCCGGTGGCGCTGTACACGCTGGATGCGCCGTCGATGCTGCCGATCGCTGACGAGCACGGCGAGATCACCGCCTACGTGCAGGTGACTGATCAGGGGCAGCGCGCCGAGTTCGCGCCGCATGAGGTCATCCACATCAGCCTCGATGCCCCGCGTTCGGGGATGTTCGGGGTGGCGCCGACGCAGGCCGCGCTGCTGCCCATCACGACCTGGCTGTTCACCGCGGCCACGCTCAAGGAGATCTACCGCAAGGGCAACCCCGCCCAGATCCACGCCGACCTCCCCCGGGACATGTCCCCGGCCGAGATCACGAAGTGGACGTCGCAGCACATGGTGCGCAACGTCGGCCCGCGCAACATCGGCGTTCCGATCACCACCAAGGGCGGCGGGAAGATCAACGAACTTCAGCAGGCCAAGATCGGCGAGGCGCTGGAGACGCTGGCGCAGAAGCGCGACGAGATCCTGGCCTGCTACGGCGTTCCTCCGGCCGAGGTCGGTGTGATCGAGTCCGGCAACTTGGGTGGCGGCACCGGCGAGTCGCAGCGCAAGAGCTACGAGGTCAACACCTGCGACCCGATCGCCGCCATCGTGCTGGAGAAGCTGGTGTCGGCGCTGGTCACCAACGGCTTCAACATCACCGGCTGGACGCTCAAGTTCAAGCAGGTCGACATGCGCGACTCGAAGGTCATCGAGGAGATCCGGGAGAAGCGGGTCACCACCGGCCTGTGGACGCTGAACCGGGCCCGCGCCGAGATCGGCGAACCTTCGGTCCCCGGCGGTGACGAACCGGTGTTCGTGGTCGGAACGAGGATGTTCCTGTGGCGGGACGTGATCGCGCACGGCCAGGCGGCCATCGCCGCACTGTTGCGCGGGACGTCGCTGGAGGCCGGCGAACCGGCCGACGAAGCCACCCCGGTGCAGCTGGTGAAGCCGGAGCCCGAGCCGATCCCGGACGAGCTGAAACCGTTCGCCGGGGAGCCGGGCGCCGAGGAACCCGACGACGTCGGCACCGGCGGCGAAGAGGACCAGGAGGAGCCGGGCAAGGCCGCGGGCAAGAACGACGACGCGAAGAAGGACGAGGAGCCGACCGAGATGTTCGGTGGTGACCGCGTCCGGCTCGTGGAGTTCCACACCCGCTACCGGGCTCGTCGTGACGCCGCGCTGGCTGAGCTGGCGGCCGCCTGATGAACGACGACGTCGAGACGGCGGCCGAGCCGGACCCCGCTCCGGAGCAGCCGCGCCCGGTGCGAGCCCGCGACGTGGCCGCCTTGATTCCGAAGATCATCGCCTGACTCCGCGGACGCTGGCCGCGCCGGACCTCACCCCCGTAACTGGCGGATCCAGGCGCGCCGCGTCCGCGGCCCCATGCCGCCCTGGAGAGCCCCCGTGGCGCTCCCAGGCCGGCACTTTCCCGGCCACCTCGACCGCGCGCACGTGCCGTGTGCGGCGAGGTGGCCGGGCCAAGCTCACCGACCCCTCTGGAGGTGCCCGTGCCCGCCGCGCTCGCGCAGATCGTCCACTACGTCGCCCAGTGGGGCGACGACCCCGCGCACTGCCTCGCGGCGGTCACCACCCTCGTGCCGAACGACCCGCCGCCCGACGACGACGCGACGGCTGTGTCCCTCGCCGTGTTCACTCCCCGTGGTCACTTCTTCGTGGACGAGATCCCGATGGATGAGGGCGAGCCAGCGGCCGAAGGCCACCCTCGGCCGCTGCTGTGCACGCGTCTCGATCACGAGCCGGGGACGTGGCACGTACCCGTGGAGGGCTGACCGGTGCCGCGCCGCAGGGCTGCGATCCGGAAGCGCGACGGCCAGTGGACCGTCGAGATCCCTGGCTACGGTTTCGCCTCCGACATCGACCTGCCGGTGGAGAGTCAGGCCGCCGGGTTGCGGCTGCTGCGCGACCGCGGCTATCCCCAGACGGCGGGGATCGGCGGGTCCGCACGGGACCAGTACGGGGCCAGCCGGTCAGACGGGATCTCCGCGATTCCCCGCTGGGAACCGTTCCGCTATCGGTTCTGAACACGTCCCCGGGCGCCATCACTCCCCGATTTCTCCCCAGTCCCGCCGATAGTCGCCTCGGCGGCGGTTGTCCCCGCCTGAACACGTCGGGGAACGGGGAAACCGCAGGTCAGATCAGTTGCCGTTCACTCGCCCCCGACGCGGGGAACGCGGGGAAACCCCCGCTTGGCGAGTCCCCGCCACGTCCCCGCGCACCCCTCGGGCCCACCCGTTCCCCGTTTACTCCCCTCTTCACTCCCCTCTTCACTCGCCGTCCCCGCACGACCGGACAACGAGGGCGCTGGCGGCTTGAGGTCCCCGGCGCGGGGAGCCGCGTCCCCGATCGACGACGTCCCCGGGGAGGTGTCCGTGTCCGAGTTCGCCAATGCCGCCCGGCTCGCGTACGTCTCCGGGTGGGCTGCCACGAACGGCCCATTCACCGACCAGGTACGGGCCGGGTGCGCGGCCGCCGTGGCGCTCGCGTGCGAGCACGACACGGAGCCAGGGGTACTGGAGGCGACCGTCCGGCTCGGCGAACTGGAAGGCATCTGGGCCGAGGTGTACGCGCGGCGGGACGCGCTCGTCGACGAGCGGACACGTCTCGCCGCCGCCGCATGGACGTCACTCACCGTTACAGCGGACGTCGCTGGATCGGTGGCGACGTTCCGACGTCGGCTCGCCCTGGCGTCCGAGGCGACCGACCCCGAGACCCGGGATCGGCATCGTGCCGAGGCGGCCGCGGCCGCGCTCCTACTGCTGTCCGGGATCGTCCGGGATCGGCACGATCCGAAGTTCGTGGCGCTCGCGACGCTCGTCACCGATGCCCTCCGCGCGGCTTGGGCCGAGGGCTACGCGGGTGCGCTCGCGCTCGCTGCGCACCAAGCCGGGCACGGCCCGGTCGACGTCGCCGCCGTGTTCGCCGATGCCTACACCGACCACCCCGGAGATCCGGCTCTCGCCGCCGCGGTGATCACCGCGTTGATCCGCGCGGCCGCTGGCGACGTAGCCGCAGTCCTGGCCCGGCTCGCCGACGACGGCGCCGACTACGACGAGATGGTCCGCTCCGTGTGGGACCTGCTCGACGACGACGAGCTGCGCGCGCTCACGGTCGGCATGGACGTCGCGATGGGCGCCGAGTTCGCGCACGCCGGCCTCTCCCTCTACCGGGAGCACGGTGCCCGGTACGTGGACTTCGTGACGGTGGGCGGCGCGCTGGTGTGCGGGCACTGCATGGACGCCGAGTCCGCCAGTCCGCATCCGATCGGTGGCGCCCCGACGCCACCGCTGCACCCGTACTGCCGGTGCGTCCTGATTCCCACGTCGCCGCTGACGCTCGACGTCTTCCCCTACCTGCTCGGAGGGTCTCGATGAACTACCTGCCCCATGGGCGCCTTGTCTGGTCGCGGGCCTCGTCCGGCATCAGCTCGACGCTCACCGCGACGACCACCTCGAAGGAGTTCAGCCTCCGCGAGTTCACCGACCTCTGGCTGTCGGTTTCCGTCGACTCGGTCGCCGGGGACGCCCCGACGTTGGACGTGTCCCTAGAGATCAAGGGTGCCGGGGACAAGTGGTTCCCCGCCGGGCTCGCCGCCCCCCAGTTGACCGCTGCGGGGACGGCGCAGGCGGCGGGGGGACTGCACCACGCGACCAAGCCGCTGGTGCTCCCCGAGCGGGGACGACTGGTCTTCACCGTCGGCGGCACCACCCCCAACCTGCAAGGTGTCGCTGTCGCCCTTTATGGCCGGTGACCTGCATGTCCCCCTCTTATTCCCCGGCTCCCCGGTCGTCCCCGGCGCGTTCCCCGTCCCCGGTCCAGTCCTCGTCTTCCCCGCGACGGCCGGGTCGGATGCGTCCCCGTCCCCGGCCTACCGACGACGGGGACGACGTCCTCGCCGACGCCGACGTCGAGGAATTCATGGAGCTGCTTCTGCTCGCGCTCGACTCCCCGGAGGTCCGGGTAAAGCTGCGCGAGGTCTTCCCCGCGGCCGCCGCGCCGATCCGGGCAGCGACGCCCCCAGCTCGAGGAGGAGGTGCCCGCCGTGGCCGCTAGCACGCTCGCCATCGCGACCGGTGTCGCGATCAAGCCGGGGGTGTCCCGGAACCGCAGGCTGTACACGCGGGAGCTGATCGCGCGGATGGTCGCGCGGGCGCAGGAGCGCCTGTCGGATCCGGACGGGATGCCGCTGACGATGCTGACCCACCACGACGCGGAGGACGATTCCACGGAGATCGTGGGGCGCCTGGTCGAGCTGTCGATGGACAAGACCGGCGCCGTGCACTTCGTCGCCGAGATGGCCACCACGGGCACCGCCCGCGACATTCTCAACCTCATCGAGCCGGACGCCGAGGGACGCCAGTTCCTGCGCGGCGTCTCGATCCGAGGGTTCTGGCTCGGCCCGGTCCGCACCGAGTCCGGGCCGGACGGCGGGCCCGTCGAGGTCGGCGACGACCTGGAGCTGGACGGCTTGGACTTCACGAAGAGCCCCGGCGTGCCGGGTGCGCGCGTCGACGCCGTGCAGCGCACCGAACCGGCCGAGGCCGGCGCCACCGAGTCCGCTGGCCGCACCGTCATCCACGAGTCCGTGCAGGAAGCGCTGGTGGACACCACCCCGATCAAGGAGGAAAGCCCCGTGACCCCAGCGTCCGAACCCGCGGCCGCCGAGCAGCCGCGCGTCACCTACGCCGACAACGGCTACACCGGCCGAGGCCAGCGGTATCCGCTCGGCACGGCCGCCGAGACGGTGAACGCCTGGTACGCGTTCACCCAGGAGTCGGTCACCGCCGAGTACACCCCGCCGCAGCTCAAGCGGGCCCGGCAGCGGATCGCGCGGGCTCTGGAAACCCATGGCCTGACCGCGACGGCCGGAGTGCTGGCCGGTCCGGTCCGCGCGGTGAACGAGTCCAGCGTGCTGGAGATGTTTGACGACGACTCTGGCGCGTTCAAGGTCGAGCTGACGAACGGCCCGATCTGCGTGTGCGTGTCGTCCTGGTACCTCGAAGCCGACCAGCTGCCCGCGATCGGGAAGGCCGCGATGGATGGCGCGATCTCCGCGCTCCTGGCGATCGACCCGGACCTCAACGGTGGCGGGGGCGGCGGGGAGCCGACCGAAGCGGCCACCGAGGACCCCGCAGTGATCGAGGCCGAGCAGACCACCCCCGACCCCGAACCGGCTGCGCCCGCGGCCGACATCCACGACGAGACGGTGACCGCCCCGGTGGCCGTCGCCGACACACCAGGAGAGGAGCCCGCGATGACGGAGCCCACGACCCCGGCGGCCGACACCCAGGCGGCGGCCGCGCCCAGCATCACCCTGACCGGCGACCAGTTCGATGCCCTGCTGGCCCGGATCGGCGGCGCGAAGCCCGCCGAAGCAGCGGCGGCACCGGCCACCGAAGCGGCACCCGAAGCTCCGGCGGCCGCGACCGAGACCGCTCCCCCGGCGGCGCCTGCGACCCCGGCCGCCCCGGTGGCCGCGCAGGAGACCGACGAACAGCGCATCGCCCGCCTGGTGCAGGACGGCATCACCGCCGCTTTGCAGGGCCACGCCGCAGCCGGCGGATTGCCCACCCGGAAGGGGCTGGTGCCGGGCGCCACGGAAAGCGCGGCTGCCGCAGGTGCCGCGAACTTCGTCGGCGCCGACTACGGCCTCCCGGCGGAGTGGCCGCAGAAGCCGCTGCACACCTACACCGAGGAGGAGCGCGCGAAGTACCTGCGCCCCTCCACCGAGCAGACGATCATGGGCGCCCGCTCGATCTACCGGCAGCCGCAGTAACCGCTCCCTCTGTCTCGGCTTCATCCCCTCGTCTTGACCGCCAGCCCCGGCTGGTGCCGTCCGGCAGTGATGGTCGCCCATCCCCCAAGCCCGCCACGCCCCTGTGGCGGGCTTCTTCATGCCTGAGAAAAGGACCATCGCCGTGAACGGCAACGAATTGAAGGAAGCCCTTGGCGCGGCCGGTGTCGGCGCGCTCATCCCGAAAATCATCGACCCGCAGCTGCTGGAGTACCAGCGTCGCTACTCGCCGCTGGTCCGCTCGATCCCCAGCGGTCGGTGGGACTCGGACGTCTACTACTTCAACCGCCGCACCCGGAATCCTCGCGGCGGCCACGTGCAGGACGGCGGCGCGCGACCGCTGACCGCCAGCACCTACGAGCAGTACGCGTTCCAGATGACCCACCTCCAGACGGTCGGTGGCGTCACTGGCTACGCCCAGGCGGTCACCCGCCAGGTGATCGGCGACCTGCGCGCCCGAGAGATCGAGGGTTCGATCCAGGGTCTCTACTGGGACATGGAGACCTCGGTCCTGTGGGGCAACGCGGCCGCGACCGTGAACGGCGCCTACCCGCAGTTCGACGGCCTGGACTCCCTGGTCGGCAACTTCTCCGGTGCCGAGCAGAACGCCCAGGACAAGGGCGGCGCGTCGCTGTCGCTCGCGCACCTCGACGAGCTCGCGGACATGGTCGAGACCAACGCCGCGATGAGCGTGTTCGACTCGCAGTGGATGTTCGTCATGAGCAACACGGCGCAGTCCCGCATGTCGCAGCTGCTCCAGGCTCAGCAGCGGTTCGAGGGCCCCATCGAGGTCGCGGCCGGTCTGATCGTGCCGTCCTACCGGGGCATCCCGATCGTGAAGTCCTCGTTCCTGTCGACGCGGACGTACACGATGGGCACGGTCACGCAGGCGAGCGCGTCGACCGGCGGCACGCTGGCGGCGGGCACCTACAACTACCGCATCTCCGCGGTCATGGAGCGCCAGGGCGAGATCGCCGCGTCGGCGGCGGTCACCACCGCGGCGCTCACCGGCGCCACGAACACGGTCACGCTGTCCTTCGCGGTGCCGGGCGGCCTGGAGGGCGCGCAGCCGCTCCTCTACAAGGTGTACCGCTCCACCAGCCCGGGAACCGAAACCCTGCTCGGCGTCGTGGACGCCGTCGTCGGGTTCGCGGCGGACGGCAAGACGCCGATCATGGCCACGTCCATCGTGGACAACGGCGCCACGCTGATCCCGAAGGCCGGCGCCACCGCTCCGGCGCAGCCGTCCCCGGTGTACGTCGGCGGCAACGTGAACCGGTTCCCGCCCGCCACCGGCAACGAGTCGATCTACCTCGTGTCGCGCGACCGCGAGAACCTGTACCGCCCGTACGTGCGGGAGCTGGAACCGCTGGACGTCTTCCCGACGACGGACAGCCCCGACACCCTGCCGTACGCGATCGTCGCCGACACGACGCTGGCGCTGCGCGCGCCGAAGTACCTCGGCGTGATCAACCGGGTCAACACCCAGCTCTGACGCGGCATCCGGGGCGCGGCCGTCCACTGTGGCAGCCGCGCCCCGCTCCCCCATACCCCTCTTCTGTCGTGATTGGACGGTCATGGTTTTGATCCGAAAGGACCGTGCGGGCAGTGACTCGTACGGCCACACGTGGGGCGAGGACGGCGCGGTCGTCGACGTCGCCCCCGAGCACGCCGCCGACCTGCTGGAGATCCCGGACGGCGGTTTCCACGAGGCCGAGCCCGTCGACGAGCCGGAGCCGGTGACCACCGGCCTGGTCGACCTCGAAGCGCTCGCCGCGCAGGTCGCCGCCGAGAAGGCCGCCGCCGCGGTGACGCCGGACGTCGAGCCGGAGGCGGATCTCGCCGGACTCGCTGCCCGTGAGGAGGCCAGCACGCCGGAACTCTCCGAACCCGAGGCCGAGCCTGTGGTGGCACCGAAGGCTCGCGGACGTGGCAGCAGGCGACCCGCCTCGACCGACTAGCGCGCTCACGGGAACCAGCCCCGGAGCTCACGAACGACGTCCGGGTTTCCCTGGGAGACGGCCAGCACGCCGAGCAGCAGAACGCCCGCGATCACGAAAAGCCTGAGCAGCTTCTCGCGCCGAACGATCGCAGCCACTCCGGCTGCGACGACGACGCCAACGAAGGCACCGACAGCGGCCACCTCTGCCCATTCGAGAGGTGTCATGCGAGCCACCTGACCTGCGTAAACCAGAGTCTCACGACAGGGACTTTGATCATGGTCGGCCTTTCTGGGCACAAAAAAAAGCAGGCGACCCGTCGTCACCTGCTCCTTCTGTTATTGGGGCGAGGCCCCTCCGAATTAACCCCCCAACACCACATTCACTCATTTGGCCTAGCGGGCTGGGAAGGGGGTTCCTGTGGCCAGCGAAGATGCACCAACACCGCTCTGCACAGCAGAGCAGCTACAGGAAGGCGCGTTCGCGGACCTGGTGCACGGGTTCTCCCCCGCGGCGATCACGGACATGCTCGCCGAGGCGACTCGCGCGTGCGAAACCGAGGTCGGTCGCCGGCTGGCGCCGTTCACCGGGCTCGTCGAGACGCACCGGCTCGCGGGTGTGGACCCGGACGAGTTTTCGGGGTCGGCAGGGATCCCGCTGGATCTGGCCGGGCAGTTGGGCCGGTCGTGGGCGACGTCGCTGAACTCGGGATCGGATCAGGTGCGGCACATCTGGTTGCACCAGTGTGCGCCGCACTACCCGGAGTTCTGGTCCTATTCGGACCTGTCGATCGCGGTCACCCGCTCCTACGGCGGCGGGCAGGATCTCGTGGGCGGCGGGTTCGAGGGGCCGGACGTCGACACCGGGCACGTGTGGTTCCGACTCGGGACGTGGCTGCCGATCGGGTCGTACGCGACGGTGCGGTACTCCGGCGGGTACACGACCGTGCCGTCTGACCTGCGGCGGGCGTGCAAGTACATGGCGGCCGCGATCGCGTGCCGGGAGCTGGCGCCGCTGCAAACGACGCATGGGCATGACCCGGATGCGTTGGAGGCGCTGGCGGTGTCGTGGCTGAGCCCGTACCAGCGCGGCGACTGATCCGATGGCCAGGACGTACCACCTGACCCCGGCGGGCCGGGCGAAGCTCGCGGAGGCCGCGCGGCAGCGGAACCGCGCGCGGAAAGGCAAGTCGCACAAGGGTCATCCGCTGTCGGCGGAGACGAAGGCGAAGATCTCGGCCGCGCTCAAGGCGTACTGGGAGAGGAAGCGGCGCACGGCCGGTGCGAAGCCGAAGCGACCGCGCGACCCGAACGCGCGCGCCCGATCACGAAACGCTCGCGGCCGCCACGACGGCACCGCGACCAGGCGTCGGCGTCCGGCGCGGCACGGTGCGGTGTCGCACGCCGGGAAACGTCACGGCACGAGACGGGTGAAGCGGGGCAGCCACCACGCCCAGCAGTACCGGCTGATCTCGGCGCGCTCCTACCGGAAACGGACCCGTGTGGTCATCAAACACCGGATGCGCCGTACCCGGATCGTCGTCCGCCGTCGCGTTCCGCACCACCGCGTGTGGAAGCCACCGAAGAAGACCCGGCACAAGAAGCGCCGTGGTCGCAAGACCTGACGGCCCTGCTCAGGGCCGCTCCCCTGACTTCGTGAGGTGAACATGGAAAGACTGGAAGGCCGCCACGCGGCCGTCGTCGATATCGCCAGGTACTTCGAGTACGAGCACCTGCCCAACCGGCTCCGGGCGGTGAGCAAGGCCGTGCACGACCTCGCGCAGGACATGATCGACCACCTGCCCGACTGTCCGATGCTGACGCGCGGCCTCGGCTCCCTGCTGTCCGCCAAGGACTCCTTCGTGCGGGCCGCGCTCGACGCCCCGGCGGCGGACGGCGATTAGCCGTGCCGGGCATCAGCGACGCCATCAAACGCGAAGCGGCGTGGCTGACCTCCTCCGGTGACGGGCTGCCCGCGCTTCTCCAGGCCGACGGCGGCCCGTTCAAGGTGGTGCAGGCACGGATGCCCCGGACCCCGCCGACACGGGCCGCCGGCCTGTACCTGCTGCCCGGCAACTACACCGATGACCGGTGGGCGAACCAGCGGAAGCTGGCCACGTACTCGTTCCGGGCGGCGATCTACTGGCCGCTCGGCACCACCACGGTCACCGCGAATATTGCGGAGCTCGAGCAAGACGCGCTCGATGACGCGATCGGCCTGGTCGTCGAGCGGGTCCGCGGCCTGCTCGGCGACCACACCCACGGCGGGCGGTTCCTCGCCGTCGCCGAAGCGCCCGCGCGCACGGAGATCACCGTGCACTACATGCCGGTCGAGAACACCGCCGTCGACGGCCTGCTCCGCGCTGACGTGATGTGGCAGGCGCAGGACGAGGCGTTCATCTGACCCCGTTTCCCTTGTCCTGCTTGGAGTTTCGCGTGCGACAGATCAACAACACCCTGTGGCCGGTCACGGTGCCAGGCGTCCCGGCCGAGGTCGGCCCCGGCGAGACCATCGACTGGCCGGACCCGATCACCGGGCTCACGCCGCTCGACCCGCCGCCCGAGGTCGTGCCCGTGCCGAACACACCGGCCGACCCGGCGACGCTCCCCCAGCCCACCACCCCGCCGCCCGGCAAGCAGACCCCGAGCCGGGTGTCCGCGGCCGCGCGCAAGAAGTCCTCCGTCGCCGAGGCCCCGACGTCCGGCGACGAGGACGAATCGACCGTGAAGGAGTAGCCGATGACCCAGCTGTCCAGGCTCACCAAACTGGGCATCGCTCCCGAAGTGACGCCCGGTACGTACGTCGTCCCGTCGTACTCGATTCCGTTCACCAAGGCGGACTTCGACGACGTGATCGGGTCCATTAAGGACGAGTCCTACCGGTACAACGACTCGGAACTCCAGGGCATGTATCAGGGGCCGGTGCACGCCACATGGTCGCTGGACGTCATGGCCTACCCCGATCTCGTCGGGCTGTTCCTGGCCGGGATCGTCGGGCCGGACGTCGTCACGCCCGGTGTCTCGACGACGCTGGCGGCCGCGGCCGCGGCTGGCGCGACGTCGATCCAGACCGCGGTGTCGATTCCCGCAGGGTCGACGATCATGCTCGACACCGGGCAGAACATCGAGTACGCGGTCACCGGGGCAGCGACCGGCACAGGCCCGTACGAGATCCCGATCGTGACGCCGGTAGGCGGGCTCAGCAAGAGCCACCTGATCAACGCGGCCGTCGTCGGCCAGACGACGCACACGTTCAAGCAGAACCCTTTCGTGCCACGGCGTTCGTACGCGATCACCCTCGACGACACGACCGGGAATCCGCAGGGCTACACGTACGCGACGCTCTCGGATTTCGGGTTGAAGATCGACCCGAAGAACGCCGTCACCATGTCGGTCAAGCTCACGTCGATGCCCGCGACGAGCCAGGCGACGTTCGCCCCGGCCTTCAACGGGCAGCCTCCGCTGCTGGGCTGGCAGTGGGCGATGGCGAACGCCGGTTCGGCGTCGACGCGCGGCCTGTCGTTGGACTACACGATCAAGCGGTCGGTCGACCCGATCCAGTCGAGCGACGGCACGCAGGGCCCGCGCGAGATCTTCCAGGGCCCGTTGTCGGTGGATGGCTCGTACAAGGCCATCTTCGAGAACCAGCTGGACTACGACCTGTACCGCAACAACGTGCAGCTGCCCGCGACGGCGACGCTGACGCAGCCGATCACGGCGGGCGGTACGTCGCTGGCGATCACGACGTCGAAGACCGGGTTCGAGAAGGCGAGCCGCGATATCGGCGGGAACTACGTGCAGGCGTCGTACAGCATCAGCGGCATCTACAACGGCGTCGACGGCGGCTCGCTCGCCGTCGTCCTGAAGAACTTCCACCCCGGCGTCTACTGACGCCGCCGCGCGGCCGGGCATCGTTCCGGCCGCGCCTTTCCCCTGTCCTGCAACACCTTTCCTGAGGAGTCCCTTGTGGCCGGATACGCCAACCGCGTGATCACCACCCACTTCCCCGAGCTCGCCGAGGACGGCGAGGACATTTTCGTCGTCTTCCGGAACCCGAAGACGCAGACCATGTCCAAGCTGGAGGCCGACGCGGTCGCGCTCGGCCCGGACGGCGCCCCCGACCGGGCGCAGGCCACCGCCGCGGTGAACGCCTTGATGGCGCGCCTGATCATCGGCGGTCGTCTCTACGACGCCCGTGTGGACGGCATCGACGAGGCGGGCAACCCGCTCGACCAGCCGCTGCTGACGTTCCCGCTCACCCCGGAGTCGGCCGCCGGCCTGCCGCTGGAAGTGATCTCCGCGATCACCGACAACGTGAAGAGCGCCCAAAACCCTCAGTAGAGCCCGGGAGCCCGTACCTCGAAGATCTCCTTTGGCCTGCCGAGGCGATCTATGAGGGCACGTGGTCTTCCGGGCCTCCCCCGCCGGAGTTCGTGGACTTCGAGCTGATGCGCTACATGGGCTGGTCCTGGCCCGAGTTGGACGCGACGCCGGAGTACGTGCGGCGGTACTGCTGGGACCTGATGCAGGCCCGGCTTTCCGCCGAGCAGGCCGAGCACGACAAGGTCATGGCCGAGCACGAGAGGGAGAGGGCGGCTCATGGAGCGTGAGTTGGCGCCCGGCCTGCTGTCGGCGACGTTCGCGCGGATCAGCGCGGAGACGGGTTTGCGGACCCGGACGGCGCTGGTGCCGATCGCGGACCTGATCGTGAAGCAGGCGCGGATCAACGCCAGCGTGGGGAAACACCCGTACGGCACCAAAACCCCGGCGTGGCCGGGCACCGGTCCGGCGCAGATCTCCGGCACCTTGTACCGCTCGATCGTCCGGACGGCGGTCCTGCCGTCCGGTCTCGGCTGGGAGGTCAAGGTCGGGATCGCGGCCGGGCAGTACCCGTCGTACGGCTCGCGTCGTTCGAAGACGCCGTCGTCGAAGTACGGCATGTACCTGGAAACCGGGCTGCGCAACGGCGCGAAGTACCCGTTCCTCGAACCGGCGTTCCTGTGGGTCGTGAACGGTCCGGCGCGCTGGATCTACGACGAAATGTATGGCGCGACCGGCTGGCTGCGCCTCGGCTGACCCGCTCCACCCCCATCAGATCACGACGTGAAGGGGGTGGGTTGTGGCGCAGGAAGTCGCTGATCTCTACATCCGGCTCCGCTCGAACGCCGCCGAGCTGCTCCCCCAGTTCCAGGCCGCCGGCCTGGCCGGGGAGTCGATGGCCGCGAAGATCACCGCCTCGGCGGCCACGATCATCCGGGAGAACCAGAAGCTCCTGCTGTCGATGGGCGCGATGACGACCAAGGCCGATGAAATGGCTCTGTCGTACGGGATCGCGTACCAGCGGATGGCGGCGCAGACGATCGCGGCCACCACGCAGATGGAGGCGGCGAACGCTCGCGCGGCGGCGTCGACGGCGGCGATGGCCGCGAAGATCGACGCGGCGGCCGCGGCTTCGGCCGCGACGACGGTCGGGAAGGTCGAGCAGTTGAAGAAGGCCGCGCTGGCGATCGGCGCGGTCGGGGTCGGCGCGGCCGCGGTGACTGTGAAGATGGCGGGCGACTTCGAGGCGTCGACCGTCCGGCTGGTCACCTCGGCCGGTGAAACCGCGGACAACCTGGAGATGGTCCGGCGCGGGATTCTCGACATGGCCGGGTCGGTCGGGTATTCGGCCGAAGAGCTGTCGAAAGCCATGTACACCATCGGTTCCGGTGGCCAGCACGGCGCGGACGGGCTCAAGGTGCTGCGCGCGGCCGCCGAGGGCGCGAAAGCGGAGAACGCGGAGCTGCACACGGTCGCCGACGCGGTGACGTCGGTCCTGGTGGACTACCACCTCAAGGCCGACGACGCCGCGATGGTGACCTCGAAGTTGGTCGCGGCGACGTCGGTGGGTAAGTCCACCTTCCAAGAGCTGACGGGCGCGATGGCGGCGGTGCTGCCGGTCGCGTCGGCCGCGCACGTGTCGCTGGACGACATTCTCGGCTCGCTCGCCTCGATGACCGTGCACGGCATGTCCGCCCGACAGTCGGCCCAGAACTTGACCGACGTCATCCGGCACATGCAGTCACCAACTTCGGTGCAGGCAAAGGAACTCGCGATCCTCGGGATCAACAGCCAGGACCTCGCCGGGAGCCTTGGCGAACGGGGCCTGTCCGGCACGCTCCAGATGATCGCGAACCGGATCCGGGACTCGATGGGCCCGGAGTCGACGCGGGTGATCCTCAACCTTCAGACCGCGCTCCGCGGTCTTCCGCCGGAGGTACAGAAGCTCGGCCAGGCCGTGCTCAACGGATCGATCACGGCGAAACAGTTCATCCAGGACACCAAAGCGCTCGACCCGATCTCGGCGTCACAGGCCCGATCCTTCGCGACGCTGGCTTCGTCCATGCACCAGCTCGGCACCGGCCAGACGACCGGCGCGCAGGTCATGCAGTCCTACGGGCAGGCGCTCGCAAAAGCCACCGGTGACGCGACCGGCCTGAACGTCGCGTTGATGCTGACCGGCGAGAACGCCGATATCACCAACCGCTCGGTGAAGACCGTGGCGGACGCGACGGTGGAGGCCGGCGGGCACGTGCTTGGCTGGAGCCACATCCAGCACACGTTCAATCAGAAGGTCTCCGAGGCGAAGTCCGGCCTTGGCGCGCTCGCGATCTCCGTGGGCACCGAGCTGCTGCCGGTGTTCTCGAAGATCGCCGGGGTGGTCGCCGACGTGACCGGCTGGCTCTCGCGGAACGAGACCGCGGCGAAGATCCTCGCGGTCGTCATCGGCGTCATCCTCGTCGTCGCGTTTTCGGCGCTGCTCGCGGTGTTCTGGGGCTTCGCCGCCAACCCGGTCACCTGGATCATCGCCGGGATCATCGTGGTGGTCTTGCTCCTGGCCGCCGGGATCTACCTGCTGATCAGCAACTGGGACTCGATCGCGTCGTTCTTCGTCGACCTGTGGAACACCGTGAAGAACGCCTTCTCCACGGCCATCGACTGGGTGATCAACTTGGTCTCCGGCTGGATCGATTGGATCAAGGCGTCGCCCGGCAAGATCCTCGACGGCCTCTCCAAGCTCGGAACGATGCTCGGAAATTTGATTTCTCGGGCCTGGAATTTTGCCGTGGACGCGACGAAGCGCGGAATTCAGATAACGATAGATTGGGTCAAGGATTTACCGCGCAAAATCGGATTCGCGCTCGGTTTTTTGGCCGGACTTCTCACGCGAACTGCGGTTCGCGCTTGGGAGGCTTTCACAAACGGAACAAAAATCGCTTTTGAAGCGACCGTGCGTTTCCTCAAGGAATTGCCGGGGAAGATCCTCGGCTTCCTGTCGGATGCACACAACTGGCTGGTGCAGAAAGGCCGCGACCTGCTGATCGGCATGGGACGCGGGATCATCAACGCCTACGAAGCCGTGAAAACGTGGTTCGTCGAACTGCCCGGCAAGATCAAACAGTTCTTCTCCGACGCCTGGAACTGGCTCGTGCAGAAGGGCGCCGAAATGCTGATCGGCCTCCGCAACGGCGTCACGAACTCCTACGAAGGCGTGAAGCGCTGGTTCTCCGAACTGCCGGGCCGGATCGGCGACTTCTTCTCCGGCGCCGGACGCTGGCTCCTGGACGCCGGACGGTGGATCGTCGAAGGCCTCTGGAACGGCATCACCGGTGCGGCCAGCTGGCTCTGGGGCAAGATCAACGACTTCGCCAGGGGGATCGTCGACGGCTTCATGGCCGCGATGGGCATCAACTCGCCGTCACGGGTCATGGCCGAGCTCGGCGCCTACCTCGCGCAGGGTCTCGCGGTCGGTATCGACGACCACGCCGACCAGGCCGTCAACGCCGCCACCTCAATGGCGCGGCGGGTGACCGACGCGTCGTCGGTCGCGGTGAACCTCTCGACCGGCGTCTCCGGGAGACCGACGACGAACAACGGAGGGCAGGCCGGCGCCGCGGCGACGGCCACCAGCGGGGGAGGGCTCGCCCCGGTCGTGCCGATCGGCGGCGGTGGCTCCACGCAGATCGTGAACGTCTCCCTGAACGTCGCCGGGTCGGTGCTCACCGAGAACGACCTGCAAAAACTCGTCCAGAAGATCGTGATCCGGTTCGCCGGGCGCAACAACGGGCCGGGCTTCACCCCGGCATTCAGCTGATCGACCAGAAGGGGGCCTTGTTGTGGCCAAGTTCTACCGGCAGGCGCTCGCGCTGGCCGCACAAGCGAAATGGAACTGGGTGACCGACAACGTCGTCGCCACCCTGCACGGCACCGGCTACACGCCGAACCTCGACACCGACGCCTACGTGTCGGCACTGGCGGGGGAGCTGCCCACCGCCTCCGGCTACACGGTGGGCGGGGTCGCGCTCACCGGCAAGGCGGTGTCGTACATCGCGGCGAACAGCTGGGCCACCGCGTGGGCCGGGGCGACGGCGTACGCGGCCGAGTTCACTGTGCGCCCGGCCCCGGGCAACGGGTTCCTGTACCGGTGTGTGTCGGGCGGGACGTCGGGCGCTTCGGCGCCGACCTGGCCGACCGTCGTGGGCGGCACGGTCACGGACGGCTCGGTGGTGTGGGAATGCGTCGGTTCCGGCGCCACCCAGTTCACCGCCAGCAATCCGGCGTGGGCCTCGGCGACGTTCACCGGTGCCCGCTACCTGGTGCTGTCCGACCGGACCCCGGCGGCCGCGAACGCGCAGCCGTTGCTCGGGATCCACGACTTCGGCAGCAATCAGTCCGGCCAGGGCGGCACGTTCACCGATCAGTGGTCGCCGCAGGGAACGCTGCTGATCTACCACCCGTAGTCGTCGACGACCGCGGGTCTTCGGGCCAGGGGAGGGGGCGGCCGTGTCGTTCGCGTTCGTCAAGTCGTTGGGCACCAACGGTTCGAGCAGCACGGTCACCACCGGACTGTCCATTACGGTCCCTGCCGGTGGTGTCCCTGCCGGGGACCTGCTGGTCCTGCGGTTCGCATCCTTCAACTACCGGGCGGGGTCCACGCCGCCGACCGTGACGGACTCGCGCGGGAACACCTGGCAGCAGGACTTCGCGCGCACGTCCAGTAGTGACGGCATGAACATCGTGTACTCGGCGGTCATCGCCACGGCGCTGCTGGCCGGTGACCTGATCTCGGTGGGGTTCACCGCGAACAACGCGAACTACGCGCTGGCGGTGGACCAGTTCTCCGGGGCGGCGCCGTCCGGGTGGCGTTGGATGGTCGACCCGACCGGCACGAAGGCGGTCACGACGACGCCGACGAACTCGCTGGCGCCGACCTCGCCGTATCCGACGTACACGCTGGTCCTCGGTGTTCTGTTCGTGCCGCTGCCCAGCACGGACGCCTACACCGAGGACGGCAACCAGGCCGGCGGGGACTCGTGGCACACCCTGCCGGGAGCGTTCAGCCCGGCAGGGTCGACAACGCAGGCGGTGCGCGCCTCCTACAAGATCCCCGCCTTGGGATCGACCGGCGCTCTGCAGAGCTGGTCTCCGACGCTCGGCACTGCGAAAACCGCGTTGGAGACCCTGGTGATCTACCAGGGTCGGCTGGTGCCGGTCACCGTGGCCGACGTCGCCGAGGCTGCGCGCACCGGCAATCCGCGCGAAGCCACCGCGATCGGGGTATCGCTGGCCACCGACGTGCCAGCCGCGTCCCGCGCGGGGGCGCCGGAGAGCAAGCTCGCCGGGACCGCGCCGGAGCCGATCACGCTCCTCGACGTGCCGTTCGCCTCGCAAGCCGGGGCGCCGGAAGACATGGTCGCAATCGACGTCCCGCTGGGGATCGATGTTCCTGCGGCCGCGCGCTCCGGCGCCCCGGCCGACGAGGTCGCCATCGGCGTCACCGTCGATGACGTCCCGTTCCCCGGCCGGGCTGGCTCCCCTGTAGACGGACCGGTCCTCATCGGCGTGACGGTGCACGACACCGTCTGCCCGGCCCGCTCCGGAGCACCGGGCGCCGCGCTGGCCATCGGGGTCACGCTGTTCACCGACCGGCCGACCGGAGCTCGAGGAGGAGCGCCTGCCGCTGCGATCGGGAACACGGTCACCAACGACGCCCCCGCCGCCTCCCGGGCGGGCGCGCCGACGTCGACGCTGGGCGGCGCGGGGCTTTTCCCTGTCGCGCCAAGCAGTCTGACGGGGGATATCCCGAACCCGAACCGGCCGCTGCTGATCCCGTATGCCGACTTCACTGTGGGGCCGCCGAAGACGGTCGGCTTCGAGACACGCAGTTCGTTGAACTCCCAGGCGCGCCGAACGGTGGCACGGAAGATCTCAATCCAACGTGGACGCCAGTACGAGCTTGACCAGGTGCAGGCCGGTACGGCGACCTTTGAGATCACCGACCCGCTTGAAAACCTGAACCCGGTGAACACCGCCAGCCCGCTGAACCAGGGCGGGCGGCAGATCAAGCCGTACCGGGCGATGCGGGTGACGGCGTTGTGGCCCAACACCGGAAACATGATCAACAAGTCGCTGATCGGTGATGCCGCTGATGCGTCCTTCGAGACTGGTTTCGGCAAGTTCGTACCGAGCGGCGCCGGAACGACTCAGGCAACGTCGACCACGCAGTTCTGGACCGGGACCAGGTCGATGCAGGTCACGCAGACGACAGCGGGACGCGGCTTTGGCGTAAATCTCCCGATCGTCGTTGGGCCCGACCTCCTCATGGTGATGTCCGCGTATGTGAAACCCACGTCTGGCACGACGGTGCAGCTGCGGATCATCGACGCCGCGGGGATCGAGCACAACTCGAACGTGGCCACAGCCCAGGACACGTGGACGCGTGTCTTCGTGTCGTGGCGTGCGGTCGACATGGTCGAGAAGGTGGAGATCTTCGGCAGCGGGGGAGCGCCGACGCGGTACTACGTCGATGCGGTGCAGTTGGAGTTCGGGCTCAACCCGACGCTCTTCACTACCGAAGGGCCTGAGGCGTACCGGCTCTACTCGGGGTACATCGAGCGATACCCGCTGCACTACGACATGCACGGCACCCGTGGAATCCGCCCGCTCACCGCGGTTGACGCGCTCGCGATCCTGTCGCGAACCGAGATTGCCGAGAGCTACCAGGCGACGATCTCGGCGGACGGTCCGAACCTGATCGCGCCACTCAATGACGCAAGCGGTCCCCAACGAATCCAGCGGCCGACAGGCGGAGCGCCTATGGCGGGTTACACCCAGTTGGGCAGCAACAGCGCCTCGGTGAACTGGGGAGGAGATTCGTTCCTCGACGGCACTCCGGCACTGTCGATTACGCAACAGAACACCACCCCTCCGGTGAAGGCCGATATCAAACAGGTGACGTATGTCGGAACGCGTGGCGGTTCGATATCCATGAATCCGCGCGCATTCACCTATGAAGGCTGGTTTCGCTTCCTCGACGGGTGCATATATTTCGGCCTGGGCTCAATGAAGCGAGGCGAAAGAACGGATACCGTAGATACTGTTTACGGGCCACAATACGGAATAACAATGTTCACAACAGGCGGCCGATTGGGTGCACGCTTCAACGACCCAAACGGCGGAGAAGGCCCGCTGTGGATAGTGGAAACCCCAAATTACAGCGCTTTTCCGGACGACGATTGGCATTACTTCGCCATAGTTTTCTCTAATGGAAACTGGTCGCTGTATATCGACGCCGTACCCTGCTGGACGAACTCACCACTGGGCTTTACTCCCTCGGCCTCGGTTCAGCTGGACAACATGTTCTTCGATGTGACCACCGTCAACGGCGACCCGGTGTCGACGGCGTCCTTCGCGAACTTCGCCACCTACCCGTACGCGCTATCCGCCGCGCAGGTGACAACGCACTACCAACGCGGCTCCGGATATAACGACGAGAGATGCGGAGACCGGGTCGGTCGTCTGCTAACGAAGTACTGGGCAGGGCCGTGGAAGCTGGCGTTTGGCCGGATGCGGCTCGCGGCGGACACCGACTACACCAGGCGAATGCTGCTGGATGTGCTCCAGGAGATCCAGGAGTCCGAGCGTGGCCTGTTGTACGCCGACCAGGGTGGCCTCGTCGTCTTCGACGATCGGGACTCCCGATATCGGGGTGAGCAGCAGATCCCCGCGGTCGTGTTCGGCGAAGACACCGCAGCGGGGGAGATCCCATACGAGGACTACGAAGGCGACGTCGACCCGACGTACGTCTTCTCTCAGGCCAACTTGACGAGGCCGGGAAACAACGAGTTCCCGCCGATGGTGAACGCGGCCGCGAAGGCGGACTACGGGCAGCGGATCCTCAGCCACAACGTGCAGGCGACGAACGACTTCGACCTCAGCCAGGCCGGGACGTTCTACCTCGCCCGCTACGGGCGGGCGAAGCTGCGCGTCGAAAAGCTGGCGCTCAACCCCGTCGCCTACCCAGCGGCGTGGGGGCCGCTGCTTTCGCTCGAGCTCGGACGCCGGGTCACGATCCGTCGCCGATCGGGCCAGCTGGTGATGAGCGGGGACTACTACGTCGAGCAGATCAACCACGCCATCGACGCGGACGCCGGGACGTGGCGGATCGAGCTGCAATGCAGCCCGGTGTTCGTTCCCTCGGCGTGGGTCTTGGGGGATCCGCAGTACGGAGTCCTCGGCTCGACGACGACACCGATCTACTGATCAATCTGGGCCAGTGCCGTGGCCACCGACCGAAACGGAGGTGGCCACGGTGCCAGCCTTTGACGTCCGCCGTCGCCCCGGAGTGGGGGACCGGCCATGACGATGCCGACCTTCGCGGACGGCAGTCTGGTTCACCAGGGAGACCTGAACCTGCTGTCGACCGGGATCAACAACCTCTCCTCGATCGTGACGGGCGCGCCCGCGCCGAGGAACTACGTCCCGCACGCCAGCGTGAAGCAGACGATCACACAGCAGGTCCCTCAGCTCCAGGACGTACTGATCAACTTCGACTCCATGGAATCGAACCCGGACTCCATGTGGGTGCCCTCGGTGGCGAACACGATCACCATCCGCACCGCCGGGTCCTACGAGGTCGACGCCCAATTCCCGCTCCAGACCGCCGCCTCCGATATCTACATGTTCCTGCTGGTCAACGGCACCAGCACATCGGTGAACAACGTCGGCGGCGAGGACCACAAGCCGGGCTTCAACACCAACGACGGGCAGATCCTGCACGCGAACGCGTTCTTCCCGAGTCTCGCTGTCGGGTCGGTGATCTATATGTCGGTCTTCCACACGGCCGGATCGACGATCCCCACCGTCGTTGGGCGCACCTGTGCCCGCCTCAACATCCGCCGCATGGGCCCATAGAACTGGAGGACACCATGACCAGCAGCATCGGCTTCGGCGGCGGAACCCGCGTCGTCTCGACGATCACTGTCACCCCGGAGGAGCCGACCGGCCTGTTCCGACCGGACGCGATGAGCGAATGGGTCGGGCACCTGGTGCAGGTCGCCGGCCTCGATCCCGCGTACGAACACACCCTCCAGGCGGTCAAGGTCGTGCCGGGCCCGCGGATGGTAATGGACATGAACCTCGGCCGGTACGTCGAACAGGTCGTCGACGGCGGCGCCGCCGAGCTGACCGTGCTGACCGAGGCCCCGTACGTGCCCTGCTACGCGAACTACGTGCGGGTGATCGCCGGGGTACCGCCCGCCCGCGCGCAGATCGTCCGCGCCGACACCGGCGCCGTGCTGGTCGAGCGCGGCCGGTACCCGGCCCCGTTCTACGACGGCCAGACGCTCGCCGTGGGCGAACAGCACTACCGGATCACCGCGACGTCCTGGCCGAACCGCAACCCCGACACCGGCTCGGCAGGTGCGGCCGAGGACTACCAGCTGGTGACCGTCTCCCCGATTCCCGACCAGGAGCCTGTCGCTCCGCTGCCTTAGATCACGAGGTGAACCCACGTGCCCACGGACGAATCCGCGCTGGCGCACAGCTTCGGCCGCCTCGAAGCCAAGCTGGACCACATCGACGGCAAGCTCGACACCCACACCGAGAAACTGGCCACCCACGGTGTCCGGCTGGACCGGGTGGAGGTCGACGTCACGAAGATCCAGACCGACATGGCCTCCGACGACAACCGCATGAGCGCGGGCCGCCAGATGTTCTGGGTGGCCATCGCGGGCGCGGTCGCGTCCGGCGCGGTCGGTCTGATCATCCAGCTCGCCACCCGCCACTGATCCATCCCCGCTCGCACGAAGGCCCTGGCATCCGCCGGGGCCTTTTTCGTGCGCGCCGAACCCCGAAGAGAGGAGGTGCCCGTTGGGTGACCGAGCGATCGACGTCTACGAGGCGTACCAGGGCCAGGTCAACTGGCCGCAGGTCGTCGCCAGCGGTGTGCGCCGCGTGTTCGTGAAGCTCACCAACGGCGGCGGCCAGGCCCGGGTCCGCGGTGACCGGTACGTCGCCGGTGCCCGCGCAGCCGGCGCCCGCGTCGGCGGCTACCACTACGCGCTGGGCGGCGACCCGGTCGCGCAGGCGAACGTCTTCGCCGACGAGCTGATCCGGCTCAACGCGCTCGACCTGGCGCCCGCGCTCGACTACGAGGACCACTCGCTGCCGAAGGGCCCGGCCGCGCAGACCTGGATCCGCAGGTTCCTCACGCAGATGAACGTCCGGCTGCCGCAGCTGGGGAAGAACCTGCTCTACGGCTCCGGCTCCGACCTCCAGGCGATGCGCGCCTGGGAGATCACGGTGCCGGGCGCCGACGTCCTGGAGTGGGCGGCCGAGTACGGCGTCAACAACGGCACCAAGAACCCGATCCGCCACTACAAGGGCGGCCAGGCCGCGGTCCACCAGTACACCTCTGCTGGCCGCGTGCCCGGCATCGCCGGACACGTCGACCTCGACGACGTCCTGGCCAACATCGACGAAGGCACCGTCTTCGTCGGTGACCGGCCGCCCCCGACCCCCGGCACGGCGGCCACGATCCGTGCCGCCCTGATCCAGATGATGGAGGACTGCATGGTCACGTTCCCGCCCGCGCCGACCACCCGCACCAAGGTGCTGGCGCTCCCGCCCGACTACGACGTGACGCTGGTGTTCGCGGCGGAGTCCACGATCTTCGGCGGCCACATCTACAACTGGACCCCGACCGAGGGGAAGGGCACCGGCGGAGACCCGGTGCAGTGGCGCGTCGAGGTGAAGGAAGGCGAGCCGATCCGGATCCCGTCCGGCACCTCGAAGGCCCACGTCGAGTACAGCTGCGGCACCGAAGTGTCCTGCTTCATCCAGGTGAAGCCGCGGGGCTGACCCCGGCCAGCCGGCGCCCGCCGGGTTCCAGGTGTTCCCGGCGGGCGTCGGCGTCAGCGGCGGCGCCGGAACAGCCAGGCGGCTACCAGCGCTCCCAGTACCCCGCCGATCGCGTTGCCGATCGTGTCGTTCACCAGCGCGAGCCACATCTCGGTGGTCATCCGCGTACTCCCGTCCTGTTGGTCGAGGACCGGTCAGTCCTCGCCAGTTGCGGAAGCCCCCAGACCCGATCCCACAGGAGGTACCTCTTGTCCCCGTTCTTCATGAACCTCGTCGACCGTGTGCTCTGGACCGTGTTCCAGGCGCTCGGCGGCACCGTCGCGGCCGGGGAGGTGTCCGACGCTCTGCACGTCGGCGTCGCCACCGACTGGCGGCCCGGTCTCGTCGGCGCGCTCGTCGCCGGGGTGCTGTGTCTACTGAAGGTGCTCGGCGTCCACGTGTCGAGCAAGACCCTGACCGCCGTCGAGGACGCGGCTGGCTCGGTCGCCCGTCTCCCCGGTGTCGGGGAGGCCATCGAGAAGGTCAAGGCGACCCCGGCCGGAGGGATCGCCGCGGACGTCATCGCCGGGGTCGACCGGCAGCTGCACGCCGAGGCGGACCGTCCCGCCAAGGGCGGCCCGGTCGACTGATCCCGATTCCCCGTCCGGCTGTTCCCGGCTGGTCTGTTGAGGCCCCCCGCACCGATCGGTGCGGGGGGCCTTTTCGTCGTCTCCGGGGCCCGGCGACGGGACGTCGTTCACGGGGTCGTCGGTGGCTTCACCGGTCCCCGCGCGGGGACAGCACTCCCCGAGCATTGGGTTGCTGACTTGTAGGTCACTAACGGGGCCCTTGATCGGCGGGTAGCGCGGCGCGGGGACGCTGACCGTCGAGCGCCTTCGGGGACGGGGAGCAGCCCCCGTTTGGGGACCTGCGTCCCCGGGCGGGGAGCGCGGACGGGGACGGGACGGCCGCGCTGTCGTCCCCGCGCTGGAGACGACGGGAAGCCCTTCCGGGGACCTCGTCCCCATGACTCCGGGGAGCCGGGACACGAGCGGCGGGGAACCTTCCCCTCGCCGCGGGGACTCACTGCCGGGGAGACGGGGACGGCGGGGAATACCACTGCGGGGAATCGGGGATACGCAGGTGGAGGCCACATTCCCCGATTCCCTCCCCGGCCACGACCAGGAGACGGGGAGGTGCCTGACTTCGTCCCCGCGATGCTCACTGAACCGGTCCCCGGATGGCGACCTGGGCCTCGGGGAGCTTGCGCGACGACTTTCCCGGCTTATCTCTGGCGACCCGTGACGGCACCCGCTACAGACCCGTCACGGGTGTAGCGGGTCGTCGCGGGTGCCGTCACGGGTGCAGCCTGCGGGTATCGGGTGTGACGGGTCTGAAACAGCGTTACGGGTCCGGATGGCCCTCCACCTGCGGGGACGGTTTCGCGACGGGTTTTCGGGGACTTTTCGCGCGTTCGCGCGGGGACCTGCGACACCCGCGACGCCTCCCGTTTCCCTGTCGGCGAGTCTCCGGGGACGCGTTCCTCGCCGGCCTCGGCGGCGCGGGATTCCCCGGCTTCGGGATGGCCTCCGGCGAGCCATCGGGGACGAGCCGCAGAGACCTCGTCGGGACGTTTCCCCGTCCGTCGCCCCTGCCTCCGTGTGGTCGTCCCCGCGCGCCGGGGACGACCACGTGCGGATGCGACGAGGGGAGTGGTGCCCGCGTCCCCGACGCATGGGGAGGAGTCCCTGCGGGGACGTCTGCCGGGCGGGGAGCGCCGCTCCGATTCGTCCCCGGCATGTCCCCGGCGGGGAACGCGACAGCGCCGCCCGGGTTCCCCGGGCGGCGCTGTTGGCGTCCTGACAATAGCGGTTAGGCGGGGGGACGTTTCCCCGTCCGGAACTCCTCGGCGGCCGCGTGCAGCGGCTCCATGAAGAACCCCCGCGTGGGCTTCCCGTCGTACTCGGGACGGCGGACCGCCTTCGCGTCCCGGGTGATCGAGTACGGGGGACGGGACAGCATCAGCCCGAGGGCGGCCGACTCCATGCCGACCGCCTTGGCGAGGTCGTCGGTCGAGACGAACTCGCGCCCGGGGAAGGCCTCGATCAGCTTCGCCAGCAACTCGGGGACCGGCTGGCCGAAGTCGGCGGTGAGCTCGGCGAAGGACTCCTCGATCGTCTTCTCGTCGGCGCCGAGGACCTTCTTCACTCCCTGCTCCCGCTTCTCCGTGCGGTGGCGCTGGGCGACGGCACCGAGGGCACTGAGGGCATCTTCGATCGACTTCGGCTGATCGGCTTCGGGCCGTCGCCGCCCGGCGTAGGTGACGGCGGCCGCGACCGTGGACTGCTGGCCCGCGGGCCGTGTGCCCGTCGTGGCGTACTCCAGGAAGGTCTCGACGTCCCCGATCCACCGCCGTTCCCATGCCGACGTCTGGACCAGAACCTGATCTTTCTCCGGCTCTCCCGGCTCGGACTGCGGTCGTTCCCAGCGAGCACCGACAGTGAACGCGGCGCCGGCCTCGATCGGAAGGTCGACACGGGTCGGCTGGCGTTGCACGACGAGCTGGGGGACGAACTTCATGTCCAGGAAGGCGAGCTTCCCAGCCATCAGCACGACCTCGTCGATCTTGACGTAGGCGACGCCCGGGTACAGCAGCTTCTCCGGCTTCAGATCGCGGGAGTGACCAGGGATCACCCTGCGCAGGTCACTCGGGTTTTCGATCCGCATGACGATCTTGAGCTTGAGTTGGCGTTTGATATCGCCGCCATGATCACCGTAGTCGGCATTGAGCCCCGACTGCGTAGCGAGGATGACCTGCACGAACACTCCAGTAGCGCCGCGGGTCAGCACGTCCACCAGCTCCGAGGCGTTGCGGTAGATGCCGTCGTGGCAGAGCACCTTGTCCTTGCGACGGCGCATCAGGAAGCTGGCTTCGTCGATGATGCAGAAGATGGCGGGCATCTCGCGGGTCGGTCGGTTTGGGCGCTGAAGGGCCGGGATGGTGTAGCGACGGCTGGCCTCCTCGAAGGCCGTGGCCAACATTTCCAGGGTGTCGTTCGTGCCGTGCGCGATGTAGCCCTCGGTCGGCTGGTGGCCGTGTTTCAGCGGCTCCAACCTCGGCGAGAGCAGGTCGTTGAGCTTCCAGTTCCCTCCGACCCAGGCGACGCCGTTGTAGCTGGCGGCGATGCGGTCAAGGAGGACGCTCAGGAAACTGGACTTGCCGACCTGGGTCATCGCGACGATCTCGACGTGGAGCTTGAGCAGGTTGATGACGATCGGCTCGCCGTTCTCCCATTGGCCGATCTCGAAGTCCTCGGCGATATCCACTGGCCCCTGCGGGGGGACATACGGGATGACCTTGGCCAGCACGGCGCTGTCCCGGGATCGTTCGATGCGCATCTGGAACTGGCCAGCCTGCTGCAAGCGGTAGAGCTTGACCGCGTCGGCGGGCAGAGTCATGCCGTTGTCGAGCCGGTTGGCTTCGACAGCGATCTTCTCCTCGATCCCAGCCTCGGTGATCTTCGAGAGTGAAGCACTGGGGACGGCGATACCTACGGTTTCGTTGCCGAGCTTGTCCTGGGCCGGGGCGCTGGTCTTGGCACCCCGGACGCCGGCTGCGTCGAGAACCCGCTCCCAGAAGTTCATGTCCGCGATCCGCTGTTCTTCCTCGAGCTGCGCGTGGTGGACGTCGTCGCGATGATCGAGCCAGTGCGTCATGAGGCCGGTGGTGTACCAGGTCAGGATGGTTCCGCCCGCGAGCGCGCCGAGGCTGGCGAGGCTGTTGGGGTGACCGGTGGTCTGCGCCCAGGTGGTCCAGGCGGTCGCTCCGGCTCCGATGGTGGCCGCGACCGCCTTGGCCGTGCCGCGGAAGAAGCCGGTCGTCTTCTTGTTGTTGCGGTAGATGTGGTGGACGCCGACGACGGCCAGCGCGGTCGCGCAGCTGCCGCCGAGCGCGACGTGCCAGGCGGCAATGTCTTCGACGTTGGTCAGGAAGAAAGTGCTGCACGCCCAGGTGCCGACGCCCCCGGTGAGGGAGTAGGCGAACGCGCTGGGGAGCGTGTGCGGTTCGTCGTGGGGGCGGGGCATGGGCTCCTCTTTCTCTGCGGGGTTCTGGCGGGTAAGGCGGAGCCGGACCCGCGAGGGGCAGGTCCGGCTCCGGATCAGGTGGGCTACGCCCTTTCGGTCCAGTGCTGCGCGTTCGGCTTGGTTTCCGTCTTGTCGCGGAACTCAAGCTCGGTGGCGTGGGTGGCGTCGAAGGTGCCCCGCTGCCCATCGGCCTCACTGCTGGCGGCGTGCATGAGGTTGCCGAGGGCATCGAGCCCGTCCGCGACGATCGGCGCGTAGGGCAACGTCTCTGAGATCTCCACGCCCTTGGCATGGAAGGCGGCCGCGACCTCACTCAGGCCGTCGGGGAGCCCTTCGAGGAAAGCTTGGGTGTCTTCGGGGGTCTGGGGCTGCCAGGTGCGGATCTGGTCGGCGACGGCGCTCCAGTCCATCTGATTCGTCACGGTGGGGTCCCTTCGTACTAGTCCGTATCCGGATCCGGGTCCGAAAACGGGCGTTGGTGCTGGTGAAACGGGGTGGGAAGCTGGGGCACGGCCTCGTCCGGTTCCCTTCAGGGGGTGGGGCGGGAGGTTCATGCCGAGCGGGTCCGCCGGTGGCGAGGGCGGGATCGGGATGGCGGCGGCGGGGATGGGCGCCGGCTGCGGCAGGGCGGCCGGTGGGCGCCGGATGAACATGTCGGAGAACGGCGCGACGAGGGCCTGGACGACTGATCCCGAGCGGACGCCGTTGCCGACCTTGGTGGCGGTCCACATCCAGGCGGCGGTGGTGCCGCGCCCGAGCGGGCCGCGGTGCAGGCGGGCGATGCGGCGCCCGAGTCGTCCCATCCTCTTGGCGAAGCGTTCGATGCTGCGGACCTCGCTGCGGCTCTGCCGGTACCGGCGATCGCGGGCCGTGTTGTCCTTGCGGATGCGGCGACCACGTCGCTTCTGCGCAGCGTCGGTTGCGCGCTGCGCGGCGCGCTGGCTGGCGCGGGTACGTCGTTTCGCCGCGCGGGTTTCCGCACGGTGAAGCCGGGTGGCGGCCCGGCGGGACGGCGTGGTCCGACGCGCGGCCGGTGCGATCGCGGCCGCGGCTCGACGTCGCGCGGTCGCGGCCTTGCGGGCGGCTTTCGCGGTGGTGGGCTGCCGGGTTCCGGGGGCGTGGTGACCGGAGGCGAACTGGCCGCGCGCGTTGCGGCGCTGCGGGCCGAGCGGCTTCCAGAAGCCGTTGCGGGCGCTCTGCCCGGCGAGGGCGCGCTGGGTGGCGGCGCCCTTGCGGGGGCGACGTCCGGCGGACCATCCGGCGATGCCGGGGGTGCCGGTCTTCCGCATTCGGCGGGTCGCGCCGACCGGGGCGGCGGCGCGGCGGGCGGCGTTGGTGGCGGCGCGGGCACGGCCGCGGGCGATGAGGGAGCGGCGCGCGGCGCTGCCGGGCGCGGCCGCCGAGCTGCGGCGGCGTGCTCCGGGACGTCGGCGGCTCTTGGCGGCGATGACAGCGCCGGTGGCGAGGGTGGCGGCGGTCGCACCGCCGATGGCGGTGGTGGTGGGACCGAGGGTGAGCAGGGATTGCGTTGTCGCTGCGACTCCGCCGAGGGCCCCGACGCCGATCCCGAGGTTCCGGGTCCGGACCCTGCCCGGCGTGGCCGTGCGGGGCTTCTTCTTCGGGGTGGCCTTCTGCTGAGGCTTCGTGTCGGGCGCCGGGGCGCTCGGCTGAGTCATGACCGTTCCTCCAGGGGCGCGGGGTTACCCGCTGGCTCGGGATGGGGAGTAGGGGTTTTCGAGGCCGAAGAACTTGAAGTGCTCGCGCATCACTTTGCGGGCGTACTGATTGGTACCGGCCATCTCGTCGATGTCGTTCAGGCTTCGCGCGGGCCTGCCCTCACGGAGCAGGTCGTAGTAGATGTGCACGATCGTGGCTCCGTTGCCGGTTGTCTTGCTCTCGGCCAGCATCGTGTCCACCTGCTCCTTGCTGGGCACTTCCTCCGTGTCGCTGCCGAGCGTGATCACCTTGGCAAGCGGGCCAGTCGTCTCGGCCGGTGTCTTGGCGGGCACGTCGCTGGCCGTCTCGACCGTGGGCTCCTCCTCGGCCTGCAAGGGCGCAGGGTTCGCCGGGATGGCGCGGGGGGGCGATGCAGGTGTGACCGCCTTCGGCTTGGCCGTGTTGTTCTTGGCCTTGCCGACCGGCTTCTTGGTGCTGCGGCGCTGCGGTTTCGCGGCCGCCTGCTGCTCGGCGACGGTCGTAGCAGCCTCACGCAGATGCTCGGGCAGTTCGGTGCCCAGGACGTAGCTCTTGTAGATCTCGATCGTGTTGTCGCGGTCGAAGAACCAGCGCAGGGGGTGGATCTTCGGGCGCGCGTTGCCCTGCTGGTGATTCCGTTCGTAGGCCTTCCGCGCTTCGACCAGCACCGACTCGAACACGATGACCGCGACGACCGGCAGCAGGGCGTTCACCCAGCGGCCGGAGGTGTCTTCGAGCTTGTTGTAGTTGATCACCGAAGAACCGAGGGTGAACACGATGACGAGCAGTCGCCGCAGGGGAGCTGCCCGGCCATTGAGTGCGGCGCGAAACGCACTGATGCTCAGGGCGAACGCCCCGCCGTCGAAAGTGAGGGGAACGAGCCATGCCTCGCTCTCGGTGTAGCCCATGTGCTTGGTAGCGAATTCGTGCAGACCGATGAACGACGCGGTCCATCCAGCTCCGGCGACGATCACAAGAAGTACGACAGAGGAAACGCCGAGACCGGAGTCACGAAGCCACTGCGCAATTCCGCGGGCTCGATTTCCGTCCAGCTGGGCGTGCTGGCCGTGGGAGGAGTGAGTCATGGCGGCATATTCGCGCGATTCGTCCACGAATTCGTCGAACGACTCGCCGTCCGGCTCATGCTCCTCGACGGGCGGTATCACTTCACCTCCCCGGTCCGCTAGGTCTGTATACAGACTGTCCATGTTTTGACAAGTTACGGGCTTGTGGTCAAAAGATCAAGAGTCTGTATACAGACTGACCGGTAGCCGTTAGTGTGGCCACTATGAGTAGCGGGAAACGTGCGCTCTACCTCCAGATCACGGACACCTTGCGACAGAGAGTTGTCACAGGTGTCTACGAACCAGGCGAGGTACTGCCGCCTATACCGGACCTGGCGAAGGAGTTCGGCGTCTCGGCGATGCCAGTACGACAGGCCCTGGACAGGCTCAAAGCGCAGGGTGTGCTGGTCAGCCGCCAGGGACTCGGAAACTTCGTGCGGCAGCTTCCGCCGCTGCGGCATCACGGCACCGACCGCTACCGGCGCCGGGTATGGCTGCACGCGGGTCAGGCGATCCTCGAAGGCGAGGCCGGCGCCCAGAAGTACCGCGTGGAGCAGGAAGTCCGTGAGCTCGCGGAGGTCGACGCAACCGAGTACGTGGCCGAACGGCTCCAGATCGAACCGGGCGCGAAGGTCTGGGTTCGCCGCCGCCGCACGCTGATCGACGAGATGCCCAACCAGCTCGCGGACAGCTACTACCCGCTCGCCATCGCCGACGCGGTCCCACAGCTGCGCGAGGAGAACACCGGCCCCGGTGGTGGATTCGCCCGCCTGCACGAAGCCGGGTACGAGCCGACCCACGGTATCGAGGAGATCGTCGTCCGGCTGGAGCCGACCGAGGAAGAGACCACACTGCTCGACCTTCCGGACGAGATGCCGGTCATCGACTGGACCCGCACCGTCTACGACCAGAAGGACCGGCCGATCGAAGTCCTCCTCGGCGTACGGCACCCTCTGCTGGTGAAGTTCGCCTACTCGTTCAACTTCGAGGACTGAGGAGCACGTTCGTGCAGGTCACCTACGCCACCGAGCCGTCGCCCGAGCCGGGCCGGATCAACGAGGACTACGTCCTCGCAGGGCCGGATTGGGTGGTCGTGCTCGACGGCGCCACCGCCCCGGCCGGGATCGACTCCGGATGCGACCACTCCGTCGCCTGGTACGTGCGGCACCTCGCGGCCGCGCTCGGCCAGGAGCTCACCGAGCCGCCAGACCTCAATCTCCGCGCCGTGCTGAGCAACGCGATCATGAAGGTGCACAGCGAGCACTCCGAATTCTGCGACCTGACGAACAACGCCTCGCCCTCCGCGACAGTCGCGATCGTGCGCCTGGTCGACGACGAGCTCGACTACCTCGTGCTCGCGGACTCGCCGATCGTGCTGGAAGACGGCACCGTGATCGTCGACGACCGCACCTCGCACCTCACCGACTATTCCCGCGAGGGGATCGAGGCCGCGCGGAACCGGCCCGGCCCCGGCGGGTTCTTCGTCGCGCAGGCGGATCCGCACGTCGTCGACGAGGCGATCGTCGGCAGCGTGCCGATCAGCCAGGCCGGCGAGTTCGCGATCCTCACCGATGGCGCCAGCCGGTACACCGATCTCCTCGAGCTCGGGGATTGGGGCGCGTTGCGGACAGCGCTCGCCACGCACGGGCCGCGGTGGCTGATCGAGCGGGTGCGCGAGGCCGAGTACGCGTCGCCACCGGTTGGGGATCCGGCCTCCGGACGCCGGTTCAAGCCGCACGATGACGCGACCGCGGTGCTGGTTCAGCCATGAGCGACACGCCGACCCGCGTCAGGAAAACCCGCGCGGGGACAACCCGCGATAGGGTTTCCACCACTGGAGCCGACCAGCGAAAACAGGGGAGTCAGACCACTGTGGACAACAACGCAGAGGTGATCCGGTCACACCGCTTCGCCACCGTGCCTGAGCAGCTGCTGCGAGACACCTCGATCAGCTTCGGCGCAAAAGGGCTGTATGCCTTCATCGCAACCCTGCCTTCTAGCGCACCCCTCACGATCAACTACCTCGCCGAGCAGTCGCCCGCCGGGCCACACAAGACCCGCACGCTCTACCACGAGCTCCAGGAAACAGGCTGGCTTTCCGTCGAACGCTGGCGGGACGAAAAAGGCCAGTGGAGGCAGCGGTGGGCCCTACTGGACACACCGCGTCCTGAGTGGAAAGACGAGGCTAAAGCCTCCTAGATACAGCTCGGCCCCGGTCAGAGTTCGCACCTCTGCCGGGGCCGTTGAAGCAGTGCCCGCATAGCCTTCCGAACCATTGCGCGGCTCCACAAGTGTCACACAGCCTCGATTCCGGAGGCAAGCGACACCCCGGCGGCCGTGCCCCACAGCACAGGGACCACCGTGACCAGCTCATCACCTCCACCTCGTCCAGCCGCAGACGACTTCATCGGCGGGCTGCAACGAGGCGAGACGGCAGCCAGCCACTTCACCATCGTCGCGAACCTGGTCGCCCGAGACCCGAAGCTCTCGCTCGCGGGCAAGGGCCTGATGACCAACCTGCTGAGCCACCAAAAGGGCCACCGCATCACCGAAGAGTTCTTGGCCAGCCAGTGCGCGGACGGCGTGAAGAAAGTCCGCTCCGTTCTCATCGAACTCCGTGACCGCGGCTACGTGTACCGAAGCAAGGAACGTGACCGCTATCCGAAGGGCACGAAGAACGCGGCCGGGAAGGACATCTCCGGCGCGCTCGGCCCGTACACGTGGTGGGTCACCGACAAGCCCGAAGTGATCGCGACGATCCTCGCCAAGTACGCCGAGGAGCAGCGCGCTGCGAACGTCGAGGCCGAGCTGTCCGCGCCGGTCGACGAGGCCGGCGTCGCGCTCGATCCGGCAGCGGGGGAAACCCCTGGTCGGGACAACATGCCCAACGGGGAAGTAGTCCCGACCAGCGAAAACAGCGAAGGCGACCAAGGAGACGCACTACCTCCCCAAGCGGCCGGTAGTGATGACCAGGCAAAACAGGGCAAAACTGCTGCTCGTGACAACCGGCCCATCACTACCGGAGGTTCCGGCAGCTCTTTAGAAGACCAACCCCAGAAGACCAGGGGTAAGAAGAACACCGGGGGGACGCTCCCCCCGGACCCCCAGCGCGAGCAGCCCCCTACGGGGACTGCTGATGATGAAGCCACCTCGCCAAATCTCGGGGCCCGCCAACGTGGTCACCAGCAAGGTGACCACAAGAGGGCGCCTCGCGAAGTCGCGATCTCGCCGAACTTCGAGGGCGACGACGACACCGTGAACGAGTTCGCGCGGCTGCTGTGGTGGACCAACCAGAAGGCGACCCAGACTTCCCTGGTCACCAGGGCCTACCGTGCCCTCGTCGCCGCCACGGCCAAGGACAAGATGCAGCCGCTCGTCAACGAGCACCAGGCGCAGGGCGCTGGCCTCGTCGAGGCCCGGGATGCCGCTCGCCGGACCCTGCTCGGTGCGGCCTTCGAGGCGGCGGCCGCCGAAGCGGGCGTGCAGCTGCTCATCACGTGGAAGTCCGCGGCCCCGGCCGAGCCGGAGCCGGTGCCGGACCTCGCGAAGGTGCGAGCCAGCCGCGCAACACCGGCGGCGGTCGACGTCGACCTGGACCGCGCCGCCAGGATCGCCGAGATCCGGGCCGCTGCTGGCGTTCCTCGCGGCAGGCACTACGACGAGGTGCTGCGCAACGCCCCACGCGCCCAGGAGGGCCCTGTGGCACGTCCTGGCGCGAGCGGAGCGAGCCTCCACAATGGACACTCCGAGCGTCGCGCGACCGGCTGAACAGGAAAATTTGTCCTAGGCGCGAGGGTATAGGGCCCTATACCCTCGCGCTTTATGGAGCGTTCTGACCTGTTCGGCCAGCTCGGTTTGCCGGGTGAGGCGGAAATCCTTCGGCGTGTTCTGTCCCTTCCCGAAGCGGCGTGGCAAAGCACGGCTGAGGATGCGGTCGATCTCTTCGCTGAGCTGCACGGATGCCTGGCCGCGTTCAAGGCCGCTGAGGACTGGGCGTTCTACTTCGCTCACGAACGGGGCGTCGACCACAAGACGTTGGGAGAGGCGGCACGGGCGAAGGCGGCGAAGGCCGCGGCTCAATCCCGGCTGCGGACGCTGCGACTTCGGTGGCCGGAGGGTTCAGATCAGTTGCTCGAGCTGATCCGGCGTCGGTACGAGAGGGTGAGCGGCGAGGCGGGCAGGCCGGCGGATGTGGAGCCGGTGGTGGAGGCCGCGGTCGAGGCTGGCGTGGAGGAGCAGTAGAGCGCCCCCGGAGGTGTGGAAGTCTCCGGGGGCGCTGCTGCTGGCCCTGTTCCAGCAGGTGAAGGTCTCCGTCATCGCCCAGCGGGGGGCTGAACGCGTTCTGGGCGAGGCAGTCGCCTTCGTTCCCTGCGAGGAATCCCATTCCGGCCTGGCCCCCAGGGGGAGGACGTCGAGCCGAACCTGGCGCGCTCGCAGGAGCTTTGTAGTTGTCGGGGCACTCTCCCCTCGGACGGGAGGAGAGTGCCCCGCCGACCGACTTGAGGAGCTATCAGGTCGGCCGGTTGGTGCACACGATCCCCACCACCGGAGCGGGTATCCGTGCACCGACCCGTCGTCGCGGCTTCCGGGGGCTGTGCATTACCCCGGAATCCGAGACGGCAGGTCCACCTCCGATAACGAGGCTGTCCTGGAGGGGATGAAGTTGTAGGGGCGCTCCCGAGACTCAACTCCAAGATCTCGGGAGCGCCCTGCCGACCATGTCCGGGTGCTAATCGGTGTGGTCGGCTGGTGCACACGACAGCTTCCGAAGGCTTTCTGTGCACCATGCCCATCTCCTGGATCCCGTGGGGCGGAGTACGTTGGAAATCGCGTTTTCCCCAGGGGAGGAGAGGGGTTGATCACCTCCCGGCCTGGGAGGTAGCTCAAATGTTTGAAGTTGTAGGGCGCTCCCGGGCTTGAGCTCACAAGATCCCGGGAGCGCCTGACGACCGGGGAAGCGTTTCCGCTCCCACACCGGCTGGGTACGCACGAAGGTTTTCCAGGCCTTCTGCGCACCGTGCCCATCTCCCTCACGCAGAAGTCGTAAGGAGCGCGTGTGGTCAACACGCACTTCTGCGGGGAGAAGGGTGGAACACCTCCGGCTCACGCGCGATCTCTTTTGGGGAAGGGAAAGCGCTGGCGTGCCGTCAAGTTCGCCCGCTTGCGTGGGCCGGAGGCTGATCAGGGGATGGCCAGCATCTGCTGACCTCCTACTCGCTCTCGGGACTGCCGAGGGCGAGGCAGATCACCGCGGATACCGGTGACGTCGTTGTCCTTGTCGCAGATGATCAAGATGTCGCGGAAGACGAGGATGTGCGGATGGCACTCGACCCAGCTTCGGCATCCGAGGCAGGCGGTGAACTCGCCACCGATGTGCTCGAACGGCCACCGATTGACCATGTCGTACACGTGCGGCACACCGGCGTATGCCGGGTTCGCGTGGCAGAGCGGGTCGATCTGGGTGATCTCCCGGCGCTCAAGCTTCTTGAGCTGCGCGTCGAGGTAGGCGTGGCGCAGGTTGAGGTGCTTGCGAATCCCGATTCGGGGTCTCATGCGGATCCGGTACTCATCATCCATGACTACCCGCCGCCTCCGCGTCGTCGTTGACCGTTCCCCAAGGCCGGCACTCACGAGCGGTCGCCAGGTGCGTATCGGAGATCCAACGCCAGGCGTCAGTCACGAGGTCGGCAGGCCAGAACGACGCCGTGCACGACCGCGTCGACGAGGCCACCGGGGCCCCGTTTTCGCTGGTAGAACGCTCGTCGTTGGTCACGGCGAAGACGTTAAAGGCGGCTGAGCTGGAGCAGGTACTACGCCTTGTAGCACTACTCTTTCGGACTAGTGCGCTACGAAGAGTTACAACTCTTCGCCGTTTGCGCCGATCTTCTGAGCCAGCTCATGCAGCGGGGACCTCATCAGCCGGGCATCGAGCTCGCCCACGACGTGCTTGTACAAGGTTTGGTGCTCGATCCAGGCCGGAGCGCTCGCGGCGATCGACAGGACTGTGTTCGAGGCGTGGTCGTCCCGGCCGAGCCGGGCCAACGACAACGCGACGTCCGTGAGATGACGGGAACGAGCTGCTAGCGGAAGGCCGGCGTCGCGGGGCATCCCTCGCGCGGTTCGCAGGGCCTTGGTGTACTGCTCGGTGACCACCTGAACGTCAGTGGTCTGCATGATCACCTGCTGGCGTCCGAAGGCTGATTCGTAGTCGTTGCGCTCGCCGGTCCGCTCAGCGACCGCGCGGGCCTCTTTGAGGTAGTCGTCCGCCTTCGCTGCCCGGGTTCGCAGTTTGACGTTCCGGCCCGTGGCGGTGGCCGCGGACAGCATCAGGTTGCCGTACACGGACAGCTGCGGAAGCGAAGCCTTCCCGCCTACCTCGATCTTCTCGGCGGTCTTGGTCGCCACCTTCACCGCGTCTTCGTACCGGCCTTCGGTCAGCAGGAGCCATGAGGCGCTGCCCTGGAGCGCGGAAACGCGAAGCGGATCGCTGCCGCGCTTGGCGGCCTGCTTCGCCCGATCCCACGCCAGCCATGCCGTGTCGGGGTGCCCGAGATGTACCAGCGTGCAGCTGGCGACCTGGTACAGCTGGGCGAGCTTGTCGGCTACGGCCTCGCGGTCCTTCGTCGGGCTGGCGTGTTCGGCCGCACGGGCGCGGAGCATCGCCTGTGCCAGGAGCGCGGACAGCTCTTCGTACCGGCCACCCCAGTACGCACCCCACGCGTAGGTGGAGTCCCGCGACGTTGCCCGGAGGCTGACCGGCTCATCGGTTTCGACGACGTCGTCGAGGAGGTCGTCAACGGAGGTCAGCACGCGCCGAATCGCCACGATGCCTGAGTCAGGGCTGTCTCCGGGGAGCGCCTTCGCCTTCGCCAGCAGGTCGGCGATAGTGACGTCGAGGGCGTGGGCGACCGCCTGAAGGGTGCCGACCGACCCGGTCCGCAAGCCCTGTTCCAGTGCCCGGATCGTCGCGATGCTCAGGTCGGCACGTTCAGCCAGTTCCCGTTGAGTCAGCTTCACTTTCTTGCGCTTCGCCTTGATCGTCGCCGCAAGGGACTCTGCGCGCTCGTCCATGACGGACCTGCCTTCTACGCGGGGGTCATCCTCTGCGCGTGCCCCCGGTGGCCAAACCGGGGGCGTCCTCCGCGTAGAGGATGCACACGGGGTGCCTCCTCAGCGTAGCGCCGCGGGGAGCCGTCCCCGTCCCCGCGCTGCGGGGACTCAGCGCGTCGCGCCGGGTTCGCTCCCCGAAGATTCCGGTGTCCCCGTCCCCGGGGACGACTCCCCGAATGCCTGCTCGCGGGGACCGTTCGACGTCGGGGATTCCCCGGTTTCCCCAGTGTCCCCGACGGGGGGACGGGTGGGGGAATCCCCGCTCTGACCTGCGGTTCCCTGCCGATTCCCCGCGGCTTCGCCTTCTCGTTGCCGCATGCGAACCGTCTGCCTGGTGACGCCGAGAAGCTTCGCGATCTCGTTCTTCTCGATCCCGGCCGCGACCGCTTCGAGCACGGCGGCGGGCTCGTCCTCCCGGGCCATGCGGATGCGCTTAAGACGCTTTCGCGCGGCCGCGCGACGACGTTCCTGCTCGTTGGATTCCCCGGGGACTTCGATGGGTGGCACGCGCGCATCATGCCAGATTTCCTTGCGTTCAGCCGTCACGGATCATGCAAGAAAATCTTGCATAAAAACCTGGCCATCTGATGCCCTTATATGCAAGATTTTCTTGCATGAATTCGTCCCTGATGGACGCGTCCACCGAGGACGCTCCGGCCCTGTGGGAGCTCTCCGAACTCCCCGCGGTCCCCGCTCCGGCCGACCGGCCCGTGACCCGTTCCGCGTGGCCGCACTACCGCGCGCTCCACTTCATCGGCGCCGGGCACCTCGTGCTCCGGGTCAACGTGTGGACCGGCCGCGCGGACCTCGCCGACCCGCAATGCGACCTGGCCGACACCCGCAAACACGCGGACAAGCTCAAGGACTTCTTCCACCTGCCGGAGGAGCGCGCCGCCCGCGAGTTCGCCGCGAACAAGAAGTACGTCGTCTTCGCCCCGGCGAAGAAGCACCGCTTCGGGCGGGTGTGGCTCAAAGGCAACCAGCTCAAGCTCACCCCGGCCGGGGAAGAGCTGCTTGCCCGCTGGTCCCGTCTCCAAGACCCCGCGCGGTCCTTCGACGACCTGCTGGACGCGGCCGTTGCCGCTCACCAGGCACGCCAGCGGAGACGGCCGTGAACGTCGAGACCGACTTCTTCCTGGGCATCTCCGAACCCCGGCACCTCGCCGCGCCGGTCCCGGTGTGCATCGCCCACCAGCGGCTCCAGCGCACCACCTGGTGGGTCCGGCGCGATCGCGGCCTGCCGCCGTACATGGTCGACTCCGGGGCCTTCTCGATGCTCGACTCCATCCCGGACGGCACACCCCGCACGGAGCTGGAGGAACACGGCTACTGGCGCACCGACCCGCGCGAGTACGTCACCGCCGTCGCCGAATACCACCACTGGATCGGCCCGCCGGTGATGGTCGGCATCCAAGACTGGATGTGCGAGGACCACATCCTCGCCAAGACCGGCCTCGACGTCGACGAGCACCAGGACCGCACCACCGAGAACTACCTCGAGCTGACCGCCCGCTGGAATCAGCGCTTCCGCACGGTCGGCGACTCGAAGTTCATCCCGACGCTCCAGGGCGGCACGCCCCGCGACTACGTCGCCCACATCCGGAAGTACCTCGCCGCTGGCGTCGACCTGCTCGCCGGGCCGGTCGGTGTCGGCTCGCTCTGCCGCCGCCAGGCGACCAGCGAAATCGTCGCGATCATCCGGGCGATCACCGCGGCGGTGCCTGGCATCCGCTTGCACGGCTACGGGGTTAAGACCCTCGGCATCCGTCGCGTCGGCCATCTCCTCGCCACGTCCGACAGCGAAGCGTGGTCGGTCGACGCCCGCCACAGCGAGCCGCTGCCGGGCTGCGTCGGCACGCACAAGAAGTGCGTGTCCTGCCTCGACTACGCCCTGGCGTGGCGGGGGCGTCTGATCCACTCCCTCCGCTCGCCGGAGCCCATCGGCGGCCAGCTGGACCTGTTCGGGGAGGGGATCGCGGCGTGAGCACCATCGACGGCTTCCGCTGGTCCCCGTCCGGGCCGGTGCGCGACACCGCGCGGGACAACCCGCGCTCCCGGCGCTGCCCGACCTGCGGCGCGGCCCCGCTCGAACCCTGCTTCCGGATGCGGCCCGGTGGCCGCCAGGTTCTCGCCGACTACCACGACGCCCGCAAGCAGCCGCCCGCCGAGCAGCCCGCGGCCAAGCCCGACCCGGCCGCCGCCGGGCGCCGGATCGCCGCCCTCGGCCGCCTCGAAGCCGCCATCCGCGCCGCCCACCAGCGGTACGAGCGGTTCTCTCCCGATCAACGGGCTTACCAGGCGTGGGCGGCCGGGGACGTCGTCCCGCACCGCATCACCCAGGCCCTCGACCTGCGCGGACTCGACGGCCCCGGCGTCGACGAAGCCTGCGGCGTCACCGAACCACAGGTGGACATGTGGGAGGCCGGCGAGCTCTACCCGACGTGGGAATCGCTGGTCCTGCTCGCCGAGCTGACCCGGTTCCCTCCCGAGTTCTTCACCCTCGCCTTCGACCGGCCGCCGCTGCGCGCCGCCGACACGTCGCTCGTGCACCACATCCGCCAGCTGCCGCCCGACGTCGACCCGGTCCTGGAATTCCTTCCCTCCGCCGTCGCCGCCGTCGTCCCCGCCCAGGAGCCCACGTGATCACCGACCTGACGCGCTACGTCCGCCGATGCCTCCATGCCCTGTTCAACGGCCGCGCCACCAACCGCGACCGCCACCTCTACCAGCGAAGGAACCGCCGATGACCGCACCAGCCGAGCCTCTGCTCGTCGACCTGATCGCCAGCGCGGTGAAGGACGACGACCGGATCATGGGGACCATCGAAGACTTCGTCGGCCAGCGCCTCCGCGCCCTCGCGAAGCTCAACGACTTCCGCCAGGACGAACCAGACCCCGCTGGAACCATCCTCGACGAGGCGATCGTCCAGACCGCCGAAGTCATCGCCCGCAAGCTTCTCGCTCACGGCGTCTTCGTCATGCCGGGCGGCTTCAAGCCCGGCCAGCGGGTCACGATCGGCCCCACCGTCAAGATCGGCGGCGAGATCCTGGCACCTGTCGACGTGCTCGTGCGGCTCGACGACGGCCAGAAGCCGCTGCACCTGCCGCCCTCGGCGCTCACCCTCGTCGACGACCAGGCGGCGACCGCGTGATCCCCGGTAGAGCCTCCACACATCGCGTCCTCGGCGAGGTCTTCACCGCGTGCACCGCGCAGGACCGCGCGGCCGCGGCCGCCGGCCTCGGCCCGCTCCCGGACGGCACCGGCCGACCGCACGACCGGCACGCCGCGGCGAAGGCCGCCGAGCTCGTCGCCGTCGACAGCGCCGGAGGTCGGCTCACGCACCGCGCCGTCCTCATGCAGCACGTCACCGCCGCCTTCGCCGAACTCGACCCGACACGGCTGCGCGACCACCTGATCGAGATCGGCGCCGCGTCCGCGCGGTGGGCGCTCGCGCTCGACGAACGCCAGGCCGGGCCCCGCCTGGCCGAAGGTCCGGAGCCGAGCCTGTTCCCGGAGCCGCAGCCGTGACCGAGTTCGAGCGATACCTGCGCCGCGCCACCCAGTACCACGACGACCACCCCGACCAGCGCGAAGGACAAGCCGCCTTCAACCAGCTCAAGCGCGAACGCCCGGACCTCGCCGCCGAGATCCGCGGCACCGACCTGGACCCGTTCGACGACAGCGAACGCCTCCCGGCCTTCCTCGACCACCTCGCCACCCGCATGACCCGAACCGTCCACCTTCACCCTGGAAAGGCCACCGCATGAGCACCTGGCGCACCGGCGACACCGAACCCGCCGCCAACGTCACCGTCCTGATCGACACCAAGCCGTCGAAGACCCCGTACCTCGTGCGGCAGCAGGAAGGATGGCTCTGGGCCGCCGGCCTCCGGGAACTCAACGCCGAGCCGAAGCCGAGCAGACGGACCCCGCTGTCCTGGGCCTTCGCCACCTCCGCCGACGACGGCGTGCCGTGCGAGGTGCGGGAGCTGACCGCGACCGAACACGGCTTCTGGGAGATCAGCTGATGCTGACCGGCCCCGAACTGCGGGCCCGCGCCAGCTACGGCCTCGCGGTGCTGCTCGGCGTCCGCCGCCTGCAACGCAGGGCGGCGAGACGCCGCGCCCGCCGCCTCGACGAGCTCGCGGATCAGCTCGACGAGCTCGGCAAAACCGGCCGCGCGCAGATGCTCCGCGCCCAGGCGGACCGCAACCGCGAACACTGGGGCGAGGAGCCTCGCTCACCTGCGGAAAGCTGCTAAAGTACGGGCTGCGCGACGGCACACCTGTACCCATAGGACGCCAGCCGCGGAAGTCATCGAACAGGCCCGAGACGGAATTCGTCTCGGGCCTGATTCATTAAGAACAGACGTCAAATAATGCTTATTGACATCTGATTGCCATTCCGAATAGCGTTTCGGCATCCCCAAAACAAACTGTTCATAAAGCGCGCTTTCGGTCCAACACGAAAGCGCGTCAGGGGACCGTCATGTCAGAAACGAGGAAGAAATGACCGCAACACTCGACGCCCCGGGCAGCACACCGACCGGCGCCGGGACCTCGCTCGACAAGGCAACCGCCGAGCTGGAACGCCTGCTCAAGCTGGTGCCGACCGAGACGCCGACCGGCGCGGTGCCGTGGCCCATGGTCCTGGTCGAAGGCGAGGAAAAGGCCGGGAAGTCCTGGCTCCTCGCCGAATTCACCGGCAGTGAAAAGGTCGGCCGCGCGTTCTGGCTCGAATTCGGTTTCGAGGGCACCGCACAGCAGTACGGCGCCGTTCCCGGCGCGAACTACCAGGTCGTGAACTTCACGAACCTCGCCGACTTCATGGAGCGCCTGGCGTGGCTGCGCCACGTCGGGAAGGCCGCTCTCGCCGCCGGGGAGAAGCCCATCCTGGTGTGCATCGACTCCATGTCGGGGGAGTGGAAAGCCCTCGGCGCGCTCGCGAAGTGGCGGGCCAGGCAGTCGAAGAAGAACCGCGCGATCCTGCGGCAGGACCCGAACGCGGAGATCAACGCCGGACCCAACTACTGGAACCCGGTGATCGACAAGCACTACGAGATCCTGAACCTGCTCGCCGCGATCCCCGGCATCGTCGTCTACACCGCGCGCGGCCGCGACGTCTCGGCGATCGGCGACGACGGCAACCCCACCGGGGAAAAGGTGTGGTCGACGCAGGCGCAGAAGGACCTGTCGTTCGACTCGACGGCGATCCTCCGTGTCCGGCGCGGCACGCGCGGCCGTCGCGCGAAGGTCGAGGTCGTCGGCTGCCGCTCGGTGTTCGCGGGCATCCAGTCCGAAGACGAGGCCGTGGAGCCACCGAAGGACCGGAACCCGCTGGAATGGCTGATCTTCGACTACATGAAGTGCGACCCCGTTAAGGCGTACAGCCGGGAGGTGCGCCGCGATGGTGCGGACGAGGACCGCGCGGAAGAGTCCCGTCGCCTGGCCGAACGGGACGCCCGCGCCCAAGGTGACGGGCGGCCGCCGCAGAACCGCCAGCAGGCTCAGCAGCGCCCCCAGCGGCCCCCGGCCGCGCCCGCGCAGGCCTCGGCGGACACCCAGGGGAAGCCCGTCACGGAGATGACCGGAGAGCAGCTGCTCGTGGCCATCAAGGCGGGCCTGGAGTACCTGGAAGTCCGGGACTTGGAGAACCAGATCCGGGTGTTGGCGGACGTGGTGAAGCACCCGGTGGAGAACCCGAACCTGTTGACCATGGAAGACCGGCGCCTGATCCTCACGACGCTGCGCGAGTACAGCGCACTGGAGAAGGACCAGCGCCAGGAGATCATCGCGGCCGCGATCGAGCAGGCGATTCAGGACGAGGCCAGCGCCGAGGACGACGCGTCGTGAAGGCCAGCAAGTGGTCATGGCCGGTGCCCGCCGCCCCCGCGCGGCGGGCACCGGCCCCCGCCGGGTACAAGCCGGCGGGCGCCGCCGAGCAGAACGGCGCCCCGTGGTCGACGTTCGCCATGTCCGAAGAGGACGCCCTGCGCGCCGGACTGAAACCCGCCATGCGCGGCGGAACCCCGGCAGGCCACGCCCGGTGGCTGATCTCGAACGAGCCGACGGCGAAGGTGGTGGAGGAATGGGAGAGCACCAGGCGCTACCTGGAGCACACCGCGGACGGCGGCGCCCCGAGCTGGGAACGCGAGGCGATGGCGGAGTTCTTCGCCGCGCTGGACGAGCACGTGACCCCGCGCGGCGGCTACTACGCGTTCCCGACGTGAGGCCGCGGTCGTCAGCGGAGGCGATCCGCGCTCAATTGCGCTCGAAATCCACAATGGCGAACACTATTTATCGCTGGACGCCCCTTTGTTGTTACTGTGACATTTCCGGGGCTAGTGCAAATGTCGCAGTCCGCGTAGCGCGCAATTGCATATTCACCGGAGGTGATCGATCCGGCACCGAAGGTGATCAAGCTCAAGGCGTGTGTGTCCGGTCACTGTGGACGGTCGAGGGCCCTTCTCACCTGCGGTTACCCTTGCCTCACTTACTCGGCGGTAGTGGCGCGTCGTCCCTGGTGAGTGACACCGGCGCGGTGATCGTTACAGGTTTCGGCCTCGGAATTGTCACGAAAACACGTCACCCAAATGGCGGCTGCGACTCTTTTTCGGAGATCTATGTGTTACAGCCCTGTTATTGGTTGGGGACCATCACTAACATAGGTTTCGTTGAGTATGCAACAACCGAGTTTGTCAGGCGGAGCCTCGGGGTGGATCAGCACAATCCACCCCGAGACCGAGACAGTCGAAGACCGTCTCACCGCCCCAGACTCGTTCCTTCCAACAAAAACGAGCACCAGGGGGCCAGCGTGGATCGTACCCACGACACGGCGACGTCAAGCCGATACGAGCGTCACATCTCCGGCCTAACGCCGTAGAGATCAGACGATCGTCGCACCGCCCGCCTCCTCGCGGGCGGCTCAGCCCCGCCAGCTGACCTAACGGCTGATCAGGGGTTACTTCCCACCCACGACGCCAGCACGTCCACGCGGTCAACCCTGCGGGCCCAACAGCCCGGACCGCACGTTCGTCGCACCCCGTCGAGGGTTCTCCCGGCACAGCCCGAGCCGCCGCATACCCGCGCGCCCTCTCGTTGTCCGGACCACCTCCCACGCCTGGCGCTCCTGCACGCCCGCGCGCGGACTCACAACCGGAGCACGACCTTGTTCGACACGCACGACCCCGACACCGAGATGGCCATCCGCCACGGACGCGGATTCCCGTACACCACGGTCGGCCAGTGGGTCCTCCTCGCCGCCGATCTCCCCTCCCAGTCGAAGACGCTCTACGCGTTGTTACGCATGCACGTGAACGGGCAGCGACGCGACGACACCTGCTGGCCCACGCAGGCCACGCTCGCCGGCCTGATGGGACTCAAGAAGCCGACCGACGTCGGGAAGTACACGCGCCCGCTCGTGGAGCTCGGCGCGGTGGAGATCGAAGAAGTCCGGTGGGGCCCGAACCGCATGTTCAAGCGGCTGATCTACACCGTCCACGAGGCCCCGCCCGGAAGCTACGACGGCCACATCACCCTGACCAGCTTCTACGGCGCAAAGGTGCAGGTCAGCCCGAACATCCCTCAGAAGGGAGGTCCGGCGACCCCTTCCAAGGGACATCCGGTTACCCGCTCCAAGGGACGTCCGGACCTCCCTCAGAAGGGAGATCAACAACCTGAACCCTCAACAACCAGAACAGAAGAACAACCCGAAGAGAAGGAAGGCGCTGCCGCGCCGCTTCCGGTCCTCGGTCGCTCCGCTCCCTGCGGTCCGGGTCGGCTTGCCCTCGAACAGCCTGCTCACCGAATCAGTGGCCGACTCGAAACTCCGGCCGTGGAGGTAACCCACCACACGCGCGCGCACACGCGCGAGCTGCCGCCGCTACCGCGCCCCAGATTCGTCCAGAACGTCGACGAACTGCCCGAAGCGCTGCACCCCGACGACGACCGCCCGTTCGCGCAGACGGCCATCCAGGCGGGAGCAAGCACATGCTGAAACCGCCCGCATGGGAACCCGCCGACGCGGAGAAGACCCGCCGGACTCCCGAAATCGGCGACACCATCGCCTACGACCGGCGCGCCTGGATCGTCAAGGACGTCGCCGCCGTCCCCCGAGACGCATGGACCGAAACCGACCGCTCGATGCGCGAAACCCACGGCCGCGACGCCACCCCGAGCCTGGTCACCATCCACGCCACCACGGGCACCAGCTCCCTGCGGCTGCGCACCTGGGCCGGAGTCGTCGCCTGGTGGATCTACCCGAACGGCCACTACCCGGTGTGCGGCTGCTGCCACGAGCCCGTGCCCTGCCGCGCCCAGGAGGCCAACCAGGTCTCCGACGTCGTCTTCGCCAGAGCCTTGCGTTTCTCCGAAGCGGGCCGCTGCCCCGAATGCGGCGGCGAGGTCACCGCGAACCAGCGGCCCATCCGGTTCACCGAGAACCGAGTCTGGCCACTCGGCCCCGCCCCGATCTTCCACGGCCACCGCAAGGTCTGCCGCGCGGCCGCCGAACGCTACGCCCGCGAATCCGCCACCACCAGCAGCCACTAGCCCCGAAGGGAACGAGCGATGATCGCCCCAGCAGCACCTGGGACGGCCGACGCCGTCGCCGTCACCGGAAGCCGTCACCTCGACAAAGTCCTCCCGCACGTCCAACAGGTCATCGACCTCGTACACCGCGGCGACGCTGACGGCATCGGGCTCGCACTCGCCGACGCCGACCGCGTCCTGCGCCGAGCCCTCAGAAACGACCGCACCCCGGTCCCGGCCGGGATCGAACTCGGCACCCGCGCCGTCCTCACCGTCCTCGCCGGCCTGGTCCTCGAAGACCGCTCACCTGCCGATCTCCTCGGCTGGCTCCAGGACCCCGCCGAGTACGAACGCCTCGTCAGCACCGGCGTCGACGCCGGGATCGCCCGCACCCTGTGCGCCAACAAGAGAACGGGGGTCGCGGCGTGACCATCCCGATGTTCGACCCCGAACCCCAGGCCGTGCTCGACGAGTTCGCCATCGCGCTCGCCTGCGAAGGCATCATCGCCTTCGGCCGCCTGCTCCCCGCCGAGCAGCGGGAAGCCCTGCGGCGCCTCGCCGCCACCGGTCGGCACGCCATCGAGATCGTCGACCGCACCGGCGTCAGCAAACGCACCATCGAACGCGTCCGCGCCGAACTGCGCCGCGAGACCCCAGTGGCCGCCGTCATCCCGGCGCCACGGAAAGAGCACATCCCCGCGGAGCAGCTCGACCTGCTCCGCGCGCTCGCGGCGACCCCGCTCACGGTCGCCGTCGTCGCCGAGCGGACCGGCGTCAGCCCGCGCACCGTCGAACGCGTCCGCGCCGAACTGCGCCGCGAAGCCTCCGTGGCCACGCTCCGCGCGCCGAGCCGCTGGCAGGTGGCCGCGTGACGGAACCGATCCTCGGCCGCGTCTTCGAGCTCGACGTGCCGCTC
>NZ_QHJK01000017.1:0-94055 GCF_003947475.1 Amycolatopsis sp. WAC 04197 | reverse complement strand
TCAAAGGAACCTCTTACGAGGTTTCAATACATAAGCTCTACTGGCTTAGTTCACTAGCACACTGTTGAGTTCTCAAGCAACACACCCCGAATCGCACCACCATCACAGCGGCCTTATCCGAAGCAGTTATTTCTTGGCTTTTGTCCGGAGCACACCCTAGCACCTGCTCGAAACTGCCGTTTCAGCGGGGGTAGAGTTACCTCTCCGGTTCGGGACCACCCACTCTACCACCATCCGGTGGGAGCTTGGTTCGTGTTCCCGGCGGCCGCTCGGTTTCCCTGGCGACGAAGAGAACATTACACGGCCCGAAACCGGCGTTTACAGGGGGGTCCCTTTTTTCGCGCCGACGCTCTGACCTGCGTCGATCTAGCTCTCCCCCGGTACCGGCTCGCCGTGGGTCGCGACGACGGTCAGCACGACGAGGGCGGCGGCGAGCCCCGCGGTGATGTGGATGGGCGCCGGCGTGAAGGACGCGGCGAGGACGAGCACCGCGGTCACCGGGAAGCCGATCGCGATCGGGCGGCATTCGTTGGTGGGTCCGATGTGCATGAGCCAGACACTCACCAGGTAGATCGCGACGGGCACGGTCGTCGCCATGGCGGCGGGCAGGGAGGCGACGTGCCCGGTGTGGGTGTCGTAGTCGACCGCCACTTCGAGGCCGGCGCCGAGCGCGGCCGCCGAGGCGAAGATCAGGTAGTGCCCGTATCCCCAGCTCGCGACGGTGAACAGGCTCTTCGCCTTCTCCAGCCTGGCGTGACCCGGCTGGTCGAAGTACAGCCACCACAACGAAAAGACCAGCACGAGTCCGGCGGCGGCGAGCGAGATCAGGCTGCCGGTGTGCTCGCCCTCGTCCAGCCCTTCCTTCACCGCGGTGGTCGCGCCGAGGATGGATTCACCCAGCACGATGATCGTGAACAGGCCGTAGCGCTCGGCGATGTGGTGCGGGTGCCAGCCAGTCCAGCGCCTGCGTTCGGCGATCACCGGGACCGCGAGTTCCGCCAGCAGGAGCAGGAAGAACGACGGCAGCGCCAGCGACTGCGGGAGGCCGAGGCGGACGACCCACAGGATCTGGACGATGGTGATGCCGATGGCGTACCGCAGCGCGGCCGGGCGGCATTCCGGATCGGTCCGCGCGGCGCGCAGCCACTGCACGACCATCGCGAGTCGCATCAAGACGTAGCCGGCGACGACGATCTTGAAGTCACCATCGAAGGCGGACGAGACACCGGCGGCGACGGTCAGTCCGCCCGCGATCTGCACCAGCGTCACCAGCCGGTACGGGACGTCGTCGGTGTCGAACGACGACGCGAACCAGCTGAAGTTCAGCCAGCCCCACCAGATCGCGAAGAACACCATCCCGAAGCTGAGCACGCCGTGCCCGATGTGGTTCTCGGCGATCGCGTGGTGCAGACCGGCGGCGGCCTGCGCGACGGCGACCACGAAACACAGGTCGAACAACAGCTCCAGCGGGGTCGCGACCCGGTGCCCTTCACCGGAATCGCGCATGGTCATCGGCCGGTACCAGACCCGCAGCCGATTCCGCCGAACAGAACTCTCCGCCATCGTGTTCCTCGCAATCTCGATCTGCGGAGATCTTCGCAGCCGGATGCGGATGACACACGCGGAGAGACGCGCGGCGGGTGGGTCCGGGCCGGGTGCACCTCCCCAGGCGACCCGGCGCGGACCCACCCGCGCGAATGCCTCACCGCGACCCGGCTCGCCAATGGTGCTGAGCCGGCCGCCGCCGAACGGTCCCCCGCGGACGCCGACGGCTGTCCACCGGCTCGTGACCGTAGGTGTCCATTCCTGAGAACTCCGGACTCACCACGATCGCTCCGGCCGATCGATCCATCCCCGATCGATCGACAGAAATACCACTGTCGGTAGCCGAGTCACAGCGGTGAAGGCTCCGTTAGGTGTACCCGGTTGCTCTGAGTAGCACCAGGGGATGACTGCCTCCGTCACTCGGATGGAGCATCCGATCTTGCCGAACGTAGTCATCGGCCGGTGCGAAAGACTCAGCCGCGTTGACTGTCGGCGGCAGCCCGCTCGGTTTCCTCCCGCTCAGTGAGCGAGCGCCGTTTCCGGCGCGCACGGAGTTCGATCACGGCGAGTAAGAGCGCCGAACTCGTCAACGCGGCGGCGCACAGCATCGCCGCGGTCAGCGCCGACGGATAGCCGCCGTTCGCGCCGAGCACCGCGTGGAAGACCGAGGCCAGCACGACGGTGCCGATCGCGGTGCCGATCCGTTGCCCGGTCTGCAACGCTCCCCCGGCCACTCCGGCCATCGACGTCGGGACGCATTCCAGGGTGAGCGTGGTGTTGGGCGAGATGACCATGCCGCCGCCGACACCGGCGACGAGCAACGGCAACGCGAACCACCAGCCCGCGGCGGCTCCGGGATCCTGACCGGCGAGGACGGCGACCGTGACCATCCCGGCGATCACCATGACCAGCCCCGCGACGGTCAGCTTGCGGCCCCATTTCGACACCAGCCGTCCCGCGATCGCCGCCGACACGGCCGAGCCGAGGGCGAAGGAGGTGACGGCGAGCCCGGATTGCAGTGGCGTGTAGCCGAGGCCTTGCTGGAAGAAGATGGCGAAGACCAGCCACATCCCGGTGAATCCGCTGAAGTACAGCGCGCCGACTGCGGCACCAGAGGCGTATGCCGGGGTGTCGGTGAACAGCCGGGTGTCGAGCAGCGGCGGACGACCGCGCCGCACCATCGAGCGTTCCCAGCGCACGAACGCGAAGCCGAAGACCACCGCGACGACGAACAGCCACCACAGGCCGCTGAGCCCGCCCTTTTCGGATTCGATCAACGGGAGCAGGACCCCGAGCACGGCGACACCCAGCAGCATGATGCCGACGAAATCGATCTCACCCCGCAGGCTTCTCGCCGGGGCCTCGGCCTTCGGCAGCCATCTCAAGGCCAGCGCGAACGCCAGAATCCCGATCGGCACGTTCACGTAGAAGACCCAGCGCCAGCCTTCCGGATCACCGAAGACGGCGAGGATCACGCCGCCGAGCACCGGCCCGACCGCGGTCGAGATCCCGACGGTGGCACCGAACATGCCGAACGCGCGACCTCGTTCGGCGCCGCGGAACAGGTCCTGGATCATCCCGCTGTTCTGCGGCGTCATCATGCCCGAGGCGAAACCCTGCAGGAGCCGCGCGATGATCAGCGTCGTCTCGTTCGGCGCCGCGCCGGCGAACGTGCTGGTCAGCACGAACGCGGCGAGCGCGAACAGGAACATGCGGCGACGGCCGAGCGCGTCGCCGAGCCTGCCGCCGGACACCAGCACCAGCCCGAAAGCCAGCGCGTAGCCCGAAACCACCCACTGGATCCCGCCGCTCGACGCGCCGAGGTCCTTCTGGATCGACGGCAGTGCCGTGTTGACGATGCTGACGTCGAGCAACCCCATGAACCCGGCGGCGAGGGAGACGGCGAGCGCCTTCCAGCGCCGGGGATCGGGAACGTAGGTGGTCATCAGGTGCTGGCGGCGATCCCGGGGATGCCCTTGAGCTCACCGATCAGCATTGACGTCACCTTGACCGGATAGTCGTACAGCGCGAAGACCGTCTGGTTCTTGCCGACCAGCTTGAGGTGCACCGGGGTCTCGCCCTTGTGCGCCAGCAAGGTCTGCTTCAGCTCGCTGACCACCGACTGGTCGATCTTCTCCGCCGCGGCCAGCAGGACCAGCGGCAGATCGTCGTCGCCGTTGCCGACCTCGGACAGGTCGAGCGGGACGAGACCGCCGCCGAAGATGGACATCTTGTCCTCGCGCCAGTTCACCCGGCCCTTGACCAGGACCGCGTTGTCCTCGATGAGGTCGGCGGAGAACATCGCGTACGACTTCGGGAAGTACAGCACCTCGAGCGAGGCGTCCATGTCCTCGATGGTGCAGATCGCCCAGGGCTCGCCCTTCTTGTTGACCCGGCGTTCCAGCGAGGTGATCAGCCCGGAGACGACCAGCTCGCCTTCCTTCGGCGGGTCGGCGAGGATCGCGGCGATCGGCCTCGGCGCGTGTTTGCGCAGGATGCGTTCGGCGCCGTCCAGCGGATGCGCCGAGACGTACAGGCCGAGCATCTCCCGTTCGTAGGCCAGGAGCTGCTTGCGCGGGTACTCCTCTTCGCCGAACTTCAGATGCGCGAGCGGTGACGAGGACGCCGCGGCTTCCGCGTCGTCGTCCCCGCCGAACCCGAAGAGGTCGAACTGGCCCATCGCCTCCTGGCGTTTGAGCGGGACCACGGCTTCGACCGCGTCTTCGTGCACCTGGATCATCGAAAGCCGGGTGTTGCCGAGCGAGTCGAAGCCGCCCGCCTTGATCAGCGATTCGATGACCCGCTTGTTGCAGGCCACCAGCTCCGACTTGTCGAGGAAATCGGTGAAGGAGGAGTACTTCCCCTTCTCCTCGCGGGTCTTGATGATCGACTCGACGACGTTCGCGCCGACGTTGCGGACGGCACCCATGCCGAAGCGGATGTCCTCCCCGACGGCCGCGAACCTCAGCGCCGACTCGTTGACGTCCGGCGGGAGCACCTTGATCCCGAGGCGGCGGCACTCCGAGAGGTAGACCGCGGACTTGTCCTTGTTGTCACCCACCGAGGTGAGCAGCGCGGCCATGTACTCCGGCGTGAAGTTCGCCTTGAGGTACGCGGTCCAGTACGAGATCAGGCCGTACGCGGCCGCGTGGCTCTTGTTGAACGCGTAGCCGGCGAACGGGAGGATCGTGTCCCAGAGCGCCTTGATCGCCTCGGAGGAGAAGCCGCCGGGAACCAGGTCGCTCGACTTCATGCCCTCTTCGAAGCCGACGAACTCCTTCTCGAGGACCTCCGCCTTCTTCTTACCCATGGCGCGGCGGAGCACGTCCGCGCGGCCCATGGAGTACCCGGCCACCTTCTGGCCGATGTGCATGATCTGCTCCTGATAGACGATCAGGCCGTAGGTGTCGGCCAGGATCTCCTTCAGGGGCTCTTCGAGCTCGGGATGGATCGGTTTGACCTTTTGCCGCCCGTTCTTGCGGTCGGCGTAGTCGTTGTGCGCGTTCATGCCCATCGGGCCGGGGCGGTACAGCGCGCCCACCGCCACGATGTCGTCGAACACCGTCGGCTGCATCCGGCGGAGCAGGTCACGCATCGGCCCGCCGTCCAGCTGGAACACGCCGAGCGTGTCACCGCGGGAGAGCAGTTTGTACGTCTCCGGGTCGTCGACGCCGAGGGTGTCGAGGTCGATGTCGATCCCGCGGTTGGTCTTGATGTTGTCGATCGCGTCACCGATGACGGTGAGGTTCCGCAGGCCGAGGAAGTCCATCTTCAGCAGGCCGATGGCCTCGCACGACGGATAGTCCCAGCCGGTGATGATCGAACCGTCGTCACGCTGCCACAGCGGGATGGCGTCGGTCAGCGGGTCGCACGACATGATGACCGCGCAGGCGTGGACGCCGGCGTTGCGGATCAGGCCTTCGAGACCGCGGGCGGTCTCGAAGATCGTCTTGCACTCTTCGTCGGTCTCGACGAGGGCGCGGACCTCGGCCGCTTCGCCGTAGCGCTCGTGCTTCGAGTCGACGATGCCCGAGAGCGGGATGTCCTTCGCCATGATCGGCGGCGGGAGCGCCTTCGAGATCCGGTCCGCGATCGCGTACCCCGGCTGGCCGAAGTGGACGCGGGCGGAGTCCTTGATGGCCGCCTTGGTCTTAATGGTGCCGAAGGTGATGACCTGCGCGACCTTGTCGACGCCGTACTTCTCGGTGGCGTAGCGGATCATCTCGCCGCGACGGCGGTCGTCGAAGTCGATGTCGATATCGGGCATCGAGACACGCTCGGGGTTCAGGAACCGCTCGAACAGCAGCTTCTGCGGGATCGGGTCCAGGTTGGTGATACCGAGCACGTACGCGACCAGCGAGCCGGCGGCGGAACCACGGCCGGGGCCGACGCGGATGCCGACCTTGCGGGCGTAGTTGATGAGGTCGGCGACGATGAGGAAGTAGGCGGGGAAGCCCTTCCCGATGATGACGTCGAGCTCGATCTCGATGCGCTCGTTGTAGTACGGGTCCGGCACGCCGTCCGGGTACCGCCACTTGAGGCCGCGCGCGACCTCTTCCCGCAGCCAGGTGCCCTGGTCGTAACCCTCGGGGACCTCGAAGAACGGCAGCCGGTCCTTGTGCGTGTACACGTCCTTGTAGGACTCGACGCGCTCGGCGATCAGCAGCGTCGAGTCGGCGGCGCCGGGGACCTCCTTGTCCCAGTACTCCCGCATGTCGGCGGCCGACTTCAGGTAGTAGCCGTCACCGTCGAATTTGAAGCGGTTCGGGTCGTTCAGGGTCTTGCCCGCCTGCACGCACAACAGCGCGGAGTGGGTGTCGGCCTGGTCCTTGGTGACGTAGTGCGAGTCGTTCGTGGCCAGCGGCTTGAGGTCGAGCAGCTTCCCGATCTCGAGCAGTCCCTCACGGACCGACCGCTCGATCGGCAGCCCGTGGTCCATCAGCTCGAGGAAGAAGTTGTCGGCGCCGAAGATGTCCTTGTAGTCCGACGCCGCCTGGATCGCCTCGGTGCGCTGCCCCAGCCGGAGCCGTGTCTGCACCTCGCCCGAGGGGCAGCCGGTGGTCGCGATGATGCCGTGGTGGTTCTCCGCGATCAGCTCGCGGTCCATCCGGGGCTTGCGGTAGTAGCCCTGCATGCTCGCCAGGGAGGAGAGCTTGAACAGGTTGCGCAGGCCGGTGGAGTTCTCGGCGAGCATCGTCATGTGGGTGTAGGCACCACCACCCGAGACGTCACCGCCCTCACCGAACTCGTCGGCGCCGCGCTGGTTCGACTGACCCCAGAAGACCGGCTTCTTGTGGAAGCGGCTCTCCGGCGCGATGTAGGCCTCGATGCCGATGATCGGCTTGAGGTCGTGTTTGACCGCCTGCTGGTAGAACTCGTCCGCGCCGTACATGTTGCCGTGGTCGGTCATGCCGACCGCGGGCATGCCCAGGCGCGCCGCCTCCTTGAACAAGGGGGCGATCTTCGCCGCACCGTCGAGCATCGAGTACTCGGTGTGCACATGCAGGTGGACGAAGGAATCGTTCGACACCAGCGAAAACCTCCCCTAGGCAGACGGATCCCTGGCTGCTTGACGCGGGCCGGTCCTCCCACCTTATGCGCCGAGGTTCCACGGCGCCCTACGGGGTTGGACGGCCTTCGCGCGCTGCCGAGTCTGCTCGTCCGGCGAGATCAAATCCAGCTGCCTCGCCGAAGCGATCACCACTCGAATGGGCGCGAAGCTGGGTCAGCTCAGCCGGGCCAAGCGTTCGTTGACCACCTCCCTGTCGAACCACTCCGGATCGAAGCCGGCACCGAGTTCCTCGATCAGTTCCTCGTTGTCGTCGTCGTACGGATCGCGCAACGCGTCCAGCAACATCTCGTAGCTCCGCTCGTCCTCGCATTCCGCCGGAGGCGCGGCGCGTTCGCCGCCGAGGCAGCCCGGTGCTTCGGGGACGGCGACCAGCCGCTCGATGCGGATCCAATGCCTCCAGCTCTCCGCCTCGTAGACGAGCCGGTGGCCTGGCGAAGTGACGACCTGGCCGAGGGTCACTTCGTCGTCGAAACGATCGCCTTCACAGCTCTGCGCGTCGACGCTGAAGCCGCCGTACGCGGTCTCGAACCGGTGATACTCCCGTTCGTCGCGGTCGAACGCGGCCGCGAGGATCCGGTGCAGCCCGGCGAGGGTGACGTCCGAGCGGACTTCGAGTCGCCGCCAGATCGCGTCGTCCGGTTCGCACAGGGCGACCGCCAACCGGAGTCCGGTGACCGGCGCGGGCGGGGGAAGGACGAGCGGCAGCGCATCGGCCGACGGTGTGCGCGGCAGCGGCTCGTAGCCGGGAAGACCGAGCCACCGGCGCAGCTGGGCCACACGCTCGGGCAGATCGGGCCTCGGATCTCTCCCCACCTTCAAGAGGTCGGGGATCCTCTCCCGAATCCAGGCGACGCTGTCCGCTTTGACGTTCAGCGCGGCTTCGACCTGGCTTCGGAACTCCTCGGGGGTCAGCGGGGCCTCGACCACCTCGAAGCCGTTGCGGAGCACCGCCAGGGCGTCCTCGGGGACGGGATGGAGCTCGATCACGTCGACCTCGCGACCGTTCACCACCACTTCGACGCCCACCGTGCGTTTGCCCGCGGTCAGCGTGGCGGCCAGGACCACCAGGTCCTGATCCGCCTGGCCCTGGACGACACAGCCGGACAGCTCGACCGGCCCGTGGAGCAGCTTCGGCCAGCGCTCCACCCTGGACACGTCCAGGGGCGCACGCGTCGGATGGGAGCGCTGGTGCTTCGGTCGTTTGGCGGGCTTGCGGCCGCGGCTGACGGGGGACACGGGAGCAGTATCGCCATCGGCACCGACAGTTTCGGGGCCATGAGCTGCGCTGATCGGAAAATGCTTGCCGACCTGGGCGTGGATGTGCAGACTGACCAGCCGCCAAGATCAACCGAACGCCCGGAGAGTTGATGATCGACCTGCAGGCCATGAACGAGCGCGTGATCGCGGAGTTCCGCGCGAACGGCCGCCACGGCGACGGTCTCCCGACCTTGCTGCTCACCACCACCGGTGCCCGCACCGGGCGACGGCACGTGACGCCGATGCTGTTCCTGGCCGACGACGACCGCTACATCGTCTTCGCCGCGAACGGTGGCGCGCCCGGGCATCCGGACTGGTATCGCAACCTGGTCGCGGAGCCGTCCGTGGACGTCGAGGCGGAGGGAGAGGCCTTCGCCGCTCACGCGACCGAAGTGACCGGAGCGGCTCGAGACCGTCTGTTCGCGAAGCAGGCGAAGGCGTTCCCGAGGCTGGCCGAGCACCAGTCCAAGACGACGCGGCCGTTCCCGGTGATCGCGCTCAGCCGCGTATGACGTTCACGATCGTCTACGCCCACGGCGGCGGCTTCACCTCGTACGACCCGGAAATCGGACGGCTGCGGACCGACGCGTTGCAGGCCGCCGGGCTCCGGGTCGTCCCGGTGGAGTACCGCCTCGCCCCGGGGCACCGTCACCCGGCGCAAGTCGACGACGTCCTCGACGTCTACCGGTCCACCAGCGGTCCTGTCGTGTTCCTGGGCGAGTCCGCGGGCGGGACGATCGTGCTGTCGGCACTCTTGCGGCTCCTCGCCGACGGCGATCCCCTCCCGGCCGGGGTCGCCGCGATCTCCCCGGTCGCGGACTTGACCCTCCCGGGCGGTTCGTTCGTCACCAACGACGGCGCCGACATCATCACCCGCGACGCGCTCCGCCGATCGGTGGAGGCGTACGTCGGCGAAGGCGGCGTCGGACCCGCGTCGCCGTCGCACGGCGACTTCGCCGGTTCGCCACCGCTGTGGCTCGCGGTGGGCACCGCCGAAGTCCTGCTCGACGACGTTGTGACGCTGGCCACCTCGGCGCGGGAATCCGGTGTCACCACGGAACTCCGCGTCTACGAAGGTGCCCAGCACGGGTTCCAATTCCCGGGCGGATACACCGTCGACAAGGATCTCGCAGGCTGGATCGAGGCGCTCGGCTGATAGCTTGACAAAGCGTTGGACCGACCGCACGATCTCGTCTCATGAACCTGTCTGACAGCCAGACAGCCGGACATGGTGGTCCACGACGCGTCAGCGCGATGGAGGCCGTTCTGGCCCATCTCCGCGGCGCCATCGAGCGTGGCGAGTACCCCGTCGGCCAGAAACTGCCGTCGGAATCCGCGCTCGGCAAGGAGTTCGAAGTCAGCCGCTCGGTCGTCCGCGAAGCCTTGCGGGGACTGCAGGCACTGGGCCTCACCGTGTCCAAAACGGGCAAAGGGACCTTCGTGACCGCCACCGGGCCGGTCGAGAACCCCACCTTCGGGACCTACTCGGCCCGCGACCTGTTCGAGGTCCGGCGGCACGTGGAGATCCCCGTCGCCGGATACGCGGCCCTGCGCCGCAGCACCGACGACCTTGACCTGCTCGGCCACCTCGTCGAGCGCATGGATCTCGAAACCGACAACACCGCGTGGGTGGCGCTGGACTCGCTGTTCCACATCACCATCGCGCAGGCCTCCGGCAATCCGGTGTTCGGCAAGGTCATCGAAGAGATCCGGGACGCGCTGGCCCGCCAGTCGTCATTTCTCAACCAATTGGGGGACCGTCGGACCCGCTCGAACATCGAGCACCGTGAGATCGTCACCGCCATCGCCTCCGGTTCCGAAGCGGACGCCGTCGCGGCGATGACCTCCCATCTCGAGCACGTCGAGGACGCGCTGACCACCATCGTGCGGCCGAGCCCCACGACGCACCAGAACAAGGACGACTGACACCGTGACCGAACAGACCCTCAGCGCGGACGGCAAAGCCGCGCCGGTGCCGGCCGACGCCGGTGACGCCGGCTACGACAAGGCGCTGAAACCCCGCCACGTCAACATGATCGCGATCGGCGGCGCCATCGGCACCGGCCTGTTCCTCGGCGCGGGCGGACGGCTCGCGCAAGCGGGCCCGGCCCTCGCGATCGTGTACGCGGTCTGCGGCCTTTTCGCGTTCTTCGTGGTGCGCTCGCTCGGCGAACTCATCCTGTACCGCCCCTCCTCCGGCGCCTTCGTCTCCTACGCCCGGGAATTCATGGGCGAGAAGGGCGCTTTCGTCGCGGGCTGGATGCACTTCCTGAACTGGTCGACGACCGGGATCGCGGACATCACCGCGATCGCGCTGTACGCGCATTTCTGGTCGTTCTTCACCCCGATCCCGCAATGGGTGCTGGCACTGATCGCGCTCGCGGTGGTGCTGGCGCTGAACATGGTTTCGGTGAAACTGTTCGGCGAGATGGAGTTCTGGTTCGCCATCATCAAGGTCGCCGCGCTGGTGACGTTCATGGGGATCGGGATCTTCCTGCTGGTCACGCAGCAGCCGATCGACGGCAACACGCCGGGCTTCTCGCTGATCTCCGACCACGGCGGGATCTTCCCGGCCGGGGTGCTGCCGATGGTGCTGATCGTCCAGGGTGTCGTGTTCGCCTACGCCTCGGTCGAGCTGGTCGGCGTCGCCGCCGGCGAGACGGAGAACCCGCGCAAGATCATGCCGAAGGCGATCAACTCGATCATGTGGCGGATCGGGATCTTCTACGTCGGCTCGGTGATCCTGCTGGCGATGCTGATGCCGTGGGACGCCTACTCGAAGCAGGAAAGCCCGTTCGTCACCGTGCTCTCGCACATCGGTGTGCCGCAGGCGGGCAACGTGATGAACCTGGTGGTGCTGACCGCGGCGCTGTCCAGCCTGAACTCGGGCCTCTACTCCACCGGCCGCATCCTCCGGTCGATGTCGCTGGCGGGCTCCGCGCCGAAGTTCACCGGCGTGATGAACAAGAACCACGTGCCCTACGGCGGGATTCTGCTCACCTCGGCGGTCTGCGTGGTCGGGGTCGGCCTGAACGCCGTCGTGCCGAGCCAGGCCTTCGAGATCGTGCTGAACTTCGCCGCCATCGGCATTCTCGGCACATGGGCGATCATCGTGCTCTCGCATCTGCTGTTCGTCCGCAAGGCCAAGCTCGGCGAGGTCGAGCGGCCGTCGTACCGGCTGCCGCTCTCGCCCTACACCGAGATCGCGACGCTGATCTTCCTCGCCGCGGTCATCGTGCTGATGGGCTTCGACGAGGTCGGCCGCATCACCCTGTACTGCCTGCCGGTCATCGGGCTCGCGCTGGTGGCGGGCTGGTTCGGGGTCCGCAAGCGGATCAACATGGACGTCTTCGAAAAGACGAAGCTGTGACCCCCGAGATCCGCGTGCCCGCGCACGAACCGCTGGTGCACCTCCTCCGCGACGGCATGGTCGAGGGGGTGCACCACGGTTCGGCCGTGGTGCTCGCACCCGACGGCCGCGTGCTGTTCTCCGCGGGCGACGTCGAGGCGGCGTTCTATCCGCGTTCGGCGGCGAAACCCTTGCAGGCCACGGCGATGGCGCGGCTCGGCGTCGAGCTGAGCCCCGCCGGGTTCGCCGTCGGCGCGGCCAGTCACTCCGGCGAAGAGATCCATCTCGCGGAGGTGCTCAGGACACTCGACGGCGCCGGGCTCACCGCGGAAGACCTTCGGACGCCGGAAGACCTGCCGTTCGACCCGGTCGAGCGCGACTCTTGGGTCGCGTCTGGACGGGGCGCCTCGCGGCTCGCGCACAACTGTTCCGGCAAGCACGCGGCGATGCTCGCCACCTGCCGACGGCACGGCTGGTCCACAAAGGACTATCTGGACGCCGCGCATCCGCTGCAGCGCGCGATCGCGGAATGCGTCGAGGAGCTGACCGGCCAGCGGATCCCGAAGGTCGCCGTCGACGGCTGTGGCGCTCCCCTCTTCGCGGTCTCGCTGCGCGGCCTCGCCCGCGCGGTGGGCAAGATCGCCGCGGCGTCGCCGGGAACCCCGGAAGGCCTTGTCGCCGAAGGGATCCGGAAACACCCGGAACTGGTCGCCGGCACGCGTCGCGACGTCACCGCGCTCATGCGCGCGGTCCCCGGCCTGATCGCCAAGGACGGTTTCGAAGCCGTCCAGGTCGCCGCGCTCCCGGACGGGACGGCGATCGCGATCAAGATCGCCGACGGCGGGGACCGCGCCCGCCGTCCGGTGCTCGCCGCCGCGCTCGCGTTGTGCGGCGTCGACCCGAACGTGCTGGAGCCCACCCCCGGACTGCGCGTGACCGGCGCGCTGGCCGAACTCGACCTGGCCGCCTGAGGAGCCTTCGATGCACCGCGTGGAACACGATCTGCTGGGAGACAAGGAAGTCCCCGCCGACGCCTACTGGGGCGTGCACACCGCACGGGCCAGGGAGAACTTCCCCATCACCGGCACCGCGATCTCCGCGTACCCGCATCTGATCGAGGCGCTCGCCTCGGTCAAGGAGGCCGCCGCCTACGCCAACGCCGATCTGGGGCTTCTGGACCCGGACGTCGCCGACGCGATCCGCCAGGCGTGCCGTGAGATCCGCGATGGCGCGCTGCACGACCAGTTCGTCGTCGACGTCATCCAGGGCGGCGCGGGCACCTCGACGAACATGAACGCCAACGAGGTGATCGCGAACCGCGCGCTCGAACTGCTCGGGCACGAGAAGGGCGATTACGCCCGCGTGCACCCGAACGAGCACGTGAACCTCGGGCAGTCGACCAACGACGCGTACCCGACCGCGGTCAACGTCGCGACGATCATCGCCGTGCGCGAGCTGGCCGAGGCGATGATCGTGCTGGAGCGGGCTTTCGCGGCCAAGGCCGTCGAGTTCCACGATCTGCTGAAAATGGGCCGCACGCAGTTGCAGGACGCCGTCCCGATGACACTGGGGCAGGAATTCGGCACCTACGCGGTCATGCTCGGCGAAGACCGGCTGCGGCTCACCGAGGCGGTGACGCTGCTGCACGAGATCAACCTGGGCGCGACCGCGATCGGCACCGGGCTCAACGCCGCACCCGGGTACGCCGAAGCCGCCGTCGCGCACCTTCGCGAGATCACCGGCCTGCCCGTCGTGTCGGCCGCGGACCTGATCGAGGCGACGCAGGACTGCGGCGCGTTCGTGCACCTTTCGGGCGTGCTCAAGCGGATCGCGGTGAAACTTTCGAAGAGCTGCAACGATCTGCGGTTGCTCTCCTCCGGACCGCGGGCGGGGCTCAACGAGATCAACCTGCCGCCGGTGCAGGCGGGGTCGTCGATCATGCCCGGCAAGATCAACCCGGTCATCCCCGAGGTGGTCAACCAGGTCGCGTTCGAGGTCATCGGCAACGACGTCGCGGTCACGATGGCGGCCGAGGCCGGGCAGCTGCAGCTCAACGCGTTCGAGCCGCTGATCCTGCACTCGCTTTCGGAGAGCATCACGCATCTGCGGTCGGCCTGCCTGGTGCTGGCGGAGCGCTGCGTCTCCGGGATCACCGCGAACGCCGGCGTGATGCGGGGCTACGTCGAGAACTCCATCGGACTGGTGACCGCGTTGAACCCGAGCATCGGGTACGCGGCCGCGACCGAGATCGCCAAGGAGGCGCTCGAAACCGGGCGCGGTGTGGCGGAACTCGTCGTCGAGAAGGGCCTTCTGCCCGCCGAGGAGCTGGCGAAGCTGCTGAAGCCGGAGACACTCGCCCGGCTTTCCTGAGACCAGCGGGGCGGTACCGGGCGGTCCGCCCCGCGCCAGTGTCATGAAAGTGGCTTTCAGGACATTTTTCGTCCTGAAAGCCACTTTCATGACATGCGGGTACGGTCGTAAGCGGAAGGTGATCCTCCGCACGAAAGGCGGCCAGCGTGCTCGACCGACTTCTCGACCGGTACCTCGGCCTCCCGCCCGCCGAGGGCCCCGCCCCCTCGGTGACCAAGGCGATCCCCGTCCCGATGCCCGACGGCGTCCGTCTGCTGGCGGATCGCTACGCCGTTCCGGGCGACGAGCCCCGGCCGGTCGTGCTGATCCGCACGCCGTACGGCCGCAAAGGCGTGATGGGCAAGATCTTCGGCGAGACGTTCGCCCGGCACGGGCTGCAGGTGGTCCTCCAGAGCACTCGCGGGACCTTCGGCTCTGGCGGCGAATTCCGGCCGTTCCACCTGGAGAAGGAGGACGGCCTCGCCACCGTCGCCTGGTTGCGTGCACAGCCATGGTGCGACGGCCGGGTCGCGATGGCGGGCGCCAGCTACCTCGGCCATACGCAATGGGCCGTCGCGCCGTACCTCGACGAGCCGCTCGAAGCCCTTTGCCTCGGTGTCACCGCGTCGGAATTCGTCTCGACCTTCTATCCCGGCGGGATCCTCGCGGTCGACAACATGGTGTCGTGGTCGGCGCTGATCGGACGGCAGGAAGGCCGGTTCGCCGGTCTGCCGAATCCCTGGCAGACGAAGAAGACCCGCCGGGCCATGGCGCATCTGCCGGTTTCCGGTGCGGACGTCGCGGCCATCGGCAAGCAGGTGCGGTTCCTGCAGGACGTCTCCCGGCACGCCGAACCCGGCGACGATTTCTGGGCGCCGTCGGACCACAGCGCCGAGGTCGCCGCCCTGCGGACACCGGTGAGCATGGTGACCGGCTGGTACGACCTGTTCATCTCCGCCCAGCTGCGCGATTTCAAGGAGCTCGCCGCGGCCGGACGCGAACCGAGGATCACCATCGGACCGTGGGCGCACGGTGAGCCCGCCAGCCTGAAAACCCTGATCACCGACCAGATCGGCTTCCTCTCCGCGCATCTCCTCGGCGATCGCGCGCCGCTGAGGCAGTCGCCCGTGCGCCTGTACCTCCAGGGCTCCGGACGCTGGCTGGACTTCGAAAACTGGCCGCCCGAGTCCGACGCCACCCCGTACTTCCTGCGCCCCGGCGGGCTTTCCGTCGCCGACCCCGTCGAGTCGAAACCGGGCACGTTCACCTTCGATCCGGCCGATCCCACGCCGACCGTCGGCGGCCCGTTGCTGTCGGGCGTGCAGAAACAACAGGACAACAAGGAAGTCGAAGCGCGGCGGGACGTGCTCCTCTTCACCGGTGACGTGCTCGAGCGCGACCTCGACGTCATCGGCGAGATCTCCGCACTGGTGCACCTCCGGACCGACCTCGGGCACGGCGACGTGTTCGTCCGGCTGTGCGATGTGGACCGTCGCGGCGTCTCCCGCAATGTCACGGACGGCGTCCTCCGGCTGCGCCCCGGTGATCCTAAGTCCGATGTGGACGGTGTGGTCGCGGCCGGGATCCAGCTCGACCCGACGGCCTACCGGTTCCGGCGCGGCCACCGGCTGCGGGTGCAGGTCGCGGGCGGAGCGTTCCCTCGCTTCGCCCGCAACCACGGCACCGACGAACCGGTGTTCAGCGCGGTGGACGGGAAACCCGCGCGGTTCGAGATCTTCCACGACCCCGCGCACCCGTCCAGGATCACGCTGCCGGTGTTCGCCGGGTCGTGAGTGGCGGTTCGGGTTAAGCCAAGGGTGCCTCAGGTACCTACCGGATTCTGGCTGCGGCTGCTCACGGGCCAGGCGCGTAAAGGCCCGCTTCCCGCCGCCACGGACGTTGCGAAAGCCACTTTCGCAACGTTGAAGGTTGCGAAAGTGGCTTTCGCAACACGCCACCTTCGCCCCACCTCGGCCGCGAGCGTGTGTTCAGGCAGGCACGACCCGCTGGTGCGTGGTCAGCCTGCCGTCGTCGTGCAGCACGTGGAACAGCAGCGACGGCGGCAGGTCGTAGTCGATCGGGCCGCCTTCGCTCCAGTGCCGGAGACCGTTCTCCTCCCACGGGAACAGGATGCTCGACCCGACCGAGGGCGCCGACCGCAGCGGCACGCCGGCGAACGTCGTCGACGCCGCGGTGTGGACGTGCCCGCAGAGCAGGGCGACCACGCGCGGGTGACGGGAAAGCACTTCGGCCAGCTTGTCCTCGCCGTACTGGCGCATCGCGTCCACCAGCGGCAGGCCGAGCGGGACCGGCGGATGGTGGAAGGCGATGAAGGCGGGGCCGTCCCCGTCGGCGAGGACGCTGTCCAGCCACGCCATGGTCTCGTCGTCGAACTGCCCGTCCGGTTTGCCCGGGATACTCGAATCGGCCATGACGAACGTGACGTCTCCGACCGTGTGCGCCACGTTGACCGGGGATTCGTCCGGCGCCTGCCCGAGCAGCCCTTCCCGGAACGGGCCGCGCTTGTCGTGGTTGCCGGGGCAGGTGAAGAGCGGTGTGTCGGTCTTGAACAGCTCGGCCGCGCGCCGGTACTCCTCGACGGTGCCGTGGTCGGAGATGTCACCGGTCACGAGGATCGCGTCGACCGGTGTCGCCAGGCCCTCCAGGTACCGCATGACCCGCGCCGTCCGTTCGTCGGCGCGCTCCCCGCCGTCGAGATGGTTGTCGCTCAGATGTGCCGTCACGAACATCGTGTCACCCCATGTCTTCCAGATATGCCAACGTTTTCACCCAGTTCCGCCCGAGCAGCCCGACGGCCGCGTCGAGGTCCGCGGCGCGGATCGCCTCGGCGATCCGGCGGTGCTCGTCGATACTCTCCCTCGAACGCTCGACGCCACCGAAATAGCGCGCGTCGTAGCGTTTCAGCAGCGGCTTCGTCTGTTCCAGCAACCGCAGCAGATGCGGATTCGTGCACCGCGAGACGAGCAGCGCGTGCCATCGATCATCCAAAGTGGACAGACCACCCTGCCGCCCGAGCTCCTCGGCCATCTCGTCGGCGATCCGGTCCAGGCCGCCAGTGAGCCCGGCGAGGTCCTGCGGCGAACTCCAGCGCAACGCGAGCGATTCCAGCTCCGCGACGAGCGGGTACAGCTGCCGGGCCTCCTCCGGATCGAACGGCGGCACGAGGAAACCCCGGTTCGGCGCCGAGACGAGCAGGCCGCGATCGGCCAGCCCGATCAGCGCCTCGCGCAACGGGGTGCGGCTGACGCCCAGTTCGCGGGCGAGGTGCACCTCGTTGATGCGGCTGTCCGCGGCGATCCGGCCGTCGAGCACGCGAGCGGTGATCTCCTCCGCAAGGTCGCGGCGGAGCAGGTTCCTCGTCATCGGTGCAGTATTGCATGCACTTCGGCCGTACTGTATTCAGTTAGGCATGACGGACTTCGATGTGCACCGCGCTCGCACCGAAACCCCGGGCTGTGCGGAGGTGGTCCATCTCAACAACGCCGGATCGTCGCTGCCGCCCGCGCGGGTGACCGACACCGTCGTCGACTATCTGCGCGAAGAGGCCCTGATCGGCGGATACGAGCAGGCCGCGGCGACCGTGGAGCGGATGAACGGCGTCTACGCGTCGGCCGCCCGGCTCGTCGGCGCCGACCCCGCCGACATCGCCCTGACCGACAACGCGACCCGCTCCTGGCAGGCGATCTTCTACGCGCTGCCGTTCGCCGCCGGAGACCGGATCCTGACGGCGAAATCCGAGTACGCGAGCAACGTCATCTCCTTCCTGCAGATCGCGAAGCGCACCGGCGCCGTCGTCGAGGTGGTCGACAACGACGAGTCCGGGCAACTGGACGTCGAGGACCTCGAGCGCCGCATCGACGGCCACGTCAAGCTGATCGCCGTCTCGCATGTGCCGACCCAGGGCGGGCTGGTGAACCCGGCCGAGGAGATCGGCGCGGTGGCCAGGGCGGCCGGGATCCCGTTCCTGCTGGACGCGTGCCAGAGCGCCGGCCAGATCGACCTCGACGTCGCGCGCCTGAACTGCGACGCGCTCAGCGTGACCGGCCGCAAGTACCTGCGCGGACCGCGGGGCACCGGATTCCTCTATGCGCACCCGCGGCTGCGTGAACGCGTCGAGCCCGCGATGCTCGATCTTCACTCGGCGGCGTGGACGACGCCCGAAAGCTACGAAGTCGATCCGACGGCGAAGATGTTCGAGGTCTGGGAACGCGATCACGCCGCCCTGCACGGTCTCGGCGCGGCCATCGACTACGCCCTCGAATGGGGCATGCCCGCCATCGAAGACCGCGTCGCCGCGCTCGCGGCCAAACTGCGTGACGCGCTCCGCGAGATCCCCGGTGTCCGTGTCCACGACCAGGGCGTGCGGCAGTGCGGGATCGTCACGTTCAGCGTGGCGAAAACGCCGTCGCAGGAAGTGAAACAGCGTCTGGCCGCGGCGAAGATCAACGTCAGCGTCACCGAGGCGACGTCCGCCCAGTTCGACTTCGCCGAGCGCGGACTGCCGCCGATGGTCCGGTCTTCGGTGCACTACTTCAACACCGAAGACGACATCGCGCTCCTCGTCGGCGAAGTCGGGAAACTGGCCTAACGGCGGGAAAGCAGCGAATCGGACGGCGGGGCGTACGGCAGCCCCGTCGTCTTCGCGCGCTTGGCGATCACCAGCGCCTCCCCCAGCAGGCTGACGCCGATCGACAGCGTCACCGGCCGCGCGTCGGGATGCGCCCCAGCCGTGGTGGCCAGGAACCCGATCCCGAAGTTCACCAGCAGCGACAGCATCCAGACGCCGAACGTCCAGCCGGTGTAGCGCAGCCACAGCACGCCGTCGCGCTCGAACAGTTTCGTGGTGGTGGCACGCACCGCGCCGAGACCGCACCCGACCGCGGACCCCAGCGCGAGCCACAGACCGTCGGTCAAAGTGAAGATCTCCAGTTTGACCAAGCCGTAGACGCCGATCCCGAGCAGGATCACCGGCGCCCCGAACACCTCCCGGGCCACCAGCGGCTCGCCGCGCAGCCTGCGCACGATGAGCACGATCACCGCGGCGACCACCAGCGCGATCAGCAACCAGGTCCGCATGAACTCCCCCTTTGTAGCATGACTGTGCCAAATAAAATAGCAAGGTCGTGCTATAAAGACAACGTGCCCAAGATCGTCGACCCGGAAGCCCGCCGCCTGGAGATAGCCGAAGCCGTCTTCCGGGTGATCCAGCGGGACGGTCTCGCGCAGGCGTCACTCAGGAGTGTGGCCGAGGAGGCCGGTCTCGCGATCGGTTCGGTGCGGCACTACTTCGGCGGCCACGACGAACTGATCGTGTTCGCCATGCGCGCGCTCGGCGACCGGCTGGAGGCGCGGCTGGCGGGGCACATCCCCGTTCTGCTCGACCCCGCGACACCACGCTCACGGCGTCAGGAAGCCACCGAGGCGTTCCTCGGCGAGCTTCTTCCGCTCACCGAACAGACCCGCGCCGAAGCCGACGTCTGGCTGGCATTCTCGGCCGCCGCGAAGAACCGGCCCGACCTCGCGGAGGAGGCCAAGCGCATGTACGAGGGAGTCCGGTTCCTCGTCCGCCGGGTGCTCGAGGGCGCGAACGAAGCGGGCGGCCTGCTCGGCGACGTCGATCTGAACGTCGAGACCGAACGGCTCGCCGCGCTGCTGGACGGGCTCGCGGTGTCGGCGGGCCGGACTTCGCCGGAGCTGATGCGCGCGGTGCTCCGGCGGCATCTCGAATCCCTGAGGAGCCCGGGATGAGCACCTTCTACGAAGTCGCCGCCCAGGACCCTGGCCGCGTCGCGGTGATCGACGTCGACGGCCGCGAGACCACCTTCGGCGTGCTTTCGGCGCGGGCGAATCAGCTGACCCACGCCTTGCGGGCACTCGGTCTCGGCGAGGGCGACGGTGTCGTCGCGATCATCCACAATGGACTCACCTACTACGAACTCCTGCTGGCGACCTTGCAGGCGGGGATGTACTTCACGCCGGTCAACCACCGGTCCTCACCCGCCGAGATCGCCTACATCGCGGCCGACAGCGGCGCCAAGGTCGCCGTCGCGGACGCGGACATCGCGGCGACGTGCACCTCGGAACTGTCCGGCCTGCACCGGTTTTCGCGCGGCGAGACACCCGGCTGGGCCGAGTACGCGGCTTGGGGAACGGACCTGCCCACGACGACGCCGGAGCGGCGGACCGCCGGCCAGACGATGCTCTACACGTCCGGGACCACGGGGCGTCCCAAAGGCGTCCGGCGCGCCCTTTCCGGGCAACCGCCCGCGCTGCACCCGATCTACGCGCACACGCTCGAACGCCTGGACGTCCGGCCAGGGCACGGCGTGCACCTCGTCGCCTGCCCGCTCTACCACGCGGCGCCCGGGATGTTCTCGACCGCGACCCTGCATCTCGGGCACACGCTCGTCCTCATGGACCGGTTCGACGCCGCGGAAACGCTGCGGCTCACCGAAAAGCACCGCGTGACGAGTACGCATCTGGTGCCCACGATGTTCCACCGCCTGCTGCGACTGCCCGAGGACGTGCGTGCGCGCCACGACCTGTCGAGCCTGACGTCGGTGATCCACGGCGCCGCGCCGTGCCCCCGTGAGGTCAAGGAGCGGATGCTCGCCTGGCTCGGACCGGTGGTCCACGAGTACTACGGCGCGTCCGAGGGCCTGATCACGGCGGTGCACGCGCGCGAATGGCTCGCCGCACCGGGCACCGTCGGCAAGCCGCTGGACGGCGTGCGGGTCGAGGTTCTCGACGACGACGGCCGCGAGCTCCCCACGGGCGAGGCCGGGATGCTCTATTTCAGTTCCGCGCACACGAAATTCGACTACCACGGCGATCCGGGCAAGACGGCCGCCGCGCGATCCGGGGAGTTCGTGACCGTCGGGGACGTCGGCTATCTCGACGCCGAGGGGCGAGTGTTCCTGTGCGACCGGCGGACGGATCTCATCCTTTCCGGTGGCGTGAACATCTATCCGGCCGAGATCGAAGCGCGGCTGCTGAGCCATCCCGACGTCGCCGACGTCGCGGTGATCGGCGAGCCTGATCCCGAATGGGGCCAACGCGTCGTCGCCGTCGTGCAGCCGGTCGAGGGCGTCACCGGGGATCCCGCGCTGGCGGAACGGCTCGAAGCGCATTGCCGGGCCGAGCTCGCCGGATTCAAGACTCCGCGCCGGTTCGACTTCCGGGACCGGCTGCCGCGGACGGAGAGCGGCAAGATGCTGCGGCGGACGCTTCGGGCGGAATGAACGACCCTTTCGGGCAGTGCCGATCGCGGTACCGTTCGTTCATGCGCCTGCGGTCCGTGACCACGCTGCTCGCCACCCTCGTCCTCGCGCTCGCCGTCCCCGCGACGGCCGGGGCGACTCCCGGATCGGGGGTGACCGGGACGATCTTCGAGCAGCGGACGGTGGGGAACACCGACTACGTGCTGCGCGAGGTCGTCATCCAGCCCGGCGGCTACACCGGCTGGCACTATCACGACGGAAAGCTTTACGCGTACGTGAAAGCGGGCACGCTGACGCACAACTCGGCCGACTGCGGGCTCGACGGCCTGTACCGGAAGGGCGCCGTCTTCACCGAGCCGAGCGACACCGTCCACATCGGACGGAACCTCGGGACGACACCGGTGGTGCTGGAGGTGCTCTACGTGCTGCCACACGGGAGCCCGCTCTCGCAGGACGCGCCGAATCCCGGCTGCCCGTTCTAGGCGCCGAACCAGCTGGCGACATCGAGGCGGAAGCCGCCTGAGGGCACCATCGTGCGAAGGTCGGCTTCGAGCTCGCGGACCCTGTCGATACCCAACGTGCCTGCCCACTCCTTGCGCAATTCCTCGAAGATCGCCGCCGACCGGCCGAGTGAGTCGAACCCGCGGCCGGTGAGCCGCACGACCTTGCGCCGCGCGTCGGCCGGGTCGTCGACGCGCGCGACGTAGCCGAGCTGCTCCAGTTTGTCGACGGTCTTGCCCGCCGCCTGCTTGCTGACCCCGAGCCGCCGCCCGATCTCGCTCGCCGTCGCGCCTTCGCGGCCGATCGCCTGCATGGCGAAGCCGTACACCGGGCGGACGTCCGGATGTCCTTGTTCGGCGAGTTCGGCGTGCAGCCGGTCGATCATCGAGCGGAAGCCCGCGAACAGCAGCAGCGGCAGCTCGAAGCCGGGAGTTTCGCGAACCTGCTTGCCAGATTCGACAACCTGGTTTACCTTTTCGTCAACCACGTTGACCATCTTAAGGGGAAGCCTTGTTCACCGATCACACCGTCGAAACCGCCCCCGAAGCCTCGCGTCGCGCCATGGAAGCGACCATCCGGAAGTTCGGGCACCTCCCCACCGCCGTCGCCCGGCAGGCGTCGTCGCCCGAACTGCTCGACGGATTCCTGAAACTGAGCGCGAGCTTCGAACGGACCACACTCGACCCGCTCGCACGGGAAACGGTCGTGATGACCGTGGCGACCCGCAACGGCTGCGAGATCTGCGTCGAGATCCACACCGGCAAGCTGAAGGGACATCGCGCCGACGACGACGTCATCGCGGCGCTCCGCTCGCAGCAGCCCGTCCCCGACGAGCGACTGGAGGCCATCCGGCAGTTCACGGTGGCGGTGCTCGAAACCGCGGGCGCCGTCGACGACGAGACCCTGCGGACCTTCTTCGGGCACGGATACACCGAACGGAACGCCCTCGAAGTCGTCATGGGCATCGGCGCCTACACGATGTCGACCCTGGCGAACCGGCTGATCCGCGCCTAGTCGCTCACCGTGATCGCCCCTCGCGGCCCGGATCACTCCAATGGCCGCCGATCTTGATGTATCTGGGCAGTCCCGACCGTCTCCTGTCTTGTGCAGCCGAAAGTTCGCCACCCGCGGCGCGGCGCACCGGCGGTCTGGCCTGCCGAGGGGGCAGACCAGACCGCCGAAAACCGAAGACGTTCCACAGGTGTTGGGGGTGCGTGAAGGCCTCCTTCCCTCGGCTGAGCCGAGTGAAGGGGGCCTTCACGTGTCTTGCGCGCGTTTAGTCGACTAAATGCGTCAGGCTTCGAGCGCCCAGCGCACGTACCGCATCGTCGGCACGAAACCCGCCTTCTCGAACACCCCGAACGCCCCCGCCGGATCCGCCGAGTCCACGTTCAAACTCGCGCGGTCGTAGCCCTGCTCGGCGGCGGCCCGCAGCGCGTGCCCCATCAACGCGCTCGCGACACCCCGCCGCCGGTGCTCCCGAAGCGTCCCGATCGCCATGAAGTGCGCGTCGCGGACGCCGGTGGCCTCCGTGTCGGCCTCCCACCACATGGTCACCAGCATCCCGACCGCGACGCCCTCCTCCCGAAGCAGGAAGCTGGCCTCAGGCTGGAAGGTCTGGTTGGTGATCTTGTTCCGCCAGAGATCGGCGGGCATCGGCACCGCGCCCCAGTAGTCCCGGTACGCCGCGTTCCGGACCGCTCGGAAGTCCTCGTCGTTCCGCTCCGACCACGGCTCGACCGTGAACCAGTCAGGAAGCTCCGCAGCATCCAACCCTGAGAGCGAGTGCTCCATCCGCTGGAAGTAGCGCACCGGCGCGAACCCTCGGGACCGGACGAGCTCGGCCAGCCCGGCGATGCGCTCCGGCCGGTTGACGTCGACCACGAGTTTCGCGTCCGGATGGTGCAGCGCGTGCACCACCTTCGCCGCCGCCACCCCCGCGTCGACGAGCGCGCCGCCGATCCCCCGCCGTCGATACGCGGGATGGACTCCCCCGTCGAGGAAGACCCGATGGATCTCCTCCGCGGACGGCTTGAAGCGGATCTTCATGTAGCCGGCCATCACGTCGCCGTCGAAGGCCGCGAGGCTCGCCCGTTCCAGGTCCGCGTACGGGTCGACCAGCTCCTGGAGGGTGTCCTCCGCCGTGTAGTTCTCGCCGATCCCGTCGACGGTCTCCATCGCGTTGAGGAGGTCGGCCGACGCCTGGGCGTCCTCGGGCCGCAGTGGCCGCCACGTGAGGTCGTGCATCCGGCTCAAGGTAGTCCCGCTCGAGCGGGGTGTCGCCGGGTTTTCGGTGGGCGCAGTAGGGATCGAACCTACGACCGCTCGGGTGTAAACCGAGTGCTCTCCCGCTGAGCTATGCGCCCGGGAGGTGGCACCCGCGCACGGGTGCCACCGTGAAGACTCAGGCCAGCGAGGCCACGGCCTTCTTCCACGCCTGCTGGTCGCGCGCCTCGCCGGGCTGGTTGACCTCGGCGAACCGCACGACGCCGTCCTTGTCGATCAGGAAGGTGCCGCGGGTGGCCAGGCCGGCCGCCTCGTTGAAGACGCCGTACGCCTTCGCGACCTCACCGTGCGGCCAGAAGTCCGAAAGCAGCGGGAACTGGTAGCCCTCCTGCTCGGCCCACGCCTTGAGCGAGAACGGGGTGTCCACGGACACGCCGATCACCTGGACGCCCTGGCCGTCGTAGTCCGCGAACTCGTCGCGGAGCTGGCACAGCTCACCGGTGCAGATGCCACTGAACGCGAACGGGTAGAACACGAGCAGGACCGGCTTCTCGCCCTTGAAGGACGACAGCGTCACGGACTGCTTGTTGTAGTCGTTGAGCGTGAAGTCCGGGGCTTGCGATCCGACCTCGACGGCCATACCGGCGGTTTCCTCTCAAGAGCGAACAGGGGCCTGCGACGACAACCCTATCGTGTCGATCGCGCGCCTGGAGAAGTCACCGCTTGGTCTTGGACGACTTCGGCGAAACCAGCCGGGTGCCCGCCCACTTGGGGCCGGCGCTGATGTTGGCCGTCTGGGCCAGTCCGACCTGCGGCACCGCCTCGGCGATGTCACTCGGCTCGACATGCCCTGGCTGGCCCGTCTTCGGGGTCAGCACCCAGATCACGCCGTTCTCGTTCAGGGGAGTCCGGACCTCGATCAGCGTGTCACCGAGATCACCGTCGTCTTCGCGCCACCACAGCAGCACCACGTCGATGACCTCGTCGGCGTCCTCGTCGAGGATGTCGCCGCCGATCTGTTCCTCGATCGCCGCACGAAGGTCGTCGTCGACGTCCTCGTCCCAGCCGATCTCCTGGACCACCATGTCCGGCTTGATCCCGAGCCTTTCGGCGACGCTGCTCTGATCAGCGTCTCCCGCGGCGACCACTGCTGTCACTCCTCCAACTACGACGGAGCGTGGTGTCGCGCCGGCCTCATCGACCGGGCGGGCACCACACTCGGGTACACGATGCCCGTTAGCGAACACTGGTGAAGCGTTCCGCGCAACCGTCCACACCGGATCTTGAACAACTCGTGTCGCGGCGTACGGACATTCAGCCCACTCTCACGGGGTCAATTCGGGCGCGCCTGGGCACCTCCGAACGGCCTGCTTTAGGGTGGGAGAGAAAACGCGCGCGCGAGTACAGGCGCGTGCGAGGCGTGTCGCAATCGGGTCCGCGAACGTTACCGATCAGTAGCGGTGACGCGAACGGAACCGGAGGACGACGATGGACGGCGAACACGCCCGCGTACGAGCACAACCAGCTACCACCTTTCGCAAGGAGACCCCTTGGCCCCGCAGAACGACGGCGCCTCCGGCAAGGAGACCCCGGCACGCGTCCGCGTCATCCGTGACGGATTGGCGGCGCACCTGCCCGACATCGACCCGGAGGAGACCGCCGAATGGCTGGACTCCTTCGACGAGGCGCTGGCCAGGGGTGGTCAGCAGCGCGCCCGGTACCTGATGCTGCGCATCCTCGAGCGGGCCAGGGAACGCCACGTCGGCGTCCCGGCGCTGACGTCGACGGACTACGTCAACACCATCCCCACCGAGAACGAACCCTGGTTCCCCGGTGACGAGGAGATCGAGCGCCGGTACCGCGCCTACATCCGGTGGAACGCCGCGATCATGGTGCACCGCGCGCAGCGTCCCGGCGTCGGCGTCGGCGGGCACATCTCGACTTACGGCTCCTCCGCCGCGCTGTACGAAGTGGGCTTCAACCACTTCTTCCGCGGCAAGGACCACTCGGGCGGCGGCGACCAGATCTTCATCCAGGGCCACGCCTCCCCCGGCATCTACGCCCGCGCGTTCCTCGAGGGCAGGCTGACCGAGAACCAGCTGGACGGCTTCCGGCAGGAGTTCTCGCACGCCGGCGAGGGCGGCGGCCTGCCGTCGTACCCGCACCCGCGGCTCATGCCGGAGTTCTGGGAGAACCCGACCGTGTCCATGGGCCTCGGCCCGATGAACGCGATCTACCAGGCGCGATTCAACCGCTACCTGCGCGACCGCGGCATCAAGGACACCAGCGACCAGCACGTCTGGGCGTTCCTCGGCGACGGCGAGATGGACGAGCCGGAATCGCGCGGCCTCATCCACGTGGCCGCGAGCGAGGGCCTCGACAACCTGACCTTCGTGATCAACTGCAACCTGCAGCGGCTCGACGGCCCGGTGCGCGGCAACGGCAAGATCATCCAGGAGCTGGAGTCGTACTTCCGCGGCGCCGGCTGGAACGTCATCAAGGTCATCTGGGGCCGCGAGTGGGACTCGCTGCTGCACGCGGACCGTGACGGCGCCCTGGTCAACCTGATGAACACCACGCCGGACGGCGACTTCCAGACCTACAAGGCCAACGACGGCGCGTTCGTCCGCGAGCACTTCTTCGGCCGCGACCCGCGGACCAAGGAACTGGTCAAGGACCTCACCGACGCCGACGTCTGGAACCTCAAGCGCGGCGGGCACGACTACCGCAAGGTCTACGCGGCCTACAAGTCGTCGCTGGAGCACCACGGCCAGCCGACGGTGATCCTGGCCCACACCATCAAGGGTTACGGCCTCGGACCGTCCTTCGAGGGCCGCAACGCCACGCACCAGATGAAGAAGCTCACCCTCGACGACCTCAAGCTGTTCCGGGACGCCCAGCGCATCCCGATCAGCGACGAGGAGCTCGAGCGCGACCCGAAGCTGCCGCCGTACTACCACCCCGGCAAGGAATCGCCGGAGATCGAGTACATGATCGGCCGCCGCCGCGCGCTCGGCGGGTTCCTGCCGGAGCGCCGCCCGAAGGCCTCGAAGGCCCTCGTGCTGCCCGGCGACAAGGTCTACGAAGGCATCCGCAAGGGCTCGGGCAAGCAGGAGGTCGCCACCACGATGGCGTTCGTCCGGCTCGTCCGCGAGCTGGCGAAGGACTCCGAGATCGGCAAGCGGATCGTCCCGATCATCCCGGACGAGGCGCGCACCTTCGGTCTCGACTCGATGTTCCCGACGGCCAAGATCTACAACCCGCACGGCCAGACGTACACGTCGGTCGACGCGAGCCTGATGCTGGCCTACAAGGAGTCCGAAAAGGGCGTCATCCTGCACGAGGGCATCAACGAGGCGGGCTCGACCGCGTCGTTCACCGCCGTCGGCACCTCGTACGCCACGCACGGCGAGCCGATGATCCCGATCTACATCTTCTACTCGATGTTCGGGTTCCAGCGGACCGGTGACGGCCTCTACGCGGCGGCCGACCAGATGGCCCGCGGTTTCGTGCTCGGCGCCACCGCCGGCCGCACCACGCTGACCGGTGAAGGCCTCCAGCACGCCGACGGGCACTCGCTGCTGCTGGCGGCGACCAACCCGGCCGTCGTGGCCTACGACGCGGCATGGTCGTTCGAGATCGCTCACATCGTGCGGGACGGCCTTCGCCGGATGTACGGCGAGACCGGGCCGGACGGCAACGGCGAGAACATCTTCTACTACATGACGATCTACAACGAGCCCTACCAGCAGCCCGCCGAGCCCGAGAACCTCGACGTCGACGGCCTGCTCAAGGGTCTCTACAAGTACGCGGACGCCCCGTCGGGCGACGGACCGGAGGCGCAGATCCTGGTCTCCGGTGTCACCATGCCGGACGCGCTGCGGGCCCAGCAGATGCTGGCCGAGGAGTGGGGCGTACGCGCGGCCGTGTGGTCGGCGACGTCGTGGACCGAGCTGCGGCGCGAGGCCGTCGAGGTCGACCACGACAACCTGCTCCACCCTGGCGACTCCCCGCGTGTGCCGTACATCACGCAGAAGCTGTCCGGCGCGAACGGGCCGGTCGTCGCGGTGTCGGACTGGATGCGGGCCGTGCCGGATCTCATCCGCCCCTGGGTGCCGACCGACATGCTGACGCTGGGCACCGACGGGTTCGGGTTCTCCGACACCCGTCCCGCCGCCCGGCGGAAGTTCCTGGTCGACGCCCAGTCGATCGTGGTCGGCACGCTGAGCGCGCTGGCCAAGCGCGGCGAGATCGACCGGTCGAAGGCGGCGGAGGCGGCGCGCAAGTACCGTCTCGACGACGTCGCCGCCGCGGGTCCGCAGTTGTCGGACTCCGGCAGCGCCTGACGCTGAGATGAAGGGACCTTTCCTTGCAAATTTCGCAAGGAAAGGTCCCTTCATTGCGTCCGGCGGCGGAGCAGCTAGGGTGAGACATCGGATGTTTGCGGAAAGGGTGAGCGAGTGTGACCAAGCGTCGACTGCCGAAGCCGAGTGAGCTGAAGCAGATCCTGCGGCCGAAGCCGATCGTGCTCAACCCGACCGACCGACGGCTGGCGGGCGCGCACACGATCGCCGACCTGCGGATGCTCGCCCGCAAGCGGACGCCGCGGGCAGCGTTCGACTACACCGACGGCGCCGCGGAACTGGAAGACAGCCTCCGCCGCGCCCGGCAGGCCTTCCGCAGCGTGGAATTCCATCCGAACGTCCTGCGCGGTGTGTCCGATGTGGACACGGGCAAGGAGATCCTCGGCAAGCGTTCGGAGCTGCCGTTCGCGTTCGCGCCGACCGGGTTCACCCGCATGATGAACCACGAGGGCGAGTCCGCGGTGGCCCGCGTCGCGCAGCGCAACGGCATCCCGATGGGACTGTCGACGATGGCGACGACGTCCATCGAAGACCTCGCCGCGGCCGCCCCGGAGGCCCGCAAGTGGTTCCAGCTCTACGTCTGGCGCGACCACAAAGCGGGTGAAGATCTGATGAATCGCGCCTGGGCCGCCGGCTTCGACACGCTCATGCTGACGGTGGACACCCCGGTCGCGGGAGCGCGGCTGCGCGACGTCCGCAACGGGCTGACCATCCCGCCCGCGCTCACCCTCAAGACCTTCGTCGACGGCGCGATGCATCCGGCGTGGTGGTTCAACCTGCTGACCACCGAGCCGCTGACCTTCGCGTCGCTGAGCCAGTTCGACGGCACGGTCGCCGAACTGCTCAACCAGCTCTTCGACCCGACCCTGAACTTCGACGACCTCGACTGGGTCCGTCAGACCTGGCCGGGCAAGCTCGTGGTCAAGGGGATCCAGAACGTCGACGACGCGCGTGACGTGGTCAAGCACGGCGCCGACGCGGTCCTGCTGTCCAACCACGGCGGCCGCCAGCTCGACCGCGCGCCGACGCCGATCGAGCTGCTGCCCGCGGTGCTCGACGAGATCCAGGGCGACGCCGAGGTGTGGGTCGACACCGGCATCCTGTCCGGCGGCGACATCGTGGCCGCCATCGCGCGCGGCGCGGACGCGGTGCTCATCGGGCGCGCGTTCCTCTACGGCCTGATGGCCGGCGGCGAGCGCGGGGTTCAGCGGTGCGTGGACATCCTGCGCGCCGAGATGGTCCGGACGATGCAGCTGCTGGGTGTCCGCACCCTGGCCGACCTCAAGCCGTCACACGCCACCATGCGCTGACCCCCGCGCGTTTCGTCCTCTGAATGCGGTGGTTCGTATCGCCGACTACCGCGTTCAGAGGACGAAACGCGGTCAGGCGGAGGCCGTCGTGACTCCGGACGGCGCGGTGCGGACCTGCTTCGCCGTCCGGTTCCAGCTCCACCAGCCGTGCACGACCAAGCCGGCGAACACGATGTACACCGCCGCCGAGAAGTACAGGCCCGACGAGAGCTGCAGCGGTACGCCGATCGCGTCGACGACCAGCCACACCAGCCAGAACTCGACGAGACCCGCGCCCTGCGCGGCGAAGGCCACCAGCGTGCCGACGAAGATCGCGGCGTCCGGCCAAGGCGCCCACGAGGCGTCCAGCGCGTCGAGGACCAGCGCCATCGCGGTGGTGCCGATCGCGAACGCGCCGGCCATCGCCAGCCGCTCGCCGAGACGGCCCTTGCGGACGACGACGCCGTAGACCGGGTCGCTGCGGCGGGACCAGGCCCACCAGCCGTAGATCGAGATGGCGAGGATCGCGATCTGCCTGGTCGCGAGCCCGCCGAGATGCGCGGAGACGTAGACCGAGAACAACAGCACGGTGGCCCCGACCTGGACCGGCCACGTCCACAACGTGCGGCGTTGCGCCAGGAAGACCACGGCGAGCGCGAAGATCTGCCCCGCCAGCTCGGCGAAGGAGATCCATTGTCCGAGCACCGTGACACCGTTGTGCAGCAGGAAGTCCACGTCCGCACCCCTCTCCGTCTACCGCTCCAACATGCTCCGTTCCGGCCCCATTCCCTAGGGAGTGTGAGGTGCGGAACAGACGAGCGGCTCGAGGGGTGCTGAGGAGACGCGAAAGGGCCCTTCACCGCGTGTTCCGCGGCGATGGGCCCCTTCGACTCCGCGCGGGCCCGGTGCCTTCCTCGATCACCGGGCCCGCGGGATGCTCAGGAATCTACGCGACCGATGCCCACGGGCGAAGTCGGCGGCTCCGAACGGACCTCCCGCTTGGCGTCACCGGCCTCCAGCTGCCCCTGCAGAGTGGCCAGCCAGCCCTGCCAGCGGTCCTGCGCCGGCTTGATCAGGCCGCCGCCGAAGCCGACGACGATCACGCCGCCGATGGTGGCGAGCACGGTGATCAGGACCGGTCCGGTGATCGCGGTGGCGATGTTCACCTGGCCGAGCGCGGCGATGATGCCGAACGCCATGATCATCCAGTAGGCGATGGTGCCGAGCAGCCGTCCCGCGGGCCGGGTCGACAGGGCCCCGGTCACCAGGTCGCGGACGACCTTCGCCACGGCCGCCGCGACGATCACCAGCACCAGCGCCACCAGGATCCGCGGCAGGAACGCGATGATGTCGTTGAGCAGCGCGCTGACCGGATTGCTCTCACCGAATACGCCGAACGCGAGCTGCAGCGCGATCAGGAGAATGAAGTAGTACACGAGTTTGACGAGGATCCCGCCCGCGTCGACATTCGCCTGTTTGAGCGTTCCGGTGAGCCCGGTCTTCTCGATGAGCTTGCCGAAACCGATCTTCGACAGAACCAGTCCCAATGCCTTCGACACGGCTTTCGCGATCAACCAGCCGATCAGCAGGATGATCAGGAAACCGATCAATTTCGGCACGAAGGTGGCGACAAGGTTCCATGCTTGTCCCAGACCGTCTTTCAGCTGCTCGCCCACGGCGAACTCCCTCCTCTGCGCATCCGCGCCCAACACCGGTGCGGCTTGCGAGGGATCGTTGATCACGAGCACCGCACCGGCAACTCGGCGACCCACGATCGAGTGAGTGAGCTAGCGGGAAAAGATCGACAAGTCCCATACTTGTCCTACCGGTGGGGACCGGGGAGACGAGGCCGTCCGGCGCAGCGAAAAACGCGAGCGCCGGGCGGCCTCGAGTTTTATGCGAACACATTTCGCAATTTCTCGGTCTTGACCATCCACTTCGGACAGAAGAGCCGGGAGACCGCAGGACCACGCCCCCTTTGCCCACCGGACTAGGATCGGCTGACCATGGCTGATGCGACTTCCGGACGGCGTGTCCCCAAGCACCACGGGCTGTCCGCCAAGACCCTCCGGCGGCTCGAGCACGCCTCCGGCCGGCTCGCGAGCGCGAGCGTGGCGGTGATGGAAGAGCGGCTGAGCTGGTTCGCCCGCCTCCCCGCCGACCAGCGCGCGAGCGTCCTGCTGATCACCCAGGCGGGTGCCGCCGGTTTCGTCGACTGGCTCCGCGACGCCAAGGAGGCGCTCTCCCTCACCACCGAGGCCTTCCGCGAAGCGCCCGCCGAACTGTCCCGCTGGGTGAGCCTGCGACAGGCGGTCGGCATGGTGCGGTTGGCGATCGAGGTGTTCGAGGAGCAACTGCCGGAATTCGCCGCGAACGAAGCCGAACGCGCCGCGCTGATCGAAGGGATCCTGCGCTACGGCAGGGAGATCGCGTTCGCCGCCGCCAACTCCTACGCGGCCGCCGCCGAGGCGCGCGGCGCCTGGGACGCGCGACTGGAGGCACTGGTCGTCGACGGCATCGTCCGCGGCGACGCCGAGGAGGCGGTGCTCTCCCGCGCCGCCGCGCTCGGCTGGGATCCGGCCGCGCCCGCCACCGCGGTGGTCGGCACCCCGACGTCGGACGACCCGCCCGCCGTCGTGTTCGAGGTCCGCAGCCGCGCCGCCAGGGTCGGGCGCCCCGTGCTGCTTTCGGTGCAGGGATCCCGGCTGGTCGTGGTGGTCGCCGGTCCCACCGACGGCAGCGTCAAGGACCGCGAGATCCTCGCCAAGCTGTCGGTCGCCTTCGCCGACGGCCCGGTCGTCGCCGGCCCGACGGTGCCCACCCTCGCCGAAGCGCACCACAGCGCGACCGAAGCGCTCTCCGGCCTGCGCGCCGTCGTCGGCTGGCCCGGCGCGCCCCGGCCCGCGAGATCGATCGACCTGTTGCCCGAACGCGCGTTGTCCGGCGACCCCGAGGCCGAACGCCTGCTCGTGGAGCAGATCGCGCGACCGCTCGAAGAAGCGGGCCCGGCCTTGCTGCGGACGGTGGAGACCTACCTCGACAGCGGCGGTGTCCTGGAGACCTGCGCGCGGACGCTGTTCGTGCATCCGAACACCGTCCGGTACCGGCTGCGGAAGGCGGCGGAACTGACCGGCCGCCACGCCGCCGAATCGCGGGACGCCTGGGTGCTGAAGGTGGCGCTGACCGTCGGGCGGCTGGCCCGTGCCCGCGGCCTCTGGTGACGGCGTCTGCCGAGCCGACCGAGCGGAACTCGACCCAGGCTGAGGCGACCGAGGTCTTTTGATCTTTTGAGGTGCCGCGTTTTGCCCGAAGGGCTCGCGAACGGGGCGGCGGGCCGCCTCGGCACCCGCTTCAGCCGACCCCGCAAAGTCACGGCCCGGCGACCCGTTCACGACCGCGGCATAGACAGTTCAGTGACGGACTTCATAGGGAAAGCTGGTTGAACCCGACAAGGCTTTTGGGTTAAGCGCGGAGATCAGGAAGACGCTTTTGGAGGGTTCCGACAATTACGTCGGCCGGACTTGGTGAGCGTCGGCATCACGACCATGGTGGCCGAGAGTGTTCTCTAATGGGGTGACAGTTGCAGTCCTCGCCCCCGGTCAGGGTTCCCAAGCCCCAGGCATGCTCACCCCTTGGCTCGAGCTCGACGGTGCCCGCGCGCGCGTCGAAGCCTGGTCCGAGCGGGCCGGTCTCGACCTCGTCCGCCTCGGCACCGAAGCGGACGCCGAAGAGATCCAGGACACCGCGATCACGCAGCCGCTGATCGTGGCGCTGTCACTGCTGGCCTTCGAGCACCTTCAGCGTGAGGCCCCGGTCGCCGCGGACGCGCCGGTCGCCGGTCACTCCGTCGGCGAACTGGCGGCCGCCGCCATCGCCGGCGTGCTGAGCCCCGAAGACGCCGTCGCGCTGGCCGCCGTCCGCGGCGCCGAGATGGCGAAGGCGTGCGCGCTGGAGCCCACGAGCATGGCCGCGGTCATGCTCGGCGACCCGGAGCAGGTCGTCGCGTGGCTCGAGGGCCACGGTCTCGCCGCGGCGAACCGCAACGGCGCCGGCCAGATCGTCGCCTCCGGCGCCGCCGACGCGATCGAGAAGATCGTGGCCGAGCCGCTGGAGGGCACCAAGGTCCGCGCGCTCAAGGTCGCGGGCGCGTTCCACACCTCCTACATGGCACCCGCGCGTGAAGCGCTGGCCGCCCACGCTGCGAAGATCACCCCGGCGGACCCGACGCGTCCGCTGCTGTCGAACGCCGACGGCCAGGTCGTCACCAGCGGGGCCGAGTACCTCGACCGGCTGGTCAAGCAGGTCACGAGCCCGGTTCGCTGGGATCTGACCATGGACGGTCTGGTCACCGCGGGTGTCACCTCGACGCTCGAACTTCCGCCGGCGGGCACGCTGACCGGGCTGGTCAAGCGGCAGCTCAAGGGAACCGTGACCACCACGATCGCTCTGAAGACGCCTGCCGAGCTGGCGAAGCTTCAGGGGCAGGAGGACGCTTCGTGACCGACCGATCCACTTTGCGGCAGGCGCCGGGCGCCGCCGGGACCCGCATCCTCGGTGTCGGGAGCTTCCAGCCCGAGAAGATCGTGACCAACGACGATCTCTCGAAGATCATGGACACCAACGACCAGTGGATCCGCGAGCGGGTCGGCATCGTCGAGCGCCGGTTCGCCGAGAAGGACGAGTCGCTGGTCGACATGGCGGTCAAGGCGGGCACCGCCGCGCTGGCCGACGCCGGTGTGGACCCGTCCGAAGTGGACACGGTCATCCTGCCCAACTGCACGATGCCCACCCAGATCCCGAACGCCGCCGCGCAGGTGGCCGACCGGATCGGCATCACGCATCCGGCCGCCTTCGACCTCAACGCCGCCTGTGCCGGATTCTGTTACGGCATCGGCGTCGCGTCGGACCTCATCCGGGCGGGCAGCGCGAAGAAGGCGCTCGTCATCGGTGCCGAGAAGCTCACCGACCACGTCGACCCGGTCGACCGCGCGAACGCGATCATCTTCGCCGACGGCGCCGGCGCGGCGGTGGTCGGCGCGGCCGACACCCCGCAGATCGGCCCGGTCGCCTGGGGCAGCGCGGGCGAGCACGTCGACCTGATCTACATGCGCGACGACAAGTGGATCTACCAGGAGGGCCAGTCGGTCTTCCGCTGGGCGACCACGCAGATCGCGCCGATCGCCTTGCAGGCACTGGAACTGGCCGGGCTCGAACCGTCCGATGTGGACGTCCTGATCCCGCACCAGGCCAACCTGCGCATCGTCGAGGCCATCGCCAAGAAGCTGCGCGCCAAGGGTGCCCGCGAGGACATGGTCGTCGCCGACGACATCAAGTACTCGGGCAACACCTCGTCCGCGTCGATTCCGCTCGCGCTGGACCACATGCGCAAGGCCGGCACCGTGAAACAGGGCGACGTCGTGCTCGCCGTGGGCTTCGGGGCCGGACTCTCCTACGCGGGCCAGGCCTTCGTCTGCCCGTGATGAATACTTCCCCCGCGGGCACCGTGTCCGCGGGGCAGCCGAAAGCATCACCGAGAAGGGAACAACCAGTGGCAGACAACGCAGAGATCCTCGCCGGCCTCGCCGAGATCGTCGAAGAGGTCGCCGGTGTGGCGCAGGACGACGTGACCGCCGAGAAGTCCTTCGTGGACGACCTCGACATCGACTCGCTGTCCATGGTGGAGATCGCTGTCCAGGCCGAGGACAAGTTCGGCGTCAAGATCCCGGACGACGAGCTGGCGAACCTGAAGACCGTTGGCGACGCGGTGAACTACGTGTCGGCCAACTCCAAGTAAGTCCGACTTCTTGATTGGCGCCGACCTTGGGGAGACTCCAATGAGCAACAACGACGTCGTGATCACCGGGATGGGCGCGACCACGCCGCTCGGCGGGGACGTCGCGTCCACGTGGGACGGCCTGCTCGCCGGGGCGAGCGGGATCCGCCGCATCGAAGCCGACTGGGTCGACGAACTCGAACTGCCGGTGAAGATCGGCGCCATGCTCGCCGTCGACCCGTCCGAAGTCCTGCCGCGGGTTCAGGCCCGGCGGCTGGACCGCTGTGAGCAGGTGGCGCTCATCGCCGCCCGCCAGGCTTGGGCGGACGCGGGTTTCGAGCAGCCGACCGACGAGCATCAGGATGTGGAACCCGAGCGCCTCGGGGTGACCATCGGTACCGGTGTCGGCGGTCCGGTCACCCTGATCTCCCAGAACGACCTTCTGCACAAGCAGGGACTCCGCAAGGTCTCCCCGCTCACCGTGCCGATGCTGATGCCGAACGGCCCCGCCGCTCACGTCGGGATCGACCTGAAGGCACGTGCCGGTGTGCACTCGCCCGCTTCGGCCTGCGCGTCGGGCGCGGAAGGCATCGCCGCCGGCTACGAGATGATCCGGTCGGGTCGTGCCGACGTCGTGATCGCCGGTGGTGCCGAATCGTGCATCCACCCGATCACCCTCGCCGGTTTCGCCCAGGCGCGGACGGTGTCCACCCGCAACGACGACCCGGCGAAGGCGTCCAGGCCGTTCGACGTGAACCGTGACGGTTTCGTCCTCGGCGAGGGCTCCGGTGTCGTGATCCTGGAGCGGGCGGACCGGGCCAAGGCCCGCAACGCGCGGATCTACGCGCAGCTGAGCGGGTACGGGATCACCTCGGACGCCTACCACATCACGGGCAACCACCCGGAGGGCGTCGGCCAGATCGCCGCCATGCGGCAGGCGATGACGATGGCCGGGGTCTCCCCGACCGACGTCGGCCACGTCAACGCGCACGCGACCTCGACGGTCGTCGGCGACGTCGGCGAGGCCGCGGCGATCCGCAACGCCATCGGCGAGCACGTCGTGGTGACCGCTCCCAAGGGCGCGCTCGGCCACCTGGTCGGCGGCGCGGGCGCGGTCGAGGGCATCGCCACGATCCTGGCGATCTACCACGGGCTCATCCCGGCGACGCTGAACCTGGAGAACCTGGACCCGAAGGTGCAGCTCGACGTCGTCTCCGGTGAGGCTCGCAAGGTGGAGCTGAGCGCGGCGATCAGCAACTCGTTCGGCTTCGGCGGGCACAACACGGCGCTGTTGTTCACCCCGGCGGCCTGATTTCAGTACGTGAAGGCCCCCTTCACCGCGTCTAGCGCGGTGAAGGGGGCCTTCACGTATTTCGGGGCGCTGCGGTGCCGGATGTCATGAAAGGGTCGTTCAGGACGAAAGATGTCCTGAACGACCCTTTCATGACACTTGCGGGAGCGGCGGTCAGGCGTCCTGGCGCTTGACCAGATACCGCCCGGCCCACCAGGCGATCTCCACCAGCACGATCCCCACCCCGGCGCAGGCGAAGGCCGACAGCGTGTACGCGCTCACGCTCGGGTCCAGCGCGAAGAACTTCTGCGTGAACGGGATCAGGAACAGCGCGAGGGTCAGCACGACCATCCCGCCGATCAGCAGGATCTTCCACCACCGGTACGGCCGCGCGACGATCCCGAGCACCCACAGCGCGATCGTGATCAGCGTGATCAGCGCGGTCGTCCCCGCCTGGATCTTGTCCAGTTCGGACTGACCGGATCCCTTGTACACCAGCAGATAGCTCACGAAGGTCGCGGTGGCGATGACCAGCCCGGCCGGCACGGCCATCCGCATCACCCGGCCGACGAAACCGGTGCGGGCGCGTTCGTTGTTCGGCGCCAGCGAGAGCACGAAGGCGGGCAGGCCGATCGTGAACCACGCGGTGATCGTGATGTGCCTCGGCAGGAACGGGAACGGCACCTGCGCGATGCCGACCATCAGCGCCAGCAGTACCGAGTAGACCGTCTTGGTGAGGAACAGGTTCGAGACGCGCTCGATGTTGCCGATCACCCGCCGCCCCTCGGCGACGACATGCGGCAGGGTGGCGAACTTGTCGTCCAGCAGCACGATCTGCGCGACCGCGCGGGTGGCCGGGCTGCCGGCGCCCATCGCGACGCCGATGTCCGCGTCCTTCAGCGCGAGGACGTCGTTCACGCCGTCACCGGTCATCGCGACGGTGTGCCCCTTCGACTGCAGCGCACCGACCATCGCGCGTTTCTGCAGCGGCGTCACGCGGCCGAAGACGGCACGATCCTCCACGGTGTCGGCCAGCTTCTCGGCGTCCTCCGGCAGCTTTCGCGCGTCGACGGGCTTGTCCGCGCCCGGCAGGTCAAGGGTGCCCGCGACGGCGCCCACCGAGATGGCGTTGTCGCCGGAGATGACCTTGACCGCGACGTCCTGGTGCGCGAAGAAGTCCAAAGTGTCCTTCGCGTCGGGGCGGACCTTCTGTTCCAGCACCACGAGCGCGACCGGTTCGATGTCGCCGGGGCCCTCGGCCGCGTCGACGGCCCGTTCGGCACGGCCCAGCAACAGGACACGCAGGCCGCGCGAGCCGATCTTCTCGGCCTCCGCCCGGTGTTCCCCCTCGGGCAGCAGGACGTCGGCCGCGCCGAGCACCCAGTCGCCGTCGCCGCCGAACGACGCACCGCTCCACTTACGCGCCGAGGAGAACGGCATCGTCGTGGAAACGCGCCAGCCCGGATCGGTCCGGTACGCCTCGGCGATCGCCTGCAGGCTCGCGTTCGGGCGAGGATCCGCGGCGGCGAGCGCGGCCAGCGCGTCGTCTACCGGGTGGCCGGGGGTGATCTCGCGGACCTCGGAAAGCCGCATCGCGTTCTCGGTGAGCGTGCCGGTCTTGTCCGCGCACACCACGTCGACCCGGGCGAGACCTTCGATGGCCGGGAGTTCCTGCACCAGGCACTGGCGCTTGCCCAGCCGGATGACGCCGACCGCCAGCGCGACACTGGTCATCAGCACCAGCCCCTCGGGCACCATCGGCACGAGCGCCGCGACCATGCCGCGCAGCGCGTCCGGCCACGCCTGGTCGCCCGCGAGCTGGTTGTAGATGGTCAGCGCGCCCGCCGGGATCAGCAGGTACGTGATGAACTTGAGGATCTTGTCGATGCCTTGGCGCAGCTCCGACTTCACCAGGGTGAACTTGCTGGCCTCCGCGGCCAGTTTCGCCGCGTAGGACTCGTCGCCGATGATGTCCGCGCGGTAGGTGCCGCTGCCCGCGACGACGAAGCTGCCGGAGAGCACCTTGTCGCCGGGCTGCTTGACCACTGGATCGGATTCACCGGTCAGCAGCGACTCGTCGACCTCCAGCGCGTCGGCCGTGAGCGCGGGACCGTCGACGACGATCTTGTCGCCGGGCCCCAGTTCGACGAGGTCCCCGAGCACGACGTCCTCCGGGGCGATCTCGGCGCTCTGGCCGTCACGGCGGACGGTCGGCTTCGCCTGTCCGACGATCGCGAGCCGTTCCAGGGTCCGTTTCGCCCGGAGCTCCTGGATGATGCCGACCGCGCTGTTGACGATGATCAGTCCACCGAACAGCCCGTCGATGAAATACCCCGTCGACAGGATGAGCACGAAGAGCACACCGTAGATCCCGTTGATCCGGGTGAAGACGTTCGCACGGATGATCTCGCCGGTGGTCCGGCTGGTCTTCGTCGAGACCGTGTTGGTCTGGCCCGCGGCCACCCGCTGGGCGACCTCTTCGCTGGTGAGCCCCCTCGAGGCGTCGGTCAGCAGGGCCGGCTGATCTATTGCCATGCCCGCGACTCTATTCCGCCCGGCCCACTCCCGCGTCAGCCTCGGGGACCATGTCGTCCCTTACTTCAGCATCTTTCGTGTTCGGGGTTGGTGCCGCCGTCGGTCGTGTCGACGCGCCACGACCCGCTCTCCAGCCGCAGCGGCAGGACCAGCCGCCATCGGATGCATCCCTCGGGCAGGTACACCGGCGCGTCTTCGACGTCCTGCGTACTGGTGAAGGCGACGAGCACCCGCAGCGTGGTCGGCGCGCCCGGCTCGATGCGATAGACGAGGATGCTGCCATCCTTAGTGGACTGGAAGTCCTTCTTCCACTCCGCCGGCGTCTTGCTCTTGGCCCGGTCACGGCTGACCACCGAAGTCCACTTCGGATAGTCACGCTCGTTGATGGAATCGAAATACCCCTGCAGCACCTGGCGGACGCTCTGGTACTGCGGATGCGCGAAGACGTCGGGCGTCACCTCGACGACAGGTGAACCGGGCTGTTGCTCCGGGGCGACCGATGTCGGCGACTCGCTGACGACCGGCTGGGTGGGCTCGGCCTCCGGGCGTTTGTAGAGATCGCGTGCCAGCAATCCGACGCCGACGGTCAAGGAGATCACGACCACGAGGACGGGGATCAGCCACCGCTGGCGAGAGAGGGGGCGAGGCTGGGCGGTCACCCTGAAAGGTTAGCCGCCCGCCTCTTCCGTCTTCACCGGCGTCTACCCGACTTGATGCAGCCAGGTGACCGGCGCACCGTCACCGGCGTGCCGGTACGGTTCGAGCGCTTCGTCCCAATTGGCGGCGAGGAGCTCGTCCAGTTTGTGCGCCAGCGATTCGCCGGAGCGGACCTTGCTCACCAAGGCGCGCAACTGGTCCTCGCCCACGACGATGTCGCCGTTGGCACTGGTCCTGCCGTGCCACAGGCCGAGGCCCGGAGCGAAACAGAACCTCTCCCCGTCGACCCCCGCACTGGGCTCTTCGGTGACTTCGAACCGGATCATCGGCCACGCCTTGAGCGCGGACGCCAGCTTTCCGCCGGTGCCCGAAGGCGCACGCCAACCACATTCGGCGCGGAGCTGTCCTGGACTGGCGGGCTGCGCCGTCCACTTCAACTCGACTCGGGCACCCAGGGTGCCCGAAATGGCCCACTCGACGTGCGGACACACCGCAGACGGCGACGAGTGGACGTACACCACGCCACGGGTGTTGCCACGGGTGCTCACTGCTGACCTCCGCTACTCGACGAGGGGCGTCTTCCCCTACGACCTCGCGAGCTGCGCTGGTCAGGTGGCTCGTGCCGCCTCCCGGTACGCGTGAGCACATTGTGCACCCCAACTGTGCTGTTTGGCCACATGAACACCACAAGTCGCACCTGATTGGGACGCGGGACTCCTGCGAAGGCCCCCTTCTTTCGGCTGAGCCGAAGAAAAGATCCCTTCACGCGGGTTAACCCGGGGACGGCAATTGTGCCCCCATGCCGTGAAGGCCTCCTTCCCTACGTTGAGGGTAGGGAAGGAGGCCTTCACGGACTTGGCTCAGCCCTGGGCGCCGAGGGACTTCGCCGCGGCGAAGGTGTCCACGAGACCCGTGCCCTTGTCGAAGCTCGACGTGTACGGCCCGGCCGCGACGTACGGCGAACCATCGGCGAACTTGTACGCGGTGCCCTTGATCGCGGCCTCGATGTCGGCGGGGCTCGCGTTCGGCGCGACCTGGAACAGCTGCGCGACGATCCCGGTGATCTGCGGCGCCGCCATCGAGGTCCCGCTGATCACGTTGTAGGTGGCGAGATCCAGGAGCCCCGGGCCGTTCTTGGGCTGCAGGCCTTGCGTGCAGATCGGCTGCGTCGGCCGGCACGACGAGAGGATGTTCTCCCCCGGCGCGGAAACATCGGGCCAGCTCGCCTGGCTGCTCTTGAGACCACGCGAGGAGAAGTCGGAGACCGTGCCGTCACGGGTTTCGGTCCCCTGGTCGTTGAACGACGCCACCGAAAGCACACCCGGCGTCTGGTCCTGCCCCGGCGGGTTGGAGAGGTTCGCCGAACCGTCGCCACCGTCGTTCCCGTTCGCCCACACCGTGACGACGCCTTCCGCGGCGAGCGCGCGCTGCAGCTTCACCGTCGCCGAGTTCGGGTCGAAGGCGCCGCCGCCGCTGGGACCGTAGGAGTTGTTGGTCACCTTGATCGGCGGGCACACCGACGCCGCGACGCCCGCACCGCACGGAGCCTTGTGGTTCTCCAGCACCCAGTTCAGCGCGGCGTCCGTGCCCAGGACGAGCAGCGCGGCCCCCGTCGAGACCGAGACGATCTTCGAGCCCGGCGCCGAGCCGCCGACCTTGGTGCCGTCGGTCAGCGTCAGCCGGTTGCCCGCGGCGATGCCGGTGACGTGCGTGCCGTGGCCGCCCAGGGAAAGGGTGTCGGTGTCGACGGAGGTGGGGACGTCGACGATGCAGTTCGTCGCCGTGCCGTCGAGGCAGAGGCTCTTGAGGCTGCGCACCACCCGCGTCTTGCCGTCGGCGCCTTTGAACGCCGGATGCGTCGGGTCGACCCCGGTGTCGATGATCGCGACGGAGACGCCCTTGCCGTCCACGGGAGCGCCACCGGCGTCCTTGAGCTGTGTCTGCGTCTGCAGGCTCCGCGTCGCCGTGGTGCCGGCGCTGCCGTGCGCCTTGAGCTTCTCGTTGCCTTCGACGTAGGTGACCCCGGCGGCCTTGCGCACCGCGCGCACCTGGTCGGCGGTGCCCCGGACGGCGACGACGCCGATCTTCGAGAACGAGGTGATCTTCGTGAGCCCGGCCGAGCGGGCGGCGCGTTCGGCGGTGGCCACGTCGTCGGCGTGCACGAGCGCGGTCACCCCCGCGGTACCGGTGGCGGCCGAGAGCAGGCGGGCGAGTCCGGGGGCGACGGGTGCCGACGGTCCGGCGGCCTGCGCGGGGACCATCCCCGCGGCCGGGACGGCGAGCAGGGCGACGACGAGCGCGGCGCGTCGACGCCAGGGTCGAGATACGGCCATTGCGTTTCTCCTGGTGACAGGGGGCAAGGAACTGTCACCTACCAACGAGTACCACCCGGACGGGTGACGGTGCTCACGTGCATTACAACTTTTCGGAGCAACGTCACGGCGCCTACCTGGGACGTGTCGCTCCTCGAATCGGCACAGCGGCGCGAAGCGCCACCTTTGAGGGAGGTGGCGGGGGCATGGATGGACGGATGGAGGCGCTAGTTTGTGCAGCGAGACCGACGAGATGGGGAGGGGTTCGGTGCGACTCGTTCGCCTCGCTCAACAGCCGTCCCGGGTGGCCGAGGACGTCCGCGCCGCGCTGGCTTCACTCGGCCGGGGCAGCAACGTCGTCGGCGGGGTCGCCCTGATCGGCGCCAGCCCGGTCGAGGGACGGCCCGTCGAAGCCGTCGTGGTCATGCCGAAGGGTGTCCTCATCGTCATCGGTGTCGACCTGCCGGACCCGGCACTGAAACTCGAAGCCCCGCTCGGCGGACCATGGAAGGCCGACGGCTGGCCGCTGGTCCACGGCGACACCTCGATCAACCCGGCCACGGACGCGCTCTCGCTGTCCGCCGCGTGCACGCACAAGATCGCGGACGTCGCCCCCGGCGCCGGGCCGATCGGCACGATCATCGCCGTCGGCCCCTACGTGGAGACGGTCGACCAGCCTGCCGCGGATCTCGCCGGTTCGGTCCGCGTCCTTTATCCGACCGCGACGACGATGCTCGCCGCGACGGTCTCGCTGGCCACCGCGCCCCGCCCCCGCTCGGTGCAGCAGGCACGGGACCTGATCGCCGCGCTCGCCCCGGACGCGCCGCCGATGCCCGAGGAGATGCTGCTCGGGGAGGGGTTCAGCGCCTACTCCGACGACGAGCCCACGGTGATCCGCGAGAACCCGCTCGTCGCCATCGCGCCGACGGTTCCGGTCCAGCATCCGGGGAAGGGGAAGAGACCGGCGAAACCGGCCGTGCCGCCCGTTCCTCCCGCCAAACCCGTACCGCCGGTCAAGGCCGCTCCTCCCGTTCAGCAGGCCACACCCGCGAAGCCCGTTCCCCCGGTTCGGCAGACCCCGCCGCCGGCGGCCGCCGCTCCCGCACCCGCCGAGTCCGCCCCGAAGTCGCCGCGGCAGTCCAAGACCGTGAAATGGCTCCCGGTCGCCGCGATCGGTCTGCTCATCGTGTTGCTGGTCGCGGCCATCAGCGTGGCTTCCGGCGGCGACGACACCGCGTCCACCCAGACTCCCCCACCGCCGACCGCGGCGACCAGTCCCCCGCCGCCGAGCAGCAGCGCGGTGGAGAACATCCAGTTCACCTCGCGCGCGTCGGCCGCGGACCAGAAATGCGCGTCCCACGCCTACGGCGACGTCCAGTCGAGTCTTCAGCAGACGAGTTGCTCGACGGTGAAAAGGGCCAGCTTCGCCAGTTCCATCGACGGCCGTGCCGCGGCGGTGACGATCGCCGTCGTGGAATTCCCGAACACGGAGCAGGCGAACGCGTTCAAGGCCATCGCCGACAACCCGGGCGGTGGCGGCATCCTCGATCTCGCCACCGAGACCAACCAGTGGCAGGGCGAAGTGCCGGTGTTCGAAGGTGCCGCCTACCAGAGCAGCCTGGACGGGAAATCGGTCCGGTTGATCCAGGTGGTGTGGCTGCCGGGACCGTCCACTCCGGACGATCCCGGCCTCGTGCGCGGTGCGAAGGCCGCGCTCGAACTGCCCGTCAACGGCTAGAGGCCGTACGCCTCCAGCAGGCGCAACCACACTTCGCTGATCGTGGGGAACGACGGGACCGCGTGCCACAGCCTCGGCAGCGGGACCTCCCCGACGATCGCGATCGTCGCCGAATGCAGGAGTTCGGCGACGTCCTGCCCGACGAAGGTCGCGCCGACCAGGACGTCGCGTTCGGTGTCGACGACGAGGCGCGCCTTGCCCGCGTAACCGTCCGCGTGCAGTGACGAACCCGCCACCGCGATGTCGATGTCGACGACGCGATGCGGTTTGCCCTCCTCGGGTCCGGCGAGCCCGACCGAAGCGACCTCCGGGTCGGTGAAGACGACCTGCGGGATGGCGTGGTGATCGGCCGTGGCGCTGTGCGCGCTCCACGGGGTGGAGTCGACCGGCTTGCCCGCCGCCTGCGCGGCCACCGAGTCGCCCGCGGCCCTGGCCGCGTACTTGCCCTGATGGGTCAGCGGCGCGCGGCCGGTGACGTCCCCGACGGCGAACAGCCAGTCACCGTCCACAGCGGACACACGGCCGTTGTCGTCGGTCGTGAGCGGCGCGCCCGCTTCGAGCCCGAGCGTCTCCACGCCGAGCCCGTCGGTCGCCGGACGGCGGCCGGTGGCGACGAGCAGCTCGTCGACGACCAACCGGTCGCCGCCCTTCAACGCCAGTTCCTTACCACCGTCCACAGCGGACACGGAGTCGAGACCAGAGCCGGTGTGCACGGTGACGCCGGCTTCGCGGAGCCCCGCGATCACGGCGTCGCCCGCGAATTCCGGCAGCCGCGGCAAGGGACGCGCCCCCGAGATGATCAAGTGGACTTCGGCGCCGAGCGTGGCGAAGGCCTGCGCCATTTCGACTCCGACGACACCGCCGCCCAGTACGCCGAGGCGGCGCGGGACAGCTTCCGCCGAGGTCGCCTCACGCGAACCCCACGGCGAAATCGTGTCCAGCCCGGGGATCGACGGTGTCCGCGGGACACTGCCCGTGGCGACGATCACGGCGTGCCGCGCGGTCAGCTCGTCACCTCCGTCGACCGTGACCTTCCGCTCACCGGTGATCCGGCCGTGCCCGCGGATCGGGACGATCCCCACGCCTTCGGCCCACTTGACCTGTCCGGTGTCGTCTCCCTTGCCGGTGAACCAGTCCCGCCGCGCGAACACCGCCGCCGGGTCGACCGCGTCGCCAACCGGGACACCGGGGACCCGTTTGGCGGCGGCGAGGAGGTTCCCCGGCCGCAGCAGCGCCTTGCTCGGAATGCAGGCCCAGTAAGAACATTCGCCGCCGAAGCGTTCGTGTTCGACGAGCGCGACCTGAAGGCCGCCTCGTGCCGCCCGTTCGGCGGCGACCTCGCCGACCGGGCCGCCTCCGATCACGATCACGTCAAAAGTCTGTGCTGACATGCATTCAGCGCACACCACCGCGCAGCTTCGCGCAACCTGCCGCTATCCTCGTGTCGCTGCGTGAGTCATCAGCCGCGGGTTCAGGTTTCACCGTGCCGGTTACGCAGTAGAACGATCGAGCGCGGGAGGTTTTTCATGGCCAGGAACACTGCTGTGCATTTGCTGGATGATCTGACCGGCGAGGCGGCCGAGGAAACGGTCGCTTTCGGTTTGGACGGAATCGCTTACGACATCGACCTTTCGGCCGACAACGCCACCGCACTCCGGGAAATCCTGCGTGCCTATGTGGAGAACGGCCGCCGGATCGGCGGACGCAAACTGCGGCCGCGGGTCGTGCAGCGCCCCAAGGGCGCGCGGGTGTCGAAGTCGACCCCGAAGACCGCGGCCACCGCGGCGAAGGCCGAGGCGAAGACGGCCGCGAAGCCGGGCCGCAAGCCCGCCGCCAAGGGTGTCGCCGGCCGCAAGCCCGCCGCCGCCAAGAAGGCCGCCGCCCCCAAGGCGGAGGCGAAGGCTTCCGCCAAGACCACGGCGAAAGCCACCGCGGCCAAGGCGAAGACGACTCGCGGCGCGGCGGCGAAGACCACGGCGGCCAAGGCTCCGGCCGGCCGCGCGAAGGCAGCGGCCGCGGCGAAGACTCCGGCCAAGACGGCAGCGAAGACAACCGCCAAGACGACGGCCGCGAAGGCCGCTCCGAAGGCCGCCGCCGCGAAGACGACCGCCACCAAGGCGGCGCCGAAGGCCGCGGCCAAGGCTCCGGCGAAGAAGGCCGCCGAGCCGAAGAAGACCACGCGCGCCGCCCGCAAGGTGCCCGCCGTCACTTTCTCGGCCACCGAAAAGTAATTCATCGAAAAGGCCCTTTCGCGATATTCGCGAAAGGGCCTTTTTCGTTTTCAGTTCAGTTTCGCTGAGCGCCCTCGGCATGCCATTCCGGGTAGTGGTACCGCGTGTGCTGGAGCGAGCGGTGCCACTGCAGCTCCTCGTCCGAGGGCTTCCGGGTGGCGAGTTCACCCAGTTGCGCGGCCGCCGCCACGCGGACGGCGGCCGTGACGTCGGCAACACCTTTACGCAGGCCATGTTCGGCGAGCGACGCGACCCGGCTCCGGTGGGAGTCGAGCGGACGGGGATCCGCGGGTGCCGAAGTGAGGTACCGGCCGACCCGTTCGGCGGCGGTCGAAACGAGCAGGGTGGAGTGCGCGAGCAAGCCCGTTCTCGTCCGGAAGACGGCGAAACCGCACAGCTTCGCGTCACCGACGAACAGACCTCGATCACCGAGCCGCGACGGCAGCCCGAGTTCGGCCACCGTCGCGGTCATCAGTTCCCCGAGTGCTTCGAGCGGTCTGTGCGACGGCCCCGGCAGGACCAACGTGATGTTGAGGTTGCCGGGATCGTGGAACACAGTGCCGCCACCGCTGGCCCGGCGCAGCACCGGGACGCCGTCGCTCGCGCAGACGTCGGCCTTGACCTCGCGTTCGATCTTCTGCCCCCGCCCCACGACCACACAGTCGGTGTTGCGCCAGATCCACAGGACCGGCGCCTCCGGTGCGGCGCGCAGGAGGGCTTCGTCGAACGCGAGGTTGTCGGCCGGGTCGTCGAACGAGGCGACGACTTCCGAAGGACCGATCACAGTGCTTTGAGTTCCTCCACGATCTCGCCCACCGACGATTTGGCGTCGCCGAAGAGCATGCTTGTCTTCGCATCGTAGAAGAGCTCGTTGTCGATGCCGGCGAAGCCCGAGCTCATCCCGCGTTTGAGCACGATCACCGACCGGCTGTGGTTCACCTTGAGGATCGGCATCCCGTAGATGGGCGAGCCCGGATCGGTCTCCGCGGCCGGGTTCGTGACGTCGTTCGCGCCGATCACCAGCGCGACGTCGGTCTGGGCGAACTCGGAGTTGATCTCGTCCATTTCCTTGAGCTGCTCGTACGGGACGTCGGCCTCGGCGAGGAGCACGTTCATATGCCCTGGCATCCGGCCCGCCACCGGATGGATGGCGTACGCGACCGTGATCCCCTTGGCCTCCAGCAATTTCGCCATCTCGCGGACGACGTGCTGCGCCTGCGCGACGGCCATGCCGTATCCGGGCACGACCACGACCTTGTTGGCGTACGCCATCTGGATCGCGGTGTCGGACGCGCTGGTGCTGCGGACCGGCCGGACCTCGCCGGAGCCACCGCTCGCGACCGCCGTGCCGCCGCCGAACCCGCCGGCGACGATGGCCGGGATCGACCGGTTCATCGCCTTCGCCATCAGGTTCGTCAGGATGGAACCCGAGGCGCCGACGATCATGCCCGCCACGATCAGCGCGGTGTTGTCGAGCGCGAGCCCCATGGCCGCCGCCGACAAACCGGTGAGCGCGTTGAGCAACGAGATGACGACCGGCATGTCCGCGCCGCCGATCGGCAGCACGACCACCACACCGAGAATGCCGGCTGCGACCAGCAGGCCGATCATCAGCAGTTCGGCGTCGCCGCCGCTCGCGATGACGACCGCGAGCACGATCGCGGCGATCAGCACCAGCGCGTTCACCGGCTGCTGCAGTTTGCCCAGGGTGATCGGGCGGCCGGAGATGAGCTCCTGCAGTTTCCCGAACGCGATGTTCGAACCCCAGAAGGACACCGACCCGACGATCGCGGCGAACAACGACGCGATCGCGACGTACGCCGGCTCGTGCGCGTAGCCCTCGGTGGTGCGGAACTCGACCCACGCGATGAGCGCGACCGCTCCGCCGCCGACGCCGTTGAACAGCGCCACCATCTGCGGCATCGCGGTCATCTTCACCTTGCGCGCGGACGGGACGCCGACGACGACACCGATCGCCACACCGAGCGCGATGAGCAGCCAGTTGCTCATGCCCGGCGTCAGCAGCGTCGCGATCACCGCGATGCCCATGCCGACGGCGGCGATCCAGTTGCCGCGTACCGCGGTGCGCGGACCGGTCAGGCCCATGAGGCCGTAGATGAACAGTGCGAAGGAAATGATGTAGAGGACGGCGATGAAGGTCGTCACTTGTCACCACCGTCTTCCGGCTTCTTCGCCTTGAACATCGAAAGCATCCGGTCGGTGACGAGGAAGCCGCCGACCACGTTGATCGTGCCGAAGGCGATCGCGATCACCAGCAGGACCTTGTTCAGCACGCCGTCCACCCCGAGGCCGAGCACGATCAGCCCGCCGAGCAGGACGATGCCGTGGATGGCGTTGGTCCCCGACATGAGCGGGGTGTGCAGCGTGTTGGGCACCTTGGAAATGACCGTGAAGCCCACGAATCCGGCGAGTACGAGGATCGCCAAACTGCCGACGAGCATCACTCGCCTCCTTCTTCTTTTCCGGCGACACAGGCCCCGGCGACGATCTCGTCGGAGAAGTCGAGCGCGAGCTTGCCTTCGGAGTCGACGAGCAGTTCCAGCAACTCGGTGACGTTGCGCGCGTAGAGCTCGCTGGAATGCGCGGGCATCTCCGCGGCGAGGTTGAGCGGCGAGCAGATGGTGACGTCGTGCTCGACGACCTCCTCACCCGGTTTCGTCAGCTCGCAGTTGCCGCCGGATTCGCCCGCGAGGTCGACCACGACACCACCGGCGGGCATCCCCTTCACCGCGTCGGCGGTGACGAGGACCGGTGCCTTGCGGCCGGGGACGAGCGCGGTGGTGATCACGACGTCGAATTTCGTGATCGCCTCGGTGAGCCTGCGTTGCTGCTCGGCTTTTTCCTCGTCGGTCAGCTCGCGGGCGTACCCGCCTTCGCCGACCGCCTCGATGCCGAGGTCGAGGAATTTCGCGCCGAGCGACTTCACCTGCTCGCCGACCTCGGGCCGGACGTCGTACCCGGTGGTCTGCGCGCCAAGCCGTTTCGCCGTCGCCAAGGCCTGCAACCCCGCGACACCGGCGCCGAGAACGAGCACCTTGGCCGGCGGCACCGTTCCGGCGGCGGTGGTGAGCATCGGGAAGAAGCGGGTGAGCTTCTCCGCGGCGAGGAGGACGGCGCGATAGCCCGCGACACTGCTCTGCGACGACAACGCGTCCATCGCCTGCGCGCGGGAGATCCGCGGGATCGCCTCGACGGCGAAGGCACGGACGCCCGCCGCTTCGAGCGCCGCTATCCCGTCGGGATCACCCCTCGGATTCAGGAAGCCGATGAGGATGGTGCCCTGTTTGAGCTTCGCGACTTCGGCCGCGCTCGGAGGCGCCACCTTCACCACGATGTCGGCATCCCACGGATCGCCGATCACCGCGCCCGCCTGCTCGAAGGTCTCGTCGGCGAGCAGCGCGCCGGCGCCCGCGCCGGGCTCGACCACCACCCGCAGTCCGCGTCCTGAGACGCGCTCGATGAGTTTCGGTACCAGCGCGATGCGGCGTTCACCTTGTCCGGTTTCCCGGACCACGCCGACCGTGAGCTGCTCGTTCTCTGCCGCCACAGGCGACCTCCTCGCTGGAGAGGACCACACGAACCCGCACTTCTTACCACGCCCGGCCGACAACTTTCCTGGCTGAACGTATCCGGACGGCATCTTTCCGTGACATCACTCATCACGATCGATCCAGCCATCGATCCAGGTGCGCGACGTCATATGCGCGCTACGGCAACGATTTCCGCATCACGGAACGCTGCGCCAGTTCGGCACGCCCAGGAAGATCAGCCGCAGCCGCCGTTCGGCCGTGCGGACGATCTCGTCGTCACGCGAAGGTGTTTCGAGCAGCTCCAGCACCGTCGTGAGCATGGTCGTCACGATCAGGTCGGCGAGCAGGTGCAGATCTTCGGTGCTCCAGTCGCGGAGGAAATCGAAACGCGCGAGGTCGACGGCGAGTTCGCTGACGAAGAGCTTGAGCTCGAAGCCGATCGCCTGCCGGACCGGGCCGGTGCCGCCGTAGCGCTCCCTGGTCAGGAAGTGGAAATGGTCCTCGTGCGCCCGTACGTGCTCACGCAGGATGCGCACCGATGAGCGGATCATGTCGTTGTACGCCGACGGTCTCGTGCGCGCGGAGCGGATCATCGTGCGCAAGGTGCGCATCGACTCCTCGACCAGCGCCACGCCGAGTTCGTCCATCGACGCGAAATGGCGGTAGAACGCCGTCGGCACGATGCCTGCCTGTTTCGCGACCTCCCGCAGGCTGAGCCCGGAGAACCCGCGTTCCGCCACCAGGTCCAGGGCGGCGTCCAGTAGCGCCTGCCGTGTGCGCTGCTTGCGCTCCTGCCGGGAAACGGGCTCGGTTGTCACGACGGACAGCGTAATCGCCTCCGCGCTATCACCCACGTCACATCGCCGTCCTCTCGCGTTGACAAGCGGGATCTTCACCACTTCACTATTCAGTGTACAAGCGTTCACTGAATTTGGGAGAAGTGATGACGGCACTGGTACCGCGCAGGGCCAGGCGGCTGGCCTCGCTGGCCGAGGCCCTGCTCACGCCCCACGGCATGGACCGCTACCTCGAACTCGTCGACCCGATGCTGGTCCGCCGCGAGATCCGCGGCCAGGTCACCGGCGTCCGGCGGCAGACGCCCGACACGGTCACGCTGACCATCCGGCCGAGCCGGGCCTGGCGCGGCCACCTCGCCGGCCAGTACGTGCGCGTGACCGTCGAGATCGACGGCGTCCGCCGCACCCGCTGCTACTCGCCCGCCGGTTCGGAGCACGACGGGACACTGGAACTGACCATCAAGGCCGACCCCCAAGGCCTGGTCTCGCGGCACCTGAACCGCACGGTCACCGTCGGTTCGGTGCTCGGACTGTCCACTGCGGACGGTGAGTTCACCCTGCCTTCGCCGCGACCGCGGCGGATCCTGCTGCTGAGCGGCGGAAGCGGGATCACGCCCGTCCTGTCGATGCTGCGCACGCTGGCCGACGAGAAGTACGAGGGCGATCTCGTCTTCCTGCACTACTCCAACGGCGCCGAAGACGCCCTCTACCGCACCGAACTCGCCGACCTCGTCCGCCGTCTTCCCGGCCTGCGGGTGGTACACGCGTTCACTCACGCCAAGACCGGCGGCGACCTGCACGGCTTTTTCTCGAAGGAGCACCTCGCGGAGGCCGCTCCGTGGTACCCCGACGCCGAAACGTTCCTGTGCGGTCCGAAGCCGCTGATGGACTCGGTTCGCGAGGTCTTCGAGGCCGACGGCCTGGGTGCACATCTGCACACCGAGGAGTTCACCCCGCCCGCGCTCACCTTCGACACCGAGAACGCCGAAGGTCAGGTGCGCTTCGCGCGCAGCGGCCGCGAGTTCGCCAACTCCGGGAAACCGTTGCTGGAGCAGGCGGAAGAAGCCGGACTGAGCCCGGAACACGGCTGCCGCATGGGCATCTGCTTCTCGTGCACGCAGATCAAGACCTCCGGTTGCGTGCGCAACGCCAAGACCGGCGAGACCTCCAGCGAAGAGAACGAAGAGATCCAGCTCTGCATCTCCGTCCCGGTCGGGGACGTCGAGATCAACGCTTAGAAAGGAGCGGGCCATGACCGGCTTGCAGGACAAGCTGACCCCTCAGCAGGTCGAGGACTTCGGCCGCGAACTGGACGAGATCCGGCAGCGGATCGTCGCCGACCTCGGCCAGGTGGACGTCGACTACATCCACAACGTCATCAAGACCCAGCGCGCGCTCGAGGTCGCCGGCCGCGGGCTGCTGTTCGCCGGCTTCTTCCCGCCCGCCTGGGTCGCCGGCGTCGCCGCGCTTTCGGTGGCGAAGATCCTCGACAACATGGAGATCGGCCACAACGTCATGCACGGCCAGTACGACTGGACGCGCGACCCGGCGCTGAGCTCCCAGAAGTTCGAGTGGGACACCGTCGCGCCTTCGGAGAACTGGCGCCATTCCCACAACTACATCCACCACACCTACACCAACATCCTCGACAAGGACCGCGACATCGGTTACGGCATCCTGCGGATGGACCCGGCACAGAAGTGGAACCCGTACTACCTGGGCAACCCGGTGTACGCGACGCTGCTCGCGCTGTTCTTCCAGTGGGGTGTCATGCTGCACGACCTCGAGGTCGACCGGGTCGCCAAGGGCGAACGCACCTGGGCCGAGAACAAGCCGGTGCTGCGGAAGATCGTGCGTAAGGCGGGACGTCAGGTCGGCAAGGACTACGTGCTCTTCCCACTGCTGACCGGTCCGCTCGCGCCGCTGACCTTCCTCGGCAACGCCACCGCGAACCTGACGCGCAACCTGTGGGCGTTCTCGATCATCTTCTGCGGGCACTTCCCCGCCGACGTCGAGAGCTTCACCGAGGAGGAGACCGAGAACGAGTCGCGCGGCCAGTGGTACCTGCGGCAGATCCTCGGCTCGGCGAACATCACCGGCGGCAAGCTGTTCCACGTCATGACCGGGAACCTCTCGCACCAGATCGAGCACCACCTGTTCCCGGACATCCCGGCGCGCCGCTACCCGGAGATCGCGGGCGAGGTGCGGGCGATCTGCGAGAAGTACGGCCTGCCGTACAACACCGGTCCCCTGCACAAGCAGCTGTTCTCGGTGGCCAAGAAGATCGTGAAATTGGCCCTTCCGTGGAACGGTGAGCCCCGCACCCCGGCTACCGTGGAGAGCGACAAGACCCTCCGAGCGGCTTAAGGTGTCTGACATGGTCGGTCAGTTCGAAAGCACCAAGGACGTGGTCCAAGAGGTCACCGAGTCCGCGGCCACCCATATCGGCAACATCGCGACGATCATCACCGGCGCGATCCGGGACATCGCCCGCGAGACCGGCGACTGGCTGACGGACGTCATCGAGATGCGCGAGGCGTCCCAGCGGGCGCAGGCGGACGAGAGCCGCGAGTGAGTTAACAGCAGGGGTGCCCGAGGCACCCGCCTTCCCGAGTACATGAAGGCCCCCTTCCTTGCGCCTGGCGCAAGGAAGGGGGCCTTCATGTACTCGGGTGGCAAGGGGTATCGGGCCACGAAGACTAGGGAAACCTGGATGGCCACGAGGCGGATGGCCACGGCAAGCTGAAGCCGTGATCACCCGCCTCGCCCTGCCTGGACGCGTCCTCGGCGCACAGCTGAGCCGCGCGTACTGGGGCGAGCTGGCCTGGGTGATCATCGGCGCGCCGCTGACCCTGGCGTTCGTGGTGCTCGTGGTCCTCGGGCTGATCCTCGGGGCGGGTCTGAGCCTGCTGACCATCGGGGTTCCGGTGCTCATCGGCGTCCTGGCGGGCGCGAGGCTGATCGGCATCGCCCACATCGGCCTGGCACGCGCCCTGCTCGGGACGACGGTGACCCCGCCCGCCCGGCCCGAACTGCGGCCAGGTCTCTGGAACGCCGTCAAAGGCAGGCTCGGGGATCCGCTCGGCTGGCGGTCGATCGCCTATCTGGTGATCCGGCTGCCGTTGTCGTTGATCGAGTTCTTCCTGGTCGCGACCCTGTTCGTGTACGCGGTGAGCACGCTGAGCTATCCGCTGTTCTGGTTCACCCTGCACGGCGACGCGATGCCGACGTTCGACCTGCGCGTCGACACGTGGCCCCTCACCCTGCCGCTCGCCGCCACCGGGCTGGCCGTCCTGCTGGCGATGCCGTGGGTGGTGCGCGGTCTCACCGAATTCGACCGGCTGCTGGTGCGCGGCGTCCTCGGTGCCGAAGACCTTTCGAAGCGGGTGCGCGACCTCGAACGCAGCCGCGCGACCGCGGTCGACGACGCGACCCGGCGGCTGCGCCGGATCGAACGCGACCTGCACGACGGCGCGCAGGCGCAACTGGTCGCGCTGGCGATGAAGCTCGGCATCGCGAAGGACGAGCTCGCGGGCGACGGCGACATCGAGCAGGTCACCGCCCTGGTCACCGCCGCGCACGCCAACGCGAAACAAGCACTCGTCGAACTTCGCGACCTCGCCCGCGGCATCCATCCCGCCGCGCTCGACGCCGGACTCGACGTCGCGCTGTCCACTTTGGCCGCGGGCTCGGGCATCGACGCGCGGATCACCGTGGACCTGCCGAGCAGGCCGTCCCCGTCGATCGAGACGATCGCCTACTTCACCGTCGCGGAACTGCTGACGAATGCCGCCAAACACACTTCCTCCGCGATCGAGGTCGACGTGGGTATCGTCGGCGAAGACCTGCGGCTCGTGGTGCGCGACGGTGGTGAAGGCGGGGCCCGGCCGGTACGCGGCGGAGGGCTCGCCGGGATCGCCGAACGGCTCGCGACGGTGGACGGCGGGCTCGACATCGACAGCCCTCCTGGAGGGCCTACGGTGATCAGCGCGGAAATACCATTACGGAAATAGGGGGCGGCGTGCGCGTCGTGATCGCGGAGGATTCGGCCATCCTCCGGGCGGGGCTCGTCGAACTGCTGAACCTTCGGGGGCACGAGGTCGTCGCGGCCGTCGCCGACGGCGACAGCCTGTGCGCGGCGGTACGCGAACACCGGCCGGACGTGTCCATTGTGGATATCCGGATGCCGCCGACGCACACGGACGAAGGACTGCGCGCGTCCATCGCGTTGCGCGCGGAACTGCCGGGGTGCGCGATCCTGCTGTTCTCGCAGTACGTCGAGACGCAGTACGCGACGGAGCTCCTCGCCGACCGCGCGGGCGGCGTCGGCTATCTGCTGAAGGACCGCGTCGCGGAGGTGTCGGACTTCCTGGACGCGCTTCGCCGGGTGGCCGAGGGCGAGACGGTGCTCGACCCGGAAGTGGTCAGCCAGCTGTTCACCGCCACCCGGAAGACGGACGCGCTCGCGGGGCTGACGCCGCGGGAGCGTGAGGTGCTGGGCCTGATGGCCGAAGGCCGGTCGAACTCGGCCATCGCGGCGGCATTGTTCCTCTCGGCGGGCTCGGTCGAGAAGTACGTGTCGAGCATCTTCGGGAAGCTGGCGCTGCCTCAGTCCGAAGGGGACAACCGGCGGGTCCTCGCCGTGCTGCGGTATCTGGAGTCCTAGGACGGCTCCACCGGTACGCCGTCCAGCTCAGGCAGGCAAAGCTGCACCCAGGCGACATCCCGCCAAGCCCCGTGCTTGTACCCGATGCGCCGGTACGTCCCCACCGGCTCGAAGCCGAGCGCGCGGTGCAGCCCGGCGCTCGCGTCGTTCGGCAGCACCATCCCCGCGCAGAAGTTCCGGAAACCGCGTGACGCCAGCTCGTCCAGCAGCGCCTGATAGAGCGCGCGCCCGCCGCCGGTCCTCCGGCGGCCGAGCTCCAGATAGATACTGACCTCGCAAGACCAGCGATACGACGGCCGGCCGCTGAAGGGGCCTCCGTAGGCGTAGCCGACGACGCGGCCTTCGTCGTCTTCGAGCACGAGCCAGGCATGTGATCGCTGCGCCTTGGCGATGCGTCCGGCCATCTCGTCCGGCTTGGGCGGCTCGGTTTCGAACGAGATCACCGTGTCGATGACATACGGCGCGTAGATCTCCGCGCACGCCGTCGCGTCGGCTTCCGTCGCTTCCCTGATCACCATGTCGACCATAGTAACCGAGGCTGCCACTATAGTGAGCAGCATGTCGGATCCCTTGTCCGCGTCGCTCGCCGCGACGCTCCAGGCCGCGAGGCTCGATCAGAACCTTTCGGCCAACGCCCTCGCCGAATCCTCGGGCGTGTCCAGGGCGATGATCGGCAAGATCGAGCGGGGCGAGGCGCAGCCGACGGCGGTCCTGCTCAGCAGGCTTTCCGCCGCGCTCGGCATGACGTTGTCCGAGCTGATCGCGCGCGCCGAACACGGCGACCGGCGGCTGGTGCGCGCCGCCGATCAGCCGACCTGGACCGACCCCGACACCGGATACGTGCGCCGCGCGGTCTCGCCTTCACTCGGCGGGCCGCTGGAGCTGGTCGAGGTCGTGCTCCCCGCGGGCGCCGAGGTCGCCTTCCCCGCCCACACCTACGTGCTGACCCATCACCAGATCTGGGTGCTCGACGGGCATCTGCGGTTCCGCGAGGGCGACGTCGAGCACGAACTCGACGCAGGCGATTGCCTGCAGCTCGGCACTCCGCAGCCCTGCGCCTACGTCAACCCGACCGGGGAACCGGTGCGATATCTGGTCGCGCTCGCCCGGCGGCACGCCTGATACTCGGCTGGTGGCGAGCACGAGACCGGATTGCCGGTGGCGCCGCACTTCCGCCCCGATAGATCTACAGTGGACGGACGTCCGCTGCTCGAAGCGATGGCCGAAGACGGGTACTACCGCAACCGCTTCGGCGGCACCGACGACAACGCGCCCGCGGCCGAACGGGCGAAGTGCGGGCGTTGAACCTCCGCATGGCCGCGCACACCCTCGGCAGGACGACATTCTGCTATCCCGACAGCGTGCTGAATCCGGCGGATTTCGGCTGCGGCACCAGGGTTTCCGCACTGATCGAGCTGGCGGCCCGTGACGACGCCGACCTTCTCGACGACTACATCGAGGCGCACGTCCACGGTCCCGTCGACCTCGCGAAGGACGTCGAGGCCCTGGTTCTCGACCCGAGGTCACTTCGACCCGCGCATCCTCGGCGAAGCCCGGCACCTCGACCCGCAAGCCCTCAAACGCGTCTGGCACTACATCGCGCGCTTCGGGGCACTACCGTGAACAGCATGTACTCCACGGAGATCGAGGTGCGCACCGGCAGCGTGGCCGTGGTGCACGACCTGACCAAGGACGCCGAGGCCTTCCTGCGCGACGCGGACGCCGAGGACGGGATCCTGCACGTCTTCGTCCCGCACGCGACGTCCGGGCTGGCGATCCTCGAGACCGGCGCCGGCAGCGACGAAGACCTGCTCACGGCGCTCGACGAGCTGCTCCCCCGCGACGGCCGCTGGCGGCACCAGCACGGCAGTCCCGGTCACGGCCGTGACCACGTCCTGCCCGCGCTGGTGCCGCCGTTCGCGACGATCCCCGTGATCGGCGGGGTGATGACGCTGGGCACCTGGCAGTCGGTCTGCCTAGTGGACACCAACCTCGACAACCCGGTCCGGCGCGTCCGCTTCAGCCTGCTGGAGGGCTGACCGGCCCGGCCACAGCGCGAGCACCAGTCCCACCACGAGCAGTCCGGAGAGCACCCACACCCCGGTCGCGACGTCCGGCGCGCCGGGAACGCCCTGCAACAGGCTCCGGAGCCCTTCCGCCGAGAACCGGAACGGCGTCCAGGACCACAGCACGGCGCGGTACGCGGGGTTCAGCAGTTCCGGCACCTGACCCGCGACGGCGGGCGCGACCAGGTACAACGGGCCGAGGATCGCCATCGCCCGCACGCCCAGCAGCCTCAGCAGCCCGGTCTGCAGGGCGGCGAATCCGGTGGCGGCCAGGAAAAGGAAGCCGAGGACGTCCCAGCCGAGCGGGAGCGCGGAGTCCCACAGTTTCAGGAACCCGGTCAGCACGGCGGTGACCAGCACACCCGCCGAAACGATCTGGGTGAGACGCGCGACGGCTCCCGCGTCCCGGCCGATCCGCCGTCCGGCCAGGACCAGCACGGCGCCCGCGATCAGGCAGCCGACCCATGCCAGCGCGCTCAGCGCGAGCGGGGCGACCCGGCCCGCCGCGCTCGCCGGATGCAGTGTTTCGATCTTCGGCGTACCGCCGAGCGCCTGCGCGGCGCCGGTCAGCGCCTGCTGCGCGATCTGCGTCCCGGACGGGTTCACCGCCCCGGAGAGCACGACCGTCGACGGAAGTTCGAGAACGCCGTAGACCTCCTTGTCCTCCAGCAGTTTCCGGCCCTCCCCGGGGGTGGTCACCCGCCACGAGACCTGACCTTCGCCATGGGAGGCGATCCCGTTCGCGGCCACTTGAAGCGGCCCCGGAGGCGCTGCCACGGCGAGAGGGAGACCGTCGGGCGCGACGGTGGCCTGCGCGCCGAAGGTGAGAAAGCCGAGTACGGCGGCGACCAGCGCACCGGCCACAGCGGCTAGCAAGGCGAAGGCCCCGGCGGGGCGACGGTTCGACATGACCGTCCTCCATTTATTCGTCACTTGTTGAATTAGCTGCCAAGGTAGGCCTCGGCCGCAAAGAAGTCAACAGACGTTGAATAAGCTCACCGGTACCGTCGATCGCGTGACTACTCCGCATCGGCTCGTGCTGTGGGACATCGACCAGACCCTCGTGGACCTGCGCGGCGTGGGCGCCGCCTGGTACACGACCGCGCTCGCCGAGGTCGCCGGCGTCGAACTGCGGGCCTTGCCGAATTTCGGCGGCCGCACCGAACGCGCCATCAGCGCGGACATCCTGACCTCGCACGGCGTCGAGCCCACCGAGGAGAACGTGCGCAAGCTGTGGCTCGCGCTGATCGCGGTCTCCGAAAGCCACGCCCCGACCCTGTCTTCGAGCGGCAGGGCGCTCCCCGGCGCCAAAGACGCGCTGAACGCCTTCGCCACGCACGGCGGCATCGTCCAGACACTGGTCACCGGGAATCTGCCGGAGATCTCGGTGCACAAGCTGACCGCGTTCGATCTGCACGAGCACGTCGACTTCGAGATCGGCGGCTACGGCTCGCTCTCGGCGCACCGGCCCGATCTGGTGCCCGCCGCCGTCGGCCACGCTTCGGCGAAACACGGCACCGAGTTCGCGCCCGAGTCGGTCGTCGTCATCGGCGACACCCCGGACGACGTCCGTGCCGCGCTCGACAACGGCGCCGTCGCGGTGGCCGTGGCGACCGGGCAGTTCAGCGCGGAGGAACTGGCCGACGCGGGCGCGCACACCGTGCTCGGCGACCTGTCCGACCTGGTAGCGGTACGTGCGGCCGTGCTCGGGGGCGCCAACTAAGCTCGGTCCATGGCATACCCAGGCGGCGGCAACGGCTGGCCGGAGCAGCAACCGCAGCAGCCCTATCCGCAGTACCCCCCGCAGCCGGGATATCCGCAGGATCCCCAGCAGCAGTACCAGGGTTACCAGCAGCAGGGCTTCCCGCAGTTCCCGCAGCAGTCGTACCAGGGTTTCGCGCCCGAGCCGCCGAAGGGCGGCAAGAAGGCCTTGTGGATCGGCCTCGGCGCGCTCGTGCTGGTCGTCGCCGTCGGTGCCACGCTCTTCTTCGTCCTGCGCGACGGCGACGAGCCGCAGCCCCAGGCGGCACCGCCGTCGTCTTCCGCGCCCGCGCCGCCGTCGTCCTCGGCGACGAAACCGCCGTCTTCGAGCAGCGGCGCACCGAAGGACAACAAAGTGCCCTCGACGACGCCCGGCTGGCAGGGGATCCTGTCGGTCAAGGACAAAACCGCCTACGACCTGCCCGCGTCGGGCTGGGAGACCGAGCCGGGCCAGATCGTCGGCTACAACGAGGGCGAATTCAAGATGGTCATCCACGAGGCGTCGACGTACAAACTCGGCGCCTGCCCGGAGGTCCGCGGTTCGAACCGCGGTGTCGTCGGCTTCGCCACCGCGGACCAGATCCCGGTCGAGAACGCCGCCCGTGGTGCCGTCCGGCTCTGGACCCAGGCCGCCACCGGCAAACCCGACGTCCCCCTGCCCGACATCACGCAGGTGGCTATCGCGGGCGGCTCGATCCAGGCGGTCAGCTCGACCGGCACCTTCACCCCGGCCGAAACCGAGGAATGCCGCGCCCCAAGCGTGAAGGTCACCTCGGCCGCGTTCAAATCCGGCGACCAGACCATCTGCTTCGTCATGGCCATGGACCAGGGCACCCCGGACGCGCTGACCGAGGCGGACGCCCAGAAGATCCTCGCGAGTCTGAGGCCTCAGCAATGACCGGCCCCGGTGGGCGCATCGACGAACCTCGGCAGTGGTTCGTCGATCCGCTCACCGGGCAACCGCTCGAAACCGAGGCCGAACGGACGAGTCCGCTCCCGGTCATCCGGGACACCGTTCCCTCGCGCCGTCGCCCGCGCCTCAGGCCGACACTGGGGATCCTCGGGCTGATCCTCGTCCTCGCCGTCGGCACGACGGCCACCTATCAGGCCAAGACCGCGCCCCCGCCGCCGTCCGCCCACGATCTCGTCCTGCCCGATCCGGTGCCCGCCACCCGCGTCGAGCCCGTGATCGCGGGCTGGCAGCCGGTGCTGTCCGACGATCACCCGCTCGTCTACGACGTCCCGCCGGACTGGAAACTCGAAGAGCCCGACGTCGCCATCGGCTACGAGACGCCGTCCGGTGACCTCGTCACCCTGCAGGGTGTCGCGCGCTACCGGCGCGCCTTCTGCCCCGGCTCCGATCTCTCGGCCCGCGCGATGGCGGGGTTCACCACCATCGACGAGGGCGAGGTCGGCGGACTCGCCCAGGCCGCCGAGGAAACGACGATCCGCTGGGCCGAAGCGGCGTACGGACACGGCCCGAAGACGGAGATCGGCAAGGCCGGATCGGTGCCCGTGCTGGACGGCGGGACGACCGCGACCGCCGTGACCACCACCGTCGTCCCCGCCCCGGACGGACCGTGCCCGGCGCCTTCCGTCGCGATCACCGCGATCGCCCTCCCGCTGCGCGCACTGCCCGGATCCGGCCGCTACCACGTCCTCCTGGTACTGGCGGACCAGGGGATCCCCGGTGCGATAGCCAGCGGCGTCGTCCTCAAGATGGGTGAGAGCATCCGTCGCGAGTAGCACTCCCCTAAGGGAAATATGGGTCCCGTGCCGGATGTGTCCGGGCACCTCCCGCCCCTAATTTGAGTTCCATGCCAAAAGGGGGAAGCGGGACGGCCGCGCCGGGCCGGACGCACAAGATCGCCACGGTGCTGAGGCACCGGCTGCCTTTCACCAGCCTCGTCACGCTGACCATGCTCGCGCTCGCCTTGGCCACGGGCGCGCTCTGGTCGGCCGCCGAGGACCGCGCGGTGTACCCGTACATCGCGTATGGGCTGCCGTCGCTCGAATCAGGCCGGTGGTGGACCTTGTTCACCGGACCGCTGTTCGCGGTCGTCCCGCTGTACTACCTGCCGATGGTGCTCAGCTTCGCGTTGTTCGCCGGATTCGCGGAATGGCGGCTCGGCACGCGCCGGGCGATGGCCGTCGCCATCGGCGGCCAGTTCGTCAGCGTGCTGGTCGCGGTCCAGTTCCTGGCATTGAGCCGCAATTCCGGCTGGGAATGGGCGGAACGCGTCGCGGGCAGCCTCGACGTCGGATTCTCCGGCGGCGCGCTCGCCGCGGTCGCGGTCGCCAGCGCCACCCTGCGCCCGCCGTGGCGTTTGCGCCTGCGCGCCGGGCTCTGCGTCTACGCCGGGGTCGCCATCATCTTCGTCGGCACACTCGCCGATCTCGTGCACTTCTTCGCCCTCGTCCTCGCGCTGCCGTTCGGGCGGAAGTTCGTCGGTGCCAAGGAATCCTCGCGCGAACGGCGGCCGAGCCTGCGCGAGTGGCGGTTCTACGTGATGGCCGGCCTGCTGGTGCTGACGGTCGCCGAACTGGTGATGTCCTTCGTGCCGGGCAACGGTCCCTTCGGCTCCTCCGAAGAGCTTTCGCTGTCCACCTGGGAAGTCGTCGTCCTGTGCCTGATCGTGGTGCCGATCATGAACGGCCTGCGCAAGGGCAGCCAGGTCGCCTGGTGGTGCGCGATGATCCTGACCTCGTTCGTCATCCTGCAGGTGATGGTCTACGGCGGGGTGCTCACGCTCGCGGAGATCTTCGGCGAGGACGCCGACCTGATGGATCCGCCGCTGTTCTTCGTGGACAACCTGCTGTGGACGGTCGAATTCGCGCTGCTGGTCTCCTCGCGCGGCGCTTTCCGCGTGCCGTCGCGGCGGAAGCGCCGCCGTCTCGGCCGGATGGGCAACCCCGCGCTGGCGCGCACCCTGCTCAGCCGTCACGGCGGAAGCACGCTTTCGTGGATGACGACCTGGCCGCAGAACTCGTACTTCGTCGCCGCGGACGGCAAGTCCTACCTCGCCTACCGGCGCCACGCCGGGGTGGCCATCGCCCTCGGCGACCCGATCGCCCCGGACGGCGCCGCCGACCGGACGATCGCCGAGTTCATCACGATGTGCGAGAACACCGGCCTCGTCCCGTGCCTGTTCTCCGCCACCGGCGACACCATCGCCAAAACCGGGGAACTCGGCTGGAAGCAGGTCCAGGTCGCCGAGGACACCCTGATCGAACTGGACACGCTGGAATTCCGCGGCAAGCGCTGGCAGGACGTGCGGACCGCGCTCAACCGCGCCAAGAAGGACGGCATCGAGTTCCGGCTCGTCCGGCTCGCCGACCAGCCGCGCGCGGTGATCTCGCAGGTCCGCGCGATCTCCGAGGAGTGGATCGGCGACAAGGGCATGCCGGAAATGGGCTTCACCCTCGGCGGGGTCGACGAAGCGATGGATCCCGAGACCCGCGTGGGGCTCGCGGTCGACGCCGACGGCGTGGTGCACGGCGTGACGTCGTGGCTGCCGGTGTACACCGGCGCGGGCGCGATCGGCGGCTGGACGCTCGACGTCATGCGCAAACGCGCCGACGGGTTCCGTCCGTCGATGGAGTTCTTGATCGCGTCGTCTTGCCTGGCCTTCCGCGAAGAAGGCGCGAAGTTCGTTTCGCTGTCCGGCGCTCCCCTGGCGAGCTCCGGCGAACCCGCGCACGCCGTCGAGCGGGTGCTCGACGCGCTCGGCACGATGATGGAGCCGTTCTACGGTTTCCGTTCGCTGCACGCGTTCAAGGCGAAGTTCCAGCCGCGTCACGTGCCGCTGTACCTCGCGTTCCGCGACGAGGCGGATCTGCCGCGAATCGGGATCGCGCTCGGCCGGGCCTACCTGCCGAACACCGGGCTGCTGCGGCTGGCGAAGCTCGCGCGGTCGGGCAAGAAGCCTCAGCGCAGGGTCGAAGGCGGCGGCGTGATGGTCTTGCGGTCGGCCTCCGGGACACCGCGGTAGGTCTTGAGGATCTTCAGGATCAGCTCGCGATCCGCTCCGCCCGGCGCGTCCTGGCCCGAATAGACGGCCAGGGCCGCCGAGGCTTCGCCCAGCTGGGGCGCGATCACGCCGACCAAGGCACGGTGCGCGCCGCACGCTCCCGGCGGGGTGACGACCTCCGCGAGGACGATGCTCGCGGGGACCTTCTTGCCGGTACCGAGCGTGAACTCGGTGGTCTGGGGCGGTTCCGCGGTGATCTTGGCCGTCAGCGGGCCGTCTTCGGGGTTGTAGGCGCTGACGGCGAGGTCGTCGACCGCCTTCTTCGCCGCGGCGGCGGGGTCGGCGAGCTTGATGTTCGCCACCCCGCTGCCGCCGAGCCTGCTTCGCTTCTCCTGCGGGCAATAGCCTTCCCCGACGAAAGCGCTGGCGACCATGGTGATGCCCGGGACCTGGGTGCCCTTCTCCCAGCCGTGGATCGTGCCGGGTTTCGGCGTCCAGTTCGGCGGGACGTCGTAGGCGTACACGCCGTCCTTGCCGGCCACCGACTGCCAGCCTTCGGTCACCGGCGGCGCGACGACCTGAGGCGAAGGCGTATAGACGATCGGAGCCCTGGGCGTGGGCGCGCTGCTCTCCGACGACCTGTCACCGTTGTTCGCGAGCGCGGCGACCGCGATGACGCCAAGCGTCGCGAAGAAGCCGTACATGGCCCTTCGCCCGCTCCGCGACATCGGCTGCTTCGAGGGCTTCTCCGGCTCTGGCTCAGGGGCCGGGGTCTCGGAGGCGGGCGTGTAGCCGGACGAGTCCGAGGGCTGATAGCCCCCGAACCCGTCCAGCGCCGCGTTGTCCTCGTAGCCCGGGGACTCCCCGCGCTTCTTGCCGAACATTACGAACGAACGAGCTTGACCAAGTGCTCGACGACCGCGTCGACGGCGATCTCTTCGCGGTCGCCGGTGCGGCGGTCCTTGACCTCGACGACACCGTTCGCCAGGCCGCGCCCGACGACGAGGATCGTCGGCACACCGACGAGTTCGGCGTCCGCGAACTTCACGCCAGGGGTGGCCTTGCGGTCGTCGAGGACGACCTCGATCCCGGCGGCGTCCAGTTCGGCGGCGAGCTTCTCGGCGCCCGCGGCGACCGTCTCGTCCTTGCCCGCGATGACGACGTGCACGTCGAACGGCGAGACCTCGCGCGGCCAGACGATGCCGAGGTCGTCGTGGTTCTGCTCGGCGAGCACGCCGACCAGCCGCGAGACGCCGACACCGTACGAACCCATGGTGATGCGGATGGGCTTGGAGTCCGGGCCCAGCGCGTCGAGTTCGAACGCGTCCGCGTATTTGCGGCCCAGCTGGAAGATGTGCCCGATCTCGATACCGCGCGCGGCGACCAGGGTGCCCTTGCCGTCGGGCGACGCGTCACCCTCGCGGACCTCGGCGGCCTCGATCGTGCCGTCACCGGTGAAGTCGCGGCCCGCGACCAGGTCGACCACGTGGTGGTCGCGCTCGTCGGCGCCGGTGACCCAGGCGGTGCCGTCGACGACGCGCGGGTCGAGCAGGTAGCGGACGCCGTTGTCCTTCAGCGCCTTCGGGCCGATGTAGCCCTTGACGAGGAAGGGGTTCTTCGCGAAGTCGGCCTCTTCGAGCAGCTCGAACTCGGCGGGCTCGAGCGACGCTTCGAGGCGCTTCGGGTCGACCTCGCGGTCGCCGGGGAGGCCGATGGCCAGCAGCTCCCACTCCTTCGCGCCCGGCTGGCGGGTCTTCACCAGGACGTTCTTGAGCGTGTCCGCGGCGGTGAAGGTGCGGCCGAGATCGGCGTTGTTCAGGAAGTTCACCAGCGACTCGATGGTCGGAGTGTCCGGCGTGTGGTGGACCTTCGCCTCGGGAAGGCCCTCGATCGGCTTCGCCTCGGGAGCGGGCGTGGTGACCGCTTCGACGTTGGCCGCGTAACCCGATTCGGTGCTGCGGACGTAGGTGTCCTCACCCGTCTCGGCGACGGCGAGGAACTCCTCGGAGGCCGAACCGCCCATCGCGCCGGAGGTCGCCTTCACGACGACGTACTCGATGCCGAGGCGGTCGAACAGCTTGGTGTAGGCCTGGCGGTGCAGCTCGTACGACTTGCTCAGGCCCTCGTCGTCGAGGTCGAAGGAGTAGGAGTCCTTCATGACGAACTCGCGGCCGCGCAGGATTCCGGCGCGGGGACGCGCCTCGTCGCGGTACTTCGTCTGGATTTGGTACAGGACGACCGGGTAGTCCTTGTACGAGCTGTATTCACCCTTCACGGTGAGCGCGAAGAGCTCTTCGTGCGTCGGGCCGAGGAGGTAATCGGCGCCCTTGCGGTCCTTGAGGCGGAACAGGGCGTCGCCGTACTCGGTCCAACGGCCGGTGGCCTCGTAAGGCTCCTTCGGCAGCAGCGCGGGGAACTGGATCTCCTGCGCGCCGATCGCGTTCATCTCTTCGCGGACGACGTTCTCGATCCGGCGCAGCACCCGCAGGCCCAGCGGCAGCCAGGAATAGCCACCCGGGGCCACCCGGCGGACGTAGCCGGCGCGTACCAGGAGCCGGTGGCTCGGTACCTCGGCGTCCGCCGGATCCTCACGCAGGGTGCGAAGGAACAACGACGACATCCTGGTGATCACTTCTGGGCTCCTCGCTGGAATTACGTGCTTAGACGTTCTGCGCAGCGTAGTCACCCCGCCCCGGGCCGGTTCAACCGGTTATCGCGGGCGCCCGGTTTTGTCGGTGGGCGCCGCTAGCGTGCCGCCATGGGTATCGAACTGGGCATGATCACGATCGACTGCGCGGATCCGCGCGCGCTCGCGGCGTTCTGGACGAAGGCGCTGGAGGTCGAGGTGGATCAGGACCACGGCGGCGAGTTCCTGATCCTGCACGCCAAGAAGGAGAACGGGCCGGTGTTCGCGTTCCAGCGCGTGCCGGAGGAGCGGGTGGGCAAGAACCGGGTCCACGTGGACTTCGGGGCCGAAGACATGGAGAAGGAGGTGGAGCGTTTGATCGGACTGGGCGCGAAGAAGCTGGACGAGCACGAGATGCCGGGTTTCGCCTGGACGGTGCTGGCCGATCCCGTCGGCAACGAATTCTGCGTCGCGACCCACGAGGGCTGACGCCGGTCACGATGGCCAGAATGGCGGCATGACGGAGCGAGCCATCCTGCCCTGGTCCGACATCGAGCTGCCCGAAGGGCTGAGCGCGCGGCTCTACGACGGCTTGGGCCCGCTGCCCGACACCGGCCTCGATGACGTCGAGGTCTACGTGCTGCCGTACGACACCGGCACCGAGCCGATGAAGCTGATCGACCGGCTTCCTTCCCTGAAGCTCGTGCAGTCGTTGTCCGCCGGAGTGGAGAAGCTGATCCCGCTGGTGCCCGCGGGAGTGAAGCTGGCCAACGGCCGCGGCCTGCACGACCTCAGCGTGGCCGAGCACGCGCTGGCGCTGATCCACGCCTCGCAGCGGGATCTGCCGCGCTGGTTCGCGCAGCAGGCGACGGCGTCGTGGGAGCGCGAGCACACGCGCTCCCTGGCCGACAGCCGGGTGCTGCTGGTCGGCCACGGCTCGATCGGCCAGGCCATCGAGCGGCAACTGGTCGCGGCCGAGGCGATCGTGACCAGGGTGGCGAGCACGGCCCGGCCCGCGGAGCGGGTGCACGGCGTCGGCGAGCTGGCCGAGCTGCTGCCGTCCGCCGACATCGTGGTGCTGATCCTGCCCGAAACGCCCGCGACCATGGGCCTGTTCGGCGCCGCGGAGCTCGCCGCGCTGCCGGACGGCGCCCTGGTGGTGAACGTCGGGCGCGGCTCGGCGATCGACACCGGCGCGCTCACGGCCGAGACCGTCTCCGGGCGGTTGCGCGCCGCGCTGGACGTCGTCGATCCGGAACCGCTGCCCGCCGGGCATCCGCTGTGGAGTTCGCCGGGCGTGATCATCACGCCGCATATCGCGGGCGGGTCGGCGTCGTTCTACCCGCGCGCGAAACGGCTGGTCGCCGAGCAGCTGCGGCGGTACGTCGCCGGGGACGAGCCACTGAACCTCGTGAGTGGCTAGTTCCGCCCCGCGGTGCCGCCGCCGCGACCGAGGCGTTGCGAAAGCCACTTTCGCAACGTTGAAGGTTGCGAAAGTGGCTTTCGCAACGTGATCGGGCCCCGATGCCTCGCCAAATCTGGGGCGGTAAGGCGAACAGAGCGCCACCAACAAGACGCGAAGGTGCCCTTCGCCGCATCGGACGCAGCGAAAGCTCCCTTCAGCCCAGCTGACGACCACGCCACCTCTCGTGAGTGGTGAGGACGGTTAGAGCCGTCCTGGCCACTCAGGAGCCGAGCGGCTACTGCCAGTGGGTCCGGTAAGCGAGCCACTCCCGCATCGCCCCGGCAAGACGACGTTGCGCCGCGCGCACCCCCGTCGTCGCGGGCGGTTCCGGCAACCGGCAAGCGCGTTCGGCGTGCCCGGCCAGTGCGACGCCGAACGCGGTGACCGCCCAGACCGGCACACCGGCCAGCACGGGGCGGCGCCGGAGCAGCCGGTCGACGTCGGCGGGCTCGTGCCCCGCGTCGAGCAAGTACGGCACGAGCGCGACCAGATCGAGCCAGCCCGCACCCCTCGCCGGGTAGCGCCAGTTGGTGACGAGCACCCGGCCCGGCCCGGTCCGCACCAGGTATTCGGGCTGGATGTCGTTGTGCAGCAACGTGTCCCCGGCCGACCAGGGATGCCACGACGTCTCCAGCTGGACGAGCCGGTCGAGGTTGCGGACGGCCCACGCGTCGAGGTCGTCGGGGCGTTCCTTCGCGAGTTCGTGCCAGCCGCGCAGGAGCGGGCCGAGATCGTCGAGCGCGTCCGGCACGTCGGGCAGCGGGCATGGCGTGAGTGTGCGCCCGAGCGCGCCGAAGGTGGCCAGCACCGCCGAGAGGTCCGGCGATCCCGGGCGCAGATTCGGCCTGGTGCCGTCGAAGTCGGCGAACACGAGCACCAGCCATTCACCGTCCACAAAGGACAGCAGCTTCGGTGTGGGTGCCTCCGGGGGAAGCCGTCGCGCGATGTCGGCCTCCGTCCGGTAGCCGCCCGCGCGCGGGCTGCCCGCCGGGATCGCCTTGAGGAAGACCCAGCGATGACCGCGTTCGAGTTCGAGACGCGCCGAGACACCGCCGTCGAATTCCGGGGTCTGCCACAACGAACGACGGACCATCGACCCGAGCTCACGCTCGACGGCGTCACGCGTCGCCGAAGGGAGGTCGTGCCAGCCGAGGCGTGCGGAAACCGGCAACGCCCTACCACCCCCAGCGATCTCTCCGAGAAGATCGACTGTACCGAAATCCACCCTTTCAGGTGACAACCGGTCAGGTCGGAACAGGTTTCACGTACCCGGCCCAGCGCTGGAACTCGCTGAACCCGACCCGCTCGTAAACCCCGAGAGCACGGTGACTGTTGTCCTGGTCGACGTTGAGCGAAGCCCGCTGGAAACCCTTGGCCTCGGCCTGGACGAGCGTGTGCCCGAGCAGCGCGCCCGCGATCCCGCGCCCGCGAAGGCTCGCGTCGGTCGCGACGTGGCTGACGTACAGCTCCTTCACGCCCGTGGCCGCCTCGTCGGAGGCGAAGTACGCGCTCAGCACCATCGCGACCACCCTGTCCCGCTCCGGGCTCAGCAGCAGGAACGACAGGTCCGGCTGGAAGTCCTTCCCGCCGACCACCAGATGCCGCCACGCTTCCGGCGACTGCTCGGTGCTCCCCCAGTGATCCGCGAAGGTCTCGTTGCGGGATCGCAGCGTGAGTGCCTCGTACTTCTCCTCGTACGCGACGAGCGGGAACTCTTCCGGCAGCGGTTTCGCCGGCGGGATCGAGCCGAGGTCGGCTCGCATGTCGACGAACCAGCGGGCGTGCTCGTACCCGGCGTCCACGAGTACCTCGGAGAGCCAGCGCTGCTTGGTGTTGGCCGCCGCGTGCAGCTCCAGCGGCACGTCCGGATGGGACTTCGCGTGGAGCTTCTTGCCCGCCTCCTCGAACCAGCCGGTGAGATGCGCGGCGATCGCTTCGTCGCGATAAGCGGGATGGACGAGCGTCTCCACCCGCATCATGTGCACCGGATCCGCCGCGTCGCGTTTGCGGAGCAGACCGTAGGCGACCAGCGTGTCGCCGTCCCAAGCGCTGGTCGACGCGGTCGGCAGGTCGACGGTCGGCGTACCGATCTCTTCGGCGAGATCCTCCGCGCTGTAGTGCTCCTCGATCGGCTCGGCACGCTCCGCCTCGGCGAAGGTCTCGGCCAGTCGCGGCATGTCGTCCATGGTCAGCGGGCGCCAGGTCAGGCTCATGCGGACGAGGCTAAGCCCGCGCCTCGGGGTGACGCACTCCATTTAGTTACGCTTCCGTGGTGCTCGTGCTGCTCCCCCCTTCCGAAACCAAGGCCGCCGGCGGCACCGGCGCGCCACTGGACCTCGGCGCGCTGTCGTTCCCGGAACTGAACCCGGCCCGCGCGAAGCTGGCCGACGCGCTGGTCGAACTCGCGGGTGACGTCCCGGCCAGTGTCGCCGCGCTCGGCATCACGCCGCGGCAGGCCGACGAGGTCGTCCGCAACGCCGAACTGTGGACCTCGCCCACGATGCCCGCGCTGCGCCGCTACACCGGGGTCCTCTACGACGCGCTCGACGTGAAGTCCTTCACCAAGGCGACGCTCGCGAAGGCCGAGAAGCGCCTCGCCGTGGCTTCGGCGCTGTTCGGAGTGGTCGCGGCGACCGACCCGATCCCCGCGTATCGGCTGTCCGGCGGCAACGCGCTCCCGTCGCTGGGGACCGTCCGCAGCGTGTGGAAGCCGGTCCTCGAACCGGTGCTCCAGGGCATCGACGGTCTCGTCGTCGATCTGCGTTCCGGAACCTATTCGGCACTGGCGAAGCTCCGCCCGGACGCGGTGACCGTCCGCGTCGTGACCGAGGACGCGAAGGGCAACCGGACCACGGTGAGTCACTTCAACAAGGCGTACAAGGGACGGCTGGCCGCGGAGCTGGTCAAGTCCCGCAGCGAACCGTCCACTGTGGAGCAGCTGATGCGCGTGCTGTCCAAGGCGGGCCTCGACGTCGAACGGACCGGTGACCACAGTATCGAGCTCTTGACCGGCGACGGAGCGCATTAGTTCCGTACCCCTACGGGCTTCTTCCTCGGTTGTTCCACCAGGCGCGGATGCGGAAAGTGATTTCCAGCCACCTGGAAAGGAACCACCGTGAACAGAAGAAAACGGCTACTGGGGATCGCCACCGCCACCCTCGGTTGCCTCTCGGTCCTCCTGCCCGCGCCGGCGGCCGCCGCGGACCTGACCGCGGTCACCCCGACAGACCAAGCGGTCGTCCCCTCCGGACCGCATACGAACTCCATCGGCGGCACGCCCGCCTCGGTCACGGACTATCCGTTCATCATCGCGGGCCTGCGCGAAGGCGGGACGCGACCGCAGGGGCAGACCTGCACCGGGTCGGTCGTCGCGCCGCGCAAGATCCTGATCGCCGCGCACTGCAAGGACGCGGCCGGGGAGAAGTCGTTCCTCTACGGGCTCGACGACCTGAACGCCGGTGGCGGAACGCGGATCGGCGTCGTCAGCTATGAAAAGCACCCGAAGTACGTCAACTTCGACCAGGGCTACGACGTCGCGGTGGTCACCACGGACGCCGACATCCCGGTGCCCGGCGGCCAGTACGCGAAGGTCGCGACGTCGGCCGACACGGACTTGAACAAGCCGGGCAAGTCCGGGCTGGGGCTCGGCTACGGCAAGAAGGACTTCAACGACGACACCCGCAACGTCGAACTGCACAAGTTCACCCTGCCGATCGTGCAGGGCAGCAACTGCAACGGTGTCGGTGCCGGCTTCAAGGAAGCCACGATGATCTGCAGCGGCTACAGCGACGGCCACGTCACCATCCTGCCGGGCGACAGCGGTGGGCCGCTCGTGGTGGACGGCAAGATCGTCGGCGTCGCGTCGTGGAGCCGCAGCGACTTCAAGTGGTACAGCGTCTACGGCAGGCTCAACAACGACATGGGCGACTGGGTCAAGCAGCAGATCGGCGAGCCGCAGAACCCGGAGACGTTCTCGCTCGCGGTGACGCCGTCCTCGCTCAAGGTCGAGCCGGGCAAGTACGTTTCGGCCACGGTGACCAGCAAACCGGGCAAGAACGGCGCGGAGAAGGTCGATCTCAGCGCTTCGGGGCTGCCGCAAGGCGCGACGGCGACGTTCCAGCCCGCGTCGATCACCTCGGGTGAGTCCGCGAAGGTGAGCATCGAGGTTCCCGCCGGGACGGCCGAAAAGGATTACGCGGTCACGATCTCGGGCAAGGGCACCACCGACACCGCGACCACGAACCTGACACTGACCGTCGGCGCGGGCGGGCCGCAGCCCGGCGACCTCAAGGTGGGCCTGAGCCCGGCCAGCGGGACAGCGCAACCCGGTTTCTTCAGCAACGTCACGGTTTCCGCCACCGGGGGCGCGGGCACGATCACGCTGTCGGCGTCCGGGCAAGGGCTGCCGTTCGCCCCGTTCTTCAACCCGCAGACGATCTCGAGCGGCGGCAGTTCGACCATGCAGGTGGTCGCGCCCTTCCAGCGGGGCACGTATCCGGTGACCGTCACCGCGAAGGACTCGGCCGGCAAGACCGCCACCGCCACCTACACCCTCACCGTCCAGTAGCGAGTGTCATGAAAGGGCCGTTCAGGACATATTTCGTCCTGAACGGCCCTTTCATGACGTTTCAGGATCGGGCCAGCACCGCCATGGCCGCGTTGTGCCCGGGGATACCGGAGACGCCACCACCCCGCACGGCACCGGCGCCACACACCAACACCCGCTCGTGCGCCGTCTCGACGCCCCAAAGCCCGACCTGATCGACATCCGCGGCATAAGGCCACGAAAGATCCCGATGGAAGATGTGTCCCGCGGGCAACCCCAGCTCGGCTTCGAGATCCAGCGGCGTCTTCGCCTCGACGCACAACCGGCCGTCCGGCGCACGCAGCACACAGTCCTCGATCGGCTCGGCCAGCACACTGTCCAAAGAGGACAACGTCGCGCGCAGCGCCTCGTCACGCGCGGCATCATTGCGGCCCTCGAACAGCCGGGCGGGCATGTGCAGCCCGAACAACGTCAGCGTCTGCACCCCGGCGGCCTGTTCGGCCGGGCCGAGAATCGACGGGTCGGTCAGCGAGTGGCAGTAGATCTCGCACGGCGGCAACGACGGGATCCGGCCCGCGGCGGCCTCGGCATAGGCCTTCGCCAACTGCTCGTAGCCTTCGTTGACATGGAACGTCCCGCCGAACGCCTCTCGCGGATCGACACTCGAATCACGGAGCCGCGGCAACCGCGAGAGCACCATGTTCACCTTGAGCTGCGCGCCTTCCGGCGACTCTGGCGGCTCCTCCCCCAGCAGCCGCGCGAGCGCCCGCGGCGCGACATTCGCCAGCACGTGGCCGCCACGCACCACGAACTCGTCGTCACCGAGCCGATAGCGCACTGAGCCGCCCGGGTCGATCGACAGCACCTCGGCGCCGGTCACCAGCCGGGCCCCGGCGGAAGACGCGGCCGACGCGAGCGCCCCGGTCACCGCGCCCATCCCGCCCACCGGCACGTCCCAGTCGCCGGTCTCGTTGCCGATCACGTGGTAGAGCAGGCAAAGGTTCTGCCGGAAATCACCCGCCCCGGCGAAAGTGCCGATCAGCGCGTCGGTCAGGACGACGCCGCGGACGGTGTCGTCGTCGAACATCCCGGTGAGCGTTTCCGAGATCGGCCGTTCGAACAACGCGTCCCATGCTTCCGGCTCAATCCTCGAGCGCAGTTCCTCCCTGGAGACCAGAGGCTCGGTCAGGGTGGGGAAAGTCCGTTTCGCGACCTGGGACGTCATCGCGTAGAACCGTTGCCACGCCTCGAAGTCCTTTGTGGACCCGGTGAGCGCGGAGAACGACGCCGAAGTCCGGCCGTCGTCGCCCGTGTCGACAAGGAGACCGCCGTCGCCGACCGGCGTGTACGACGACATCCGCCGCCTGCGGAGATCGAGTCCGAGCCCGAGCTCCGTGATGATCTTGCGGGGCAGCAGGCTCACCAGATACGAGTACCGCGACAGCCGGACGTCGACGCCGGGGAACGCCCGGAAGGAGACCGCCGCCCCGCCGACCTCGTCGCGCCGTTCCAGCACCAGCACCGAGCGGCCGGCCCTGGCCAGATAGGCCGCCGCCACCAGGCCGTTGTGCCCGCCGCCGGCGATCACGGCATCGTAGGACTCCATCCAAGACCTCCCAGCGAAAACGACAGTGCGCCGCGGCCATCGTGACCGCGGCGCACCGCCGTTCGCAAGGACTCAGAAGGTGATGGAGAAGCCTTCGATCGTCCCGCTGTCGAACCGGTAGACGTCACGGACCCGCAGTTTCCAGGTCCCGTTCGCCGGTTCGGACGAGGCGTTCACCGTGTACGACGTGTGCACGCCGCTCGCCTCGCCGATCCCTCCCGCCTGCTTGAGGCCGAACACCGCACCGCTCGGCCCGATCAGGTCAATCGCCAGGTCACCGGTGTAGGTGTGCGCGATGTCGACCTTGACCGGCAGCGTCGCCGACGCCTTGCCGTCGCAGCCTTCCTGCGTCACCGAACTGGTCACCGCGTCACCCGCGTCCGGAATGGACACCGGTGTCGTGTTGGATTTGGCCCCGCACGCCGGGGTGGGGCCACCGCCGCCGATGAACGACACGTTCAGCAGCTTGTTGACCGTGCCGGACGGCAGTCCCTTGAGCACGCCGTCGGAGGCGTTGTTCACCAGCGCGTCCCGCGTCTGCTGCGCGGTGGCACCGGAATTCGCGGCGAGGTACAGCGCCGCCGCCCCGGCCACGTGCGGTGTGGCCATCGACGTCCCGCTCATGTTCGCCGAACCACCGTTGGACGTGGACAGCGACGTGATGTTGCTGCCAGGGGCGAAGATGTCCACGCACGAACTGTGGTTGGAGAACGAGGACTTGTTGTCGCTGCTGTCCGAGGCGCCGACCGTGATCGCCTCGGGGATGCGGGCGGGGCTGACGTTGCAGGCGTTCTGGTTCTCGTTGCCCGCCGCCACCACGTAGACGAAGCCCGCCGCGATGGACTTCTTGATGACGTCGTCGCCGAGCCCGACCTGGTCCATCCGCAGGCTCAGGTTCGCCACCGCCGGTTTGGTGCCGTTCGAGGTCAGCCATTCGGCCGCGTCGACGATGGCGGAGTCCGGGCCGTTGCCCGAGCAGTCGTTGCCCAGCACCTTCAGCCCGACCAGCTTGACCTTCTTGGCCACGCCGTAGGTCTTGCTGCCGATGGTGCCCGCGGTGTGACTGCCGTGCCCGTTGCAGTCCTTCCCGTTGCCGCCCACGAAATCCTTGCCGATGGACGCGCGCCCCTCGTACTCCGGGTTCTCCGGGTTGATCCCGGTGTCGAGGTCGTACGCGGTGACGCCCTCGCCCGTGTTCGGGTAGGTGAAACTCTTGTCCAGCGGCAGGTTCTTCTGGTCGACGCGGTCGAGGCCCCAGGTCGGGTTGGCCTGCGTGCCGACGGCACGCGCGGTGCCGTCCTGGTAGACCGCCTTGACCGCGGGATCGGCCGCGAGCCGCCGGGCCTGCTGTTCGGACATGCCCTTGACGGAGAACCCGCGGAGCACGTTCTTGTACGCCGACCGGACCTCGCCGCCGTAGCGGCCGGTCAGCGCGGCCGAGGACTGCTCGACCGCCATGGTGCCGACGTCGTGGAGCACGACGATGTACTGGTCGCCGTAGTGCTGATTCGCCTGCACGACAACGCCTTCCGCCGGAGCGGCGAGGGCGTTGCCCGCGGCGAGCGCGGCCAGCGCGGTGGCCGCGAAGGCCACCACACCGGCGCGCACGCCGCGGCGCATCAGAGACCCGCCACGTTCAGCAGCTTGTTGGTCGAACCGGAGCCCGGGCTCGTCACGACGCCGTTGGTGGCGGCGTTCGCGAGACCGGAGGCCACGGCGGCGGGGGTCGCCGACGGGTTCGACGTCAGGTAGATCGCGGCCGCGCCGGCGACGTGCGGCGTCGCCATCGAGGTACCGCTCATCTGCTGCGTGCCGCCACCGTTGCGCAGGGAGGTGATGCTGGTGCCCGGCGCGAAGATGTCGGTGCAGCTGCCGTAGTTCGAGAACGAGGACCGGCGGTCGTCGCTCTGGGTGGCGTTGACGGTGATGGCCTCACGCACCCGGGCCGGGCTGGTGGAGCAGGCGTCGGTGTTGGAATTGCCGGAGGCCACGGTGTTCGTGATGCCCGCCGCGACCGCGCGGCGCACGGCGGAGTCCACCCCGGAGTCGGCCGGGCCACCGAGGCTCATCGTGAGCACCGACGGGCCCTTCGCGTTCTTCACCACCCAGTCGATCCCGGAGATGATCTGCGAGTACTGGCCGCTGCCCTGGCAGTTCAGCACGCGGACCGAGACGATCTTGGCGCCCTTGGCCACGCCGTAGGTGGCGCTGCCGACCGTGCCGGCGACGTGCGTGCCGTGTCCCTGGCAGTCGCGGGCGTCGCTGTCGTTGTCGATGAAGTCGTACCCGCTGGTCGCGCGGCCGCCGAATTCGGTCTGGCGGTAGTCGACCCCGGTGTCGAGGACGTAGACCGTCGCCCCGGAACCGGTGTTCGGGTAGGTGTACTTCTTGTCCAGCGGCAGGTTCTTCTGGTCGATCCGGTCCAGGCCCCAGGTCGGGTTGGTCTGGGTGCCGAGCAGATGCGCGACCGCGTCCTGCTGGACGAAGTCGACGTTCGGGTCGGCGGCGAGGCGTTTGGCCTGCGCCTCGGTCATCTTCGCCGAGAAGCCGTTCAGCGCGGCGGTGTAGGTCGCCTTCACCTGGCCGCCGTACTTGGCCGCGAGGCCCGCGTCGCCGCTCTTGAGCGAGACGATGTACCCGTCCGTGACGGCTCCCGGCACACCGGCACCGCGGATCTGTCCCTCGGCGGCCGTGGCCGGTCCGGCGAAGGCCACCGTGGCCGCCGCACAGGCCCCGGCCAGCACCGCACCCGCGATCCGGTGACGTCGAAGTTCTCCACGCATTTCCTGAGCTCCGTTCACTCGAACAGGTGATTCGCGCCGGCGGAGGTCCAGACCGGCGCCGTGACGTGCAGTCACGCTGGAATCACTTTCGGGTGGCGGGACCTGCGCGAACAAGCGAGGCAATGGTCCGTAGGACTACGTATCTAATGGCGAAACCCCCCGTCCCTACGAAAGTCGGATGACCGCCCGAGCGGGTTCCGTGATCATCGAAACCGCGCTTAAGCTGCGTTCACTCGAACGGTGTGGTTCGTGAAGCGGGGGTGACCCGGCATGGTGATCGGTGGCTGCCGACGCAGGACGAGTTCGCCGGTACTCGTCGGCCGTGAGGCGGAATTACGCGAGCTCCTCGACGGCGCGTTGCGCTCGCCGTCGGTGATCATGCTCGAAGGCGAAGCGGGGGTGGGCAAGACCCGGCTCGCCACCGAGCTGCTGGCCTGCGCCGAACTGGCCGGACGGCCGGTCCTCACCGCCACCTGCCAGCCGTTGCGGGAGCCTTTCCCGTACGGCGTGGTCTTCGACGCACTGAAGGACGTCCGGCCGGCGCGTGAGCTCAGCCCGGTGACCGGTGTCCTCGCGCCGTACCTGCCCGAGCTCGCGGCGTTCCTGCCTCAGCCGCCGCCGCGGCCGTCCGATCCGAGGACCGAACGTCACCAGCTCTTCCGCGCAGTCCGGGAACTGCTCGGCTCGCTGGGCCCGCACATCCTGCTCGTCGAAGACCTCCACTGGGCGGACGACGGTTCCCGCCGCCTGCTGCGGTTCCTGATGACCGAACCGCCCGCGGGCCTGACGCTCCTGCTCACGTACCGGCGCGAGGAGACTCCCGGCGGCATCCCGCTCGGCAGCGCCTACCGGCCCGCCCCCGGCACCGCCCACGCGCTCGTCACCCTCCGGCCGTTGGACCGCGATGGCGTCCAGTCCTTGGTTTCGGCGCTGCTCGGCGAAGCGAACGTCTCCGCCGAGTTCGCCGCACGGCTGCACGAGCGGACCGCTGGGATCCCGTTCGTGGTCGAGGAGATCGTGCACGCGATCGGCGGCGTCGAAGGCGCGGTGCACGCCGACGGCGCGACCGCGCGACGTCTGCTCGACACCGTCGAAGTCCCGGCGCTGCTGCGGGAAGCGACGGTCGAACGCCTCATGGCGCTGCCACCGGCCGCCCGGCGGATCACCGAGGCCGCCGCCGTCCTCGGCACACCGTCCACTTCGGACCTGCTGGCCGCCGCGGCCGCGCTCACCCCCGAACGGGCCCGCCGCGCGCTCGTCCTCGCGCTCGAACGCAACGTCCTCGTCGAGTCCGGCGAAGGCAGATACGGCTTCCGGCACGCGTTCGCCCGCCAGGCTGCGTACCTCACCATCCCCGGTCCCGACCGCCAGGAACTGCACCGGCGGGCCGCGCGCCTGCTGCGCGACCGCCTCCCGCAGTCCTTGGTGCGACTGGCAGAACACTGCCGGAAGGCGGGCGACCGGGCCGGTGCCCTGAAGTACGGCGAAGCCGCCGCGGATCAGGCGTCGACGGTCGGCGATCTCGCCACCGCGACCGATCTGCTCCGCACCCTGCTCGACGAACCGGGCCTTCAACCGTCCGATGTGGACAGACTCGCGGTCAAGTTCAGCTCGGTGGCGTGCAACGGACTCGCGCAGACCGAAGTCGTCCCGGCGCTGGAGCGGCTGCTCACCGACGGCAGGCTGTCCGGACGGCTGAGCGGCGAGGTCCGGCTGGGGCTCGGGCTCCTGCTGGTGCGCCAGGCGGGCGGGCTGGAGGCGGCGCGGACCGAGATCGAGATCGCCGTCAACGACCTCTCCGACCGGCCCGATCTGGCCGGCCGCGGGATGGGTGTCCTCGCCCAGCCGTGGGTCGGCGCGACGCCGCTGCGGGAGCACCGGCGCTGGATGGACCGGGTGGACGAGCTCATCGACCGGGCCACCGACCGGCGGCTGAAGATCATCCTGCTGGCCAACAACGCGGCGTCACGGCTGCACATCGGGGACACGCGCGGCTGGGACATGCTGGACCGGGCGCCCACCACCGTCGGTTCCGCCGACGAACAGCGGCATCTGGCGCGGCTGCACTGCAACAGCGCCGACGCCTGCGCCTGGACCGGCCACCACCGGCGGGCCAGGAGCCTGCTGCGCAGCGGGATGCAGCTCGCCGCCGACTGCGGTGCGCCGTACGTCGTCAGCACCGCCCGCGCGACGGCCGTCCACACCGACTGGCTCACCGGCAACTGGGACGGCCTCGCCGAACGGGCGGGCGCGCTGATCGACGAGTACCGCGACCTCCTGCCGGTGACCAGCGAACTGTGCCTGGTGCTGGGCCTGCTCGCCGCCGCCCGCGGCGAATGGGACGAGGCCGCCGCCCGGTTCGCCGGTACCGCGGCGGATCAGCCCGAGAACGCGTTCACCCCGGTCGCGATCGCCGCGCACGCCGGGATGTCGGGCATGCTGCTCGCGCAGGACCTCGGCGAGGCCGCCGTGACGCAGGCCGAGAAGGGGCTGGAACTCTTGCGCGCCAAGGGTGTCTGGGCCTGGGGCGCCGATCTGGCCATGGCCGCCGTCGACGCGTATTGCGCCACGGGGCGGGACGCCGAGGCGCAGGCGCTGACGGACGAATTCGAACGCGAGGTCGGCGACCTCGACGCACCGTCGACCCGGGCCGCGCTCGCCGCGAACCGCGGGCTCGTCGCGGCGTCCCGGGGCGACCACGCGGAGGCGATCGAGGCCTTCGAGCAGGCGCGGACCCGCTTCGAGGCGCTCCCCGCGCCCTATCACGCCGCGCTGGTCGCCGAACGGGCCGCGCGCTGCCGTCTGGCCCGCAACGAGGACGTCGCAGAGACGTTCGCGTCGCTAGCGGAGACTTTCGACCACCTCGGCGCGACGCGTGACGCCGCGCGTTGCCGCCACGCCTTCCGGTCCACCGGCGCCGTCGCCCCCTCGCGACGCGGCCGCCGTGGTTACGGCGACGAGCTGTCGCCACGGGAGCGCGACGTCGCCCGCCTGCTGGCCGCGGGGCACACCAACCGGGAGATCGCCGAGGTGCTGTTCCTGTCCCGGCGCACGGTGGAACAGCACGTCGCGAGCGTGCTGCGGAAGCTGAAGGTGCGGTCGCGGAGTGAGCTGGCGGGGCTGCGATCGGCCTAGCGCGTACCGAGGTCCGTGAAGGCCCCCTTCACTACCTTCAGGGTAGGTAAGGAGGCCTTCACGGACCTCGGAATCGCCACGCGTACCCCGGGCGCACCACCGGTCACAACGGCCGCGCGTGAAGGCCCCCTTCCCGCGGCTCAGCCGAAGAAACTCGCCCTTCACACCTTGCCAAGTACATGAAGGCCCCCTTCCTTGCGTCTAGCGCAAGGAAGGGGGCCTTCATGTACTTCACCGCACCGGGAATTAAATCGGTTGCGCACGGCCGTGGGGGTCGGGGATGATCGTCCGCGATCCGGCAGGGAGCCGGTGGATGCGACAGGGAGGTGCCTCGTGCTGATGACTGTCCGGGGCCTTGGCCGCCCCCATCCACTCGCCCCTCGCGGCTGAGCGCGGAGCCACGACGCTCGCCCGGTGGGGCATCCCTGATCTAGGAGAACCCACCAGTGCGCAAGCACGATCTCGAAGAGTCTTACGAACAACGTCCTCGCCGCACCCGTCGTGCCCGTTTCGACGACGAACCCGAACCCACCCGAGGCGGACGGCTCACCGAAGCCGAACGCGTCCGCCTCGCCCGGTTGCGGGAGGACGCCTACACCGAGACCGCCATCCCCGACGGCGCCGACCGCTGGAGCACCTGGGGAGAAGCGGAGCAAGGACCGCTGCCGCGCCCGGACTGGGTGATCACCGAACTGGCGGCGGTCGACACCGAGCTCGGCATCCTCAAAACCGGCAAGGAAGCGGACGTCCATCTCGTCCGGCGCAACCTGCCCGGCACCGACGGCACCGTGCTCGCCGCCAAGCGGTACCGCAGCGGCGAGCACCGGCTGTTCCATCGTGACGCCGGCTACCTCGAAGGCAGGCGGATGCGGCGTTCGCGGGAGATGCGGGCGATGGAGTCGCGCAGCAGCTTCGGCCGCAACCTCATCGCCGAACAGTGGGCCGTGGCCGAGTTCGGCGCGCTGAGCAGGCTCTGGTCGGTCGGCGCGCCCGTGCCGTACCCGGTGCAGCGCGACGGCACCGAACTGCTGCTGGAATTCCTCGGCGAGGGCGAGACGGCCGCGCCGCGGCTGGCGCAGGTCCGGCCGGAGCCCGACCAGTTGCGGGAACTGTGGTTCCAGACCTCGGCGATGCTGGAACTGCTGGCGTCGCAGGGGCTCGCGCACGGTGACCTCTCGGCGTACAACCTGCTCGTGCACCGCGAACGGATCATGGTGATCGACCTCCCCCAGGTGGTCGACATCGTGGCCAATCCCGGCGGGCTGGAGTTCCTCGCGCGGGACGTGCGGAACATCGCGACGTGGTTCCACTCGCGGGGATTGCCGGAGCGGCTCACGGCGGTGCCGGAGCTGATCGAGGAGCTGCAGGAGATCGCGGGCCTCCGCTGACCGTCCACAGTGTCTCGAAGGGGTCTTTCCCGGCACGATCACGCCGGGAAAGACCCCGCTGTGGAGACCCTGCCCACAATCCCTCCCTCCAGTTGGGAGGCCGGATAACGGTCCGGTACAGTAGTGACAGACCGCAACCGGCGGCGTGGATGAGTTGGTGTCCGTCGCCTCCAAAGCCAACCGAATGGCTCGCGGTATCCGTATCAATCCATTGGCGCGCGGTGTCACGCAGACGCGGTGTGCCGGGTTCGTCCCTGTGAACGCCCATCTGTGCACACCATCTTGCCCTGCCTGCGTGCGGGCAGCCCGGGCCTCCTTGCGACGTGCCACGTCCGAGAGGCATTTGTGACAGTCACGTTCAACTCCGGCCACGTCTCACCGTCGGCGCGTCAGCACCGCAAGCCGCGCACCCGCCCCGCGGGTGACGCGATGCTGCGCGAAGACGCCGTCGAGACGGTCAAGGCGAAGACCTGGGCGGAACTCGGCCTTCCCGACCCGCTGCTGCGGGCGCTGGCCGACGCCGGTATCACCTCCCCGTTCCCGATCCAGTCGGCGACCATCCCCGACGCGCTCGCCGGTCGCGACGTGCTCGGCCGCGCCCAGACCGGTTCCGGCAAGACCCTGGCCTTCGGCCTCGCGATGCTGACCCGGCTCAACGGCGGCCGCGCCCGGCCGAAGCACCCCCGCGCGCTGATCCTGGTCCCGACCCGCGAGCTGGCCATGCAGGTCGCCGACTCGCTGACCCCGCTGGCCAAGGCCCTCGGCCTGTGGTGCCGCACCGCCGTCGGCGGCATGGCCTTCACCCGCCAGGCCGACGCGCTTTCCCGCGGCGTCGACCTGCTGATCGCCACCCCCGGCCGGCTGTCGGACCACGTCCGCCAGGGCACCGCGTCGCTGTCCGACGTCAACTTCGTCGCGCTCGACGAGGCCGACCAGATGGCCGACATGGGCTTCATGCCGCAGGTCCGCGAGATCCTCGACCTGACCCCGGCCCGCGGCCAGCGCCTGCTGTTCTCGGCCACCCTCGACGGCGACGTCGACCGGCTGGTCCGCGCGTACCTGACCGACCCGGTCACGCACTCGGTCGCCCCGTCGACCGCGAGCGTCACCACCATGGACCACCACGTGTTCCAGGTGTCGCACCAGGACAAGCAGGACATCATCACCGAGATCGGCGCCCGTGAGGGCCGCACGATCATGTTCGTCCGCACCAAGCACCACGTGGACCGCCTGACCGAGCGCCTGCGCGAGAAGGGCGTCCACGCGGCCGCCCTGCACGGCGGCAAGACCCAGGGCCAGCGCAACCGCGTCCTCGCGGACTTCAAGGAGGGCTACGCGCCCGTCCTCGTCGCCACGGACGTCGCCGCGCGCGGTATCCACGTCGACGACATCTCGCTGGTGCTGCACGTCGACCCGGCCGCCGACCACAAGGACTACCTGCACCGCGCCGGCCGCACCGCGCGCGCCGGGGCGTCCGGTGTCGTGGTCACGCTGGTCACCCACGACCAGCGCCGCATGGTGCGCCGGATGACCGACCGCGCCGGCGTCCGCGCCGAGCAGACCACGATCCGCCCGGGTGACGCCGAGCTCGCCCGTATCACCGGTGCGCGGCAGCCCAGCGGCGAGCCGGTCGTCGAGCGCCGTCGTGAGTCCCCGCGTCGCGGCGGTGGCCGCGGCTACGGTGGCGGCGACCGCGGCTACCAGGGTTCGCGCGAGGGTCACGGTCACCGCGAAGGCGGCCGTCCCGGTGGCTTCCGCGGCCGTCCGCGTCGTGGCGAGGGCGGTGGCGGCAACGGCCGTCCGCAGCGTCCGGGCGGACGCCCGCGTCGCAGCTACGACAGCTGAAGTGACTGAAGCCGGTTCCTCCGGCGGCTAGTGCCATGAAAGGTCCTTTCCTTGCAAAATTTGCGAGGAAAGGACCTTTCCTTGCGTTCGGAGTGGGGACCACCACGTCCATCGGGAAACGGCGGATGGGAGACTGCGGGACGTGACTTCTCCCGGCCCCGCCTCCCAGAACCTCCCGCCCGACCAGGTCTTCGACTGGCTCGACGTGGAGGCGGAGAAGCGGGCCGAGGCCGGGCTGGTGCGCAAGCTGCGCATCCGGCAGGCGCAGGAGCCGGAGCTGGACCTCGCCGGAAACGACTACCTCGGGCTCGCCAGGGACAAGCGTGTCGCCGGCGCGGCGGCCGCGGCCGCGTTGCGCTGGGGCGCCGGGGCCACCGGCTCCCGTCTCGTCTCCGGCACCACCGAGGTCCACGCCGAACTCGAGCACGAACTCGCCCGCTTCTGCGGCACGCAGGCCGCGCTGGTCTTCTCGTCCGGGTTCACCGCGAACCTCGGCGCCGTCACGGCCCTGTCCGGCGCGGATTCCGCGATCGTCACGGACAAGTACATCCACGCCTCGCTGATCGAGGGCTGCCGCCTGTCCCGGTCGGACATCGCCGCCGTCGCGCACAGCGACCCGAACGCCTTCAAGCACGCGCTGGCGACCCGCCGCAAACCGCGCGCGCTCGTCGTCACCGATTCCGTGTTCTCCGTCGACGGTGACATCGCCCCCTTGGAGCAACTCGCCGGTGTCTGCCGGGAGCACGGCGCGTCGCTGCTCGTCGACGACGCGCACGGCTTCGGCGTCCTCGGCGAGGGCGGCCGCGGCGCCGTCCACGCGGCCGGGCTCTCCGGCGCGCCGGACGTCGTCACCACGATCACGCTGTCGAAATCCCTTGGGGCGCAAGGCGGAGCGGTGCTCGGGCCGCGTCGCGTGATCAAACATCTCGTGGACACCGCGCGCAGTTTCATCTTCGACACCGGGCTCGCGCCCGCCAGTGCCGCCGCCGCGCTGGCCGCCCTCACCGCGCTGAAGGCCGAGCCGGAGCTGGCCACCAAGGTGACCGAAGCCGCGGGAAACCTTGCGATGCAACTGAAATCGGCGGGTTTCCGGGTCGGTCTCCCGGACGCCGCGGTGATCTCGGTGCAGGCACCGTCGCCGGAGGCGGCCGTCGCGTGGGCGGCCGCCTGCGCGGATCAGGGCGTGCGCGTCGGCTGCTTCCGGCCGCCGTCCGTGCCCGACGGCATCTCCCGCCTGCGCCTGACCGCGCGGGCCGACCTCACCGAGGCCGACGTGGACCGCGCGGTCGGGGTGATCACGGCCGCGGCGCCTCCCGGCGCCACATCGTGAGGTGCGGGATCCCGTCCTCCATGAACTCCTCGCCCTCCACCACGAAGCCGTACTTGGCGTAGAACTTCGTCGCGTACGTCTGCGCGTCGAGGACGCACGGCGCGTCCCCGATCCCCGCGAGGGCGGTCTCCATCAGCCGTCCCGCGAGCCCCTTGCCGCGTGAGCGGACGGCCGTGCACACCCGGCCGATGCGGAAGGTGCCGCCGGCGTCCTGCAGCACCCGCAGGTACGAGTCGACGGCGACGGAACCGCCGATCCAGAGGTGCCGCGTGCCGGGCAGGAGGTCGCGTCCGTCGATCTCGTGATAGGCGCAGTCCTGCTCGACGACGAACACGTCCACGCGCAGGCGGAGGATGCCGTGCAGCTGCGCGGCGGTGATCTCGTCACCGGCGACGGACAGCGGGAACGACGAGGTCTCGATGATCGGGGTGTCGGTGCTCACGCCCACTTGTTAGCACATCGGGCGTGAAGAAGGCACCGATCAGCCGATCAGGCCCCGGTTCTTCTGCTGGGAGATCTCGTTCGCGAAGTGGGAGACGCGGGTGTACACGCCGGGTTTGCCCGCCTTCGCGCAGCCTTCGCCGAACGACACGATGCCGATCAGCGTGTCGCCCACCATGAGCGGTCCGCCCGAATCGCCCTGGCAGGCGTCGACGCCGCCCTCGTCGTAGCCGGCGCACACCATGTCGCTCGGGTCGTAGCCCGAGTACGCGGTGCGGCAGGTCTTGTCGCTGACCACGGGGACGACCGCGCTGCGCAGGTAGTCCGACCGCGCGCCGCCGTCGGCGACCCGGCCCCAGCCGAGGACCGTCGCCTTCGTGCCTTCCTGGTACAGGTCGGCGTTGCCGTTGTCCGCGACCTTCGCGGGCCGGTACGGCAGCTGGCCGCTGACCGTCATCACCGCGATGTCGTCGCCCTTGCCGGGATCGCCGCTGTAGTCGGGGCTGACCCAGATCTTCGAGACCCGCAGCTCGACGCCGTCGCGCGAACGTTTGTCCTCGCGCCCCGCGACCACGCGGACGTCGGCGCGTTTGACCGCGACCGCGCAGTGCGCCGCCGTCGCGACCGTCGTGGAGCTGACGATCACCGCTCCGCAGTACTGGTTGCCGCCGCGATCGGCCAAGTAGACCGCGTACGGGTATTGCGAAACCGAAGCCTTGCCACCGCCCACGATCCGCGGCTGGGCGGCCTGATCGGGGCCACTCACCGCGCTGTCGTCCGCGGACGCGCTGTTGACCGCGACCGGCACCATCACCGCCGTCGCGAGGACCGCTCCGACCGCGAGCAGCAGCGTGCGACGTGACTTCTTGGGCATGTTCTGTCCCTTCACCGGGGCGTACGTACGGTCAAACCCTGGGAAGTCATTCGACTCCAGCGCGTACACGAGCGATCGCGAATACCCTAATCGGAGAAAGCCCGATGCGGTGTCACTGAAACGGGTGGAACTGTGCTCACCGAACGCATCTGTCACCCTGGACGTCGTGCGGGCTACGGCGACGGTTCTGGCGGCAACGGCCCTTCTGCTCTCCTCGTGTGCGAGCCCCGCGCCGCCCAGCCCAGTTCCCGGCCCTCCCCCGGAAACCTCTTCAGCGGCAACGACTCCGGCCACATCGGCCCCACCGCCCGCGCCGGTCTGGCAGGTCGGCGCGAAGCCGCTTCCCTTGCGCCGTGACGGTTTCGGGCAGATCCTCCCGACTCCTCCGGTACTGGCGAACCGTTCCCTGCCGACCGCCGATCTGTTGCCTCCGCCTGCCGGGAACCGGTTCGCGGGCACGGTGAATCCCGTTCCCGCAGGGGTTCTCGCGCGCAGCACCTGGCAGCCCGCCTGCCCGGTCAAGGCAGGCGAACTTCGCTATCTCACGTTGTCGTTCTGGGGTTTCGACGGCCGCGCGCACACCGGGGAAATGCTCGTGAACGCGTCGGTGGCGAACGCCGTCGTCACCGTGTTCGGGCGGTTGTTCGCCGCGAAATTCCCGATCGAGGAAATGCGCGTCACCGCCCCCGCCGAACTCACCGCTCCCCCGACGGGTGACGGGAACAACACCACCGCCTTCGTCTGCCGTCCGGCTCGCGGCCTGACGAACTGGTCGGCGCACGCCTATGGGCTCGCGATCGACGTCGACCCGTTCTGCAACCCGTACACCAAGGGCGACCTCGTCCTGCCCGAACTCGCGTCGGCGTACGTCGATCGGGGAAACCGGCGGCCGGGGATGATCACCGCCGGCGATCCGACGGTGGCCGCCTTCGCCGCGATCGGCTGGACGTGGGGCGGCTCCTGGACGACGCCGACGGACCGGATGCACTTCAGCTCCACCGGCCGCTGAACCGGGAACAACCGGCCGCCGTGACAAGTTGGCTAGAGTCGGAACCATCCCCGCTCCCGCCGCAAAGGAAGACAGCGTGCCCCACTACGACCTGGTGATCGTCGGTACCGGATCGGGCAACTCGATCCTCGACCCGCGTTTCGCGGACTGGAACACGGCGATCGTGGAGAAGGGCACGTTCGGCGGCACCTGCCTGAACGTGGGCTGCATCCCGACGAAGATGTTCGTGCACGCCGCCAACGTCGCGGCCACCCCCGCCACGTCGTCGAAGTTCGGCGTCGACGAGGAGCTGACCGGTGTCCGCTGGCGCGACGTGCGCGACCGGATCTTCGGCCGGATCGACCCGATCGCCGAGGGCGGCCGGGAGTACCGCGTTCAGCACGAGGACAACAAGAACGTCACCGTGTACGAGGGCGAAGGCCGCTTCACCGGGCACAAGGAACTTCGGGTCAGCTACTCCGACGGCCGCCCCGCCGAGACGATCACCGCCGACAAGTTCGTGCTCGCCGCCGGCGGGCGGCCGGTGATCCCGGACGTCCCCGGCCTCGCCGAGACCGGCTACCACACCTCCGACACGGTGATGCGGCTCGACGAGCTGCCGTCGAGCATCGTGATCCTCGGCGGCGGGTACATCGCGGCCGAGTTCGCGCACGTCTTCGCCTCGTTCGGGGCGGACGTGACCGTGGTCAACCGCTCCGGCGCGCTGCTGCGGTCCGAGGACGACGACGTCAGCGCCCGGTTCACCGAGCTGGCCGCGCAGCGGTTCGACGTCCGGCTCGACCGCAAGACCGTCCGCGCGCGCAAGACCGCGTCGGGTGTCGCCTTGGACCTCGAAGGCCCGGAGGGCGCCGAAACCGTCGAGGCCGACGTGCTGCTGGTCGCGACCGGCCGCACGCCGAACTCCGACCTCCTGGACGTCGCCGTCACCGGCGTGACCACGGGCGAGCGCGGGCACGTCGTGGTCGACGAGTACCAGCAGACCGTGGTCGACGGGATCTACGCGCTCGGCGACATCTCGTCGGTCTTCGAGCTGAAGCACGTCGCCAACCACGAGCAGCGCGTGGTGCAGCACAACCTGCTGCACCCGGACGAGCGGATCGAAGCCGACCACCGGTTCGTCCCGCACGCGGTGTTCACCTCGCCGCAGGTCGCCTCCGTCGGGCTGACCGAACGCGAGGCGCGCGAGCGTGGCGTGTCGTACGTGACGTCGCATCAGGACTACGCCGGCATCGCGTACGGCTGGGCGATGGAGGACACGACCGGCTTCGCGAAACTGCTCGCCGACCCGGCCACCGGGCAGCTGCTGGGCGCGCACATCATCGGCCCGCAGGCGTCTTCGGTGATCCAGCCGCTGATCCAGGCGATGAGCTTCGGGCTGGACGCGAAGAGCATGGCGCGCGGGCAGTACTGGATCCACCCGGCGATGCCGGAACTGGTCGAGAACGCGCTGCTGAACCTGCCCCTGGACTGACCCCCGACCGCATTTGGTCCTCTGAATGCGCCTTACCCCGGGCGCGTTCAGAGGACTAAATGCGCCGGTCAGACGACGCGGTCGCAGGCGCGGGCCCCGTTCCGCGCCGCCAGCTCGCCGACGGCGTTGCCCGTGGTGTCCGAGACGGCCATCAGGGCGGGCGAGCGGGCCCCCTCCCCCGAGAACCGCTCACCCGCCTCGACGTACCGGCGGATCGCCGCCAAGAACTCCTCCCGCGCCGATGCCGCCCCTCCTGGCACCGTGCGGACCCTCGTCGCCCCCTTGAGGACGTCCTTGGCGTCGTCCACCTTCACCGCGACGTAGTGCTGCCACTTGCGCAGCTCCGTCGCGGCCTCCCCCTCCGGATCCGGCCAGTAGCGCTGGATCTCGGCGCCACTGTCCTTCCACACCTGCACGCACACCCGGTCGACGGCGCGGTAGAACTCGTGCGGCGAGAGCACCGCGGGCGCCTGCTCCGGCACCACGGCGACGCACACCGCGGCGAAACACGCCAGAGCCGAGCCGTACGCCAGTCCCTCCACCACGCCGACCCCCAGGACCGAGTTTTTTGAACAGGTTCAACTCGCTCAGGCTATGGCTCCGCCCCGGGACGGGTCAAGAAGTTTTTTGAACGCGTTCAGACGAAGCGGCGACGACCGGCGAAGGCACCGAAGGTCATCTGGGCGGCGAAGACCGCGAGCATCATGATCCAGGGGACGGTCCAGCCGTGGGTGAGGTCGTGAAGCAGCCCGAAGAGGAACGGCCCGACGGCCGCCATCAGGTAGCCGATGCCCTGCGCCATCCCCGACAGCCGCGCGGTGTCCTCGCCGGTGCGCGCCCGCAGCGCGATCACCGTCAGTGCGAGCGAGAAGACGCTCATCCCGAGCCCGATGAGGAGGCACCAGAGCAGCGGCGAGGCGGCGGGCGCGACCATCATGCCGACCATGCCGACGAAGCCGGGAACGCCCAGTCCGACGATCCACGGGCTCTGGCTCTTGTGCCGGGCGGCCATCGGCGCCACCACGAGACTGATCGGGACGGCGATGAGCGAGATCAACCCGAGCAGCAGCCCGGAATCACCCTTGCTCACCCCCGCGTCGATCATCACTTCCGGCAGCCAGCCCATCACGACGTAGGCCAAAAAGGCCTGAGTGCCGAAGAAAAGCGTGACCATCCACGCAAGGGGGCTACGCAGGAGCGATCGCCCGCTACCCTGCTTGCCTGCCTCGGCAACGGGCGCACGTCCCGCACCGCGGGCTGCGAGAATCCAGACGAGGAGTGCGAGCACCGCCAGTACCGACCAGGCGCCGAGACCTTGGCGCCAGCCGCCGAACGCGTTCTCCAAGGGAGGGGTGAGCGCGGACCCCAGGGCGCCCCCGCCCTGCAGAGCGGCGGTGTACACGCCGGTCATCATGCCGACACGTGCCGGGAAGGAGTCCTTGATGACGACCGGGATCAGTACGTTCGCCAAGGCGATTCCCGCCGTGGCGACCAGGGTTCCCCCGAGCACGACGTACGGTCCGTCGATCACGCGCAGCACCAGGCCGACGGCCAGCACCGAAAGCGCGGACGCGATGGCCGCGCCGATGCCGAACCGGCGGGCCAGTAGCGGCGCGGCGAGTCCGGCGGCGGCGAAACAGAGGCCAGGAAGCGTGGTGAGCACGCCGGCCCAGGTCGCCGTGGCGCCGAGGTCGTCGCGCATTTCGCCGAGCATGGGGCCGATACTGGTGATCGCGGGCCGCAGATTGAGGGCCACCAGGATCACCGCGACACCGAGCAGAACGCCGCCGGTGATCACTCCCGGCCGCCACTCCGTTTCGATCGAGCCTTCGAGTTCAAGGCTTTCGTCGAACGGGGCCACGGATTCTCGAGAGTCGACACGCACGTCGGCTAGTATCACATACATAGGATGATTGGATGAAGGGACAACGCTGTGCCATTGGCCACCACGCGCCGTGCCGGCCTGGTCGATCAGGTCATCGAGCAGCTGCGTGACGCCGTCACGCAGGGAGAATGGCCCATCGGTCAGCGGATTCCGACGGAACCCGAGCTGGCCGGGCAACTCGGCGTCGGGCGCAACACCGTCCGCGAGGCCGTTCGCGCGCTCGCGCACACGGGGCTGCTCGAGGTCCGCCAGGGCGACGGAACCTACGTGCGGGCGACGAGCGAGGTCTCGGGCGCCATCCGGCGGCTCTGCGGTTCCGAACTGCGCGAGGTGCTGCAGGTGCGGCGCATCCTCGAGGTCGAGGGGGCCCGGCTCGCGGCCGTGTCGCGGACCGAGGAGGAGGTCGTCGAGCTGCGGTCCCTGCTCGAACGCCGCAACGCCGAGCTGCGCGACGGCCATTGGGAGGACTTCGCCCGCCTCGACGCGGAATTCCACTTCGCCGTCGTCCAAAGTGGACATAACACCCTGTTGACCGAGATGTACCGCGGGCTCACCGAGGTGATCACGGCCAGCGTGGCCGCCACGTCGAACGTGACGCCGGGGCGCGAGTATCTGCCGGAGATAGGGCATGAAGGCCTCGCCGAGGCCATCGCCGACCGCGACGCCGACCGGGCCGCCACCGAGGCGTGCGGTTTCCTGGACGAACTCCTGGCCAGGGTGGAGCAGGACGACGCCTGACCCTGAAGTACATGAAGGCCCCCTTCCTTGCGCCTGGCGCAAGGAAGGGGGCCTTCATGTACTTACGGCAGCGTGAGGATCTCCGCGCCGTCCTCGGTCACCACAAGGGTGTGCTCGAACTGGGCCGTCCACTTCTTGTCCTTGGTGGTGACGGTCCAGTCGTCGGCCCAGATGTCGTAGTCGATTGTGCCGAGGGTGATCATCGGCTCGATCGTGAAGGTCATGCCCTGCTCGATCACCGTCTCGACGGACGGCTCCTCGTAGTGCAGGACGGTCGGCGCGGTGTGGAACGCCGGCCCGACCCCGTGGCCGGTGAAGTCCCGCACGACCCCGTAGCCGAACCGCTTCGCGTAGGACTCGATGACGCGGCCGATGACGTTGAGCTGCCTGCCGGGGCGGACGGCCTTGATGGCGCGCATGGTCGCCTCGCGTGTGCGCTCGACCAGCAGCCGTGCCTCCTCCGAGACGTCGCCCGCCAGGAAGGTCGCGTTGGTGTCGCCGTGGACGCCGCCGATGAACGCGGTGACGTCGATGTTGCAGATGTCGCCGTCCTCGATCACCGTCGAATCCGGGATGCCGTGGCAGATCACCTCGTTGAGCGAGGTGCAGCACGACTTCGGGAACGCGCGGTAGCCGAGCGTCGACGGGTACGCGTGGTTGTCCAGCAGGAACTCGTGGATCACCTTGTCGATGTCGTCGGTGGTCGCACCGGGCTTGACGGCCTTGCCGCCCTCCTCCAGCGCCTGCGCCGCGATCCGGCCCGCGACCCGCATCGCCTCGATCACCTCGGGCGTGCGGACCCCGTTGCCCGTGTCGCGTTTCGGCGCCGGCCGGTCGACGTACTCGGGACGGGCGATGCCGGCGGGGACGACTCGCCTCGGCGTCTGGACGCCGGGCTTCAAGGGGGAGCGAACGGACATGGGCCCAGCCTACGACCTGGCGGCTAGCCGAGCCCCGTCAGGAAGCGCTGCGCGGCCTCGACCGCGGGCCTGGACGTCCCCGCGTCGGTCGTCAACACCGCGAAGGCCAGGTCCCCGGTGTAGCCGACGAACCAGCCGTGCGCATGCGTTCCGTCGCCGAACTGCGCCGTCCCGGTCTTGCCCCGGACGTCCGGCAAGGGCTTGAGCAGTGTCGCCGTGCCGTCGGTGACTACCTCGCGCATCATCCCGCGCAGCGCGTCGAGCACCTCCGGCTTGATCGGTTTGCCGAGCCCGGACGACGTGGTGGTCATCCCCCGCACCAGCGTCGGCACCGGGACCTTCCCCGACTGGACCGTCGCGGTGGCGACCGCCAGCCCGAACGGGCTCGCCACGACGGTCCCCTGGCCGAACCCGTTCTCCGCCCGCTGCGCGACGGTGTTCGCCGGCGGCGACGAACCGGTGATCGTCGTCAGGCCGGGGATCACGAAGTCGGCGCCGACGCCGAGGTCGCGCGCGGCGTCGGTCAGCGCGGCGGGGGGCAGATCGGTCGAGAGCTTCGCGAACGTCGTGTTGCAGGACTTGGCGAACGCCGTGGAGAGCGGGACGACGCCGAGGGCGAACTTGCCCTCGTTCGGCACCGTCCGGTTCTCGAAGGTGGCCGTGCCGGGGCAGTCCACCGGGCTGTCCGCCCGCACCGAGCCCGCGGACAGCGCCGCGACGGCGGTGGCCATCTTGAACGTGGAGCCCGGCGGGAAGCGGCCGGTGAGCGCGATCGCGCCCTGCGGATCGGCCGGGGCGTTCTGCGCCACCGCCAGCAGTTCGCCGGTCGACGGCTGGATCGCCACCAGCGCGGCCGCCGTCGGGACCGGGGCGAGCGCCCGCTCCGCCGAACCCTGCGCCTTCACGCTGAGCGTGCTGACGACCGCGGGGGCCGGTTTGGGGTGTTCGGAGTGCAGGTCGACGATCTCGCCGCCGCCCGTGTCGAGGGTGACGACGCGCCAGCCCGCCGAGCCCTCCACCTGATCCTCGACGAGCGTCCTGACCGCGGGCAGCACCTGCTTGCCGAAGTTCTTGTCGTCCGGGAGCAGCCTTTCCTGCTGGCTGAACCGGACCCCGGGCAGGTCGTAGATCTCGGGTTTCACCTCTTGGTAGCTGTTCGCCCGCAGGCTCACCACCGGATAGCCGGAGCCGGGTTTGAGCGTCTTCACACCGTCGCGGATCGACTGACCGGTCACCGACGGCTCGAACCGGTTGAGCGCCGCGCCGAGTTTGTCGGTGACGGCCACCAGGTCGCCCGCCTTCGCCGGGTCGAGCACGACGCTGACGACGGTCTGCGGGCGCAGCAACGGTGTCCCGTCGCGGTCCAGCACCGGCGCGAGAGCAGGCGGATCCGCCTTCAGCGCGATGCTCTGCTGCGCGGCCAGCTGCGGATGAAGGACGGTCGGCAGCCAGCGCACCTTCCAGCCGTCCTGGGTGGAATGGAGCTGCGCGTCGGCCTTGTACGTCCAGACCCGGCCGCGCGGGAGGTTCCAGGTGAGCCGGTAGGTCGCCGTCGCGTTGTCCGCGCCGGACGAGTGCCGGACCTCGTCGGCCGCGACCTTGATCGACTCGGGGGAAAGCGCCTTCCGCGTCATCTCCACCGAAGACCGCGCGGCGTCCGGCGAATCGGTGAAGAAGGCCGCGGCGGCGACGTCACCGGAGGCGAGCCCGTCGAGGAAACCCGTGATCGCGTCCTCCGGCCCGGAATCGGCGAAGAGCCCGCACCCGGCGGCCGAGAGGCCCACCACCCCCGCGAGCACGACGACGGCGACACGACGACCTGCTTGCATGCCCCGGATCCTGCCAGTCCGGGCACTGTCCACCCTGGCGCAACGCCGATCTAGAACAGAACCGTCGCGTACTGCCCGACCTGCTGGAAGCCGATCTTGCGGTAGGCGGCGAGCGCGGGGCTGTTGTAGGCGTTGACGTACAGGCTGGCCGTGCGGCCCATCCCGCGGACGAGCCTGGTCACCACGGACGCCGTCCCGGCGGTGCCGAGACCGCCGCCGCGGCGTTCCGGATGCACCCAGACCCCCTGGATCTGGCCGACCGTGGAGGACATCGCGCCGATCTCGGCCTTGAAGACGACCTCGCCGTCTTCGAAGCGCGCGAACGCGCGGCCGCCGGCGATCAGCTCCGCGACGCGGGCGCGATACCCGGCGCCACCGTCACCGGTGCGGGGGTCGACACCGACCTCCTCGACGAACATGGCGATCGCGGCCGGGAGATAGCGGTCGAGTTCCTCCGGGCGCACCGCGCGGACCAGCGGATCGGCGGCGACGGACGGAATCCCGTCGAGCGCCATCAGCGGCTGATCGTGCCGGACTTCCCTGGCGGGGCCCCATTCCGGCTCGAGTTCGTCCCACAGCCCCAGTACCTGCTCGGCCGGGCCGACGAGCGACGAGCAGCTCCGCTGACGGCGCAGGGCGCGATCGGCGAAGGAACGCAGAGCGGAGGCGTTGCCGCGCAACGGGATCAGATTCGGCCCGGAGAAGCACAGGCCTTGGAGCCTGCCCGCGCGCACCGGACGGGAATCCGCGGCCCAGAGCTCACCACCGAGCCGCCAGGGGTCGAGACCCGCGGTCTCCACCCTGGCACTGACCATGCAGCTGCCGACCGGGTCTGTGGCGAGCGCGGCACGGACCGCGGGATAGTCCCGATCATCGAGCAGCCGTGCTCCTGCAAGCCGCAACACCACTCCAGGGTGCCAGATGAGCGGCGTAAACGGAACGCGAGCTTCACGACACGCTGAGAGAACTTCGGCAGGTCGGGGCCGCCAAGTGCCAGGAACGGTCCTTTCCTCGCAAATTTTGCGAGGAAAGGACCGTTCCTGGCGTGGTCTCGACCAGTCAGCCGACGGTGACGGTGGGCTCTCCCTCACCGATCGTCTGGCCCGACTCCTCGGCGATCCG
>NZ_QHJK01000016.1:0-207182 GCF_003947475.1 Amycolatopsis sp. WAC 04197 | reverse complement strand
ACCAACTCAGCACACCGAGCCCGAACCCTCCCAGCCTTCCTCCACCACTACAACCACCACCGCACCCACACCGCCCTCAACGGCCACCCACCCATCACCCGCGTCAACAACCTCACAGGGCACTACAGCTACCGCGCCGACGTCGCCGAGGACGCCCTCGACGTGCGGACGTTCGAGCGGCTGGTGGAACGGGGACGGCAAGCCGCGCAGAACGGCGACCACACCGAGGCGGCGGATCTCTTCCGCACCGGCCTCGCCCTGTGGCGGGGCCCCGCGCTCGGCGGGATCGGGGAGTCGTTCCTGCGCGCTGAAGCGAGCCGGCTGGACGAGCTGCGGCTGACCGTCACCGAGGAACGGGTCGACGCGGATCTGGCGGCGGGACAGGGGCCGCGGCTGCTCGCGGAACTCACCGAACTGGTCGCCTTGCATCCTACGCGGGAGCGGCTGCGCGGTGGGCTCATGGTCGCGTTGTACCGGTCCGGACGGCAGGCCGAAGCGCTGGAAACCTACGAACGCGGCCGGAAGGTGCTGGCCGACGAGCTGGGCATCGATCCCGGCCCGGAGCTGCGCCGGGTGCACGAGTCGATCCTGCGGTCCGACACCGCCTTGCTCCCGGCCGTCACCTCCCGTACGCCGCGGCAGCTGCCGTCGCCGCCACCCGACTTCACCGGGCGGGCGCCTGAACTCGCGGCGCTGCGCGCGACCTTGGTGCGGCCCGGCGGGATGCCGGTCGCCGTCGTCTCCGGCGCGGGCGGCGTGGGCAAGTCCACTTTGGCGCACCGGGTCGCGCACGAGATCGCCGAGCACTTCCCCGACGGCCAACTGCACCTCGAACTCCACGGCTCCACCGACAGCCCCGCGACCGCCGAAGAGGTACTCGGCCGTGTCTTGCGCGACTTCGATCCCGCGACGACGCCGCCCGGCTCCCTCGACGAGCGCGTCGCCCGTTATCGGACGGTGCTCGCCGGCACTCGCACGCTCGTCGTGCTCGACGACGCCGCGAACGAGGCCCAGGTCCGGCCGCTGCTGCCCGGCGGCCCGGGGTGCGCGGTGGTCGTCACGTCGCGCAACCGGCTTCCCGCGCTGGCGGGCGCGACGTTCTGCGAACTGGGGGTGCTGCCCGCGGACGCCGCGCTCGACCTGCTCACCCGCATCGTCGGGGCCGAACGCGCGAGCACCGAGCCCGCGTCGGCGGCCGAGATCACCGAGCTGTGCGGCCAGTTGCCGCTCGCGATCCGCGTCGCCGGCGCGCGGCTGGTGTCCCGGCGGCAATGGTCGTTGTCCCGGCTGGCGAACCGGCTGGCCCAGGAACAGCGCCGCCTCGACGAACTGGTGGTCGGCGACCAGGAGGTGCGGGCCAGTATCAACCTGAGTTACACGCTCCTGCCCACGGCGGCGCGGACCGCGTTGCGACGGCTGGGTTTGCTCGGCCTCACGCATTTCCCCGCATGGGTCGCCGCGGCGGCGATGGAGGCCGATCCGGACGACGCGGAGCAGGTGCTCGAAGACCTCGTCGACGTGTCGCTGCTCGAAGTCGACGGCGTGGATCCCTTGGGGCTCATGCGGTACCGGCTGCACGACCTCGTCCGGCTGTTCGCGCTGGAACGCGCCGTCGAAGAGGAGCCCGCCGCTGACCGGGCGGCCACCGTCGAGCGGGTGCTGGGTGCCTGGATCTGGCTGGTCGAACGGATCAACGAGACCCTGCCGCCGGTCGTGCCGTCGATCCAGGGCACCTCCCGGCTGGGCCGTCCCGTCGCCGAGGAGATCGCGCGGCGGGTCGTGGCCAGGCCGTACGAATGGTTCCGTGCCGAGGAGGAGGCGATGACCACCGCCGTCGAACTGGCGGCGGCGCTGGACCTGGTCGACATCGCGGTCGGGCTCTCGTCGGCCTTGTGCGGCACCGCGTTCGGCGGGCACAACCGGGTGCTCGACGATTCGCTCGGCTCGTGGCGCCGCACCCACGACGCGGCGCTCACCGCCGCCCGCCGCACCGAAAACGCCTTGGGCGAGGCGACTTTGCTGGCGGGGCTCGGGCAGCTGTACTACGAGCACGACGACTTCCCCCGGTCCCGCGCGCATCTGAGCCAGGCGCTGTCGATGTTCCGCGCCGCGGGCGACGTCCGCGGCGAGGCCGCCACCCTCGCCGCGCTCGGCGCCGCCTGCCGTGAGCAGGGCTACCTGCCCGAGGCGGTGCACTTCCTGGACCGGGCGGGGCGGATGTGGTCCGAACTGGACGATCCGGGGGCGATGGGCCACGTCCACCGGCTGGCCGGCACCGTGCGGCTGGAGCTGGGCGAATACCCGGGAGCGCTGACCGCGCTGACCGAGGCGCGGGCGTCGTTCGCGGCGGCGGGCTCGCGGCGCGGCGAGGGACTGACCTTGCGCAGCCTGTCGCTCTATCACCGGGCCCGTGGCGAGTGGGCCGAAGCCGAGGAGTTCGCGCGTGCCGCGCTCGCGGTGTTCGAGGGCACCGAAGACCGGATGCTGGCCGCGTATTCCGAACGCGCGCTGGCCAAGGCGTTGCTGCGGCGCGGGGATTCGGTCGCGGCGCGGCGGCTGGCGGACAACGCGCTGGAGGTCTGCCGCGAACTCGGCGATGCCTTCGGCCACGCGTGCACCCTCCGCGTTGTCGGCGAGGTGCATCTCGCGGAAGGCCGGTTGTACCAAGCGAAAGACTGCCTGGAGGACTCGCTCCGGCGGTGGACCGACCTGCGCGCCGAACTGTTCCGGGCACGGACCCTGCGCACGCTCGCGGAGGTCCACGACGCGCTCGGCGACGTGCCTGCCGGGGAGCGGATGACCACCGAGGCGTGCGAGATCTTCCGGACCTACGGTGCTCGCGAGTACCGGGAACTCTCCGCTGTAACCGGGTCAGGCAGAGGCGGCGTTTCGGGGAGGGGTCGTGAGTGATTCGGGGCGTTGAAGTGAGTGGTGAGGCAAAGGTGTCTTGTCGGGTGGCAAGTCCGTGAAGGCCTCCTTGAGGGACCCAGAGTCCCTCAAGGAGGCCTTCACGGACCGGCTCTCGGTGGCGATCAGCAGGGTGAAGGGGTCTTTCCCCTCATTGCATGAGCGGAAAGTCCCCTTCACCTCGGTCTTGCGGTCCTTGTGGGTGGCGGAGTCCCGGGAAGTGTTGCGAAAGCCACTTTCGCAACGTTGATGGTTGCGAAAGCCACTTTCAAGACATCCGGAGCCGGCACGCCGAGGGGCGGCGCTCCAACCTTTGCCTACGTCCGCTGTAACCGGGTTACAGCGTTCCTGAAGGACGCTCGTGGACAGTGGGGTCCATGTCTTCGTTCGTGTCGTTGTCGGATCCTCACATCGCCGCCGTGCCCGTCCGGGAATGCGGGGAGCCCCTGGTGGACCTGCGGGAAACCGGCGCCATCCGGATCGATCCCCGGCTCGCCGACGAACGGGGTGCCTTCGCGCACGTGCGGCTCAGCGTCGCGGACCGGCTCGTCGCGGCGCAATGCCAGCTCCCACGCGGGCTGCGGCTGCTCGTCGTCGAGGGATTCCGGCCGAGGGAGGTGCAGGAGCGGTACTTCGCGGACAGCATGGCCAGGATCGCGCGCGCCAACCCGGAATGGTCGTCCGGGCGGGTGGCCGCCGAAGCCGCCACCTACGTCTCACCGCCCGAAGTCGCGCCGCATGTCGCCGGGGGAGCGGTGGATCTCACGCTGTGCACCGTCGACGGCGTCGAGCTGCCGATGGGGACCGACCTGAACGCGACACCGCCGGAGTACGGGACGGAATGCTTCACCGAGTCCGCGCTGATCGGCCCCGAAGCCCGCGAGAACCGGGAAACGCTCATCGACGCGATGACCGCGACCGGATTCGTGAACTACCCGAGTGAATGGTGGCACTGGTCCTACGGGGACCGGTACTGGGCGTTCACCACCGGGGTGAAGCATGCCCGCTTCGGTCCAGCGGATGGGACTGTCGTACCAGACCTTTAGTCTCCAGGGGTGCCTGAAGCTTCCGAACCCGACGAACGCGTCCCGCCGAAACGCGTCCTCGGCCTCGCCGTGCCCGCGCTCGGCGTCCTCGCCGCCGAACCGCTGTACGTCCTGGTGGACACGGCCGTCGTCGGGCATCTCGGCGCGCTGCCGCTGGCGGGCCTCGCCGTCGGCGGTGTCGTGCTGTCGCAGGTTTCGAGCCAGCTGACCTTCCTGTCGTACGGCACCACGTCGCGGACGGCGCGGCTGCACGGCGCCGGCCGTCGTGGTGACGCCGTGCGCGAAGGCGTCCAGGCGACCTGGCTGGCGGTGATCGTCGGGCTGGTGGTGATCGTCGCCGGGCAGCTGCTGGCCGCGCCGATCGCCCGCGTCCTGTCCGGGGACGCCGCGATCACCGACGCCGCCGTCTCCTGGCTGCGGATCGCGCTGTTCGGTACGCCGTTCATCCTGATCACGATGGCGGGCAACGGCTGGATGCGCGGCGTGCAGGACTCCGCGAAACCGTTGCGCTATGTGCTGGCGGGCAACGGGATCTCGGCCGTGCTGTGCCCGGTGCTGGTGTACGGCGCGGACTGGGGGCTGGAAGGTTCGGCGATCGCGAACGTCGTCGCGCAGGTGATCTCGGCGTCGCTGTTCGTCGCGGCCCTGGTGCGGGAGCGGGTCCCGCTGCGCCCGGAGCCGAAGGTGATGCGCGCCCAGCTCGGCCTCGGGCGGGATCTGGTGCTGCGCAGCCTCGCGTTCCAGGCGTGCTTCGTCTCGGCCGCCGCGGTCGCCGCGCGGACGTCCACCGAGGCCGTCGGCGCGCATCAGGTCGTCCTGCAGCTCTGGACGTTCCTCGCGCTGGTGCTGGACTCGCTCGCGATCGCCGCGCAGTCGCTCGTGGGCGCCGCGCTCGGCGCCGGGGCGAGCAAACGGGCGCGCGGCGTGTCGAACCAGATCACCGTCTACGGCCTGGTGTTCGGCTGCTTCCTCGGTGTCGTGTTCGCGTCCGTGGCCGGGGTGCTGCCGCGAGTGTTCACTTCGGACGCGGCCGTACTCGGCCAGATCCCGCACGCCTGGTGGTTCTTCGTCGCCCTGCAACCGATCGCCGGGGTGGTGTTCGCGCTCGACGGCGTCCTGCTCGGCGCGGGAGACGCCGCCTTCCTGCGCAACGCGACCCTGCTCAGCGCGGCGGTGGGGTTCCTGCCGCTGATCTGGCTGTCGCTCGCCTTCGGCTGGGGGCTGGCCGGGATCTGGACCGGGCTCTCGCTGTTCATGCTGCTGCGGCTGGCGACCCTGCTGGTGCGATGGCGCTCGGGCCGGTGGGCCGTGGAAGGCGCCGTCCGCGTTTAGTCCTCTGGATGCGGTCCTTGCGCGGGCAACTACCGCATTCAGAGGACTAAACGCGGTGGTGGCGGTCTCCCCAAGTGTCATGAAAGGGCCGTTCAGGACGAAAAATGTCCTGAACGGCCCTTTCATGACATCCACGCGCGACCCGGCGAACCCCATTCCGGCAGCCGAGTGAACCGCGCTGTTGTGGCGAAAACCACCCGGGTAACGGGTATGTTTCGCCGTTGCTTAGGAGCTACAACTATATGAGGCGGCAGTGCGGGCGTCTCTCACCGCCCGAAACCGCGCCCAAGGAGGACCACTGTGACAGGCCGAGCCACCCGCCGGTCCTGGTTCATCTGGTTGGCCGCCGTCACCGTCTACCTCCTCGCCGTCTTCCACCGCACCTCGTTCGGCGTCGCCGGTCTCCAGGCCGCCGACCGGTTCGGTGTCGGCGCCGCCGCGCTCGGCACGTTCACCGTCCTGCAGGTCGGCGTCTACGCCGCGATGCAGATCCCCACCGGTGTCCTCGTCGACCGCTACGGCCCACGACGGGTGCTCACCGGCGCCGTGTTCTTCCTCGGCCTTGGCCAGATCCTGCTCGCGGTCGCCGATTCCTACCCGCTCGGCCTGCTCGCCCGCGCCGTCGTCGGCTTCGGCGACGCCCTGACCTTCGTGAGCATCCTGCGGCTGATCGCCGCGCATTTCCCCGGCCGCCAGTACGCCCTGCTCGCCGCGCTGACCGGGGCCATCGGGTATGTCGGCAACCTCGCCGCGACCCTCCCGCTGGGCCTGCTGCTCGACGGTCCCGGCTGGACCCCGACGTTCCTCGCCGTCGGCCTGGTGACGGCGCTCTACACCGCCGTCGTCGCCCTCCGCGTCGAAGACATCCCGCGTGGCCTGCCGGAGCCCGTGCGCGAAAAGGTCCATCCGAAGGTGCTGGGCCGCCAGGTCGCCGACGCGTGGCGCACGCCGGGGACCCGGCTGGGGTTCTGGGTCCACTTCAGCACGATGTTCGCGCCCAACGTGCTGACCATGCTGTGGGGTGTCCCGTTCCTGGTGCAGGGGCAGGGATATCCGAAGGCCACCGCGAGTTCGCTGCTGATCGTGTTCGTGTTCGGCTCGATGATCGGCGGCCCGGTGCTCGGCGGGCTGATCGGACGGCGCCCGTCGCTGCGGATGCCGCTCGTCGGCTGGTACATCGGCGGCGCGGCGGTGATGTGGGCGGTCCTGCTCGGCTGGAGCGGGACGATGCCGGTCGCCGTCCTGGTGCCGGTGTTCGCGTTCCTTTCCCTCGGCGGGCCGGTGTCGATGATCGGTTTCGCGCTGGCACGGGACTACAACCCGCTCTCGCGCGTCGGGACCGCGACCGGGGTGGTGAACGTCGGCGGCTTCGTGGCCACGACGATCTCGGCGCTCGCGGTCGGTGTCCTGCTGGAGTGGACGGGCGGCACGTTCCGCCTGGCGCTGCTGTCGGTCATCGCGGTGCTCGCGTTCGGCACCTTCCGGATGCTCGTGTGGTGGCGGCGCACCCGCGCCGTGCTGTTCGAGGCGGAGGCCCGCGGCGAGGCGATCCCGGTGCAGATCCGGCGCCGCCGCTGGGACGCCGAAGCGCCGCTGCCCGTCTCGTCCTAGGCCGAGACCCGAAAGATAGGGTTCGGCCCGTGTCGCGCCCCAATCAGGCTCAAGCCAAGAAACGTCCCGCCCCGCCGCCCGGTCTCGTCATCGTCGACAAACCGTCCGGGATGACCTCCCACGACGTCGTCGCCAGGGCGCGGCGCTTCATGGGCACCCGCAAGGTCGGGCACGCCGGCACCCTCGATCCGATGGCCACCGGCGTTCTCGTGCTCGGCATCGAACGCGCGACGAAACTCCTCGGCCACCTGGCCCTGGACCGCAAGACCTATCTCGCGACCCTCTCCTTGGGACTGTCCACCACGACCGACGACGCCGAGGGCGAGCCGATCGCCGAAGCCGACCCGGACGTCGTCGAGAAGATCACCGACGAAGCGATCGCCGCCGGGATCGCCGCGCTGACCGGCGACATCCAGCAGGTGCCGAGCGCGGTCAGCGCGGTCAAGATCGACGGCAAGCGCGCGTACGCCCGCGTCCGGGCGGGCGAAGAGGTCGTGATCCCGCCGCGTCCGGTCACCGTGCACCGCTTCGATCTGCTCGCCACGCGTCGCGAGGCCGGCCGGATCGAACTCGACGCGATCGTCGAGTGTTCGTCGGGGACCTACGTCCGGGCGCTGGCCCGCGATCTCGGCGCCGGACTGGGCGCCGGCGGACATCTGCTCGCGTTGCGGCGCACCACGGTCGGGCCGTTCACCCTCGCCAAGGCCCGCACCCTCGACCAGCTCGAAGACAAGCCGGAGCTGTCGCTGGACCTCGACGCCGCCGTCGCCGCGGCGTTCCCGCGCCGCGATCTGGACGCCCGCACGGCGCAGGCGGTCCGATATGGACAGAGGGTGCCCGCGGCCGGGATCACGGGCACGTACGGGATGTTCGGACCGGACGGCCGGGTGCTCGCGCTCGCCGCGGACGAAGGCGAACTGGCCCGGTCGGTGGTCGTGTTGCTGCCCGCTTAGGGTGGTGCACGGAGCTGGCCTGGAGGAGACGGGGCACAAGTGCAGCGTTGGCGTGGTTTGGGTGACCTCCCCGGGAGCTGGGGACGGTGCGTGGTGACGATCGGTGTCTTCGACGGCGTGCACCGCGGTCATCAGGAGCTGATTTCGAGGACGGTCCGCGCCGCCGCCGAACGCGGCGTGCCGAGCGTGGTGCTCACCTTCGACCCGCATCCGTCGGAGGTGATCCGGCCGGGCAGCCATCCCGCGCAGCTGACCACGTTGCGCCGCAAGGCGGAACTGGTCGAGGGCCTGGGGGCGGACGTCTTCTGCGTGCTGCCCTTCACCCTGGAGCTGTCGCGGCTGACGGCGCACGAGTTCGTCCACGAGGTACTGGTGGACAAACTGCACGCGGCCGCGGTGATCGTGGGGGAGAACTTCACCTTCGGCGCCAAGGCGGCCGGTGACGTCGCCCTGCTCCGCACGCTGGGGAAGCGGTTCGGTTTCGTGGCGCAGGGGGCGGAACTGCAGGGGCTGCTCGCGCAGGAGCAGGCGGACAACGACATCACGTTCTCCTCGACCTACGTCCGCTCGTGCATCGATGCCGGGGACGTCGTGGCGGCGTCCGAGGCGCTCGGGAGGCCGCATCGGCTGGAGGGCATCGTCGTCCGGGGCGACGGCCGGGGGCACGACCTCGGTTACCCGACGGCGAACCTGTCGACGCCGCGTTTCGCGGCGGTGCCCGCCGACGGCGTCTACAGCGCTTGGTTCACTCGTTCGTCGGATTCCGGCCGCCGGTTGCGCGCCGCCGTGTCCGTCGGGACCAATCCGACCTTCTCCGGGCGGGAGCGCACCGTCGAGGCCTTCGTCCTCGACATCGACGAGGACTTTTACGGACAGCACGTTTCGCTCGATTTCGTCGCCAAGCTGCGGGATCAGGTCCGGTTCACGACGTCGGAGGGGCTGGTCGAGCAGATCGACGAGGACGTCGCGCGGACCAGGGAAATGCTCGGCGAGCAGGACTGACCGGACCCGGCCACGGCCGGACGAGAATCGACAAACACGCCCGCCTGGGTGCGTTCCGGTGGCAAGATGTCACGGACCGCGCGCATGGCGTTCGATGGGGTTAGGGGAGCGGACCAGGTGGAGGACCACAAGATCGTCCAGCGGAACATAGCGCTGCAGAAGGAGTGGTACGGGGAACCGCTCGGCGATCGCGTGCGGAGACTGGTCGTCGCCTTCGACATCTCCCAGGCCTTCCTCGCCGAGGTCCTCGGCATCAGCGCCCCCATGCTCAGCCAGGTGATGAGCGGCCGTCGCGCGAAGATCGGGAACCCGGTCGTCCTCGCCAAGATGATCATGCTGGAGCGCAAGGTGCTCGTCCCCGCGGTCGCCGCGGGCGACCGCAAGGCCATGCAGGAGGCGCTGGAAGACGTCCGCGATTCGCGGCCGACGGTGGGCCGGGACAGCATCCCGGTCGGCGCCGTCGCCGACGACCAGGGCGTCCTCGCCGCCCTGCGGGACATCGGCGAGGACGAAGACCTCACCGAGGCCGCGAAGCTGCTCGACGAAGATTTCCCGTCGCTGGCGGATCTGCTGCGCCGGGCGGCCAAGAACGGCTCGTGACCCTCTTCAGCGCGCTGATCCCGCCGGACGGCGTCCTCGACCGGGTCGCCGCCGCGGTGGGCACTCCCGGAGGCGACGGTTTCCGCTGGTCGCCGCGCGAGGACTGGCACGTCACCCTCGGTTTCTACGGCTCGGACGACCCGGCGGAACGAGGCGACTGGCTCGCCGGACGGCTGGCGGACGCGGGCCCGCTCGACCTCCGGCTGGAAAAGGCCGCGACATTCCCCGGGGTCCTGTGGTTGAGTGTGTCCGGAACCGGGCTCCACGAGCTGGCCCTGCGGGCCGGCGCGGAGAGTGAGGGCAGGCCGTACGTGGCCCACCTGACGCTGGCCCGCTTCCCCCGCGACCGGCCGGACGCCGCGAGCGCGTGGGAGGAGCGGCTGGCCGGGTTCACCAGTGAGACTTGGACGGCGACCGAGGCCGTTCTGATGAGCAGTGACCGTGAGCAGGGCGTCTCGCGCTACCGGGTGATCCGGTCGTACGCGTTGAACCACGCCCGCGACTGAAGCCGCTGATCACGAGGCTGGTAACCTCGATGATTGGGTCCGGCTGCAGTCCGTGGCGGCCGTGACCGTCTCACCCGGCGTGAAGCATCGTCCGGGCCGCACGGCACAGAGTATCTAGGAGCACCACTGTGGCTTTGTCCACCGAAGAGAAGAAGTCGATCCTTGCCGAGTACGGCGTGCACGACTCGGACACCGGATCCCCGGAGGCCCAGGTCGCGCTGCTGACCAAGCGCATCGTCGGCCTCACCGAGCACCTCAAGGCTCACAAGCACGACCACCACTCCCGTCGCGGGCTTCTGCTGCTGGTCGGCCGCCGCCGCCGGCTGCTGAACTACGTGATGAAGGTGGACATCGAGCGTTACCGTGCGCTGATCCAGCGTCTCGGCCTGCGCCGATAGCTTGAACCCGAGGGGGAGTGACCACTGCGGTCGCTCCCCCTCGGTCCAAGTACAGCAACACGCGGCGCGAGCGCGCACGAGGAACCGTCCGCCGGTCCTCGGTAGTGGTTCCCGGGCAACGGCCCGGGGGCTTCGATCGAAGACCGGCCTCACTCCTCGAGCGTCCGCAGGCGAAACAGGTCCCAGGGTGGGAGACTCGCGCCGTTACAGAGGATCAAAAGAGGAGATACACCCTATGACCGACTCCACCGGAGTCACCGTGCACGAAACCGAAGCCGTCATCGACAACGGCCGTTTCGGCACCCGCACCGTTCGCTTCGAGACCGGCCGCCTGGCCCGTCAGGCCGCCGGCGCCGTCGTCGCGTACCTCGACGAAGAGACCATGCTGCTCTCGGCGACCACCGCGTCGAAGCACCCGAAGGACCACTTCGACTTCTTCCCGCTGACCGTGGACGTCGAGGAGCGGATGTACGCCGCCGGACGCATCCCCGGCGCGTTCTTCCGTCGCGAGGGCCGCCCGTCGACCGACGCGATCCTGACCTGCCGCCTGATCGACCGGCCGCTGCGCCCGTCGTTCGCCGACGGTCTCCGCAACGAGATCCAGGTCGTCATCACCGTCCAGAGCCTCAACCCGGAAGACCCGTACGACGTCCTCGCGATCAACGCGGCCTCGGCGTCGACGCAGATCGCCGGCCTGCCGTTCTCGGGCCCGGTCGGCGGCGTCCGCGTCGCGCTGATCGAGGGCCAGTGGGTCGCGTTCCCGACCTGGAAGCAGCTGGAAGAGGCCACCTTCAACATGGTGGTCGCCGGCCGCATCGTCGGTGACGACGTCGCCATCATGATGGTCGAGGCCGAGGGCACCGAGCAGACCCTCGACCTGATCGCCGCCGGTGGCAAGGCGCCGGACGAGGTCGCCGTCGCCGAGGGCCTCGAGGCCGCGAAGCCGTTCATCAAGGTGCTGTGCGAGGCCCAGCAGCAGCTGGCCGAGCTGGCCGCCAAGCCGACCGGTGAGTTCCCGGTCTTCCTCGCCTACGAGCAGGACGCGTACGACGCCGTCGCCGCCATCGCGACCGACGACCTCGCGAACGCCCTGACCATCGCGGGCAAGCAGGACCGCGACAACGCGACCGACCAGGTCAAGGCCGCGGTGCTGGAGAAGATCGGCCTGGGCGAGGGCGAAGCCTTCCAGGGCCGTGAGAAGGAGATCGGCGCGGCGTTCAAGGCCCTGTCGAAGAAGATCATGCGCAAGCGCGTCCTCACGGACAAGATCCGCATGGACGGCCGCGGCCTGACCGACATCCGCTCGCTCGCCGCCGAGGTCGCCGTGATCCCGCGGGCGCACGGTTCCGCGCTGTTCGAGCGCGGTGAGACCCAGATCCTGGGCGTCACCACGCTGAACATGCTCCGCATGGAGCAGCAGATCGACTCGCTCTCCCCGGAGACCACGAAGCGGTACCTGCACCACTACAACTTCCCGCCGTTCTCCACCGGCGAGACCGGCCGCGTCGGTTCGCCGAAGCGGCGCGAGATCGGCCACGGCATGCTCGCCGAGCGCGCCCTCGTGCCGGTCCTGCCGAAGCGGGACGAGTTCCCGTACGCGATCCGCCAGGTCTCCGAGGCGCTGGGCTCCAACGGTTCCACCTCGATGGGCTCGGTCTGCGCCTCGACCATGGCGCTGCTGAACGCGGGTGTCCCGCTGAAGGCGCCGGTCGCCGGCATCGCCATGGGCCTCATCTCCGACGAGGTCGACGGCGAGACCCGCTACGTCGCGCTGACCGACATCCTGGGCGCCGAAGACGCCATGGGCGACATGGACTTCAAGGTCGCCGGCACCAAGGACATCATCACCGCGCTGCAGCTCGACACGAAGCTCGACGGCATCCCGTCGGAGGTCCTCGCGGCCGCGCTGAAGCAGGCGAAGGACGCTCGCCTCACCATCCTGGAGGTCATCGCCGAGGCGATCGACGGCCCGGACGAGATGAGCCCGTACGCGCCGCGCGTCACCAGCGTGAAGATCCCGGTGGACAAGATCGGCGAGGTCATCGGCCCGAAGGGCAAGATGATCAACTCGATCACCGAGGAGACCGGCGCCGACATCTCCATCGAGGACGACGGCACGATCTACGTGGGCGCGGCCGACGGCCCGTCGGCGGAGGCGGCGATCGACAAGATCAACGCCATCGCCAACCCGCAGCTGCCCAAGGTCGGCGAGCGCTTCCTCGGCACCGTGGTGAAGACGGCCGCGTTCGGCGCGTTCGTCTCGCTGCTGCCGGGCAAGGACGGCCTGGTGCACATCTCGAAGCTGGGCAACGGCAAGCGGATCGCCAAGGTCGAGGACGTGGTCAACGTGGGCGACAAGCTCCGCGTCGAGATCGCCGACATCGACAACCGCGGCAAGATCAGCCTGATCGTGGTCAAGGACGAGGAAGCCGCCGAGAAGCCCGCCGAGGGTGACAAGGCCGAGGCCCCGAAGGCCGACGCGTAGTAGTCCTGGCTGGACCGATGTGAAACGTCAGGAAAGGGTCGTTCAGGACATTTTTCGTCCTGAACGACCCTTTCCTGACATGTGAGTAAGGAATCCGTTGGCTCGTCAGGTTCCCGGGCACGAACAGCCCGTCGGCAGCACCCGCACGCTGGAGTCCACTTCGGACGGCGCGGTGGTCAAGCGCAGTGTGCTGGCCGGTGGCCTCCGGGTCATCACCGAACACGTCCCCGCGTCCCGTTCGGCGACGGTCGGGTTGTGGGTCGGCGTCGGCTCGCGCGACGAGCCGTCGTCGGTCGAGGGCGCGGCGCACTACCTCGAACACCTGCTGTTCAAGGGCACCACGAACCGGGACGCCACCCAGATCGCCGAAGAGATCGACGCGGTCGGCGGGGAGTTCAACGCGTTCACCGCGAAGGAGCACACCTGCTACTACGCGCAGGTGCTCGACGAGGACCTGCCGCTCGCGATGGACCTCGTCACCGACGTCGTGTTCGAGGCGCTGTGCACGGACAAGGACGTCGAGACCGAGCGCAGTGTCGTGCTCGAAGAGATCTCGATGCGCGACGACGACCCCGAAGACCTGCTGCACGAGACGTTCGTCGGCGCGATCCTGGGCAATCACGCGCTCGGCCGTCCGGTGCTCGGCAGCGAGAAGTCCATCATCGAGATGTCCGCTTCGGCGCTGCGCGGGTTCTACCGGCGCCGCTACACGCTACCGCGGATGGTGCTCGCGGTCGCCGGGAACATCGAGCACGGCCAGGTGCTTCGCCTGGTGCGCAAGGCTTTGCGGAACCGGCTGACCGGAACGGCGACCCCCGTGCCGCCGCGGGGCGGACGGGCGCGGATCGCGATGGCGCCGAAACTCGCGCTGCACACCGACGACACCGAGCAGGCGCACGTGATGCTCGGCCTGCGTTCGCTGTCGCGGCACGACGACCGGCGGTTCGCGCAGTCGGTGCTCAACGCCGCGCTCGGCGGCGGGATGAGCTCGCGTCTGTTCCAGGAGGTCCGCGAGAAGCGCGGCCTGGCGTACCAGGTGTATTCGTCCGTCGCGAGCTACGCCGACGCCGGGCACATGGCCGTGTACGCCGGTTGCCAGCCGGAGAAGCTCGGCGAGGTCGCCGGCGTGATCCGCGAGGTGCTCGAACTCGTCGGCAAGGACGGGCTGAGCGAAGCCGAGGTCGCGCGGGCGAAGGGACAGTTGCGGGGCGGGCTCGTGCTCGGCCTGGAAGACACCTCGTCGCGCATGTCGCGGATCGGCAAGAACGAACTGAACTACGGCCGCTATCTCGGCGTCGACGACACGGTGGCGCGGATCGACGCCGTCACCACCGAAGAGGTCTGTGCGCTCGCTCGCACTCTGCTCGCCCGCCCTGGTGGCGTCTCGGCGGCGGCGGTGGTCGGGCCGTACGCTCACGCCGACGACCTTCCGGACGATCTGCACGAGGTGATCGCATCATGACCGCTGGGATTCGCGTCGGCGTGCTGGGCGCACGCGGCCGGATGGGCCAGGAAGTGGTGAACGCCGTCAACGGCGCCGACGACATGGAGCTCGTCGCCGCGCTCGACGCAGGTGACGACTTCGCGGCGCTCAAGCAGGCACAGGTCGTCGTCGACTTCACCCACCCCGAAGCGGTGATGGACAACCTCGAGTTCCTGACCGGCAACGGGATCCACGCCGTGGTCGGCACCACCGGGTTCAGCGAGGAGCGGCTGGAGAAGCTGCGCTCGTGGCTCGCGGCCGACCCGTCGCTCGGCGTGCTCATCGCGCCGAACTTCGCGCTCGGCGCGGTACTGGCGATGCGGTTCGCCCAGCAGGCGGCGCGGTTCTACAACTCGGCCGAGGTCATCGAACTGCACCACAACCGCAAGGCCGACGCGCCCTCCGGCACCGCCGCGCACACCGCGCGGCTGATCGGCGAAGCCCGCGCGGAAGCCGGTCTCACTCCCGGTGAAGACGCGACGACGTCCGAAGTGGACGGTGCCCGCGGCGCGCTCGTCGACGACGTCCGCGTGCACTCGGTCCGGCTCCCCGGGCTGGTGGCGCACGAGGAGATCCTGTTCGGCGGCGAGGGGGAGACCCTGACCATCCGGCACGATTCGCTGCACCGCACGTCGTTCATGCCGGGCGTGCTGCTCGGCGTGCGCTCGGTGCTCACCCGGCCCGGCCTCACGGTCGGTCTCGAGAACATCCTCGACCTGTGAGGGCCCGCAACTTCGCGCTGGTGATGACGGCGGCGCTCGCCGTCTACGTCGTCCTGCTGGCGGGCCGGGCCATCGCGTTGCTGCGCACCGGCGAGACGGTGCCGGTGATCTTCGGCATCGGCGTCCTGCTGCTGCCGGTGCTCGGGATCTGGATCATCGTCACCACCTGGCGTTCCGGCGTCCAGATCCAGCGGCTCTCGCGGCGGCTGGACGAGGAAGGCGGCCTTCCCGACGTCTCCGATCTGCCGCGGCGGCCTTCGGGCCGGGTGGACCGCGACGCCGCGGACGCCTGGTTCGACGAACGCCGCGCCGAGGTCGAGGCGGATCAGGAGAACTGGCGCGTCTGGTACCGGCTGGCGTACGCGTACGAGATCGCCGGGGACCGGAAACGGGCCCGCGCGACCATGCGGCGCGCTGTGGAACTCGAAGCCGCTTCCCGCACTTAGAGGACTAAATGCGGGAGTGGACGTTCACGCATCCAGAGGACTAAATGCGTGAGGTCAGTAGTGGAACCAGCCCGCGAACAGGGCGGGTGAGGCGGCCAGCAGGCTGAACCGCAGCCAGCGGCCCACGAAACCGGTGGCCAGGAAGGTCGCCAGCGGCATCCGCACCAGGCCCGCGAGCACACTCGTGGCCATGTACGGCGGCAGGCCGACGACCGAACTCACCCCGTACGTGCCCGCCATCCAATGCGGATGCCGATGGCACCGCTCGCGCAAGGCGTCGAGCCGGGCGCGCATCTTCTTGGTGCGCTCCCGCCACCGTTCCCGGCGCGGGGTCGGTGGCCGCTCGCGGTGCAGGCGGTCGTGCAGCGGTTTCGGCAGCTTGATCGTGCCCTTCGCGGCGAGGTAGTAGAGCGTCTTCCCGCCCACCTGACCGGCCGCGACGATGGCGCCGAGCAGCAGCCACGGCAGCGTCGGCTGGCTCGCGCACAGGCCGATGAGGAACATCTCGACGCTGACCACGGGGAGGATCGCGGAGCCGAAGGCGACGCCGAACGACAGGAGCAACCAGCCCACCATCGTTGCCTCCCCGTTATCTTCGTCCTCTCCAAGTTATCAGCTGAAAACCTGGACGCACTGGGGCCAGCCCCCGTTCCCGGCCTCGGGGCCGCACCAGAAGATCACCTGTTCGTCGGCTCGCGGCCACCTGCCGCTGCCATGCTGGAGCCGTGGCCGACGTGCACGACGCGGTCCGCGGCAAGGGTTTCGCGGATCGCTTCGCCGACTTCTGCGCGGCCGTGGTGCGGCGCCTCCCCTTCGGGCTTTCCCGGCTGGTGGCGCCGAGTTTCCTCGGTTTCGCGCTCATCAACGGGTTCACCTTCGGGGTCGACCTGCTCCTGCTGACCTTGCTCCGCGGCTGGCTCGGCCTGCCCGTGTGGCTGGCGATCACGCTCGCCTACGCGACGGCGTTCGGGCTGAGCTTCGTCTTGAACCGCAGCATGAACTTCCGCTCGCACGCGCCCGTCGGCAGGCAGGCGGTGCTGTACGTCATCGCGATCGTCATCAACTACGTGGCGTTCCTGCTCGGCGTCGGCGCGGGACTGGCCGCGCTGGGCGTCGACTACCGCTTGTCCCGGCTCATCGCCGGGGCGTGCGAAGGCGTGTTCATGTACTCGGTGATGCGCTGGGTCGTGTTCGCGAAGTCAGGGAGTGAGCTCGAGGTCGAGCCCGCCGGTGAGGCGGACTTCGCGCACGTTCGTGCTTCCGGTGTCGAGAATGCGGACGGTCCCGTCGGGCGACCAGCCCGCGCGGCGGAAGAAGCCCAGTGACGCGTGATCGGTCTGGGCGACCCAGCTGATCCCGCGGGTGGCGCCGTCTTCGCGCAACCAGGCGGACGCGTTCGCCAGCAGCCGTCCCGCGTGCCCTCGCCGTCCCCAGCGCGGCTCGACCAGCAGCGAGGCGATGAGCGCCGTCGTCGAAGCGTCGTCGGGCAGCGATCCGTCGGCCGTGGCGACCTCGCTCACCGGGGCGCGGCCTACGACGCAGAAGCCGACGGTGAACTCGCCTTCGGTGGCGAGGAAGACACGCGTGCCCGGGTACTCGATCGTCTCGGTCCAGGTCTTTTCGAGTTCCTCGATGTCGAGCCCCGCGACAGCCGCTTCGCCGAGCAGCTCCGTGTAGGCGCTTCGCCAGGTATCGCGCTGGATGCGGGCGATCTCGGGGGCGTCGGACACGACTGCTGGGCGGACTTCGGCGGCGGCCATGCTGCGCAGGTTATCGGTGTCGCCGGAAACTGTCGGTGGTGGATGGCAGCATGCGCACGATGAGCACTACGACCATCAGCGGTCCGGTCGCGCGCCGGATCGCCCTGGCCGCACAAGGGTTCGCCGACGCGCGTCCCGGTGGAGCGGTGACGAGGAGGCATCTGCAGCGCGTGCTGTCGCGGATCCAGTTGCTGCAACTGGATTCGGTGAACGTCGCGGTCCGCGCGCACTACATGCCGTTGTTCTCCCGGCTCGGCGCGTACGAGCCCACGCTGGTGGACGACGCGGCCTGGTCCCACTCCGCGCGCAAGCCCCGGATGCTGGTCGAGTCCTGGGCGCACGAGGCGAGTCTGCTGCCGGTGGCGGACTGGCCGCTGTTGCGGTCCGGGGCGAAGCGCATGGGCTGGTGGACGAACTACGCGCGGGTGCTGGACCAGACGCCGCAGCTGGTGGACGACATCCTGACCGTGATCAAGGAACAGGGACCGATCGGCGCGGGCGGTATCGAGCGGGCGCTGGAGGGTAAGGGGAGCAGCACGAAACCCGGCTCGTGGTGGGAGCGGTCCGAGGTCAAGAAGGCCTGCGAGTGGCTCTTCGGCATGGGGCAGCTGACCACCGGCACGCGCCGGTCGTTCGAGCGGCTGTACGACCTGACCGAACGCGTCGTCCCGCCGGAGATCCTGTCGCGGACCGTGAGCCCGGAGGAAGGCGCCCGCGAACTGATCACCCGCGCGGCCGTCGCGCTGGGCATCGGCACCGAACCGGATCTGCGGGACTACTACCGGCTCGGCCCCGATGTCAGCAAGCGGGCGGTGTCGGAGCTGGTCGAGGCGGGGGTTCTGGAACCGGTGACCGTGGACGGCTGGCCCGCCCCGGCGTACCGGCACGTCGCGGCGAAAGCGCCGCGGTCGGTCACCGGCCGGGCGCTGCTGTCGCCCTTCGACCCGCTGATCTGGGAACGCGCCCGCACCGAGCGCATCTTCGACTTCTTCTACCGCATCGAGATCTACGTGCCCGAGCCGAAGCGGATCTACGGGTACTACGTGTTCCCGTTCCTGCTCGACGGCGAACTCGTCGGCCGGGTCGACCTCAAATGCGATCGCGCCGCCGGGGTGCTTCGCGTCCAGGGCGCCTTCGCCGAGCCCGGGGTGGACGTCGCGCGGGTCGCCAGTGAGCTGGCGGGCGAACTGCGGCTGATGGCGGAATGGCAGGGGCTGGACGGGGTCGCGGTGGGGGAGCGGGGCGATCTCGCTCCGGTGCTCTCACGCCTCGTGCGCTGAACTTCGCGAACGCTATGAAAGGTCCTTTCCTTGCAAAATTTGCAAGGAAAGGACCTTTCATAGCGTCGGCGCTTCTCGCCGATTCGTTAGTGGAGGGCAGCGCGCCCTCAGGCATGATGGCCCGATGCGGCCGGTCCTGTTCCTCGACGTCGACGGCCCGCTGAACCCGTTCGCCGCCAAGCCCAAACCGCCGGGGTTCGTCGAGCACAAGTTCCGGATCCGGGGCTGGAGCAGGCGGCGTCCACTGCGGATGTGGCTCAACCCAGGCCACGGGACGGCGCTGCTCGACGCGGCCGGGAACGCGGAGCTGGTCTGGGCGACCACCTGGGGGCACCAGGCGAACACCATGGTGGGCCCGGCCATCGGCCTGCCCACGCTTCCCGCCGTGGACTGTGCGAACGTCGACAGCGGCTGGAAGTTCGACGCCGTCGCCCGCTACGCCGGGCCGCGCCCTCTCGTCTGGCTCGATGACGATTTCGACCTGTATCCCGCTGCCAGGGACGCGTTCCTTTCCCGGCGGGACGGGACGGTCACGCACCTGCTGCGGGTCGATCCGCGCACGGGTATCACCGATGTCCATCTGGCGGCCGTTCGCGAGCACCTGAAATGAGCAAGGGACCTTTGCTCCCACCCCCGTGGAAAAGTGCGAGCAAAGGTCCCTCGATCCCCCTGCAGACCGCGGCTCAGCCGGCCGCGCTGGTCACCACCGCGTCACCCGTGCCGGTGCGCGCCCGCACCTTCAGCGAGACCTCCGAAGGCGCGCTCTCCGCGACCTCCAGTTCGCTCGACACCGATCCGGTCGTCGACGAGAGGTCGATCTCCGCCTGGACACCGCCGCGGATCCCGACGCGGACCTCACCCGATCCGGTGGTCAGTTCCAGCGTCCCGGAAGCGGCGTCCGCCACCGAGAGGGATCCGCTGCCGGTGCGCGCCAGGACCTCGCCCGCGACCTCGCCGAGCCAGACGTCACCCGTGCCGGTCGCGACCGTGGCCGAACCGCTCACCGACGCCGCCTCGACGGAGCCGCTGCCGGTGCGCAGCTGGAGACCGGACAGGGTCGGCCCGAGTTTGATGTCGCCGGTGCCGGTGCGGACGATCGCCGAACCGTTGGCCCGTTCGAGCGCGATCTTGCCCGCGCCGGTCATGAGGTCGGCCCGTCCGGCGGAGCCGGTGACCGTCACGTCGGCCGCCCCGGCCCGCACCTCCAGATGCGAACCGGCGGGCGCCCGCACGGTCACGGCGAGCGGGACGTTCTTCAGCTGCCAGGCCTTCGGCGCCTGGACGACCAGCCGGTTGCCGACCTTCTCGATCCGCGTCTGCGCCACGGCGTCACCCACGGCGCCCGCCGACCCCACCGGTGAACCGCCGAGCTGGTCGCCGAAACGTTCCCCGACCCAGCTGAGCAGGCTCGTCATGCCGTCCACCCACGGCTGCTGTTCGCCGCCGTCCCGGCGGACCTCGGTGTGGACCCCGTTCCCGTCGGTCAGTTCGATGGTCACCCGGCCGATGGCCACGCTCACGTCGACCTCGATCGGGCCCTCGGCCTCGAAGTCCTCGACGCGCACGGTCTCTTCACCGGCGGGAATGCTTTCCTCGGTCATGTCCGTCCCCCTCAGCCCTGGACCCAGCCGTGCAGGTGCGAACCGGCACCGCCGCCAGGCTTCTGCTTGTGCTGCCAGTGCTCGCTCCCGCTCTTGCCCAGCGCGCCCTGGACGGCCTGCGAGACGAACGTGTTCAGCGAAACGCCCTGCGAGGCGGCCGCGGCTTCGGCCTGGCCCTTGACCTGCTCGAACAGGCGCAAGGTGATGCGGGTGATGTCGCCCGTGTCCACCTTGGGCGCGCGCGGGGTCTCCCGCGGCGCCTCGGAGCGGGGCGCGGACTGCTCGGCGCCCTCCGCGGAGCCGGAGCCGGTGACGACGACGCGCACATCGCGGCCGTCGAGCCGGACGTCGACGACGTGCCCCGGCAGCGCCGAAGTCACTTCGGCGGCGAGGTCGGCGAGGGCGTTCATGATGGTCAGTCGGGCGGCCGGCTCCAGCGCCGACGACAGCAGCGCGGCAGCGCGCCGCGTCTGCTCGTCGCCGGCCGAAGCCGTGTTCGCGAGGTCCTCGCGAAGGCTCGTGATGTACGGCGTCAGATCCATGACACCACTATGACGTCACTGTGATGTCACGTCAAGGAGACCTGACGTCACCGTGATGTCGCCCCGGCGTCAAAGACGCTTGCGGTTACGCTGCCCGGAGTCGTGGAGCAGGGGTCGAAAAGGAGTGCGAACGTGGCCGAGACCGTGTCACCCAAGGTTCAACTGATCGCGAAGACGGAGTTCTTCCCGCCGTCCGACGTACCGTGGTCGACCGATGCCGACGGTGGTGAGGCGCTGGCCGAATTCGCGGGCCGGGCCTGCTACCAGTCCTGGAAGAAGCCGAACCCGAAGACGGCCACCAACGCCGGCTACCTCGAGCACATCATCGACGTCGGCCACCTGTCGGTGCTGGAGCACGGCTCCGTCAGCTTCTACATCACCGGCATCTCCCGGTCGCTGACGCACGAGCTGATCCGCCACCGCCACTTCTCCTACTCGCAGCTCTCGCAGCGCTACGTGCCGGAGCGCGACGCCGCGTTCGTCGAGCCCGACGTCATCGCCCAGGACCCGGAGCTGCACGCGAAGTTCCTCGCCGCCTCGCAGGCCGCCGTCGACGCCTACACCGAACTGCTCGCCGGGCTGGAGGAGAAGTTCGCCGACGTGCCGAGCGCCACCCTGCGCCGCAAGCAGGCCCGCCAGGCCGCCCGCGCCGTGCTGCCGAACGCGACCGAGACCCGCATCGTGGTCACCGGCAACTACCGTGCCTGGCGGCACTTCATCGCGATGCGTGCCACCGAGCACGCCGACGTCGAGATCCGCGCCCTGGCCATCGACTGCCTGCGCGAGCTGCAGAAGGCCTCCGGCAACGTCTTCGCGGACTTCACCATCTCCGCGCTGCCCGACGGCACCGAGGTCGCGTCCAGCCCGAAGGTTCTCGAGGGCTGATGCGACGCCTCGCGATCGACGTCCGGCCCGGCGAGTACGCGGTCGCCCGCCTCGCCCCGGACGCGCCGGTTCCGGCGAACCTGCTCGACCCCGGCGAGCCCGTGCTGATCTCCCTCACGCGGACGCCGGAGGAGCTGTCGGTGATCTGCCCGGCCGGTCTCGCGCCGGCCGGGGCCACCGTCGAGGACGGCTGGCGGCTGCTCTCGGTCCGCGGACCGCTCGCGTTCACGCTGACCGGCATCATCGCGGCGTTGTCGAGCGAGCTCGCCGCCGCCGGCGTGGCGCTGTTCTCGATGTCCACATTCGACACCGACCACGTGCTGGTCCGGGCCGCCGAACTGGAGCGCGCGGTGAAGGCGCTCCGGGAGGCCGGGCACGAGGTCACGGTCTGATCCATCAGCCGGGCGAAGGAACCTTTCGGGACGCGAACGGGTCCGAGTTAGCATCCTGCGCGAACCGAAGGAGCACCGAACCTTGACCGACGAACAGACCCGTCCGTACGGGCCGCCCCAGCAGACGCAGCAGGCCACCGGCGCGCGGATCGTCGCCGGCCGATACGCCCTGCTGGGCGAGCTCGGCCGCGGCGGGATGGGCATCGTCTGGCGTGCGCAGGACCAGGTGATCGGCCGCCAGGTGGCGATCAAGGAACTGAAGTTCCCCAACGCCCCCGAGGACGCCTCGGTGCTGTCGGAGCGGATGCTGCGCGAGGTCCGCTCCGGCGGCCGCCTCAACGATCCGGCCGTCGTCACCGTGTACGACGTCGTCACCGAGAACGGCGCCACCTACATCGTGATGGAGCTGGTCGAGGCGCCGACGCTGGCCGACCTGGTACGCGACCGCGGTCCGCTGCCCGCGCAGCAGGTCGCACTGGTGGGGGAACGGGTGCTGTCCGCGCTGCGGGCCGCGCACGCCGCCGGGATCGTGCACCGCGACGTCAAACCCGCGAACATCATGGTCGCGCCGGACGGCCGGGTGAAGCTCACCGACTTCGGTATCGCGCACGCCGCCGACGACCCGCGCCTGACCACCAGCGGCATGATCGTCGGCTCGCCCGCGTTCATGGCGCCGGAACGGGTCGAGGGCCGCGACGCGATGCCGGAATCCGATCTCTGGTCGCTGGGCACGACGCTGTTCTTCGCCGCGGAAGGCATCGTCGCGTTCGAACGGTCGACCACCGCGGCGACCCTGCACGCGATCATGACCGAGGCGCCGTACCTGACCCGGGTCCAGGGCCCGCTGGCCGCCGCGATCCTCGGCCTGCTGGTCACCAAACCCGAAGCGCGGATGTCGTACGACCAGGTGCGCAGCCTGCTCGCGGCCGCGCAGGGCGTGCAGGCCCAGCCCACGCCGCCCTCGGGCGGCACGGCGATGATGCCGCAGTCCGGCCAGCCGATGACCCGGCTCGCCCCGGCGCCCGAGGCGAAGCGCAACCTGCGCCCGTTGTGGCTCAGCCTCGCCGCGGTGGCCGTGATCGGCGCGCTGGTCGGCGGGATCTTCCTCGGCCGCTGGATGGCCGCGCCCGAGGGGAGTTCGCAGGCACAGCCGACGCTGACCTACGGCATCAACGGCCAGGTCAAGCTCGGTTCGTCCGGGGACTGCTACAACGTGCCGCTCAGAGAGGGCATCAACCTGAACGACGGGGTCAGCTGCGACAAGGACCACCTGCTGGAGATCTTCTCCAAACGGGCCCTGCTCGAAGTCGAGTCCCCCAGCGACGACGACGCGAAGATCGCCGAATACCCGGGCGCGGAAACGGTCAACCGGATCGCCGAGGCGACCTGCTCGGCGACGTTCAACTCGAACGTCGTGCCCGCGGCGCAGCGGGCGTCGCTGACCTGGCGGGCGCTCGTCCCGACCGAAGCCGAGTGGAAGCGGCCGCCCGGCGAAGAAGACCACACCTACTCGCGGGGCTACTACTGCCTGCTCGCCAAGACCGACGGGAGCCAGATCCCCTCGCAGATCACGACCAAGGTCAAATAGCTCACAGAGAGTTTGCGCCGAGTTCGCCTTCGTCGCGGAAAATCTCCCGCATTCGACGGGAACGACCACGTCGGCAAGGGTTCGGCGCTCGCAGGAGGTACCTTCACAGCATGTCCACTCCACCTACCGCAGCGCCGGGAAGACCGTTCGGGCGCGTGCTCACCGCGATGGCCACCCCCTTCGACGCCGACGGGGCGCTGGACCTGAAGCGGGCGCAGGAGCTGGCCGAACACCTCGTGGAACTGGGCAACGACGGTCTCGTCGTGAACGGCACGACGGGGGAGAGCCCCACCACCACCGACGCCGAGAAGGCCGAGCTGGTCCGCGCCGTCGTCGAAGCCGTCGGTGACCGCGCGACGATCGTCGCCGGGGCGGGCACGAACAACACCGCCCACAGCATCGAGCAGGCGAAGCAGGCCGAAGCGGCGGGCGCCCACGGCATCCTCGTCGTCACGCCGTACTACTCGCGGCCCAGCCAGGCCGGGCTCTACGCGCACTTCACCACGGTCGCCGACGCCTCCGGCCTGCCGGTGATGCTCTACGACATCCCGCCGCGCTCGATCGTGCCCATCGAGGTCGACACGCTGCTGCGGCTCGCCGAGCATCCGCGCATCCTCGCGGTCAAGGACGCCAAGGGCGACCTGATCGCCGGCTCCGAGGTCATCGCGAACTCGCAGCTCGCCTACTACTCCGGTGACGACGGCCTCAACCTGCCGTGGGTCTCGGTCGGCGGCGCGGGTGTGGTCAGCGTGATCGGGCACGTCGTGGCGGGCCGCATCCGCGGCATGATGGACGCCTACGAGTCCGGCGACACCTCCACCGCGCGCACCAACCACCGCGGCATGCTGCCGGTGCTGCGGGCGATGTCCCGCGTCGGCGGGGTCGCGTTCTCGAAGGCGGCCCTGAAGCTGCGCGGTTTCGACATCGGCGACCCGCGGCTGCCCATCGTGGCCGCGAGCGACGAGCAGCTCCAGGCGATTTCCGCCGATCTCGCCCAGGGGGGCGTGCCGCTCGGCGAAAGCGCCGCCAGTGACTGGCATGGTGCACGAGTGGCACAAGCAGATTCAGCGGCGGCCTACACGGCGCCGACCTCACATACCAGCGTAGGGACCATGCCTCGGTGAGTTCATTGCCAACCGGACCCGGACCGACCACCCCACCGCCCGCGCTGCCCGAAGGCGCCTTGCGCGTGGTCGCGCTCGGCGGGATCGGCGAAGTCGGCCGCAACATGACCGTCTTCGAATTCGACGGCCGTCTGCTGATCGTCGACTGCGGGGTGCTCTTCCCCGAGGACGACCAGCCCGGCGTCGACCTGATCCTGCCCGACTTCCGCGCGATCGAAGACCGCCTCGAGGACATCGACGGTCTCGTCCTCACCCACGGGCACGAGGACCACATCGGCGCGGTTCCGTTCCTGCTGCGGCTCGTGCCGGACCTGAAGATCTACGGTTCCCGGTTCACGAACGCGCTGCTCGCGGCCAAGGCCAAGGAACACCGCCAGCGGCCGAACCTGATCGAGGTCCGCGAGGGCGAGCGTCGCAAGGTCGGCCGGTTCGACCTCGAGTTCTTCGCGGTCAACCACTCGATCCCGGACGCGCTCGCGGTGGCCATCCGCACCCCCGCGGGGGTCGTGCTGCACACCGGCGACATCAAGCTCGACCAGCTCCCGCTCGACGGCAGGCTGACCGACCTCGCCGGGTTCTCCCGGCTCGGCGACGAGGGCGTGGACCTGTTCTGCGTCGACTCGACCAACGCCGAGGTGCCCGGTTTCGTCATGCCGGAACGCGACATCGGCCCGGTGCTCGACGACGTCGTCCGCAAGGTCGGCCAGCGCGTCATCGTGGCCTGTTTCGCGAGCCACGTGCACCGGGTCCAGCAGGTGCTCGACGCGGCCGTGCGGCACGGGCGCCGGGTCGCGTTCGTCGGCCGGTCGATGGTCCGGAACATGGGTATCGCGGCCGATCTCGGTCTGCTGAACGTGCCCGACGGTCTGCTGGTCAACCTCGACCAGGCCAGTGACCTGCCCGAGGGCAAGGTGCTGTTCGTGTCGACCGGTTCGCAGGGCGAGCCGCTGTCGGCGCTGTCGCGGATGGCGCGCGGCGAACACCGGCAGATCTCGATCCGCGCCGGCGACACCGTCGTCCTGGCCAGCTCGATGATCCCGGGCAACGAGACCGCGGTCTTCGGGGTCGTCAACGGCCTCACCCGGCTCGGCGCGAACGTCGTGCACCAGGGCAACGCCAAGGTGCACGTGTCCGGGCACGCGTCGGCGGGCGAGCTGCTGTACCTGTACAACGCGGTGCGGCCCAGCAACGTCATGCCGGTGCACGGCGAGTGGAAACACCTGCGCGCCAACGGGGAACTGGCCGTGCGCACCGGTGTCGCGCCGGAGAACGTGGTCATCGCCGAGGACGGTGTCGTGGTCGACCTCGTCGACGGCAAGGCCACCCGGACCGGCCGGGTCGAGGTCGGGCACGTGTACGTCGACGGCCTCTCGGTCGGCGACGTCGGCGAGTCGACCCTGTCCGACCGGCTCGTGCTCGGCGAGGGCGGGTTCATCGCCATCACCGTCGCCGTGGACACCAGCACCGGCCGCGCGGTGACGCGGCCGACGGTGTCCGGACGCGGGTTCTCCGACGACCCGAAGGCGCTCGACGCCGTGGTCCCGATGGTGGAGATGGAACTCGCCAGGACCGAGGCCGAGGGCATCACCGACACGCACCGCATCGCGCAGGCCGTGCGCCGCGTCGTCGGCCGCTGGGTCGCCGACACCTACCGGCGCCGCCCGATGATCGTGCCGACGGTCATCCCCGTCTAGTCCCGAACGCGCGTGAAGGCCCCCTTCCCTCGGCTGAGCAGAGGAAAGGGGGCCTTCACGCGCGAGTGGCGGCCGCGAGCAGCAGCGCGAAGGCGACCGTGATCGCCTGGCCGAAGAGGGCGTTGCGCGCTTTGCGCTGTTCCGCACGGGTGGGCCGGTTCATCACGAATTCCCCCGGTTTCGAGTGTTTTCCTTACCGGGCAAGTGTTTCGCGAGCCGCGCGGGGGCACCTCCCGCCTCGGTGGGGTTTCTCTACGCCGAAAGTCGTAGCCTTCCCCTAGGGGTGCTCTCGGCGTACCCTCGGACGCTCCTCGAGCCCCATGCCGGGAGAGCCGATGGGACGCCACGCCACCAGCCGGACCCGAAGACGGATACTGCTCCCGCTGCTGGCGATCGCGCTGGCGGCCGTGCTCGGCGCGGCCACCTGGGTCGCCGTGGCCATGGCGCGGTCCGAACCCGACTGCGAGACCACGCGGGTGGTCGTCGCCGCGTCGCCCGACATCGCCCCCGCCGTCGCGGAGGCGGCGGGCGCCCTCGCTCTCGCGTGTGTCGCGTTCGACGTCCAGCCCCGGGAATCCCTCCAGCTGGCGCAGGAACTCTCCGGGACCGCGCCCAAGCCCCAGGCCTGGATCCCGTCGTCGACGCTGTTCCTGAGGCAGGCCACCGGTGTTCCGCCGTCGGGGCCGTCGATCGCCAGTTCCCCGGTGGTGCTCGCGGTCGCGGAACCGGTCGCGCGGGCGCTCGGCTGGCCCCGCGAGCCGCTGACGTGGCCGGAAGTGCTGGGCCACGCCGGGATCGTCGCCGGGATGCCGGATCCGGCACGCGATCCCGTCGGGGTCTCGGCGCTGCTGGCACTCCGCGAAGTCACGAAGGACGCCCCGGATCCGTCCGCCGCGTACGTCGCGTCGCTCCGCAAGTTCGCCGCCACCACTTCGGGTGCGACGGTGTTCCCCGCTCCGGAGAACGCGGTGCTACGGCACAATTCCGTGCTTTCCGAAGGCGAGACCGCGCTGGTGGCCGCGTACTCGCCCGCGGCCATGGCGCTCGACTATCCGTTCGTCGAGATCCCGGGGGCGACCCGGCGGCAGGTCGAAGCCGTCGCGGAGCTCAAGCGTGCCCTGCTCTACGGCGCCGCGACCGGCACGCGGTCCGAACTGCGTGCTCCGGGCGGGCAAGCGTTGCGGCTGACCGAAACCGATCGACGCGTCGAGGCACATGGGCAGCGCAGTGCCGAGATCCCGGCGGCCGCCGAAGTCGGCAAGGCGCTCAGCCAGTGGGCCGGCGTGAACGCGAGCGCCCGGGTCCAGGTGCTGATCGACGTCTCCGGCTCGATGAGCGCGCCGGTACCGGGAACCAGGAAGTCCCGCCTGGCGATCACCCTGGAAGCGGCGGAGAACGCCCTGCACTTGTTCAAATCCACTTCACAGGTTCGTTTTCTAGCCTTCGCGACCAAAGTGGACGGTGAGCGGGACTACCGGGAGATCCTGCCGTTGGCCCCGGTCGGGCAGCAGCTGGCGGCTGTCGACCGGTTGCGCGCCGTCCGCGCCGTACCGGACGGGCAGACCGGGCTCTACGACAGCGTCCTCGACGTCTACCGGCTGGCGCACAAGGAATTCGAGCGGGGGAAGCTGAACCTCGTCATCGTGATGACCGACGGCCGCAATACCGATCCCGGCGGCATCAGCCGCGAGAACCTGGTGGCGGAACTGGGAAAGCTGCGCGACCGGGAGCGCCCGGTGCCGGTGATCGCCATCGGGATCGGCCCGGACGCCGACGAGACCGAACTCCGGCAGCTCGTCGCGCCCGCCGGTGGACAGGCCTTCCTCAGCCGTGATCCCGCGAAGATCGAAGAGGTGTTTTACGGGGCTCTCGGCCGGATCGCCGGCGCTGGATGAAGTACACGCCGAGGATCACCGCCAGGCTGATCAGGCTGAGGTAGAGCTGGGCCCGCGTGTCGTCGTCCACGAACAACATCGACGCGACCACGGCCAGCGTCCCGGCGAGGGTGAGCCAGCTCAACCCCGGGTAGCCCCACATGCGGAGTTTCAGCCGTTCCGGCGCTTCGGCCTCCAGGCGGCGCCGCATCCGCAGCTGCGAGCCCGCGATGATCGCGTAGACGAACAACGCGACCGCGCCGGCGGAGTTGATGATGAAGTAGAAGATCTTGTCCGGGGACACGAAGTTCATCACCACGGCCACGTAACCGACCGAAGTGGACACCAGGATCGCCTTCCACGGGACACCGCGCCGGTTCGTGTCCGCGATCCATTTCGGCGCCCAGCCGTTGCCGCGCAACGCGAACAACATGCGGGAAGCGGTGTACAGCCCCGAATTCAGCACCGACAGCACTGCCGTCAGCACCACCGCGCTGACCACGGTCTCGGCGGCGGGGATGCCGAACCGGCCGAACGCGGCGGCGAACGGGCTGGTCGTGGTCGGGATGTCACGCCAGCCGGTGATCATCACCAGCAGGGTCACGGAGCCGACGTAGAACACGATGACCCGCCACACGATCGACGAGGTCGCCTTGCGCACGGCGGCCTCGGGTTCCCGCGATTCGGCGGCGGCGATGGTGACGATCTCCGCGCCGAAGTAGGAGAAGATCACGATCACCACCCCGTGCACCACCGAGAACGGGCCGTTGGCGAGGAAACCGTCCTGCGCGATGTTGCCGACGGAGAACGAACCGCCGGGCCAGGCCCCGAGCACGAACAGGATGCCCACCACGAGGAACACCACGATCGTGGCGATCTTGACCGACGCGAGCCAGAACTCCGTCTCCCCGAACGAACGGGCGGAGGCGAGGTTGGTCGCGGTCAGCAGCAGCATCAGCACCAGCGAGAAGATCCATTGCGGCACAACGGGAATCCAGGCCTGGAGGATCTTCGCCCCGGCGACGGCCTCGAACGCGACCACGCCGACCCAGAAGTACCAGTACAGCCAGCCGACGGTGAAGCCCGCCCAGCCGCCGAGCGACGTCCGCGCGTACTCCATGAAGGACCCTTGCGACGGCGAGGCGGTCGCCATCTCGCCGAGCATCCGCATCACCAGCACGACGATCAGGCCGCCGATGGCGTAGGAGAGGACGGCCGCCGGGCCGACGGTGTGGATGACCGCGCCGCTGCCGATGAACAGGCTCGCGCCGATGATGCCGCCGAGGGCGATCATCCGTACGTGGCGTTGCCGCAGGTCCGGGCGCAGTCCCGGCCGTTCGCGCGTGGTTTCGGGGTCCATGTCGCGGTTACCTCCTGTCGGAGCGGCGGCGGATCGCGGGATTGTCGCACCGTGGGCCGGAGAGGAAAAGTGTTTGCGCAACCCCAGGTGAACAGGCCGATGTGGACTCTGCCAACCTAGGCACCTCCACCGCGCGTTCCGAGGAGCTCTTCGATGCCGCACGCCGTCCTCCGGTTCCTGCCCGCCGTCGCCCTGGCCGCCGTCGCGCTCGCGGGCTGTTCGGACGAGGCGCCCCAGTCGCAGATGGCGCCGCCCGGGTCTTCGCCGGTGGCGCAGCAGGCTGCCGTCCCGTTCAACGACGCCGACGTCGCCTTCGCGCGGCAGGCCCTCGCGCACCACCAGCAGGGCATGGATCTGGCTTCCCTGGCGGAAACCCGCGCGGCGAACGAACAGCTGAAGGTGCTCGCGAAGCGGATCATCGACACGCACGAACCGGAGATCGCGCGGCTCTCCGGGCTCATCGAGGCGTGGGGGCAGCCCGCGCCGGACGACCCGAACCTCGAACACGTCCAGCGCGACGGGTACGTCAGTCCCGGTGACATGGCGGAACTGGCCGCACTGTCCGGAAAGGACTTCGACCGCCAGTTCGTCACGCGGTTGCTGCGCCAGCGCGAGGCGGGCGTCCGCATCGCCGACGCCGAGACCCAGCACGGCCGCAACCCCGACGCCCGCGACCTCGCCGCGACGACTTCGCGTTCGCAGCAGCAGGAGATCGGCGACCTACGAGGCTTCCAGCAGGGTTGAGTCCGTCTGGACCACGTTGGAATTCAGCTGGACGACGTACGCGCCGGTCAGCAGCACCACCGCGCCGGCGGCCTGGATCCAGCTGAGCGCCTCGCCCAGCAGCAGCCAGGCCGCGGCGGCGGCGATCAGCGGCTCGACCAGCCCGACGACGCTCGCCACCGACGCCGGGAGATGACGGAGCGCCGCCATCCCCGTCGCGTAGGCGAGGACGGTCGCGATCAGCACCAGCGCGATCAGCAACGACCACACCGGCGGCTCCCACGGCCCGAACGTCGTCGGCGTGTCGAGGACACCCCACGGGATCGTCCACGGCGGGGCGACCGCGCACACCAGTACCGCGCCGATCGTCATCCCCCAGGTGACCATGCCGAGCGGATCGCGGTCCGCGACACCCCGCTCGCCGAGGAGGAAGTAGCCCGCCGAACAGACGGCGGCGCCGAGCCCGGCGAGCAACCCGAGGACGTCCAGGCTGAGCCCCTCCCAGACCTGCGCGACCAGCACGAGCCCCGTCATCGCCAGCGCTATCCCGGCCCACATCGCCTTCGGCAGCCGCACGCGGCGCACGAACCGCACCCACAGCGCGATCAGTACCGGTGAGGTGAACTCGAGCAGGATCGCGATCCCGACCGGGATCCGGCCCGCCGAGAGGAAGTACATGAGCTGGACGCCCGCGACCCCGAGCGAGCCGTACGCGAGCAGCAGCGGCCACTCGTTCTTCGTGACTTTGAGGAGCTTCGGCCGGAAAACGGCGACCAGCGCGAGGAGCACGATCGCCGACAGCCCGATGCGGATCGCCGCGACCTGCTCCGGCGACAACCCGGCCTGCATCGCCGGTTTGCCCAGCACACCCGAGGTGCCGAAGAAGAGCGCGGCGAGCAGGATCAGCGTGATGCCCCGGCCGCGATGCGCGACGTGCTGGCTGGGGGCGGCGGCGAGTTCGGCGGTCACGGCCGGAGGGTAGAGGCCGGGTGACTGTGGGGCGACCCGTTTTCCCACCGGTTGGTCTTCGTGGTCCGGGCCGCGGATGGTCACCGGGCCGGTCCGTGAAGGCCTCCTTGAGGGACTCTGGGTCCCTCAAGGAGGCCTTCACGGACTTGGCAGGTGAGCGGTCAGAACGAGGTGCCGCCGTCGGTCCAGTTCGTCTGGGCGAAGTCCTCGTCGTCGACGGGGGCGCGACGCGGTTTGCGCGCGGGCTCAGGCTCCGGCTCCGGGGGCGCGGCGACCGGCTGCTCGGGCTCGGTGGCTTCGAGGGCCTGGGGTTCGGGGGTGCCGTTCGGCCAGACACACGGGGAGGTGGCGCCGACGTAGAATTTGCCGAGGTCGTTCGCCTTGATCGACATGTCGAAGGCATCGCCGGTGTTGCGGGCGAAGACGTACTGATCCGTCGGCCGGGAGTCGGTCAGGATCTTGAACGCGTGCGACTCCCACCACTGGGTGATCGCCGTGAAATGCTCGGCGAACCGCGCGGAGTCCAGGCCGATGACCTCGTATGTCGCGGAGATCTCCAAGCGGCCAAGCGGGCCTTTGTCGGTCGGGTCCGTGCATTCGGAGCGGTTCCGCGTGAACGGCTTCAACTCGGCACCGACGGGCAACGCCGACAGCGCGCCTTGGATGTACTGCTCGACCTTGTCGCGAGCCTGCTGTTCGGTGATCGTCGATTCCATGTCGTCCCCACCTCCAGGGGAACAGGCCGCCGAGAACATCAGCGAGGCGAGGATGAATGTGAGGGCCCGGTTCACGTCGTCGGTTTCCCGGCGATGATCTGGCCGAGATTGTTCAGCGACGGGTTGTTGTCTTCCCAGTATTCGCTGTGCGCTTCCTTGCTGTACCCACCCCACCCGTCCGTCCCCGGCGCCGATGTGAACACCTGCCCGCCGAAGTCCGCGTCGGCCGGGTCCTGGCCGAGGATCGGGTCGTACCCGGCGATCTCGAGGTTCGCCAGGTTGATCATGTCGTGCTCGGCCACGGTCGCGTGCACGTGCTTGCCGATCTCGTCCTGATCCACCCCGTCGAGATGCAGTTCGCTCACGTCGTGCGCGCCGACGCCGGGGCTCGCCACGAAGACGAGTTCATCCGCGGCGAGGCCGCCGTCGACGGCCGCGTGCCCGACGACGGTGGTTCCGTAGCTGTGCCCCATCACCGTGTTGTGTGACGGCGCGCCTTGATGCGTTTCCCTCAGCCCGTCTTGGAATTGCGCGAGCGCCCCCTTGCCGCCGTCGGCGTACTTGGGGCTCGCGGCGTCGGTGATCTCGTTCGGCGCGTCGTAGCCGAGCCAGGTGATCACGGCGGTCGACGGGGAGCCCGACGTGGTCGCCGCGGCCCACATCTTGTCGGACCGGTTGAGGTCGCCGCCGATCTTCGACAGCTCCGAGCCGGTACCCGGCACGTACGTCGCCACGTTCACCGCCGTGTCGGGATTCCCCGCCGAAACGATCGCCTTCCCGTCGCCGCCGGTGTCCAACCCCAGCAGGAACGCCTGCGGGGCCGACCGGTCCAACCGCTGTTGGATGGCTTCGAGACCCCTGAGTTTGGGATCGCCTTGGAGTCGCGCGATCTCGCGGGCGAGGACGGCGCGGTTGGCGGCGTCGCGGTCGGTCGCCGGGATACCGTCGAGATTCCCGACGAGTCCCGGATTTCCTTGCAGCAGGGCGACTTTCGCCGTGTCCGACAGGCTCGCCCACCACGCCTTGTTGTCCCCGGGGGTGCCGTTCTCCGGCGGGCCGATGATCGACAGGCCGCTTTGCGCGGCTCCGGCGTCGGCCGCTTGGGCGAGGGTGCCGCCACCCTGTTCGGTGATCTCGCCCCGCAGCGCGCGACGCAGGATCTCGGCGAAATCGGCGTCGACGTCGGCCGCGCGGCGCAGGCCCTGTTCGACCCTGTCCGCCAGTTCCGCCCTCACGCGCGGCTGGTCGGGCGACGGAACACCCGCGGGCGTGATCTCGCCGCCGGGACCGATGGCCAGCCCGTTCCGTCGCGCCAGTTCGTCGGTCTCCCGCACGAACGCGACGATCCGGTCCAGCGCGATCTGCACCTCGTGCGCGCCCCGCCGGACCGCGGACGCCTGGGCGACGAGCCGCTCCAGGGTGGAGGTCAGCGATTCGCCCCGCGTCTTCGCGGCGGTGGCCGCGTCGCCGGTCCAGTTCGTGAAGCGTGCCATGGCTTCGACGTCGTCGTCGGCGGCGATGATCCGGGTGCAACCGTCGTTGAGCGCGTCGGCGACCTGGCCGATCACGGCCGGATCCCACCGGCGCACGTCTCCCCAGGTGAGCATCAGACGGGGAGTTCCCGTGACGCCGCCAGCTCGTTGGCGCGGTAGCGGACGGCCGCTTCGTCGAGCCGTTCGGCGTAGTCGGCGGTGTTCTGTGCCCAGCCGGGCACCGCGCGGCTCCAGGCGTCCGCGAGCAGCCGGGCCGCTTCGCCGGAAACGCCACCCGGCAAGCCGGTCGCGACGCCGGCGAGGGTGGCCGAGAGGTTCACCTTCCCGACGTCGGCCGAAGCCCGTTTCGCCGCGTCTGATGCCGCGCCGATCGCCGCCAAGGCCACCTCGTACCCGCCGGTCATCCCGCTTCCTCCCCGTAGCGTGACGCTGTGTGACCACCCTACGACGCGGGAGACGGACGCGCGGTTCCCTTCACCCGTCCTTGAAAAGCCCGTCGGCGACGTAGCGCGAGACGGTGGCGAGCCGACGCCCCTGCAGACGAAGGGCGTCGAGGGCGAGGTCGTCGGGTTCGGCGGACTTGCGCGAGACGAACGAACCGCCGTACGGATTGCCCGATTCGAGCAAGTGGGGGTCGGTGTAGCCGAGCGGCAGGACGATGGCGCCCCAGTGGTAGAAGATGTTGTTCGTCGCCAGCACGGTCGATTCGAGCCCGCCGTGCGCGGTGGACGCGGTGGTGAACGAGGTCGCGACCTTGTTCACGAGCTTCCCCTTGGCCCACAGGCCGCCGGTACTGTCCAAAAAGGACTTCAGTTGTGCGGCCGGGCCGCCGAACCGGGTCGGGCTGCCCGCTGCGAAACCGTCGGCCCACTCCAGGTCTTCCAGCGTCGCCGTCTCGTGGTGCGGCCCCGCGTCCACCCACGCCTGCCAGCGCGGATTGCTCGCCACCGCGCCGGGCGGGGCGGTCTCGGGAACCGTGCGGACGCGGACGTCGGCTTCGGCCTCGCGGGCGCCGTCGGCCAGCGCCGACGCCAGTTTCGCGGTGTTGCCGGTCGCGCTGTAGTAGACGACGAGGATGCGGGTGCTCACGTCCGCCGACCTTAGGCGAGCGTGAGCCCCCGTCTCAGGATCCGGAACTCAGTGCTTCTTCCAGGGGCTGACGGTGTCCGTCGGCCGCGTCGGGTCGTGGAACCGGGGCTTGTCCAGTTCGTCGCGGCGCAGCGGGACCAGGCCGTCGGTGATCGCCTGCATGATCTTGGCGTGCGCGCGGACCCCGGCGCCCGGCCGCTCGGGCTCGACCTCCGACAGGTCCACCGGCTCGCCGAAGTGCACCTTGAACCGCGGCCGCCGCATGGGTGCGCTCAGCCCGGACTTGGCGAGCGGCACCAGATCGGCGGGACCGTTGACGGTCTCCGTCCCCCAGTAGACGGCTTCGTGCGCGCCCCATTGGCTGATCGGGATCACCGGCACCCCGGCGGCCAGCGCGAGCCGCGCCGCGCCGGTCTTGCCGCGCTCCGGCCACAGACCCGGATCGTGGCTGATCCGGCCCTCCGGATAGACGATCAGCGGGTCGCGGGTGGTCCGCAGCGCTTCGGCGGCCTCGGCGAACTGGCCGATGGCCGTCGACGCCTGTTTGCGGTCGACCCGCAGGTGGCCGCTGACCCGCAGCGCCGGGCCGATGACCGGCGCGTCGAGGATGCCGCCCGCCAGCATGAACCGCGGGTTGATCCCGATCCGTTTGCAGGCCGCCATCAGCACGAACGCGTCGAACACGCCGATGTGGTTGGCCGTCATGAGCAGGGGCCGCCGACGCAGTTCCGCCGAAACGCCGCCGGTCACGGTGAGTTTGCCGACGAAGTTGACCAGCCCCCGGTCGATGTTCAGCATCGTGCGCCAGATGGCCGGGGCGCGGCGAGCCGAATTCTCATCCTGATGCAGCGCGAACATGCGCAGAGCATTTCATGAACGGCTTTTCACCCGGATGGCCGCTCAAGCTGTGACCTGAGACGAATGTTCCGGATGTGCTCCGAGTGGCGGCCGGGGCTGGAGGGTCGAGGCGGTTACCGTGGAGACATGGCTAGCGGGTCGACGACCAGGAAGCGGAGTACGGCGCGAAGCGGCGGCAGCAAGGGGCCGGCGCGAAAGCCGCGTACCCCGGCGAAGCCCAGGTCAACGGCTGCGAGGAAGCCCGCTCCACGGCGTCCGGCGCCGCGGAAACGCTCGTCCGGCACGTTCGCCAAAGGCGTGCGCGGCACCTGGAATCTGCTCGCGAAGGGCCTCGGCACCCTCGCCCGGACGGTCGGCCGCGGCCGCGAACTGGAACCCGAGCACCGTCGCGACGGTCTCGCCCTCGGTCTCATCGCACTGGCGCTGGTGATCGCGTTCGGTGTCTGGTGGCGGGCCGCCGGCCCGATCGGCGGCTGGGTGGAGCTCGGCACGCGCTCGCTGCTCGGCGCCGGAGCGGTGACGCTCCCGCTGGTGCTCACCGTGGTGGCCGTCGCGCTGATGCGGTCGGAACCGGTGCCCGAAGCCCGGCCGCGGATGGTCATCGGCACCCTGCTGGTGGTCCTGGCGGTGCTCGGTCTGCTGCACATCTTCACCGCGCTGCCCGAGACCAACGACGGCCGGATGTACGCCGGTGGCGTGATCGGCGCGTTCTCCGGCGGCCTGCTGACCATGGGGGTCACCACCTGGGTCGCCGTGCCGCTGCTGGTGCTGGCGCTGCTGTTCGGCACGCTCGTGTTCACCGGGACCCCGGTCCGGGAGATCCCGCACCGTCTGCGCAACTGGGGCCTCGACCCCGAGGAGATCGAGGAAGCCGAAGCCGAGCGCAAGGCCATCCACGAGGAACGCGACGCCGTCACCGAAGCCGACCCGAAATCGGTCCGCCTGCGGAAGCCGTCGCGCCGCCGCCAGGCCACGGGCGACCACGAGGGCGAGCAACTCGACATCGAAGCCGCGCTGGCCGAGGCGCCGACGCCGCTGCGTGCGCCGAAGCCGGCACCCAAGCCTGTCGAGGAGAAGAAGCCGAAGAAGGCCGAGGCTCCGCTGTCGGTCACCAGGACCGTCGAGGGCGACTACAAACTCCCGCCGCCGGACCTGCTGAAGCTCGGCGACGCGCCGAAGTCCCGCAGCAAGGCCAACGACGCCATGATCGAGGCGATCACCGGCGTGCTGGAGCAGTTCAACGTCGACGCGCAGGTCACCGGCTTCACGCGGGGACCGACAGTCACCCGGTACGAGGTCGAACTCGGCCCCGGCGTGAAGGTCGAGAAGATCACCGCGCTGACCAAGAACATCGCCTACGCGGTGGCGACCGACAACGTCCGGCTGCTGGCGCCGATCCCCGGCAAATCCGCGGTCGGCATCGAGGTGCCGAACTCCGACCGCGAGATGGTGCGCCTCGGCGACGTGCTGCGCGCGCCGTCGACGGTCAAGGACAACCACCCGATGGTCATCGGGCTCGGCAAGGACATCGAAGGCCATTTCGTCACCGCGAACCTGACGAAGATGCCGCACCTGCTGGTGGCGGGGTCCACCGGTTCCGGTAAGTCGAGCTTCGTCAACTCGATGCTGGTGTCGCTGCTCGCGCGGTCGACGCCGGACGAGTGCCGGATGATCCTGATCGACCCGAAGATGGTCGAGCTGACCCCGTACGAGGGCATCCCGCACCTGATCACGCCCATCATCACCCAGCCGAAGAAGGCCGCCGCCGCGCTGGCCTGGCTGGTGGAGGAGATGGAGCAGCGGTATCAGGACATGCAGGTCAACAAGGTCCGGCACATCGACGACTACAACAAGAAGGTGCGCTCGGGCGAGATCACCGCGCCGCCGGGCAGCGAGCGCGTGTACGCGCCGTACCCGTACATCATGGCGATCGTCGACGAGCTCGCCGACCTGATGATGACCGCCCCACGCGACGTCGAGGACGCGATCGTCCGGATCACCCAGAAGGCGCGTGCCGCCGGTATCCACCTGGTGCTGGCGACCCAGCGCCCGTCGGTCGACGTCGTGACCGGCCTGATCAAGACCAACGTGCCGTCGCGGCTGGCGTTCGCGACGTCGTCGCTCACCGACTCGCGGGTCATCCTCGACCAGCCGGGCGCGGAGAAGCTCATCGGTATGGGTGACGCGCTGTACCTGCCGATGGGCGCCGGGAAACCGGTCCGCATCCAGGGCGCCTTCGTCGGCGACGAAGAGATCGCCGCGGTGGTGAACTTCGCCAAGGAGCAGGCGCAGCCGGACTACACCGACGGCGTCACCGCGGCGAAGGCGGGCGAGAAGAAGGAGATCGACTCCGACATCGGCGACGACCTCGACGTGCTGCTGCAGGCCGCCGAGCTGATCGTCACCTCGCAGTTCGGCTCGACGTCGATGCTGCAGCGGAAGCTGCGGGTCGGCTTCGCCAAGGCCGGGCGTCTGATGGACCTGCTGGAAAGCCGGGGGGTCGTCGGTCCTTCGGAGGGCTCGAAGGCGCGGGACGTGCTGATCAAGCCGGAGGAGCTGGAGTCGGTGCTGTTCATGATCCGCGGCGGCGGGGACGCGAACGGCGGCGACGTCTCCGACGACTGAACCGGTCCCTGGATGATGCTTCAGGCCGTTCTGTGCGGTTTACTGTCACAGAACGGCCTGAAACTTTGCCAGGGAGGTGCTCAGGGTGCTCCGGAGCTTCCGGTTGGGCAACCACCGCTCTTTTCGCGACGAGCAGGAGTTGCTCCTGATGCCCGCGATGCCGGGCGACGAGCGCGCGGCGGTTCCCGTGGCGGCCGTCTACGGGGCGAACGCCTCCGGAAAGTCGAATCTGCTCGACGGGCTCTTCACCATGAGGTCGCTGGTGGAGGGTTACTGGAGCCTTCTCCATCAGAGTCACTTCCGGCTCGGCTCGGGGGACAGCAGGCGCCCGTCGACTTATGTCGTGGAACTGATGCTCGACGACGTCCGCCACACCTATGGATTCCGGATCGACGGTGAGACCGCGGCCGACCGGGTGGTGGAGGAATGGCTCTACACCTATCCGGAGAAGCGTCGGCGAGTCATCTTCGAACGGCAGGGCGGCAGCGTCCGATTCGGGAGCACGACCGCGGACCTCAAAAGCAAATTCGCCGTGCTGGAGGAGTTGATCCAGCCGAACGCGCTCTTGCTCAGCGTCTGCGACCGGCTACAGCTGGGCCCCCTGGTCCCGGTCTATCGCTGGTTCAAACAAGAACTGCGGGTGTGGCTCAGGAATCAGCAGTGGGAGCCGCTCGAGGTGCAGCGAAGGGTCACCGAGTTCATCGACGTGGACCCGGACAACCGGGCGCGATTGATCGCCTTGCTGCGAGCCGCTGACACCGGGATCACCGACATGGTCGTCTGGCAGGAGAAGGGCAGCGACCATCGTTCGGTACGACTGCACCATGGGCAGGGCGCCGAGCCCTTCAGCCTGTTCGACGAATCGGCCGGGACGAACAATTGGCTCGGGCTCTTGCCGACCGTGCTGACCGTGCTGGACAACGGGTGGGCCTTCGTCGTGGACGAGATCGACACCAGCCTCCATCCCAAACTCGTGGCGGAGCTGATCGGCTTGTTCCGTGATCAGGGCGTCAATCGACGCGGAGCCCAACTGGTCTTCACCACCCATGACACGACTCTCCTGGGCACCATGCTCGGCGACGACGTGCTGGAACGAGACCAGATCTGGTTCGTCGACAAGAACGCCGAAGGCGCGAGCGAGCTTTACCCGCTCACGGACTTCAAGCCGCGCAAAGACCAGAACACCGAACGGCGCTATCTCGCCGGTAGCTATGGGGCCGTTCCGGTGCTGGGTGACTTCGCCGAGGCAGTGCTGGGCAGATGACTCGCCGGGAGAACAGCGGCCGGAGGCGGTCGGCATTCAGGGAGGAGCGAACGTCGGTCCTCGTCGTCTGCGGTGCCGAGGCCACGGAGCCCGCGTATTTCGAGGGGCTCAAACGGGCACGGCGTAACCCGGCCGTCACCATCAAGATCAAGGCGAAGCGCGGCGACCCGGACACGGTGGTCAAGTACGCGGCGGGAATGCGCGATCGTGCGGAGGGAACGCACGACGAGGTGTGGTGCGTGGTCGACGTCGACGAGTTCGACCTCGCCAAGGCCGTGGCGACGGCCGGCAGGCTCCGGATCAATCTGGCGATCTCGAATCCGTGCTTCGAGTTCTGGTTGCTGCTTCATTTCGAGGCTTGTTCGGCACCGTTGACCTGCTACGGGGACGTGGCGAAACGCCTGGTCAAGCACGTGCCTGGGTTCAGCAAGTCGGCGTTGCGGTTCGCGGACTACGAGAGTGGGATCGAGGCTGCTGTCCAGCGCGCGAAGAAGCACAACGTCGAGTTGGGCTTCGAGCACGGTCGGAACCCGTCCACCGGTGTCTGGGCCTTGGTCGAAAAGATCAACTGAAGACCGGTGCAACGGACCGGAGCCTCCGCTACGTCCTTGACCCGTGGACCTCAAGAAGCTGCTCGTCGTCCTCTGCGCACTGGTCGGCCTCGCCTGCGGGGCCGGCAGCTCCGCCGCGCGCGAGCAACCCGCGCCGGCCCAGCCCGCGCCGGTGCAACGGCCCCAGCCCGCTCGCGACGCCCAGAACAGCGTCGAGCTGGGGAAGACCGTCGTCCTCAAGACCGGTGACACGACCGAGGTCGCGTCGAAGGACGTCAGCATCCGCTTCGCTCGCCTGGTGTCCGATTCCCGCTGCGCCACGGGAATGGTCTGCGTCTGGGAAGGGGAGGCCGTGGTCGAGCTGACCTTGGCCGAACCGGGACGCGGCGAGCGGACGACGGCGGCCCTCGCTTCCACCGGACGTGGTGGCAGCCAGTCCGTCGAGTTCGCCGCCTGCCGGGTGGACCTGGTCGCCGTGAGTTCGGGGGGCGACCAGGTCACCCTGCGGGTGTCCAAGCCTTAGAGCGACTCGCCCCAACGGTCGAGATACGCGACTTCGGACAGCGGCACCCGCGCCGCGGGTTTGAAATCCGGCACCGTCGTGTAGGCGACCGGCAGCAGCCCGACCTGCGTGACGTCGGCGGGGATGCCGAGGATTCCGGCCGCCTCCGCCTCGTGGGTCAGGTGGTACGTCGTGAGCGTCGAGCCGAGGCCGCGTGACCGCAGCGCCAGCTGGAAGTTCCACACCGCAGGGAAGATCCCGCCGTAGAACGCGGCGTCGGTCGCGTTGTCGCCGCTCGGCCTGCCGGTCAGGCACGGGATGACGAAGACGGGCACCCGGTCGATCACGTCGATCAGGTGCTGGCCCGACGCGAACGCCCGCGCCACGGAAGGCTCGGTGATCGCCTCGCCCAGCGCCGCCGCGTTCGTCTCCAGGTACGCCTTCCCGACCCGCCGGAACAGCTCGGACAGCCGGTCCTTAACGCCCTGATCCCGCACGACGAGCCACCGCCACGCCTGCTGGTTGCCCGGTGTGGGTGCCTGCAGCGCGAGCCGGAGGCACTCGTCGAGCACCTCGGGTTCCACCGGCCGGTCCAGGTCGAGCTTGCGGCGGACCGCCCGCGTCGTGCTCAGCAGGTGGTCGGTGACCGAGGTGTCCATGTGCCGCCCTTCTACAGATGCTTCGCCAGGAAGCGGTCGATCAGGTCGCTGATCGGTTCGAGGTCCTCCTCCAGCGCGAAATGCCCGGTGTCGAAGAGGTGGACCTCCGCCGAGGGAACATCTTTCCGGAAAGCCTCGGCTCCCGCCGGGACGAAGAACGGGTCGTTGCGGCCCCACACGGCGAGTACGGGCGGCTGGGCCTCGCGCAGCCACGCCTGGAACTTCGGGTACGCGGGCGGGTTGTTCCGGTAGTCCCAGAACAGGTCCAGCATCGCCTCCGCGCGGCCGGGGCGCTCGAGGAAGTACTGGTCCAGCAGGTAGTTCGCGGGATCGATGGTCTCCGGGTCGCGGGCGCCGGTGTACTGGTAGCGGATCTGCTCCGGTTCGAGGATCGCCTCGAAGCCGCGCCGCGCCTCGGTTTCGTCGGTAAGGGAAGGGAAGTCCGGCATCGCCGGGCCGAGCCCCTCGACGTAGGCGTTGCCGTTCTGCGTGATCAGCGCCGTGATCTGGGAGGGCCGTGAGACGGCCAGCCGCAGGCCCGTCGGAGCGCCGAAATCGAAGACGTAGAGCGCGTATCGCCGCAGCTCCAGCGCGTCCACGAACTCGCCGACGACCTCCGCGAGCCGGTCGAAGGTGAACGTGAAGCCCTCGGGCGTGACGGTCTGCCCGAAGCCCGGCAGGTCCGGGGCGACGAGCCGCCACCGGCCGGCGAGACGCCGCATCAGCCGCACGAACTGGTGCGAAGACGTCGGGTAGCCGTGCAGCAGGAGCAACACGGGCGCTTCGGGGTCGCCGGCTTCCCGATAGAAGACCTCGACATCGCCGAGCTTGACGGAACGGTGCCGGATGGTCGCCATGAGCACTCCCTAATGGTTAAAACTGTCTCGAACCATTAGTACCTGATAGTGTCAAGGCATGCTCGATCTCGACTCGCTTCCCGGTGACGATCTCGCGGTGAACCTCGCCGACACGGTCATGCTGGCCGTCTCGCCGTCGATCGACCTGCTCGACGAGGGGCACGCCCGGTTCTGGTCGGCACAGGCTCTGCCGGAAGGCGCCCACGCGCCTTCGCCCGAGCAGACGAGGCGGCTGCGTTCGGCGGTGCGCGAGCTGCTGGAGGCGGTCGTGGCGGCGCGGGAGCCCGAGGCGTGGGCGGTGGAGCGGGTGAACGCGGCCGCGGCCGCCGTCCCGACCAGCCCGCGGCTGATCGACGGGGGAGTGGAGACGTGCTGGCACGGCGAGGACGGCGGGGAGATCGCCCTCGCCGCCGTCGCGGTCGCGGCGATCGACCTCGTGTCCGGGCCGCGCGCGGCTCAGCTGCGGCGATGCGGCGCGCACGACTGCTCGATGCTGTTCGTGGCGGCCAACAGCCGGCGGGTGTGGTGCACGCCGTCGCTGTGCGGCAACCGGGTCCGGGTCGCGCGCCACGCCGCGAAGGGCTAGAGCTCCAGCAGCATCCGGCTGTTGCCCAAGGTGTTCGGCTTCACGTACGGCAGGTCGAGGAACTCCGCGACACCCGGATCCGCCGAGCGCCGCATCTCCTCGTAGACCTCCTGGGTCACCGGCGTCCCGTCGATCTCGACGAACCCGTGCCCGGCGAAGAAATGGGTCTCGAAGGTCAGCACGAACAGCCGTTTCAGCCCGATCTCGCGCGCGAAGTCGATCAGCTGCCCCACCAGCGCGTGCCCGATGCCGCGCCCGCGGGAGTCCTTGTCGACCGCGATGGTGCGCAGCTCCGCGATGTCCTCCCACAGCACGTGGAGCGCGCCGCAGCCGAGCACGTCGTCGCCGTCCTCGACCACCCAGAACTCCTGGACGCTCTCGTAGAGGGTGACGAGTTCCTTCTCCAGCAGCACCGTCCCGGCGTCGGAGTCGACCAGCGCCTTGATCTTGCGGACGTCCGCGATCCGCGCCCGGCGGACGGTGGGGCGGCGGTGCGGGAGGGGGTCTGAGGGCACGTCCACCATTAAGCCATCCCCGGCGCCCGGCCCGGTCGAGGGCTCGCCCGAGCGAGCGATCGCCGACCCCGCGAACAGGCCAGCTACCCTAAGGCACGTGCCTTCTCCCACCACTGATCCTGTCGCCACCCGTCGCGTTTCCTTGTTGACCCTCGGTTGCGCCCGCAACGAGGTCGATTCCGAGGAGCTCGCCGGACGGCTGGCGGCGGGCGGCTGGGAGCTCGCCGCCGAGCCCGAGGACTCCGACGTCGTGGTCGTCAACACCTGCGGCTTCGTCGAGTCCGCGAAGAAGGACTCGGTCGACACGCTGCTCGCGGCGTCCGACACCGGCAAGAAGGTCGTCGCCGTCGGCTGCATGGCCGAGCGCTACGGCAACGAGCTGGCCGAGAGCCTGCCCGAGGCCGACGCGGTCCTGGGCTTCGATCACTACGCCGACCTCGCCGAGCGTCTTGACGACGTCGTGGCCGGCCGCAAGGTCGAGTCGCACACGCCCTCCGACCGCCGCAAGCTGCTGCCGATCAGCCCGGTCCAGCGCCCGACCGCCGCCGAGTCGGTCGAGGTGCCCGGGCACGCGCAGCACGGCTGGGGCCCGCGCGTGCTGCGGACCAGGCTCGACACCTCCCCGGTGGCCGCGCTGAAGATCGCTTCCGGCTGCGACCGCCGCTGCTCGTTCTGCGCGATCCCGTCCTTCCGCGGCTCCTTCGTGTCGCGGCAGCCGGACGAGATCGTCGCCGAGGCGATGTGGCTCGCGGAGAACGGCGTCAAGGAGGTCTTCCTCGTCTCGGAGAACTCCACCTCCTACGGCAAGGACTTCGGCCGTGACGGCGCCCGCGCGCTGGAGCTGCTGGTGCCGCGCCTGGCCGCGGTGCCCGGTATCGAACGCGTCCGCGTCTCGTACCTGCAGCCCGCCGAGACCCGCCCCGGCCTGGTCAAGGCCATCGCGACCACCCCGGGTGTGGCCGACTACTTCGACCTGTCCTTCCAGCACTCCAGCGAGACCGTCCTGCGCCGCATGCGCCGCTTCGGTTCCACGGACTCGTTCCTCGCGCTGTGCGACCAGATCCGGGAGTTCTCGCCGAACGCCGGTATCCGCACGAACGTCATCGTCGGGTTCCCCGGCGAGACCGAGGAGGACGTCGCCGAGCTGGAGCGCTTCCTCAACGGCGCGCGGCTCGACGCGGTGGGCGTCTTCGGCTACTCCGACGAGGACGGCACCGAGGCCGAGACCTTCGACGGCAAACTCGACGAGTCCGTGGTGGCCGAGCGGGTCGCGCGGATCTCCGCGCTGGTCGAGGAGCTGACCTCGCAGCGTGCCGAGGACCGCATCGGGGACTTCGTCGACGTCCTGATCGAGCAGGCGGAGGACGGCGAGGACCCGATCGGCCGCGCCGCGCACCAGGCCCCCGAGGTCGACGGCGAATGCGTCCTGATCGAGACCGAAGACCTGCCCAAGCTCGCGGTGGGCGACTTCGTCCGCTGTGAGGTCGTCGACTCCGAGGGCGTCGACCTGATCGTGCGGCCCGCGCCGCCCGAGGCCGACCGGTGAATGCCGCCCCGAGCGACGCCGGGGCCGGTGAGGGGACGGGCGGTGAGCACGCCCGGGTACCCGAGGCCACCCCGGTCCCGACCCTGAACCTGGCGAACCTGCTCACGATGTCGCGGCTGGTGCTGGTGCCGCTGTTCGTGATGGCGCTGTTCGCCGGCGACGGGGAGGACACGTTCTGGCGCGCGATCGCCACCGCGTTGTTCGCGATCGCGTCGTTCACCGACCAGGTCGACGGCTGGGTCGCGCGCAAGTACGGGCTGATCACCGACTTCGGCAAGATCGCCGACCCGATCGCCGACAAGGCGCTGATCGGCGCCGCGCTGATCGGGCTGAGCGTGCTCGGCGAACTGGGCTGGTGGGTCACCATCGTCATCGCGGTCCGCGAGATCGGCGTGACCCTGCTGCGGTTCTGGGTGATCCGGCACGGCGTCATCCCGGCCAGCCGGGGCGGCAAGGCCAAGACGCTCGCGCAGATCGCGGCCATCACCGCGTACCTGCTGCCCCTGCCCGCGTCGGCCGAGCCGGTGCGCTGGGTGCTGATGGGGCTCGCGCTGGTGCTGACCGTCGTGACCGGTCTCGACTACGTCGTACGCGCGGTCCGGCTGCGCGCGGCGGGACGGCGTGCCGCGGGCGCATGAATGCTGAGACGTTGATCACTCACCTGATCGAGCGTGGGGAGACGGTGGCGACGGCCGAGTCGCTGACCGCCGGCCTGGTCTGCGCGACGCTGACCGAGGTCCCCGGATCGAGTGCCGTCGTACGAGGCGGGCTGGTGGTCTACGCCACCGACCTCAAGGCGAAGCTGGCCGGGGTCGACGAAGACCTCCTCGCCGCGCATGGCGCCGTGCATCCCGAGGTCGCGGCGCAGTTGGCCGCCGGCGCGAGGGACCGGTGCGGCGCCACCTGGGGTCTCGGCCTGACCGGTGTCGCGGGTCCGGACGGACAGGACGGGGTCGCGCCCGGCGTCGTCCACGTCGGTCTCGCCGGTCCCGACGTCCTCACCGTCCGTACGCTGGGCTTGAGCGGTGATCGAGCCTCGGTCAGGGCCGGTGCCGTCTCCGGCGCGTTCGCCCTGCTGGGGGAACATCTCGCATGATCGCCGCGTTCGCCCTTGGCGTATTGCCGTGTCAACACCTGCGCCCAGGGCACCGCTCTGGGTAACGTAGGGGGTAGTCAGTCCTGGAAGGGAGGCGCGTGATGACCGTGCTGTTGCGCGAGGCGATCGGCGACCGGCTCCGACACGCCCGCACGAACCAGCGTCGAACGCTGCGGGACATCTCCCGCGCCGCCAGGGTGAGCCTCGGTTACCTGTCCGAGGTCGAGCGCGGGCAGAAGGAGGCGTCCAGCGAGCTGCTGGCGTCCATTTGCGAGGCCCTGGACCTTCCGCTCGGCGAACTCCTGCACAAGGTCGCGGCGGACGTCTCGGCGATGGACAACGTCGAGGTCGCCCCGGTGGACGAGAAGGTCGAAGCGGGCAAGAGGCGCGCTCCGGAGCGGGAAAGCGCCGAAGCGGGCGAGCTCGAAGGCGGCCGTCTGGTGTCCGAGCTGATCGGCAACGACCTGGCCGACCTGCGGATCTCGCCGCCGCCGCGGATGAGCCCCGCGCTGCGGACGACGATCTCCGCACCGAAGATGGTCGCCGCCTAGCGACGCTGTGAACGGAAGAGGCCCCAGGCAGTCCGCCTGGGGCCTTTCCCGTCAGTTGTCGAACGTGCCCGCCTGGTAGGAGCCACCCTTGGTGCGCGTGATCACGAGCAGCCGGTTGGCGGCGTTGATCATCGCGACCAGGTAGACCAGCGCGGTGACCTGATCGTCGTCGTAGTGCTTCCGCACGCGGGCCCAGGTCTCGTCGGAGACACCCGGGTGCGCGTCGACGATCCGGCTGCCTTCCTCCGCGAGCGCCAGCGCGGCCCGCTCGGCCTCGGTGAACACTGTCGACTCACGCCAGGCCGCCACCAGGTTGACGCGGACCGCGGGTTCCCCGGCGGCCGCCAGGTCCTTGGCGTGGGCGTCGACGCAGAACCCGCAGCCGTTGAGCTGGCTGGCCCGCAGCGACACCAGTTCCTGGGTGACCTTCGGCAGGGTCGAACCCTTGATGCCGACACTGACGTTCGCGAAGCGCTTGCCGAGCTTGGCGCCGAGCTCGGTGCCGTTCAGATCGAAACGGGAATCCATGATCTCGTCCTCTTTCGTGGTCGTGTGCCGAACGACCACCAGACGCCGCCGGTCAGGCGGCGCTGACAGGCTCGGGGCGTGACGAGCGCCACGGCTTCGACATGTCAGGAATCGGGGAGACGCGGCGTCTGGTGGGGGCCACGCGTCGCCGAGAACAGGAGCGAGTCCATGTCCGACACCGCCACGGAAGCGTTCGTCGCCCACCGGAACCTGCTGTTCACCGTCGCCTACGAGATGCTCGGTTCGGCCGCCGACGCGGAGGACGTCCTGCAGGAGACCTGGCTGCGCTGGTCGGGCGTCGACCTCGGCACCGTGGAGAACCCGCGCGCGTACCTCGTCCGCATCACCACCCGGCAGGCGCTCGGCAGACTGCGCACGCTCGGCCGCCGCAAGGAGTCCTACGTCGGTCCCTGGCTGCCCGAACCGCTGCTCACCAGCCCCGACGTGGCCGACGACGTCGAGCTGGCCGACAGCGTCTCGATGGCGATGCTGCTGGTGCTGGAGACGCTCACGCCGACCGAGCGGGCGGTGTTCGTGCTGCGCGAGGTGTTCGACGTGCCCTACGGCGAGATCGCCGAAGCCGTCGGCAAGACCCAGGCCGCGGTCCACCAGATCGCCCACCGGGCGCGGGCGCACGTCGCCGCCCGGCGGCCGCGCGGTGCCGCGTCCCCCGGCGAGACCAAGGACGTGCTCGACGCGTTCCACCGCGCGGTCCGGACCGGTGACCTGCAGGGACTGCTCGACGTGCTGTCACCGGACGTCGTCTTCCTCGGCGACGGCGGTGGCGTGGTGCAGGCCGTGCTGGAGCCGGTGGTGGGCGCCGCGCTGGTCGCGCCGCTGCTGGCCGCGAGCCGTCCGGTCCGCGACGAGGCGGCGACGATGGCCACGGCGCAGGTCAACGGCCATCCCGCGCTGATCCTCCGGCTCGGTGGGGAGGTCGACACGGTCGTCGCGCTGCGGGTCGAGGACGGTCTTGTCACCGGCCTCTACGCGGTGCGCAACCCCGAGAAGTTGTCACGTATGGACCAGGAGACCGTCCTGGGGCGTTGACTCCGGTCGTTTTCACCCACCGTCACCGGCAGGTGAACCCGAAAGGTCGTGGACGTCACAGTCAGGGGTATCCCTGAATTCCGTCGGGGTCGCCTGGAACGCGGGACGCCGACCTGACACGATGGAACTCAACGCCGGGGTCGGGACGTTGCAACATCACAGAGGGGACGCCCCACCTCGAGGTAACAGCCCGTGGGATGCGAGAAGGCAGGCGGAGGAGATGGCCAACCCGTTCGTGAAGTTCTGGAAGTACATGATGGCGGCGTTCTCGTCGAAGATCGACGAGCACGCCGACCCGAAGGTACAGATCCAGCAGGCCATCGAGGAGGCACAGCGCAACCACCAGGCGCTGACCCAGCAGGCCGCCTCGGTGATCGGTAACCAGCGTCAGCTGGAGATGAAGCTGAACCGCCAGCTCGGCGACGTGGAGAAGCTGCAGGCTTCGACCCGCCAGGCGCTGGTGCTCGCCGACGAGGCGCGTGCCAAGGGCGACGAGCAGAAGGCGACCGAGTTCGAGAACGCGGCGGAGAGCTTCGCCGCGCAGCTCGTCACCGCCGAGCAGAGCATCGAAGACCTCAAGACCCTGCACGACCAGTCGCTTCAGGCTGCGGAGCAGGCGAAGAAGGCCGTCGAGCGCAACGCGACCATGCTGCAGCAGAAGCTGGCCGAGCGCACCAAGCTGCTCTCGCAGCTGGAGCAGGCGAAGATGCAGGAGCAGGTCTCCGCTTCGCTGAACCAGATGAGCCAGCTGGCCGCGCCGGGCAACACCCCGTCGCTGGAAGACGTTCGCGACAAGATCGAGAAGCGCTACACCACCGCGCTCGGCTCGGCCGAACTCGCACAGAACTCCGTCCAGGGCCGGATGATGGAGGTCCAGGCCTCCACGACGCAGCTCGCGGGGCACTCGCGGCTGGAGCAGATCCGCGCGTCCATGAAGGGTGACTCCGTCGCTCAGGTGACCGACGGCAAGACCGCCGCCGCGCCGAAGGCGTCGAGCTCCGCGGACATTCAGCGTGAGATCCAGGCACGGGTTCAGGCCGAACAGGGCAAGAACCCCGCCTGACACACCAACTGGAGCCGGTCCCGCACCCCGCGCGGGTGCGGGACCGGTCTCACCAGAAGACAGGGGAGAGGGCATGGGGCAGGGCAGGCGCAAGGACTTCGGGGAGTTCACCGCCAAGCTTGAGAAGCACATCGAAAAGCTGCCCGACTACGCCCAGCGCGCGCAGGAGAAGCTGCAGCGCTACATCCCGCCGTCGGAACAGGGTTCAGCGCGGCCCGCTCAGCCGGCACCGCCCCGGCCGCGCCCCCAGATGCCGCAGATGCCCGCCATGCCGAAGATCTCGCAGCAGCTGACGTCGATGGCCGCCGGGCAGATCCCGGTCGTGGCCGACGCGAAGGCCAAATGGGCGCGCTGGAACGAACCCGCCGCCAAACTGGAGCGACGCAAACGCCGCGCCTCGCGGGCGCTGACGTTCTGGATCCTCCTCACCTTCCTTTGTGGACTGTTCGCCGTCGTCGCGGGCACCGGCCTGTTGAAGAACGGTGAGGCCGACGTCCTCCAGGCCATCGCGGGCGGCGCCTTCGCCGTCATCTTCGGGACTTTCGGGGTGAAGTCGGGGCTGCGGCTGCGGACGCTCAACCGCACGGTGCTGCCCGCCGCCCCCGCCACTCCGCCGCCGCTGCCCCCGGCGCGGTCGGTCGCGCGTGAGCCGATGGAGCGCCTCGCCGAGAGCGAGGCTTCGCTGGCGGAGCTGCTTCGCCAGCTTTCGCAGCCGACGTCGCTCGGCACCATGCCGGTCTCGGAGATCGCCGTCGCGGACGCCCGTACCACCGCCGCCGAGGCGGCACAGGCCCTGCGCGGGCTGGCGGGCCGGATCCAGGCCATCGAACGCGGCCGCGACGCCGCACCCGAGCGGGAACGCGGCGCCCTCGACGCCGCCATCAGGCAACTGCGCGACCAGCTCGAAGACGGTCTCGACGGCTACGGCGGTCTCGTCGCGGCCGCCGGGCACACCGTCGCCGCGAGCTCGGACGGCATGACGTCGTCCAAGGAATCCCTCTCCGACGCGACCGACAAGCTCGCCGGCCTCGCCATGGCCCTGCGCGAACTCTCCTGATCGCGGTCATGTCCGTCTGATCACGCGAGATCGCTGTTCAATCACGCGAGTTCCGCCTTCGATCACGCGAGATCCGGAAACGGGTACGGTCTGAGCAGGCGCTTTCCTGGACCATCGTCTCATTCGTCGTCGCTAATACTCCATTGCGTAACGACCTGCTCACTGTGTGGTACCGAAACGCTCGCGTGACCCGAATCCGCTGGTGACGGCGACCCGCGGTGCCTAACGTTTCTCCCATGCACGCAGTGCTCATCCCAGCCCGGGCCTGAACCCAGCCCGCGTGAGCGGGCGTCCCAGGGTGGCGGACCGGACACAGTGGATCTCGCGCAGTGGTCTTTCTCGTCCCCGCCGAGGAAAGGACGCCCAGTGACGACGCTCCCCCCGGAACCAGAGCCGACCCCCGTCCCGCCTCCCAGCTCCTACCAGCGCGTCATAGCCGCTTACGACCGGATAGCCGAAGTCGACCGCCCCGACGTCTGGATCACCCTCCGCCCGGTGGAAGACGCCCTCGTGGACGCGAAAGCCGTCGATGAACGGCTGCGCGCGGGCGCGGACCTGCCGCTCGCGGGCACCTTGGTGGCGGTCGCGGACGTGGTCGACGTCGCCGGTCTTCCCACGGCGGGCGAGGACGTCTGCTGTACCGGCGCCACCTCGGTGTCCCGGCTGACCGCGGCCGGGGCGGTCGTGATCGGCAAGACCAACTGCGACCGGTTCGGCAGCGACCTCGAGCACACCCGCAGCCCCTATGGCGCCGTGAGCGCGGCGCTGAACACCGCCCGGGTCTCCGGGAGCGCGAGCAGCGGCGCGGCCGTCGCCGTCGCGCTCGGCCTCGTCGATCTCGCGGTCGGCACGGACACGGCGGGCGCGGGCCGCGTTCCCGCTTCGCTCAACGGGATCGTCGGGCTGAAGCCGACACTGGGTCTCGTGCCGAAGACCGGCGCCGCGCCGTGCGGCGGGATCGCCCTGTTCGCCCGCAGCCTCACCTTGGGGCAGCGCGCGCTGGCACTGATGACCGGTCCCGACGGGATCGACCCGCTCGCCCGCGACTGGCCGCCGGACGTCCGGCTGTCGGCGGGCGACCGGCCGCGCGTGGCGATCCCGGGCTCCGACACGCTCACCGGCCTTTCGCTGCAGTCCCGATCCGCCTTCCTCGGCGCGGTTTCGGCGCTGAGGGCGTCCGGCGCCCTCGTGGAGACCGTGGAGGTCTCGGCGCTGCTGAAAGTCGGCGAGCTGATCCACGACGACGGCTTCACCGCCGACAGGCACCGTGTCGCCGAGGCCGGGATGCTCGCGCTCCGGATGCTGTCCGAGTACGACGCCCTCGTGCTCCCGACCGTCGCGGACCATCCCGAAGTCTCCGAGGCGTTGTCCGATCCGGACGGTGTCTCGAAGCGGCTGGAGCGCTTCACGGCGTTCGTCAACCTGCTCGACCTCGCCGCCGTCACGGTTCCGGCGTCACCGTCGGATCTCGGGCCGTACGGGGTGTCGGTGGTGGTGCGGCCGTTCGACGACCAGGTCGCCATCGACCTGGCCGCCGTGCTCACCGACGAACAGGCCGATTTCCCTTACCCCGCACCGGGTGCGGATCTCGTCGTATTCGGCGCGCATCTGCGCGGTCAGCCCTTGAACGGAAGCCTGGTCCGTGCCGGGGCGCGGTTCACCGGGCTGGTCCAGACCGCCGAGGGCTACCGGATGTTGTTGCTGCCCACCGATCCGCCCCAGCCGGGGGTGGTGCCGGTGAGCGCGACGGGCGAGCACACGATGCTTTCGGGTGAACGCTGGCGGCTCTCGCCCGCCGCTCTCGGCGCCTTCGCGGCCACGCTGCCCGCGCCGTTCGTCCTGGGCCGGATCCGGCTGGAGAACGGGGAAACGCCGCTGGCCGTCCTGTGCGACCAGGCGGCCACCGCGACGGCGACGGAGCTGACGCGGTACCAGTGCTGGCGTGCCTACCTCAGGTTCGTCAGTACGGCCGGGCCGCGAGACCTCGGGCGACCCGCTTGACCAGACCGGGACCGTGCAGGGCGAAACCGGTGTAGAGCTGGACGAGACCGGCGCCGGCGTCGAGCATCCGTGCGGCGGCGCCGGCGTCGAAGATCCCGCCGACGCCGATGATCGGCAGCTTGCCGCCGGTTTCGTCGTGCACGAACCGCACCACCTCGACCGAGCGCGCGGTGAGCGGACGGCCGGACAATCCGCCCGCCTGCTCGCCGACGGCGGCCTCGGGCGGGGCGATCCCTTCGCGTGACAACGTCGTGTTGGTCGCGATCAGCCCGGCGACCCCGTGCTCGAGGCAGACCTCCAGCAGTTCCGCGAGCGCTTCGTCGGTGAGGTCGGGGGCGACCTTCACCAGCACCGGCGTCGGCTTCGCGTCGCCGGCGAGTTCGGCCGAGGTCTCGCGCAGCTCGGCGAGCAGTTCGGCCAGCGCGGACTTGTCCTGCAGCGCGCGCAGTCCCGGGGTGTTCGGGGAGCTGACGTTGATCGCGAAGTAGTCGGCGTACGGGTACAAGGCCCGCAGCGAGAACCGGTAGTCCTCGACGGCTTCGTCGAGCGGGGTCACCTTGGACTTGCCGATGCTGACGCCGAGCGGCACCGGCGGCTTCCCGGTCGCGGCGAGACGGGCGGCGAGCGCTTCGGCGCCTTCGTTGTTGAAGCCCATCCGGTTGATCACCGCGTCGGTCTGGGCGAGGGTGAACAGCCGCGGTTTGTCGTTGCCCGGCTGCGGATGCCGGGTGACGGTGCCGACCTCGACGAAACCGAAACCGAGCGCGGGCCACGCGTGCAGCGCGCGCCCGTTCTTGTCCATCCCGGCGGCGAGCCCGACCCGGTTGGGGAAGCGCAGGCCGAGGAAGGTGACCGGATCGTCCGTCCGGTAGACGCGGCCGAGCGCGGCGAGCGCGGGGGAGACCCGGCTCAGCCTGGCGAGCGAGCCGATGGTGCGTTCGTGCACGGTTTCGGGGTCGCTGCCGGAGACCCGGTAGAGAGCGGGGCGGACGATCTTGTCGAAGAGCACGGCCCCATCATGCCTGGTGAGCTCTAGCGCTTCGCCTTCCACTCGTCTTCGAGCATCGCGAAGACGAGTTCGTCGGTCCATTCACCCTTGACGACCTCGTTCTCGCGCAGATGCGCCTCCTTGCGCATGCCGAGGCGTTCCATCAGCGCGGCCGACGCGGTGTTGCGTCCGTCACAGCGGCCGATGATCCGGTGCAGGCCCAGTTCTTCGAAGCCGAGGCGCAGCAGTTCGGTGGCGGCCTCCGCGGCGAACCCCTTGCCGTGGTGATCGGGATGGAAGACGAACCCGATCTCGCCCTGACGGTGCTCGCTGCTGAGGTACTCGAGGTTCAGGTCACCGATCAGCTGCCCGGTCTCGGTCAGCTCGACGGCCACCGCGAGGAGCTGGCCTTCCTTCGACAGGCTGCTGCTGTGCACCCGTTTCGCGAGCGCGGCGGCGGATTCGGCCCGGCTGCGCGGGCCCCAGTAGAGGTAGCGGGCGACGTCGGCGCGGGACTGGAAGGAGTTGAGTTCGTCGAGATCCGCGGAGGTGAAGGCGCGGAGGGTCAGTCGCTGGGTGATGATCGGGAAATCGGGCCTCAGCATGGCGTCAATCTATCCAGTCCGCGGGGTTTCCGGGGGCGGAACCGCGGCGGACGGTCTTCTGGAGCGCCGGGCGGCACCCCGGGAAATAGGGGTACCCCCGAGGCGGCTCCCGGACGCCTGAATCGGCGTCCGGGCCCGAGCCGGACCGGTGCTCGGGAACCTCGGGGGCCCGGTGACTGCCTGGTATTCGCTAGCAGGCATCACGCGAAGCAGAGACGACGAGCCGAAGGTGGCTCCAACTTGCGTTGTATCGCTGCTCTGAAGTCCTACGCGTGGGGTCCGCTAGCGGACAGCCACCTCACGAGTCCTGTTGGAATACAACTTTGGACCACCTCCTCTCTCGTGTACCGCCACGCTATGCGAGGAGTTCGGGGTCCTGCAACAAGATTTCGTCGATCTCCCGCAGCAGTGCGGTCTTGTCCGCCGAGGGCAGAAAAGAGGCTTCCACGGCGTTCTTCGCGAACAGGGCGATTTCGGCCGGCGTCAGCCCGAGGGCCTTGGCCACCGCCACGTACTCGCCGTCGAGGGTGGCGCCGAACATCGGCGGGTCGTCGGTGTTGAGCGTGACGGTCACCCCGTGGTCGAGCAGCCGCCGCACCGGATGCGCCGCGATCGAGGGGAACTGGCCGGTGCGGAGATTCGACGTGGGGCACACCTCCAGCGGTATCCGTTGCACGGCAAGGTATTCCAGCAGCGCCGGATCGGTGTGCGCGCCGACGCCGTGCCCGATCCGTTCGGCGCCGAGATCGTGCACCGCCGACCAGACGGTGGCGGGTCCGGTGGTCTCGCCCGCGTGCGGGACGCTGTGCAACCCCGCCTCCCTCGCCGCGGTGAAGAACGGGGCGAACTGCGCGCGGCCGACACCGACCTCGGGGCCGCCGAGCCCGAAGGACACCAGCCCTTCGGGGCGTTCGCGGAGCGCGAACACGACCGTCTCGCGACCGGCGACGACCCCTTTCTCGCCGGGAATGTCGAAGCACCAGGCCAGTTCCACCCCGTGGTCGGCCCGCGCCGCGGCCCGTCCGGTGGCGAGCCCGGTGAGGAGATCGTCCGTCGACATCCCGTCGAGCACGTGGTTGTACGGCGTCACGGTCACTTCGGCGTACCGGGCGTTCTGCGCGGCCAGATCGGCCGCCAGCCCGGTGACGAGGGTGTGGACGTCGCGGGCGTCGCGCACGAGCGACGTCACCGCCAGGTAGTTGCGGAGGAAATGCGGGAAATCGCGGAAGGTGAAGAACTCGGCGAGTGCCGAAGGCTCGGTCGGCACTCCCGCGGAAGGCCGTCGGCGGGCCAGTTCCAGCACCGTGGGCAGGCTCGCCGAGCCGACGAGGTGGACGTGCAGTTCGACCTTGGGCAGGGCGTGCACGAACGCGCGCAGCGCCCCGCCCGTGAGGATTCCGGGCATGACAAAGCTCCCTGGGAGAAGTGAAAGGTGACGTGCGGAGAAAGCGGACGGCTCAGGGAGCGAGGTCGCCGCGTTCGGTGTCGGCCCCGTAGAGCGGGAGCTTGAACAGCGTCACGGGTCCAGCTTAGCCGCCGGGAGCGGGCCCGGACTGGCATTTCGGGCAGAACCAGGTCGGCCTCGCCTGGTGTCCCGGCCCTTGGGACGCGACCTTGAGCCGTCCGCCGCAGCGGAAGCAGCCTTGTTTGGTCCGTTCGTAGACCCAGTGTTCGCGGCCGCGCCGCAGATCCCCGGTGGTGGTCTGCGAGGTGCGCCAGGCGTTGCTCTTCAGCAGTTTGCGGCCGAGCGCGACCGCTTTCGCCGTGTCCACTTCGGACACCGGTGTCCAGGGCGTGACGCCGAGCAGGAAGCACATCTCGACCTTGTACATGTTCCCGATCCCGGCCATGATCCGCTGGTCCAGCAGGGCATCGCCCAGTTCGCGGTCCGGGTCCGCGGCGAGCGCGGCCGCCGCCCGCTGCGCGAGTTCATCCGTCCATTGTGGATCGAGCAGATCCGGGCCGAGGTGGCCGACCAGGCGGTCTTCCTCATCCGTGGGCACGAGTTCGAGGTCGTGCACGCGGAAGCCGATCGCCTGCAGCTCGTCGGTGGCCAGGATGACCCGCGCCTGATGCGCCGGATGCCGCCAGCGCGCGCCCGCCCGGTAGACGTCCCATTTGCCGTCCATCCGCAGATGGCTGTGCAGGGTGAGGTCACCGGAGAGACGGGTCAGCAGATGTTTGCCGACCGTGCCGACGCCGAGCACGTCACGGCCGGCGAGATCCGTCGTGGCCAGCTGGGGGACCCGGAACTCGCCGCGCAGCAAGGTCTTGCCCGCCAACGCCTTGTCGAGGACCTTGCCGGCGAGGAAGACGGTGTCGCCTTCGGGCATCGGCGGCTATCCCGTGCCGGTGTCGCTCAGCTTGGCGGGCGCCTCGGTGGTCTCGGGTTCTTCCTCGCCGCGGACGCGATGCCGTCCGGCCCGGCTGGAGCGCAGGACCTTCGCCAGCACCATGTTGAAGGTGAGTGCGATCTCTTGCGCGCCGGGGGAGTGCCATTCGTGGATCGGGCTGCACGCGCCCTGCGCCTGCTGCACGGCGAGCCGGTCCGGGATGGCCGTCGGCATCACCAGCGGGCCGAAGTTCTCCCGCAGTTCGGCCACGCGGAACTGGTGCTCGTAGGAGCGCACCCGGAGTTTGTTGACCACGACGCCGATCGGCCGCAACCCCGGGTTCTGCTCCTCGCGGATCTTCTCGATCGCGTCGAGGGCGCGGCGCGCGCCGGAGACGGCGTACATCGTCGGCTCGGTGACGATCAGGGCGCTGTCCGCGGCCACCAGCGCGGAGCGGGTCAGCCTGCCCAGAGACGGCGGGCAGTCGAGGATCACCAGTTCGTAGGGTTCCTCGCGCAACGGGTTCGTGTGCAGCTCGTCGAGCGCGCGGGAGAGGTTCTCCAGGCGGCGGCTGTCGGCGTCGGGCTCGTTGAGCATCTCCAGCTCTTCGGCGCCGACGAGCACGTCGATCTGGTCGCTCCACACGCTGGGCGCGATCGCGCGTTCGAGTACCGAACGCACCGGCGTCTCGAGGACGTCGGCCAGTGTGCGATCGGTGAAGGGCGGGTCCAGCGAGGTGGTGGCGTTGCCTTGCGGGTCGAGGTCGGCCACGAGGGTCCGGGCGCCCCTACGCAGCGCGGCGGACGCGACACCGAGGGCGACCGTCGTTTTACCGACGCCACCCTTCAGGCTGAGAACAGCGACCGTGTGCACTCGATACAGCCTACGGGCAGTCCGCGGGGTGGCCCCTTGGCAAGGTGTCGAACACCGCATCGGACTACACCCGACGGGCCGGCGAAGGCGGGCATTACCCTGTGCGTTTATGAAGACGGACACCGTGGCCACGCGGGGATCGGGGGCGGTTCGCCGGGTTCTCGAAGCAGAACTCCGGGCCGCACGGGCGCGAGGCGCACAACAGCCGCACGTCGTCGACGTCGGCGGCGGCAGCGGCGGCTGGGCGGTGCCGCTGGCCTCGGCGGGCTGCCTGGTGACCGTGGTCGAACCGAACCCCAACGCGCTGGCGACCCTGCGCCGCCGCGCCGAAGAAGAGGGCGTCTCCGGAAGCATCACGGTGATCGCCGACGACTCCGACGCGCTCGGAGCCCACGTCGCCGCCGGATCGGCCGACCTCGTCCTCGCGCACGGCCTGCTGGAGGTCGTCGACGACCCGGCGCTCGTGCTCGCCGCGCTGGCCGCCGCGGTCAAACCCGGCGGCGCGGTTTCGGTGCTGGTGGCGAACCGGCACGCCGCGATCCTGCAGCGCGCGCTGGCCGGACGTCTCGGTGAGGCGCGGGAGCTGCTCGCAGCCGAAAGCGGCGTGCTCGGCGGCGGCCGGGAGACCGTGCTGCGGCGCTTCGACGCCGAGGCCCTGCGCGCCCAGCTGGTCGAGGTCGGCCTCGAGGTGACCTCGCTGCAGGGCGACGGCGTCGTGGCGGACTTCGTGCCCGGCGGGGTGCGGGAAGAGGACCTGGCCGAGTTCGAGCTGGCGGCGGCGTCGGTCGCGCCGTTGCGGGACATCGCGAGCCGGCTGCACCTGCTGGCCCGCCGTCCGGCCTGATCGTCGCGGAGCCCTTCCGGATGTCATGAAAGGGTCGTTCAGGACGAGAAATGTCCTGAACGACCCTTTCATGACACTCGAAGCGGGGAACTGTCGGTGGCCCGGGCTAGCGTCTGCCCGTGGGACGAAACGCTGAACTGCCCGGAGGGATGGCCCGCTACCGCGTGACGACCGGGGCCACCACCTGGCCCGACGACACCGGCTGCGGCCTGCTGCACGTCGACATGGACGCCTTCTTCGTGTCCTGTGAGCTGCGCACCCGCCCGGAGCTGGTGGGCAAGCCGGTGGTCGTCTCCGGTGGCGGCCCGAGGTCGGTCGTCGCCGCCGCGAGCTACGCCGCGCGCGAGTTCGGCGTCCGGTCGGCCATGCCGTTCTCGACGGCCAAACGGCTCTGCCCGCAGCTGATCTGCATTACCCCGACACCCGGGCTCTACGGCGAGGTGTCCCAGGGCGTCATGGGCATCTTCCGCGAGCTGACGCCCCTGGTGGAGCCGCTGAGCCTGGACGAGGCCTTCCTGGACGTCAGCGGGGCGCTCAAACGGCTGGACTCCTCGCCCGCGCGGCTCGGGGCCTGGATCCGCGAGCGGGTGGCCGCCGACTTCGGGATCAGCTGCTCGGTCGGCGTCGCGAAGGTCAAGTTCGTCGCGAAGCTGGCCTCCGGGATGGCGAAACCGGACGGCATGGTCGTCGTCCCGGCGGCCGAGACGCTCGCGTTCCTGCACCCGCTGCCCGTGTCGGCGCTGTGGGGCGTCGGCAAGCGCACCGAGGAGCATCTGCGGCAGCAGGGGCTCGACACCATCGCCGACGTCGCCGCCGCCCCGCTGTCCAGGCTGCGGCGCTCGCTCGGGCGGGCACTGGGGGAGCATCTGTACGCCCTCGCGAACGGGCACGACGACCGCAAGGTCATCCCGGAGTCACCGGACAAGTCGGTCGGCGCCGAGGTGACCTTCGACGTCGACCTCCACGACCGCTCGGCGCTCGGGCTGGAACTGCTCCGGCTGTCGGAGCGCGTCGCCGCCACCTTGCGCCGCCGGGGCCTTCGCGGGCGGACGGTGTCGATCAAGGTCCGGTTCGCGGATTTCAAGACCATCACCCGTGCCAGGACAACCGCCGTCCCGGTGGATGTGGCCCGCGACATCCACCGCACGGCCGTCGAGCTCCTCACCGAGCACGCGCCGACGGGCGCAGTCCGCCTGATCGGCGTAAGAGTCGAGGGATTGGACACGGAGAGTAGTGGAGAACAGCTGCTTTTCGCATCTCCCGAACCCCGTTGGCGGGATGCGGAAGTCGCCGCCGACGTCGCGAGGTCGAAGTTCGGTGCCGCCGCGGTGCGGCCCGCGTCACTGCTGACCCCCCGTGACCAGTGACATCGCCTGCTCGGTCGTCTTCGAGAGAGCCGAGTCGGGTGGTTTCGGCCAATTCGATCCCTTCTGGATACGGGATCGGGTAGTCGGACGAGCGCGGGGCTCGTATCCTGGACAGAGACACCCCGCCTGGGGTTGTCTGTTGGGTCCATGACGTTGCGCGGCCCGGCGCCCGCGACAGCTGTGCCGGAGGAGGAAAGATGCCACTCTCCGAGCATGAGCAGCGGCTGCTCGATCAGATCGAGCGCGAGCTCTATGCCGAGGACCCCAAGTTCGCATCCACGGTGCGAGGCACCCGGTTGCGCCGCCCCGCCCGCCGACGGCGTTTGCAGGGCATCGCCCTGTTCGTAGTGGGCGTCGCACTGTTGGTGCTCGGCGTGGTGGTCAACATCCGGGTGGCCGAGATCCCAGTGATCAGCGTGCTCGGGTTCCTCGTGATGTTCTTCGGAGTCATGATGGCCGTCACATCGATTCGGCAAGGAGCCGAAGCGGAGGGCGGTAAGGACAGCGGTGGCCCGGGTGGCGGCGGAGGTGGCGGCGGTAAGTCGTCCACGCGCCGGAGCTCGTTCACCCAGCGCATGGAAGAGCGCTTCCGCCAGCGCTTCGAGGAGCAATAGCTCTCACACACGCGAACATGCCGGCAGGGCGATGCCCCTGCCGGCATGTTCGCGTTGTCCTGCCCGGGCTCTAGCGCGTGAAGGCCTCCTTCCCTCGGCTCAGCCGAGGGAAGGAGGCCTTCACGCGCACTCGGGTGCTACTTGTCCCGCCGCCGCAGTGAACGCGGGAACAGGCGGCCCTTCCACGACATCGGCGCGTTCCGCTTCAGGCTCTTGCGCACTTCGTCGAAGGCCGGGCCCAGCGTCTGGTCGTCGGCCGGCTTGTCCGAGTACCACGACCGCTCCACGACGCCGATGACCGTCCGCAGCCCGGAGCGGCCCTCTTCGTCCAGCCGGTGCTTTTCGACGACCTTCCGGCCCGCCACGCGCACCGTGTCGCCTCCGGACAGCGGCAGGCCGCGGTCGGCGCATTCGTCCATCAGCTCGCGCCACGCCGCGTCGGCCGCGGCGGGGGAGCGGGACGCGATCTTCTGCAGCCGCAGCCGCCGCTTGATCTCCCGGATCGCCGTCGGCGTCCCGAGCCCGCCGAGGACGACCACAAGCGCCAGCGCGAACCACCACGACACCCACGCCGCCAGGAACGCGAACGCCGCCACCCACAGCGCGATCGCGATCAGCGGCAGCCAGTTCGTCACGTTCTGGTTGTCGAGGAACCCGTGTTCCGGTTCCGGTGCGCCCGGGGAGGACGACGACCTCATCAGCGCCCGGTATCTCAACCGCGACCGCACGATCGCGACCACGGTCAGCGCGGCCGCCAGCCCGCCGAGGATCCCGGCGAGGATCGCGGGCCACAGCGGCTCCTCCTCCTGCTGGCCCGTGCCGCCGTCGGCACCGAGGTCCTCGCCCTGGTCGCGGGGGGTGCCGGTGGCGGGGGCGCTCGACGCGGGCGCGCTCGGCACTTCCTGGGTGTCGTTCGTCGTGGAGCTGCCGGCGTCGTTCTGCAGGTACGGCGGGACGACCGCGCGGCCGTCGAGCAGCGGGGTCGGGTCGAAGCTGACCCAGCCCTTCGTCTGGAAGTAGACCTCGACCCACGCGTGGGCGTCTTCGGAGCTGATCGAGACGTGATCGCCCTTCGGCGTCCCGGAGGTGAAGCCGATGGCGACCCGCGACGGGATGCCGACCGCCCGCAGCATCACGGCCATCGCGGACGCGTACTGCTCGCAGAACCCGCGTTTGCCGTTGAGGATGAAGTCGGCGAGCGCGTCGGAGTCGGTGGCGTCGGCCGTCTTGGTGTCGTACACGAAACCGTTCTGCGCGGTGAAGAACGACCAGAGCGCCTGCGCCTTGTCGAAATTGTTCGACTCGTTCTCCGTCAGCTGCTTGGCCTTCGCGACCACACGGGGATCGACGCGGTCGACCTGGGTGAACTGCGGCGGCACCTCGGCCAGGCGGGGGTCGTCGAGCCGGAGTTCGTCCTTCGACGGTTCCTTGATGGACGCGGTCTCGGTGTAGGCGGGCGCGTTCTGCTTGGTCGTGGTGAACACGGCACCGCCGACCGGGTCGTACAGCCAGTTGTCGGCCAGCCCGTTGAGCGCCCTCGGCGCGCCGTAGATCGGCAGCCAGTTGTCGACCCAGTTCGTCGGCTCGATCCGGATCTCGCGTCCGGGCCCGGCGCCGTCGTCACCCGGAGCGGGCGGAAGCCCCTTGTTGGCCTGCACGCCCTGCTGGGCGCGGCCGTTCTGCGCCAGCCCCCAGCCCTTGTTCGGGGTGTAGGTGTCGAGGGTGAACGCGCGCAGCAGCCGTTTGTCCGCGCCCAGCCCGTAGACCTTGAACAGCTCCACGTTCTCGCCCTGGTCGAGCAGGCCACGCAGCTGGGTGAACGGCTCGACGCCGAAGCCGCCCGCGCCACCGCGGCCCGAACCCTGGCCGCCGGGAAGGCTGCCGACGGTGCCGACCCCGGTGACGGCGGTGCCGATCACCAGGCCCATCGCGATCGCGGCGGCCACCACGCCGACGGGCGCCGACAACGTGCTCGCCGAATTGCCCAGCCCGGGCGCGTCCCGGTTGCGCCAGCGGCGATGGCGGTGGTTGCCGTCGACGGCGAGCAGACCGGCGAACGCGGCCGCGCCGAGCAGGAACGTCCACCACGGCAACATGTCCTCGGCCAGCGCTGCCGGGACGGCGTACACGCACAGCAGGACCAGTCCGGTCGCGGCGGGCGCGGCGGCGGCCACGGCCAGCGTGTCGACCAGGACCGCGACCAGGCCGATCGCGATGGTGATCAGGCAGAGGATCGGCGGGGTGCCCTCGACCGGCGGCAGACCGACACGGATCTGCTCGGCCGCGGCGGCGAGGACACCGCGCAGTTCGTCGAGGGCGTCCGGGCCGGGGAAGATCTTCAGGATCCCGCTGGTGGTGAACGCCCCGGTGATCAGGAGCAGCAGCACCAGCAGCTGCGCCAGGCCGACGACGATGGTCGGCGCGCGCAGCGAGCGCAGGGCGAGGCCGGTCGAGGCGATCAGCACGACGGCGACCAGCAGATAGCCGAACCACGCCCAGCCGGAGACCACGCCGGTGAGCGAGGTCGAGGCGAACAACGTGGCGAGCCCGGCGGCGACCGGCGCGAGCACGCTGCTCGTCCAGACGGGCGGCGGGGCGGCGGGACGCGGTTTGGGGGTGTGCCGCAGGGGCGGCGCGGTCGCGGTCACAGGCCGCCTCCGATCAGCGTGCCCCGGCGGGTGGCCGTCTGGCAGAGCTCGGCCCAGACCTGCGGCATGGGCGATCCGGGACCGGCGACGACGACGCCCCAGCCCGCGGCTCGCAGCAGCGCCACCGACTCCTCGGTGGCGGCGGCACGGTTTTCGGGCCGGTTGACGCCGGACGACCAGCCGGGGGTGTCGAGCAGCACGGCGAGGCTCCGGATCCCGCGCGGGCGGTACCGGGACAGCTCGTGCACGGATTCGTTGCTGACGGTGCCGAGCACCGCGATGAGTTCCTGTCCCTCGGCCGGGTCGTGGCCGAGGGTGATGTCGCGCTGGTGCGCGGGCTGGAGCGCGGCGAGGACGTCGAGCACGACGTTGTCGTAGTGCTCGCCACCCTCGCCGGGAGTGTCGGCCAGGGTCAGGCCGTGTTCGGTGATCAGGCGGACCCGGTGCCCGGAACGCCGCAGGTGCAGGGCCACGGAGGCGGCGAACGAGACGGCCCATTCGAGGCTCGCCGCGGGGCCGGTGCCGTGATGCGCGGCCGCGCGGTGGTCCAGCAGCACCGTGGTGCCGCCGCGCCACGGCCGTTCCTCGACGCGGACCATGATCTCGTCGCGGCGGGCGGTCGAGCGCCAGTGGACCTTCCGCAGGTCGTCGCCTTGGCGGTACTGCCGGACGATCACATCCGACTCGCCCTGCCCGGCGTGCAGGCGGATGCTGCCGTCGTCGCCCGCGCCGATCCCGGCGCCGCTCGGCAGGCCCCACAGGCCGACCACCTTCGGCACGACGACCAGCCGGGAATGCGCGATCAGCTCACGTTCGAACTCGCAGAGCCCGAACGGGTCGGTGATCGTCGCCCGCAGCGGGCCGACCTGCTGGATCCCGCGCAGCACCGGCTGCAGCGGATACCGCAGCGCGACCCGGCGGTCGTGGGGGAGGCGTTCGACGACGAACCGCGGCCGCGAACCGAGCGCGTAGGGCACGCCGTCTTCGAGCAGCACCTCACCGGCCGGGAGCCTGCCGTTCCGCCAGAGTTCGAGCTGGACCTCGCCCGGCGAGCCGACCGAGACCCGCTCCGGGCGCAGCGAGCGGGCCGCGCCCAGCCGCAGCCGGGTCGCCGAGATGAAGAAGGCGACCAGCAGCGGCAGGGCGATCACGAACACCGCGACCCGCAGCAGATCCCGTTCGTTGAGCACGAACGAGCACGCCGCCGCGGCGACGCCGGCGGCGAGGAGGCAGCGGCCGCGTGTGGTCAGGCCGGACAGAGCACGCAGCATGCGCCGTTTCCCTTTGTCAGCGGTTGTTCGAGCCCTGCGGTACGGGAACGCGGTGCAGGATCGCGCGGACCACGTCGGTGGCCGACCGGCGGGCGGCGTGCGCCTCGGTGGTGAGCACCATGCGGTGGGCCAGCACCGGCACCGCGACCGTGTGCAGGTCGTCCGGGACGACGAACTCGCGGCCGGACAGCGCGGCCTGCGCGCGGGCGGCGCGCACCAGCTGCAGGGTCGCCCGCGGCGAGGCGCCGAGACGGATCTCCGGCACCTGACGGGTCGCGGCCACCAGGTCGACGGCGTACCGGCGGATCTCCGGCGACATGTGCACCGAGCGCACCGTCTCGATCAGCCGCTGCACCGACTCGCGGTCGGAGACGGGCTCGAGGTCGGCCAGCGGGTTGTGCCCGGCGTGCTCGTCGACCATGGCCAGCTCGGCCTGCTGGTCGGGGTAACCGATGGACACCCGCGCGGTGAACCGGTCCCGCTGGGCCTCGGGCAGCGCGTACGTGCCCTCCATTTCGATGGGGTTCTGGGTGGCGATCACCATGAACGGCTCTTCGAGATGGTAGGTCGAGGTGTCGACGGTGACCTGGTGCTCTTCCATGCATTCGAGCAGGGCCGACTGCGTCTTCGGCGAGGCGCGGTTGATCTCGTCGCCGACCACGATGTTCGCGAACACCGGGCCGGGACGGAACTCGAACTCGCCGCTCTGCCGGTTGTAGATGGACACCCCGGTGACGTCGCTGGGCAACAGGTCGGGGGTGAACTGGATCCGGCTGACGGTGCAGTCGATCGAGCGGGCCAGCGCCTTCGCCAGCGAGGTCTTGCCGACCCCGGGGACGTCTTCGACGAGGAGGTGGCCTTCGGCGAGCAGGGTCACGAGCGCGATGCGGATGACGTCGGGTTTGCCGACCAGTACCCGCTCCACGTTGGCGGCGATCCGCCGCGCGGTCTCGTGCAGTTCGTCCAGCGACGCTGGGGCTTCACGGCCGTTCTGCCGGCCGCTGACCGAGCCGGCGCCCGTGGGGTACGGGGCCTGCCCGGTTGCCTGCTCGCCCTGGTGTTCGCCGGGCGTCGCAGACTGGATTCTCGACGTCACTCGACCTCCTGATGCCGCGTGGCTGGATTTCCGCTGGGTCCTCTGCCGGACCGTTCAGTCCCCCGGGCAGCGGTCAGCCTCCCACGAAGTGTGTCAAACTCGGGCGAACTCGTGGGGGGAACCCCGCCAACCCCAGTCGATGACTCTGTGCAACCAGAGACCTTACCTCGATCGGGTGAGGTGAGCGCGTTTTCGGGTGCTCCCGCTGACACCTTGTTTTGTCGTATGCTCCGGTGCGAGGTCGCTCGACTACGGAGAGGCGTAATCGCATATGAGCGAGGTGAGTACCGCCAAGCCGAGGTTCGATCTGAGCGGGTTCGCGGTCGCGCCGGAGCTGGCCGCCGACGCCCACGTGAAGATCTCCGCCCTGCAAGACGTGGTCGGCCAGATGGTCCGCGAGGCGAAGGTGCTCGGCCGCACGGTTCCCCTCGGCGGGGGATACGCGGACGAGGTCGGCAAGTTCATGGCGCAGTACGGGATCGGCGCCGAAGGCTCCGCGGTCGAGGCGCTCACCGCGTTCGGCAAGGAACTCGAGGCGCTCAAGAACCGGATCGAGAAGGCGCTGGCGAAGTACACCCGACAGGATGAACAAGCGGCGGCGGATGTGGATTGTGTCGGCGGCTGACCCCATGAAGTCCGGCCTCTCCGCGCTCGGCGTCCTGGTCGTCCTCACAGTGTCCGCCTGCGGGCAAGGGGCCGCGGGCCAGACGCCGGTTCCGGCCGCCGACGGCGCCCCGGCTCCCGTGTCTTCGTCCTCGGCTCCCGCGCCGGATCGCGGCGTGGATCCGTGCACGCTGCTCGACCCGAAGGACAGGTCGACCGCCGGGATCACCGTGCTCGGCGTCGCGAAGGAGATCAACGGCGCCCGCGCCTGCGACTGGACGGTGCCCGCCACGTTCGGCGTCACCATCACCGTGGACGAGAAGAACGGCCTGGCCGATCTCGAGGTCGCGCGCAAGACCGCCACCAAGACCAAGGTCGGCGGCCGGGAGGCGCTCAAGGTCGCCGACAAGAAGGCCGCCGACGGGACCTGCGCGGTCCTGCTCGGCATGGGGGAGAAGGCGAGCGTCCAGATCGACGTGAGCAACACGAACTTCGCCGACACCCCGCTCGCGTGCGAGCGCGCGGTGACGGTGGCGGGATTGGCCGAACCGAAACTGCCTTAGGAGTGACAGTGCCTGATGGAGAGACGCCGGGACGCGAGGTCCCGGTCGCGGCCACGCGGTACGAGGCGTACAGCCACGAAGCGCTGGCAGCCGAGGTCGAAGCGGGCAACGACCCCGAGGCCGCGGGCGGTATCGGCGCCGGCTGGGACGCGCTCGCGCGGCGCATGCAGGACGCGACGTCGGAACTGGCCGGGCTGGTCGGCAGCAGTGAGGAGAACTGGCGCGGGGAAGCGGGCGACGCGCTCCGCGGGGTGCTGGCCACGGCGTCCGGCTGGCTGGCGTGGTCGGCGGACCTCTCGTCCTCGCTCGGGAAGGCCGTGTCCGGACAGGCCGAGGCGGCGGCGCGGGCCCGCGCCGACATGCCGCCACCGGTGGACTACGACCCCGGCGCGATGATTCGCGGCGCCGCGGCGGGCGGGAACCTCGCGCTCCTGGCCGCGCTCGCCGACGAGATGGAGGCCAAGCACGCGGAAGCCGAAGAGGCCCGCCGCAAGGCCGTCGACGTCATGAACACCCGCGATGCCTCGTTGCGTTCGCTGACCCCGCGGGTCTCCTTCGGGAAGCCGCCCGAGCTGGGGCGGTCTTGATCCGCGTTTCCGCGTCGGCGTTCGACGTCCTCTGGACCGATCTGGGACACGCGGCCCCGCCGTGGCCGCTGTCCGTGCGCAGCGTCGGCACCACGGAAGCGGAACGCGCCGAGATCCGCGGCGCGGTCTACGACAACCTCGCCGAACGAGGCCTCTATGACGGGGACCGGCTCGACGCCGCCCTGGAAGCGCGGCTGGACCTGCTCGCGCGCGCCGAGGTCTACGTCGAATGCGAGGCGCTGGCCGACATGACGGCTCCGGCGCCGTTCCGCGCGGTCGCGGCCGCGCGCGGGCGGCACGGCGTGCTGGCCACGCAACCCGAGCAGACCATCGCGCTCTCCGGGATCGGCGACGGCGAGGTGTTCGGCGCGATCGTCGACGTCCTGCCCGAACTGCGGCCCGGCCCCGGTTACGGCATCAGCCTGCCCGCGGCGCGCTTCGGCGACGCCCTGGAGGATCCGGTGTTCGGCGACGGCGGGCGATCGTCGGCTTCGGACAGCCAGCTGCGTGAGGTGCTCGCGATCCAGGCGCGGCCCGTCTACAGCGCGGGCCAGTTCACCGTGCGGACCCGCGACCGCGACGGCCGGGCGCACCGGGCGGGCGGGCTGACCTGGTTCGACACCGACGTCGGCGCGTACTGCGCGGCACGCACCGAGGGCCGCGGCGGGCAGACGTGGGTGAACGTGTCCCCTGTGGACGGTCCCCGGCTGGCCGCGCGACTGGCTTCGCTGCTGGACCCGGACCGCTAAGTTGTGACGAGACGAAAGCCTGAGGGGGCCTTCGGGAAGTGGGGGTTTCGGAATGAGCGTGCCGTTCGGTGGCCACGTGCGGGATCCGCAGGAGTGGATGCGGGAACAGGAGCGGCGCAGCGCCGCTCTGCTCGCCAAGGCGGAACAGGCGAAGGCCGATCTGGAGAACAACGTCGTCACGCTGAGCAGCCCGGACCGGCTGGTCACCGTGACGGTCAACCCCGGTGGGGGACTGACGTCGCTCTCGCTGTCCCCGCAGGCACAGGAGCGTCCGCCCGCCCAGCTCGCGTCGCTGATCATGAGCACCTACCGCAAGGCGACGACGCGCGCGGCGGACCGGACGCTGGAGATCATGGCCGGGCTGACCGGCGAAGACTCCGACGCGGTGGACTTCATCAAGAGCACCTTGCCGCCGAGGGAAGAAACGCAGCCCGCTCCGGAACCGGACGACTCCGCACGCTTCGGCGTCCCGGCCGAACCGCCGTCCGCTCCGCCCGCGAAACCCCGGCCGTCCCGTCCTGTGTCCGATGAGGACGACGGCGAGGACTTCCAGCACGTCGACTGGACCGGCCGCTCGTGAGCGGGCCCGGATACGGCGTCTCGCCGGAACGCCTCAAAGCGCACGCGGACCAGGTCACCGACCTCGCCGACCGCATCCGCGGCGCGGCCTCGGCGGCGAACCAGGTCGGGATGGGCGGCTTCCAGGGCTATGGCCTGCTGTGCGCGGTGCCCGTCGGCGGGGTCCTGCAACTGGCCCAAGGTGACGCGGACGAGCTGATGACCAGCGCGGCGAATCTCGGCGACGCGTTGTCCGACGCGCTGCGGAAGGCGGCCACGGACTACACGAAGATCGACGACGACGCGGCGCAGCTCGGCCGGGACCTGGGGAAGAAGCTGTGAGCGAAGGACCTGCCGCGGGCCCGAGGGAACAGAACCTGGTCGCGCAGAAGAACGAAGAGAAGAAGAACTTCAAGGGTGGCGGCCTGGCGGACAGCCTCGAAGGGCTGGCCGGCACCCTGAACCCCGATCAAGACCAGGACATCGACTCGTTCGCGCTCGCCATGGACGGGGTCTCGGTCGGGCTGGACCTGCTGTCGATGGGCTTGAATCCGCTCGGTGAGCTGGTGAAGGCCGGAGTCGGCTGGCTGATGGAGAACCTTGAGTTCATCCGCGAACCACTGGAGATCCTCACCGGTGATCCCGATCTGGTCCAGCAGGCGGCACAGACCTGGAACAACATCGCGACGGAACTCGAGGCGGTGGCGGGCGACTACGAAGGTGCGCTGAGCACGACATCCGGGTGGGACGGTGACGCGGCGATCGCGTACCGGCGGATCGCCCTGCAGTACACGCAGTCCTTGCGCGATGTCGCGGCCGAGGCGAAGGATTCGGCCCACTGGATCACCACGGGCGGGATGGTGGTGGCGACCGCGCGGGCGCTGATCTTCGACATCATCGCCGGCTTCATCAGCGATGTGATCACCCGTGCGCTCCTGGCCCTCGCCTCATCGTGGTTCACCCTCGGCGGTTCCGTCGCCGCGTTCACCGCGAGCATCTTCGCCGACGCGGTCAAGGTCATGGCGAAGATCCAGAAGAAGCTCGGCAAGCTGCTCAGTGCCATCCAAAAGTTCGTGAAACGGTTCGAAGGATCGAGCGACCGGGCCCGGGAGGCGGCACGGGCCCTGGGGCGTAAGGCTTCGGACCTGGGCCACGAGGCCAATCAGGCGATCAAGGCCAGTGACAAGACACTGGACGCTTTCAAAGCCGACAACCTCAAGCTCGCGAAGAAGGCCTTGGACTCCGACGCGACAGGTGCCGAGCGTGTGCTCAAACACGCGCGGGGCGGGATGAACCGGATGGAGAACACCGTCGCGGGCAAGATCGCGGACAACACCTACCTGAAGGTCGGGAAGGAAGCAGGCAAGGCCGCCGCGGAGAATCGCGTCCAATACGACGGCGGATCGGCCGAGCGCGGCAGGGTCACACCGCCCACCACCGGCAGGATCAGCGGAACGCTCGACGACGACGATGACTGAACGGACCGGACAAGACGAGCGGCCGGTTCGGAAACGGCGAGGCCGGGTCAGTCTGAGGGTGCTCTCCGGTGTCGTCGTCGCGGTGGTGACCGCGTGGTTCATGTTCTCGCTGGGGTTGTCGCTGGGAATCAGCGACACGGGGAAAGTGGACCGGTTCGGGGTGGCGCGCATCCAGGAATGCCACCGCAGCCCGCTGCGGTTCTGGCTGATCCATGTCTGCCAAGCCGAGGTGACTTGGGATCGGAAGGCGCCGGGCAAGCCCCTCGTCAGTTCCGCTGTGATCGGTTCGGTTTCGAACCTGTCTGGCGAGGTGAACGTCGTGTCCTACCAGTCCGCGGGCCGCTATGGCGGGTCGCAGTACAACGCCGTCCCCGTCGAGCGCCCAAGGCCGCTGTTCCCGTTCGGTTGGTGGTTCTTCTTCACTGTCGTGAGCTTGGTCCCCGGGTATGTCGCCGGCTGGTTCGCGGGCAAGGGCGTCGACCGGCTCCTGCCGGAACCGACGGAGAAACCCAAGGACTGGCGCGGTGTCAGCCGTCGCGCCACATCGGGAATGAACGGACGCCGGCGACGGCGGGGCCGCTGATGCCCGAACAGACGACGAGCCCGGCCCGCCGGACTCGGTGGTGGCCCCCAGGCGTGATGGGCGCCGTCGGCGTGATCCTCACGTTGTGGCTGATGTTCTCCCTGCAGTGGGTGGTCGGGTTCGAGCCGTGGGGCAAGCCCATCCGGACGGGTACCGCGCAGATCGGGCAGTGCCAGCGGAACCCGGTTCACACCTGGATGACTTTCCGGTGCGAGGCGGAAGTCAGCTGGGACAAGGTTCCCCGAGGCGGAGAACAGGTCTCGACCGCGTGGGTCACCGCGGTTTCCGCGCTCTCGGGCAGGGTGCCGGTGGAGGAGTACAAGTACCGGAAGAAGAACAGTTCGAGAGGTGGGTTTTCCGTCGTCCCGGTCGATCGGCCGTCGTGGCCGGTCGCCGACGGCTGGTGGATCCTTCTCGTCTTCGTGAGCGTGATCCCAGGGTGGATCGCGGGCTTCTGGGTGGGTGACCGTCTTGGCCGGCTCCTGCCTGAACCGAAGGAGAAACCCAAGGACTGGCGCGGTGTCAGTCGTCGCGCCACACCCGGAATGAACGGACGCCGTCGCAAGCGCAACCGCGGCTGACCCTGGGATGCCCGCCTTGGCGATCAGGTCGCGAAAGCCACTTTCGCGACGTCTGATGTCCCGAAAGTGGCTTTCGCGACACGCCTGCCCGAGCCTTCACGAGGACGAGGGGCGAGAGTCCTTTGTCGACCCCGGGTCATGGGATGACCCGACGGCCACCCTCCACTGTGTCCTCGGCCGTCCCCACCGCCCCCCACCGGATTCCCCACTTTCACCCCCACTTCGCGCCACAGCAGGGTTCCGGCGGCCGATATCCGGACGTGTCAGGCATGGATGAGGTTGCTTCGATACCCGCCCAGGGGGATCTTGGCCACCGTCCCCCACCGAGCCCCCACCAGGCCCCACCTGGCTGACCAGCGAAAACGTCTGACACGACGGAGTGGTCGCGGCTTTTGCCGCGTTGACTGTGGTGAAAAGTGGGGTACGGTGGTGCGCAGTGGGGCAGAAGGGAGCCCCGTGGCCGGGCTTGGCTGTTCGCAGCCGGGATCGGTAGGGAGGTGGAGCCGGTGTTCCTCGGCACCCACACCCCGAAACTGGATGACAAGGGGCGGCTCACGCTGCCCGCGAAGTTCCGCGACGCGCTCGCCGGTGGGCTGATGGTCACCAAGGGACAGGATCACTGTCTCTTCGTCTTTCCCCGGGCCGAGTTCGAGCAGATGGCGAGGAAGGTCGCCGACGCCCCGTTCACGAACGAGGCGGTCCGGGCCTATCAGCGTTATCTCTTCGCCGGGACGGACGAACAACGCCCGGACGGGCAAGGACGTATCGCGATCGCGTCCGAGCTCCGACGCTATGCCGGGCTGAACAAGGAGTGCGTGGTGATCGGGGCGATCACCAGGCTGGAGATCTGGGACGCCCAAGCGTGGCAGGGCTACCTGGACGAACACGAGGACAGCTACGCGAAGGCTCGAGAGGAAGTTCTGCCGGGCGTCTTCTAGACGTGGCCGAGGAAGCACCCACGCCGTCGGGGGGCGCGGGTTCACGCTTCGGACACGCCGGGAACCGTCCACACGGATGCCGTGAGGCCTCTGTCCGCTCAGTGGCCCTGGTACACCTTCCCCGGTACCAGGTCAGCAGGCGGGCGGACAGGGACCTGACGGCATCCGGCATCTTCCCCGGCACTACAGGAAAGGGGGGAAGACATGGCAGACGAACACGAGCACGTCCCGGTGCTGCTCGACCGCATCGTCGAACTGTTCGCGCCGGTCTTCTCCGACCGCGAGGCCGTGCTGGTCGACGCGACCGTCGGGCTCGGCGGTCATTCCGACGCGCTGCTCACCGCGTTCCCCCGGCTGCGCCTGGTCGCCCTCGACCGTGATCCCAACGCGCTGGAGCTTTCCGCTAAACGTCTTGCGCGGCACGGTGATCGTGTCGACTTCGTGCACGCGGTCTACGACGAGATGCCGTCCGCGCTGCAGGGTCTCGGACTGTCCAGAGTGGACGGGATCCTGTTCGACCTCGGGGTCTCCTCGATGCAGCTCGACCGGGCCGAGCGCGGTTTCGCCTATTCCAAGGATTCCCCGCTCGACATGCGCATGGACCCGACCACCGGGTTCACCGCGGCCGACGTGCTCAACACCTACGCCCCCGGCGAGCTGATCCGGATCCTGCGCGACTACGGCGAGGAACGGTTCGCCCAGCGGATCGTCAAAGCCGTTGTGGCGGAACGGGAGAAGGAACCCTTCACGCGCAGCGGACGGCTGGTGGAACTGCTGTACGACGCGGTCCCCGCGGCGAGCAGGCGCACCGGCGGGCATCCGGCGAAGCGCACCTTCCAGGCGTTGCGGATCGAGGTCAACGGCGAACTGGAGGTGCTGCGGCGGGCGATGCCGCGGGCGCTGTCCTGCCTGGCCGTCGGCGGCCGCATCGTCGTGGAGTCCTATCAGTCCCTCGAAGACAGGCTGGTCAAGCAGGCCTTCGCGGAACTGGCGAAATCCCGGACGCCGGAAGGGCTTCCGGTGGAACTGCCGGGCCACGGCCCGGAACTGAAACTGCTCACCAGAGGGGCCGAGAAGGCCGGCGAGGCGGAGACCGAACAGAACACGCGGGCCGCCTCCGTGCGGCTACGGGCCGCCGAACGGATCGGAGACCGAGCACGATGACCGCTCCCGCGAAGTCCCGCGGCCGCCGGACACCGCCGCCCGGACGGCGTGCCCGCGCGACCGCCACCGCCGACCAGGCGACCGACACCACCGAGACCACGACGTCCCGCGCCTCCCGTGGCCGGACGTCGGCGGCCGAGCGCGCCTACGCCCGCCGTGCCCAGCGCGCCGACCTGCTGCAGCGAGACCAGCAGCGCAACCGTCCCGACGCGGAAGGCGGCGCGGGCAAGGAAGAGCCGAAGAAGAAGCTCAAGCTGCGCTGGCCGCGTTCGCGCGCGTCGTTCGTGCTGATGATGATGGGCATGCTGGCCGTCGGTGTGGCGTGCACGTTGTGGCTGACCACGCAGGCCATCGCCGATTCGTACCGGCTCGAACAGCTCCGCACGACCAACGCCGGGCTCGCCGAGGCGAAGGAACGGCTGCAGCGCGAGGTCGCGAAGGCCGAGTCGCCCGCATCGCTGGCGCCCAAGGCCAGGGAACTGGGCATGGTGCCCGGCGGCGACCCCGCGCATATCGTGGTCGGCCCGGATGGACAGTCCACTGTGGTCGGTGAGCCGAAGAAGGCCGAAGGGGAGGCGCCCGCCGCCTCGACCGAATCGACGGCGCCCCCGCCCGCCGAGGGAACGCAGCAGGGCACCCCGTACGAGGGCGACCAGCCCGCGGTGCCGCAGGAGAACGCGGCGACCCCGGCGCAGGGAGGTCAGTGATGTCGCCCGGCCGCCCGGCTCAGGCCAGGGCCAGGTCGGCGGGAAGCGCGCGGCGGACCTACGCCGCCGGGACCCGTCGTGCCACCGCCCGCCGGGGCAACGGCGGGAACCGGAGCCGGTTCACCGGTGTCCGGATCCTGCTGATCGTCGTGATGGTGCTCGCCGGTCTCAAACTGGTGCAGGTGCAGTGGTTCGAGGCCGGCGCGCTGTCCGAGGCGGCGGAACGGCAGCGGACGTCGGTGATCGAAAGTCCCGCGCAGCGCGGCTCCATTCTGGACCGCAACGGGACGAAGATCGCGTTCAGCGTCGAGGTCCGGACGCTCGCGGTGAGCCTGAACTGGCTCCACAAGACGATGGACGACTTCGCCGCGAAGAACCCGACCAAGGGCAAGAACTTCGAGTCCGAGGTGGCGGGCGCGGCGAAGCTGATCGCGGCCAAGCTGCCCGGGGTGATCACCGAGCAGGAACTGCTGGACAAGTTCCACAAGCCGGACGGCTTCACCTACCTGGTCCACGACATCGAACCTTCGGTCGCCGAGGCGATCGTCAAGGAATACCCGTGGATCAGCGTCGAGAAGCGTTCGAAGCGGGAGTATCCCGGTGACTCGGTCGGCGCGAACATCGTCGGCTACGCGAACTGGCGCACCGACGACAAGGACGTCTCCAAGCACAACCTGCACGGTGGCTACGGTCTCGAAGCCTCGCGGGACAACGATCTCGCCGGAACACCGGGCCGCAAGATCGTCAACACCCGGAACGGCAACGACAATCTCGTCATCCCGGGTACCGAACGGGACATCCAGAACGCCGTCCCCGGTTCGGACCTGCAGCTCACGATCGACACCGACCTGCAGTACGAACTGCAGCGGCAGCTGAGCGATTACGTCGCCAAGTCGAAGGCCAAGGGCGGCCAGGCGGTCATCCTGGACTCGAAGACCGGCGAGGTCTACGCGCTGGCCAACGACAAGACCGTCAACCTCAACGACCCCGCTTCGCGCAGCGAGACGGAGAACCTGAACAACCGCGCGGTGACCACGCCGTTCGAACCCGGTTCGGTGAACAAGATCGTCACCGCCGCGGGCGCGATCGACGCGGGGATCACCACGCCGGAGGCCTCGCTGCCGGTGCCGGGTTCGTTGCAGGTCGCGGACAAGATCGTCAAGGACGCCTGGCACCACGGCACCCAGCAGTTCACCACCACCGGCATCTTCGCGAAGTCGTCGAACGTCGGCACCCTGTTGCTGGCGCAGAAACTCGGCGAGGACCGGTACGCGGATCTGCTCAAGAAGTTCGGTCTCGGCCAGCGCACCGGGCTCGGCCTCCCCGGTGAGAGCCCCGGCGTCGTGCCGCCGCGCAACCAGTGGTCGGCCACGACCTTCGGAAACCTGCCGATCGGACAGGGACTTTCGATGACCGTCGTGCAGATGGCCGGGATGTACCAGGCCATCGCGAACGACGGCCTGCGGGTGGAACCCCGGGTGGTCAAGGCGAAGGTCAACCCGGACGGGACCCTCGTCCCGGAGCCGGCGCCGAAGACCGTCCAGGTCATCAGCCCGCAGGCGGCGAAGACCGTACGCGAGATGATGCGCGCGGTGACGCAGAAGGGCCGCGGGCAGCAGAGCGGCACCGGGCCGAAGGCGGCGCTGGAGGGCTACCAGATCTCGGGCAAGACGGGCACCGGCCAGCAGGTCGACCCGCAGACGAAGACGTACAGCAACCATCTGTACAACATCACCTTCGCCGGGATCCTGCCCGCCGACAACCCGCGTTTCGTGGTCGGCATCCGGCTCGACGCGCCGGACGCCACCCTGCAGCAAGGACTCTCGGCCGCTCCGCTGTTCCATTCGGTGGCCGCGTACCTGGCGCAGCGGTTCCAGATCCCGCTGTCGGACGGTCCGTCGCCTCAGGTGCCGTTGGTGCTTTCCTGACGTGACACGCGTGTCCTGAGCCGTAACTCGCGTGCTTGAAGGCGTAACTCGCGTGATCGGGGCCGGATCTCGCCCAGCGGGAGCGCGCTGGGGCTCGCTGTCCTCAAGCGACAGTCGGAAGCCCTTGCGTGCCAAGGAGAGCTCGCGAAACCCATTACCACGAGCATGATCGCCGCGCTCACACCCCGCACCGCTTCAGTCACCCGAATGCCGCGCCGGTAACCTCCTTGGCTGTGTCGGTGCCTACTTCAGATCCCCGCAGCGGTCCCGCCGTCGAAAGCGGGTCCGGCGCGACGGCTGCCCAGGTCCCGGACAGCCCGGTCAAGGCCGTCGCCGCACCCCCTCGTCCGGCCAGGATCGAGCCGATGCCGCTGGGCACGCTGCTCGCCAGGGCGGGCGCCCGGCTCGTGGTGGGTGGCGACGACTACCCGGCCGCGGCCGAGCTGACGGTCACGGGCAGCACGCTCCGCGCCCAGCACGTCCTCCCCGGTGACCTCTTCGCCGCGCTTCCCGGTGCTCGCGCCCACGGCGCGGACTTCAGCGACCAGGCCATCGCGGCCGGCGCGGCCGCCGTGCTCACCGACGAGGCCGGTGCCGAGCGTCCGGTGCTCCGCGACGCCGGCGTGCCGATCCTGGTGCACCCGGACCCGCGGGCCGCCCTCGGCGAGATCGCCGCCTGGATCTACGGGGAGCCGTCGCTGGAGCTGTCGGTCCTCGGCATCACCGGGACGTCCGGCAAGACCACGACGTCGTACCTGGTCGACGCCGGGCTCAAGGCCGCCGGGCTCACCACCGGGCTGATCGGCACGGTCGAGACCCGGATCGCGGGGGAGCGCCTCGCCAGCGGGTTCACCACCCCCGAGGCGCCGGATCTGCAGGCCCTGTTCGCGGTGATGGTGGAGCGCGGCGTCACGCACGTCCCGATGGAGGTCTCCAGCCACGCGCTGTCGCTGGGGCGGGTCAACGGCACGCGCTTCGCGGTCGGAGCATTCACCAACCTCTCCCAGGACCACCTGGACTTCCACAAGGACATGGAGGAGTACTTCGCCGCCAAGTCGCTGCTGTTCGACGGCCGGTCCACCGCCGAGGTGGTCGTCGTCGACAGCGCCTGGGGCCAGGCGCTCCTCACCCCGCACACGGTGACCGTGTCCACCGAGCCGGGAACGGACGCGCTGTGGCGCGCCACCGACCTCACCCCCACCCCGGCGGGTGAGCAGACCTTCACCCTCCACGGCCCCGAGGGCCTCACCGCCGCGGCCAAGATCCCGCTGCCGGGTGAGTTCAACGTGGCCAACGCCGTGCTCGCGGCCGGGATCCTCAACACCGCCGGTGTCCCGCTCGACGCCATCGTCGCCGGGCTCGCCGCGGTCGAGGTGCCGGGCCGCATGGAGCGGGTCTACCTCGGCCAGCCGTTCACCGCGGTGGTCGACTACGCGCACAAGCCCGCCGCGGTGGCGCAGGGGCTCGACGCGCTGCGTGCCCGCACCGAGGGCCGGATCATCACCGTCCTCGGCTGCGGCGGGGACCGTGACACCGCCAAACGCCCGGTCATGGGCGAGGCCGCGGTCCGCCGCAGCGAGGTGCTGATCGTGACCGACGACAACCCGCGGTCGGAGGATCCGGCCGCGATCCGGGCGGCGATGCTGGCCGGCGCCCGCAACGCCGGGCCTGCCCTGGGCGGCGAGATCCTCGAGATCGCCGACCGCCGGGAGGCCATCGCCCACGCGGTCGAGCTGGCCCGGCCCGGCGACATCGTGCTCATCGCGGGCAAGGGCCACGAGACCGGCCAGGAGGTCCAGGGTGTCGTGCACCCGTTCTCCGACCGGGAAGAGCTGGCCGCCGCCATCCGCAGACGTCTGGAGACAGTGTGATCGTGCTCAGCCTGGCCGAGATCGCCGCCATCGTCGGCGGGCGGCTGCATCGGACCGACGGGACCGCCGAGGTCACCGGAAGCGTCGAATTCGACACCCGTGAGGTCACTCCCGGCGGTCTGTTCATCGCGCTGCCCGGCGCGAAGGTCGACGGCCACGACTTCGCCGCGCGGGCGGTCGAGTCGGGCGCCGTCGCGGTGCTCGCGGCCCGTGAGGTCGACGCCCCGGCCGTGATCGTGCCGCCGCTGGAGCCCGGCGAGGGGCACGAGCGTGCGTTCGCGCTGGTCTCGGACAAGGACGGGGCGGGTGCCGCGGTGCTGGCCGCGCTCGCCAAACTCGCCCGGCACGTGATCCAGAAGCTCGCGGGTGACCACCTGACCGTCGTCGGGGTCACCGGTTCGGCGGGCAAGACCTCCACCAAGGACATCATCGCCCAGCTGCTGGAGCCACTCGGCCCGACGGTGGCGCCGCCGGGCTCGTTCAACAACGAGCTGGGCCACCCCTGGACGGCGCTGCGGGCCGACGACTCGACGCGGCAGCTCGTGCTGGAGCTCTCCGCCCGCGGGCCCGGCCACATCGCCGAACTGGCGGCCATCGCGCCGCCGCGGATCGGGGTCGTGCTCAACGTCGGCACCGCGCACGTCGGCGAGTTCGGCTCGCGCGAGGGCATCGCCAAGGGCAAGGGCGAGCTCGTGGAGGCGCTGCCGAGTGCCGAGGACGGCGGTGTCGCGGTCCTGAACCTCGACGACCCGTACGTCGCGGCGATGGCGAGCCGGACGAAGGCCCGGGTCGTGTTCGTCGGCGAGAGCGAGTCCGCGCAGGTCCGCGCGGTCGACATCACCCTCGACGACGAGGCGCGCGCGTCGTTCCGCCTGGTCACCCCGGACGGCGAGGCGCCGGTGAAGCTGCCGCTCTACGGCGAGCACCAGGTCGGCAACGCGCTCAGCGCGGCCGCTGTGGCCCTGGAGATGGGCTCGACGGTCGAGGAGGTCGCGGCCCGCCTGTCGGGCCTGGAGCGGCGCTCCGAGCGCCGTATGGAGGTCACCACCCGCGCCGACGGCGTCACGGTCCTCAACGACTCCTTCAACGCCAGCCCCGAGTCGATGCGGGCCGCGCTCAAGGCGCTCGCGTCGATGAGCGCGAACCGCCGCTCCTGGGCCGTGCTCGGCGTGATGGGCGACCTCGGCGAGAACTCGGTCGCCGCGCACGACGGCATCGGCAGGCTCGTCGTCCGGCTCAACATCGACAAGCTCGTGGTCATCGGCCAGGCCGCCGCGGCCACCCATCAGGGTGCCCAGCACGAGGGTTCCTGGGGTGAGGAGTCGGTACTGGTACCCGACGTCGACGCCGCCATCGCCCTGCTGCATGATCAGCTCCGCGCGGGAGACGTGGTGCTGGTGAAGGCGTCCAAGGCCGCCGCCCTGTGGCGGGTGGCCGACGCCGTGCTCGCCGCTCCCGTAACCGACGCTGAATCCCTTTCCCCCTCTCACGAACGCTCGAACGGTGGTGACGCGTGATCAGCATCCTGATCGCGGCCGCGGCGGGCCTGCTGGTCTCCATCCTCCTCACTCCCTATCTGATCCGGGTGTTCTCCCGGCAGGGCTTCGGCCAGGAGATCCGGGAGGAAGGACCGCAGGGACACAAATCCAAACGCGGTACCCCGACGATGGGTGGTGTCGCGATCATCGTCGCGATGGTCGTCGGGTATTTCGTGGCGCATCTGATCAGCGCGCTCAGCGGCGGCAACGGCACCGGCGGCCCGTCCGCCTCGGGGCTGCTGGTCCTCCTGCTGGCCGTCGGCCTCGGGCTCGTCGGGTTCCTCGACGACTTCATCAAGATCCGCAAACAGCGCAACCTCGGGCTGAACAAGACCGCGAAACTGGTCGGCCAGCTCGTGGTCACGATCGCCTTCGCGATCCTGGCGTTGCAGTTCGCCGACGAACGCGGGCTCACCCCGGCGTCGGAAAGCCTGTCCTACGTGCGGGACCTCGCGCTGATCACCTTCCCGTCGGTGTTCTTCGTGATCTTCTGCTACATCGTCATCTCGGGCTGGTCGAACGCGGTGAACTTCACCGACGGCCTCGACGGTCTCGCCGGCGGCACCGCGGCGATGGTGCTGGCGACCTACGTCGTCATCGCCTTCTGGCAGACCCGCCTCTCGTGCGCGGTCACCCCGCAGGCCGCCTGCTACGACGTCCGTGACCCGCTGGACCTGGCGGTGGTCGCCGCCGCGGCCACCGGCGCCTGTGTCGGCTTCCTGTGGTGGAACGCCGCACCGGCGAAGATCTTCATGGGTGACACCGGTTCGCTGGCCCTCGGTGGCCTCGTCGCCGGTCTGTCGATGACCACCCGCACCGAACTGCTCGCCATCGTCATCGGCGGTCTGTTCATGGTCGAGATGATCTCGGTGGTCGCGCAGATCGCCGTGTTCCGCACGACCCGGCGGCGGCTGTTCCGGATGGCCCCGTTCCATCACCACTTCGAGCTCGCGGGCTGGGCCGAAACCACCGTCATCATCCGGTTCTGGCTGCTTTCGGCCATCTGCTGCATGTTCGGTCTCGGCCTGTTCTACAGCGAACAGCTCGGTCTCGGGGGTTAGCAAGTGGAACTGGCCGGGCGTCACGTCCTCGTCGCCGGAGCCGGGGTCACCGGCAAGTCGATCGTCCCCGTCCTGGCGGAGCTGGGCGCGCGGATCACCGTCACCGACGGCAACGCCGAACGGCTGGCGGAGCTCGAGGGGCTCGGCGCCGAGCTGGTGCCGGGCCTGACTGAGCCGCCCGGAGACGTCGAGCTGGTCGTCACCAGCCCCGGCTGGAAGCCGACGTCGCCGCTGCTGGTGGCGGCGGCCGAAGCGGGGATCGAGGTGATCGGCGACGTCGAGCTGGCGTGGCGCGTCGGGCAGTTGCGCGACAAGCCGCCGGTGTGGCTCGCGATCACCGGCACCAACGGCAAGACCACCACGGTCGGGATGCTGGAGTCGATCCTACGTACGGCCGGGGTCGACGCCGTGGCCTGCGGGAACGTCGGCTTCGCGGTGCTCGACGCGGTGCGCGCCGGGCACGAGGTGCTGGCCGTGGAGCTGTCGAGCTTCCAGCTGCACTGGTCGTCGACGCTGGCCCCGCTCGCGTCGGTGGTGCTGAACCTGGCCGAGGACCACCTCGACTGGCACGGCTCGATGGAGGAGTACGCGGCGGCGAAGGGCCGGGTCCACACCCACTCCCGCACCGTCGTGCACAACCTGCACGAGGAGTGGTCCGCCCGGCTCGCCGACGAACACGCGCCCGCCGACGCGCGCCGCGTCGCCTTCGGTATGGACACCCCGCGCCCCGGCGAACTCGGGATCGTGGAAGACCTGCTGGTCGACCGTGCCTTCGTGGCCGACCCGGCGACCAGCGCCGACGAACTCGGCACGCTGGCCGACGTGCGTCCCGCCGGTCCGCACAACGTCTCCAACGCGCTCGCCGCGGCGGCGCTGGCCCGCGCGTACGGCGTCACCGGCGAGGACGTCGCCAAGGGCCTGCGCGAGTACCGGCCCGCCCCGCACCGGGCCGAAGAGATCGGCGAAATCGACGGCGTCCGCTACATCAACGATTCCAAGGCGACCAACCCGCACGCGGCGAGCGGTTCGCTGCGCGCGCATCTGAACGTCGTCTGGATCGCCGGTGGCCAGCTCAAGGGCGCTTCCGTGGACGAACTCGTCGGTTCGATCGCCGGAAGGCTGCGCGGAGTCGTGCTGTTCGGCGTGGATTCACCCGTGATCGCCGCCGCTGTCGCGCGACACGCGCCGGATGTCCCGGTGAACAGCCTCCCTTCGGGTGACGATGACACCATGACTGCGGCGGTGAAGGCGGCCCGCGCCCTGGCGCGCCCTGGAGATGTGGTGCTGCTGGCCCCCGCCGCGGCGTCGTTGGACATGTACTCGAGCTATGGCGCACGCGGCGACGCGTTCGCGAGCGCGGTCCGTGTCCTGCGCGACGGTGCGGGGGAGACCAGTGACGGCGGTTGAGGAAAGAAAACGCGAGCCCGCGCAGCGCAAGCGCCGTGAACGCAAGGAAAGCCCGTTCGTCACGTTCCGGACCGCGCTGACGGCCTGGCTTTCGCGGCCGCTCGCATCGTTCCACCTGGTCCTGGCGCTCACCGGCGTGCTGACCGTGATCGGCATCGTGATGGTGCTGTCCGCGTCCTCGGTCGCCTCGTACAACCCCAAGACCGGCACCGGCGTGTACGCCCAGTTCAGCAAGCACCTCATGTTCGTCGCGATCGGCGCCGTGGTGTTCTGGATCGGGCTGCGGGTGCCGCTGGAACGCGTCCGGCGGCTGTCGGCGACGGCGACGGTGGTGTGCCTCGGGCTGCTCGTGCTGGTGCTGACCCCGCTCGGGTCCACGGTCAACGGCTCGCAGGGCTGGTTCCGGCTCGGGGGGTTCGCCTTCCAGCCGGTCGAGGCGGCGAAGGTCGCGCTGGCCTTCTGGGGCGCGCACATCCTGGTGATCAAGTACAACATCATCAACCAGTGGCGGCATCTGCTCGTCCCGGTCGTGCCGATCGCCCTGCTGATGTTCGCGCTGGTCATGATGCAGCCCGACCTCGGCGGCACGATCACCCTCGCGGTGGTGCTGATGGCCCTGCTGTGGTTCGCGGGCGCGCCGAAACGGCTGTTCGGGGTCATCCTCGCGGGTGGCCTTGCCGGGATCCTGGTGCTGGCGATCATCGCCCCGTACCGGCTGGCGCGGGTCATGTCGTTCGTCTCCGGCGACCCGGACACCAGCGCGGACGGTTTCCAGGCCAACCAGGCGAAACTCGCGCTCGCCGACGGCGGGTTCCTCGGCAAGGGCCTCGGCCAGGGCCAGTCCAACTGGGGCTACCTGCCCAACGTGCAGAACGACTTCATCTTCGCCCTGATCGGCGAGGAACTCGGCTTCATCGGCTGCGCGGTGGTGCTCGGGCTGTTCGCCGGGGTCGCCGTCGTCGGCCTGCGGATCGCCACCCGCAACCTCGACCCGTGGATCCGCATCGTGTCCGGCACGTTGACCGTCTTCCTGGTCGCGCAGGCCGGCATCAACATCGGCTACGTCGTCGGCCTGCTGCCGGTCACCGGGGTCACGCTGCCGTTGATCTCCTACGGCGGGACGTCGCTGGTGATCACCATGCTCATCATGGGGATCCTGGCCAACGCCGCCCGGCACGAACCGGAGGCGGTGGCCGCACTGCGCTCGCAGGGGCCAGGTAAATTCGGACGCCTGCTGAGGCTTCCCGCGCCCGAGCCGTACCGCCCGCCCGCCAAGCGCAAGGGCGGCGCGGCCAGGGGAGGCGCCGCCAAGGCGGCGAGGCCCGCGCCGAGGACGGCGAGGCCTTCGCCCGCACAGGAGCGGCGCCGTTCGGTACGGGAGCCCGGCAGGAGGACGGCCGCGCGAACGGCGGTGAACCGCGGTACCGCGAAACGGGGTACCGCAAACCGGAGAGGTCATAGGTGAACAACCCCGTCAGAGGTGGCGTTTCAGGCGAGGTCGCCGGCAAGGCGCCGGTGGTCGTGGTCGCCGGCGGTGGGACCGCCGGGCATATCGAACCGGCACTCGCCCTCGCCGACGCGGTGATGCGCCTGCGTCCCGACGCGAAGGTGGTCGCGCTGGGGACCCAGCGCGGACTGGAGAACAAGCTCGTCCCGGCGCGCGGGTACCCGCTGGAGCTGATCCCGCCGGTGCCGATGCCGCGCAAGCCGACGCCCGAGCTGCTGAAGATGCCGCTGAAGGTCCGCGACTCGGTCAAGCGCACCCGTGAGGTCCTGGACCGGGTCGGCGCGGACGTCGTCGTCGGCTTCGGCGGCTATGTCGCGCTTCCGGCGTACCTCGCCGCGCGCGGCCGCACGCCGATCGTCGTGCACGAGGCCAACGAGAAGCCGGGCCTGGCGAACAAGGTCGGCGCGCGGTTCGCCGTCCGCGTCGCCGTCGCCGTCCCGGGGACGCCGCTGGCGAAGGCCGAGGTCATCGGCATCCCGCTGCGCCGCTCCATCACCTCGCTCGACAGGGCCGCGCTGCGCGCCGAAGCCCGCGAGCACTTCGGGCTCGACCCCGACGCCCCGACCCTGCTGGTCTTCGGCGGTTCGCAGGGCGCGGTGTCGATCAACGGCGCCGTCTCCGGCGCGGCCAAGGAGTTCGCGGACGCCGGCGTCGGTGTCCTGCACGCCCACGGACCGAAGAACACGCTGGTCGTCCAGGAGTTCCCCGGACGGCCCGCGTACGTGCCGGTGCCGTACCTGGAGCGCATGGACCTCGCGTACGCCGCCGCCGACGCGGTGCTGTGCCGCTCCGGCGCGATGACCGTCGCCGAGGTGTCCGCGGTCGGCCTGCCCGCGGTGTTCGTCCCGCTGCCCTACGGCAACGGCGAACAGGCGGTCAACGCCCGGCCCGCGGTCGACGCCGGTGCCGGCCTGATGGTCGACGACGCCGACCTCACTCCCGCCAAGGTCGCGGAGCTGGTGATCCCGCTGGTGTCCGACGCCGACCGGGTCGCGAAGATGAGCGCGGCCGCGGTCGGCCTCGGTCACCGCGAGGCCGACGAGACCCTTGCCAAGATCGTGCTGGAGGCCGCAGGTGCCTGATCAACTCCCCGACACGCTCACGCGTGCCCACCTGATCGGGATCGGCGGCGCCGGGATGAGCGGCATCGCCCGTATCCTGCTCGCCCGCGGCGTCCAGGTGTCCGGCTCCGACGCCAAGGAGTCGCGCGCATTCCTTTCGCTGCGTGCCCAGGGCGCCGAGATCGCCGTCGGCCAGCGCGCCGAGAACCTCGACGCGTTCCCCGAAGGCCCGTCCTCGGTGATCGTGTCGACCGCGATCAAGGACGACAACCCGGAACTGATGGCCGCGCGGGAACGCGGGATCACCGTGCTGCACCGCGCGCAGGCGCTGGCCGGGCTGATGGAGGGGCACCGCGTCGCCTGCATCGCCGGGACGCACGGCAAGACGTCGACGACGTCGATGCTGACCGTCGCCCTGCAGCAGTGCCGTCTCGACCCGTCGTTCGCCATCGGCGGCGACCTCAACGAGTCGGGCGCGAACGCCCATCACGGCGAGGGCGGCGTCTTCGTCGCCGAGGCCGACGAGAGCGACGGATCGTTCCTGGCGTACTCGCCGTCGGTCGCCGTGGTGACCAACGTCGAGCCGGACCACCTGGACCACCACGGCACGGCCGAGGCGTACGTCTCGGTGTTCGCCGACTTCCTCGGCCGGATCGTGCCGGGCGGGTTGCTCATCGTGTGCGGTGACGACGAGGGCGCCGGGAAGCTGGGCGCACTGGCCGAGGAGCGGGGCATCCGCGTCCGCCGCTACGGGCGTTCGGTCACCGGCGCGGACGACGCGAAGGTGCTCGACTACGTTCCCGCGCCGGACGGCGGCGTCGTCCGGATCTCGGTGCGGGGCGAGGAGATCGTCCTGCGGGTCGCGGTGCCGGGTGAGCACATGGCGCTGAACGCGATCGCCGCGCTGCTGGCCGGGATCGAGCTCGGCGCGCCGGTCGAAGGACTGGCCGAAGGGCTGGCCGCGTTCGGCGGCGTCCGGCGGCGGTTCGAGTTCAAGGGCCGCGCGGGCGACGTCCGCGTGTACGACGACTACGCGCACCACCCGACCGAGGTCGACGCGCAGCTGCGCGCGGTGCGGACGGCCGCGGGCACGGGTCGCGTCGTCGTGGTCTTCCAGCCGCATCTGTACTCGCGCACGAAGGCGTTCTCGAAGGAGTTCGCGGCCGCGTTGTCGCTGGCCGACGAGGTCGTCGTGCTGGACGTCTTCGGGGCGCGCGAGAAGCCGGAGCCCGGGGTGAGCGGCGCGCTCATCGCCGACCAGATCTCCGGTGTCCCCGTGCACTACCAGCCCGCGTTCGACGTCGCGGCGAAGCTCGCGGCGGATCTGGTCGAACCCGGTGACCTGCTGGTGACCATGGGTGCCGGCGACGTCACGCAGCTCGGCCCGGAGATCCTGGCCGAACTGGACCGGCGGGCGGGCTAGCCCATGACACAGACCGGGGAACGCCGCCGCCCGGCCGAACCCGGTCGGCGTCCGCGCTCCGAACGGGTCAAGCGGACCCCACGGGCCGAACGGACTCAACGGCTGAAGCAGCGGCGCGGCAGGCGGTCGATGGACGACCGCCGCCGTTCCGCCCGGCCGACCCGGCACAAGGAGCTGCGGCGGCGCTGGGTCGCGCTGCTTTCGGTGCTGACCGCCGTCGCCCTCGTCTACCTGCTGTGGTTCAGCTCGATGCTGGGGGTGCGGCAGGTCGACGTCGTCGGGGCGAGCTCCGTGCCCGCGGACCAGATCCGCGCCGCGGCGGCGGTGCCGGACCAGAAGCCGATGCTGCGCCTGGACACCGACGAGATCCGCGACAAGGTGGCGCAGATGCCCGGTATCGCGACCGTCGACGTCTCCCGGTCGTGGCCGAGCACCCTCGAGATCACCGTGACCGAGCGGACCGCGATCGCGTTCTTCGACAGCGGGCCCGGCGGTGACGGCGTGCACCTCGTCGATGGCGGGGGAGTGGTGTTCAAGACCGTCAAGGAACGGCCAGCCGGGCTGCCCGAGCTCAAGCTGCCGTCGGTGTCGGCCGACGACCCGGTGACCCGCGCGGTGACCGGCGTCCTCGGCGTGATCCCGCAGCAGTTGCTCAAGCAGGTCACCACCGCGACGGCGAAGACCCCCGGCAGCGTCGAGTTCGCGCTGGCCGACGGGAAGACCGTGCGGTGGGGGACCTCGGCCGACACCGAACGCAAGGCGAAGGTCCTGGCCGCGCTGCTCACCCGCGAGGGCAAGGTCTTCGACGTCTCGGCCCCCGATCTGCCCACCGTCTCCTGACGCGTTTCGTCCTCTGGATGCGATAGTTCGTATCCCCGACTACCGCATTCAGAGGACGAAATGCGGTGCGCTCAGCGGGTGACGAGGGCTTCGATGCCGTCCAGCATGCGTTCCAGGCCGAACGCGAAGGTCTCGTCGGCGGCTTCGCAGGTGTCCGCTTCGTAGCCGCCGCTCTCCCAGATCCGCGTCATCGCCGGATGCCGCGCCACGTCGAAGTACTTCTCCCAGAACACCGACCGCTGCCCCCACCAGGCGTCCGTCGACTCCCCGGTCTCCTGCTCCACCTGCGCCGTCTCGGCGAAAAGCGTCGCGTTGGCCTGCACGTAGATCTCGATGCTGTTCGCGGCCGCGGCCGCCTCGCGCGGTCGCAGCCCGATGTCCGACACCGCCGCGATCACGTACTCCTGGCCCGCCATCAGTCCGGGCCCGAGCACCGGCCGCACCATCGACGTCGAACGCAGCCACGGGTGCGCCCGGAACACGGCCAGTGTGCGCTCGGCGTAGAGCCGCACCTGCTCGCGCCAGCCGTCCGGCCGCGGGTCGCCGGGGCCGGGGAGGTTCCGTTCGGCGAGCACGGAGTCGACCATGAGATCGAGCAGTTCCGTCTTGCCGGGGACGTAGGTGTAGAGCGTCATCGTGCCCGCGCCGAGTTCCTTGGCGATCTGGCTCATCGACACGGTCGCCTCGCCCGCCCGGTCGGCGAGCGCGACGGCGGTGGCGATCACCTGGTCGAGGGTCAGTTTGGGTTTTCGTCCCCTGCTCGGCTGCCGGGCTTCGCCGCGGTCACGCCACAACAGATCGAGGCTGCGCTCGAAGTCCATCCACACTCCACTCGGCCGTGAAGCTGGATTCTACATTCTCGTATGCGGTACGGTTAAACTGATCCCGTAGGGCGTACGAAAAGGAGTGGGGAATCGTGACGATCCTGGTGACCGGTGCGACCGGAAGCGTCGGCAGGCTGCTCGTCGACGAACTGGTGGAGGCCGGGGCGCCGGTGCGGGCGTTGACCGTCAACCCGGCGAAGGCGGCACTGCCCGAGCAGGTGGAGTTCGCCAAGGGCTACCTGGGCAAGCCGGAGACGCTGCCGGAAGCCCTCAAGGGCATCGAGACCGTGTACCTCGCGCCGCTCGCGGCGAAGGTGGACGACTTCGTGAAGCTGGCGAAAGAGGCCGGAGTGCGCCGCGTGGTGGCGCTGTCGGGCAGCAACGCCGACGACCCGGTGGAGAACTCGAGCGGCGTGGACTACGCGATCATCGAGAAGGCCGTCCGGGAGGCGGAGTTCGACTGGACGTTCCTGCGGCCGGGCGCGTTCATGAACAACACGCTCGGCTGGGCGGAGACGATCAAGGCCGAGCGGGTGGTCCGCGAGGCCTACCCCGAGGCACGGATGACGCCGATCGACCTCGCGGACATCGCCGCCGTCGCGGCGCACGTCATCCTGACCGAGGGACACGTCGGCAAGAAGCACACGCTGAGCGGGCCGACGGCGATCAGCCAGCGCGAACAGGTCGCCGCCATCTCGGCCGCGCTCGGCGAAGAGGTGGTCTTCCAGGAGCTCACCAGGGAAGAGGCGAACAAGCAGTGGGCGGCCGCCGGGGTCCCGGCCGAGATCGCCGAGTGGCTGCTCGACGGCTTCGCGTACTTCACCGAGAACCCCGACAAGCCGACCGGCGTCGTCCAGGAACTCACCGGTCGGCCCGGCGTCACCTACGCGGAGTGGGCGGTGGCGAACGTCGAAGCCTTCCGCTGAGCCGTCACTCGCGTGATTGAAGCCGTGACTCGCGTGATTGGAGACGTTCCGGCTTCAATCACGCGAGATACGGCCTGGAACACGCGAGATACGGGTTGCCGACGCGTCAGCGGGCCCGGCGGGGGAGGCGGGTCGGCAGCGGAGCGCCCGGCGGCTGGTCCGAAGCGGGTGGCGGGGACGATCGCTGCGGCTGAGGCAGGGGCGGCGGGGCCTGAGCGGGCCAAGCCGGGGTGATCATCGCCTGGGCCCCGACCCGGCGGACGGGCAGCCCGTGTGACTTCCGGGCGGGCAGGCCGGGCCAGATCTCGCCCGCCTCCTTGGCGGCGTCGCGGATGGCGGTGCCGTCGAGCGAGGTGCGCGACTCCTCGATGTCGCGGTCGAGCCACTGGACGATGAACTCCAGCGGCCCGTCGGGCGGCAGCGGCCAGAGGAAGATCTCGTGGTCGACATGGAACGCCGAACCGCCCAGCCCCTGCGCGCGCAGCACCGGCTGATCCGGTTTGGTGGCCGACGGCACGGAGATGGTCTCCGAACTGGCCCGCCTCCCGTCGGGGAACAGCACCCCGACCAGCAGCGCGTTGTAGTCCGGGACCCGGCGGTGGTCGATCAGGCCTTCGCCGGGTTCGTCGAGCAGGAGATCCCGGGAGTACACCGACAGCTGGAAGGACACCGACTCCGGCCACACCTCGATGCCACGCAGCGCCACGATGGTCCGTTCGGCGCGGCCCAGCGGCATCGACCAGGGCAGGATCGCCGGGACGATGTACTCGTGCGGCGTCTCCACCCAGGGGCGGCCGTTGTAGCCGAACAGCTCCTGTTCCGGCACCGGGAACAGGGGGCGGCTGCGCGGACCGTCCGTGAAGAAGCTCATCGTGGCGCGGCGGAACGCGGGGTGAAGCTGTCCGACCTGCCGTTCACGCCGTCGACTACCACCATGCGCTCACGGTAGCCGATGACCATGCCGGTACTGAACGGTTTCAAAGCACCTTTCGCGTCACCCGAAGCCCTTGATCTTCACCTTCGTGCCCTTCGGCACCTTGGTACCGGGCTGCGGATCCTGCTCCAGGACGAAGTCGAAACCACCGTTTCCGCCGCCGTGACCGTTCCCGTTTCCGCGACCCTGACGGTCCGGCTCCAGACCCGCCTGTTTCAGGATCTGGATCGCCTCCTCCATCCGCTTGAAGGTCACGTTCGGTACTTCGACGGCGTTCGAAACGAACACGCCGATCCGGCGGTTGCTCGCCTTGCCGCCGCCCTTCGGGTCGGTGCGGATCACCTGACCGGCGGCGAACTGGTCGGAGAACTCCTCGCCGGCCTGGAACGGCTGGAAGCCCGCCTGCTGCAGGATCTGGAACGCGGCGTCCTTGCTCTGGCCCGTGACGTCCGGGACCGGCGGCAGCGGCTCGGGACCCTTGGACAGGATGATCGTGACCTGCCCGCCGATGTTCAGCTGCGAACCGGGGCCCGGGTCGACGCGAACCACCTTGTTCTTGGCGACGTCGCTGTACTCCTGCTCGCCCTGGACCGGCGTCAGCTGCGCGGCCTTGATCGCCGTCTCCGCGTCCTGCTGGCTCGTCCCGGCCTGGATGTCGGGCACGATCGGACGGCCCTTCGACAGCACGACGTTGACCGTGGTGCCCGGCGCGAGCGACGTGCCCTCCGCGGGGTCGGAGCGGATCACCGTGTGCTGGGCGGCGGTGTCGCTGTACTCCTCGGTGTAGGCCGGGGTCAGCTTCGCCGACCGGAGCGCGTCACCGGCGGCGGCCTGGTTCATCCCGGTCAGCTTCGGCACCGACGACGACGTCGGGCCGGAGTCGTTGAGGATGAAGGCGAACGCGCCGATCAGGCCGCCGAGCACCAGCACCGCGGCCGCGATCATCAGGTAGAGCCGTTTGCGTGACCCCGGCTGCTCGTCGCCGGCGGCCGGTTTGGGCCGCGGGGGAGGCGTGCGGGGCGGCTGCGCGGCCGGGATCTGCGGCTCGCGGTGCAGCGCCTGCGTTCCGCGCGGCCCGGTGACCGGAAGGGTCGCCTCGGCGACCGGGGGCAGCACGGTCGTCGCGGCGGCGGCCGGAGCCACCGCAGGGACGGCGGGGATGCCGGGCGTGGTGCGCTCGGCGTCGGTCTCGCGGTCGGCGTCGGCGGGCAGCGGGACGGGCACCGGGACCGCCGGGACGCCGAGGACGGTGCGCAGATGGTTCAGCTCGGCGAGGAACGCCGCGGCGTCGGCGGGTCGCTGCTCGGGGTCGCGGCGAGTGGCGCGCAGGATCAGCTCGTCCAGCTGCGGCGGGATACCCGGCCGCAGCTCGCTCGGGCGCGGGACGTCGTCGTTGACGTGCCGGTACGCCACCGAGAGCGCGGTGTCGCCGGTGTACGGCGGGCGTCCGGTGAGCATTTCGTAGAGCAGGATCCCGGCCGAGTAGACGTCGCCGCGCGAGGTGGTCGCGCCGGTCGCGACCTGCTCGGGCGAGACGTAGGCGACGGTGCCGAGGATGACGCTCGAACTCGTGGTGCCCGCGCTCGCGACCGCGCGGACCAGCCCGAAGTCGCCCACCTTGACCACGCCACCCGAAAGCGCGGTGCCCCCGCGGCCGATGAGGACGTTCTCCGGTTTGACGTCGCGATGCACCAGACCGGCGGCGTGCGCCGCGGCCAGCGCGGAGAGGACCGGTTCGGTGATGCTCAGCGCGAGCGCGACGTCCAGTGGACCGCGTTCGGCGAGCAGTTCGCGCAGGGTGCCGCCGTCGACGAGTTCCATGACCAGGAACGCGCGGCCGGACTCCTCGCCGCCGGGGGTGTCGAAGCCCTGGTCGTGCACCGCCACCACGTGCGGGTGGTGCAGCCGGGCCGCCGAACGGGCTTCCCGTTCGAAGCGTTCGACGAAGGACCTGTCGTCGGCGAACCGCGGGTCCATGATCTTGATGGCGACCTGGCGGTCCAGGCGGGTGTCGACGCCGCGGTACACCGACGACATCCCACCGCGTGCGAGCAGCTTGTCCACCCGGTAGCGGCCCTCGAGCAGAGTGCCCACCAGCGTGGGGTCCGTGCGTGTCACGGCTATGGATCGTACGGAAGTACCCATGTTCTGGTGTACGGGACCTGGGTCGCCGGGGATCACGATTCCCGGTATTTCGTCGAATCGGCGGTATCCGTGACCATGCGGGCACTGTCCGTCATGACTCGTGGCAGTCACCCATGCGCACTAACGGAGGGGGAGACGGAATGTGGCACAGTGTCACCTGTGAGTGGTATTCCCGTCGCCGACGACGTTCTCGATGCAGATGTGGCCGTTCTCCCGCTTCCGGAGGTCGCGACCGCGCTGAACGTTTCGGCCAACAAGGTCCGCCAGATGCTGCGCGACGGCCACCTGATCGCCGTCCGGCGCAAGGGCGAGCTGTACGTCCCGGCCGCGTTCCTGGTCAAGGACGGCGTGGTCAAGGGCCTGGCGGGCACCATCACCGTGCTCGCGGACTCCGGGTTCAGCCGGACGGAGATGCTGCGCTGGCTCTTCGCCGAGGACGAGACCCTGCCCGGCATCACCCCGGTCAACGCGCTCCGCACCAGCCACGGCACCGAGGTCAAACGGCGCGCGCAGGCGATGGCGTTCTAGTCCGCCCGGACGTTCTGACCAGTACATACGCCGCAGCCGCGAGAAGCTGGAATCCCGCCGCGGCACCCAGCGCGGCGGTTACGGAGAGTGCGCTCAACGGCCCCGCGACCGCGGCTCCGACCGCGAGTCCGGTGATCTTCACGCTCGCCGCCGTCGTGAAAACCTGTGCCCGCACCGCAGCGGGTGCTTCGCGGTGCCGGATGGCGAACAGCGCCGAAAGCTGGGGTCCTTCCGCGAAACCGGCGAGTACGGCGGCGGCCAGCAGGAGCGCCACGCCGTGGCCCGCCGCCGCGAGCAGGAAGCTCGCGCCCAGCAGGACGGTGCTGGCGAGCACGGTGCGATCCGGCGGTGGTGGCCTGCGGGCCAGTACGGCGTTCGCGACCAGTGACGCGGCGGCCAGCACGGTGAGCAGGAGCGCGCCGAACCCCGGGCTCCCCAGCCGCTGGGCACCGAGCAGCGGATAGCAGACCACGGCGATCCCGATGCCGACGAAGGACACGGTGGACGTCGCGGTGGCCCGCAGCAGCGCGCGGTTGCGGAAGAGGACCGCGAACCCGTCGGCGAGCTGACGGCGGATCGGTCTCGTGGGCTTCGCCTCGGTGGCGGGCAGCGACCATGCCGCCGGGAAGGCGGCCGCGACCAGCGTGATCGCGAGCGCCACGGCGGCCGGGGCGCCGGCGTACGCGGCCACGAGCCCGGCGAGTCCCGGCCCGGCGAGGCTCGCGGCGGTGAACGTCATCGCGTCCAGCGTGCTCGCCCGCTCCAGTGGCGTGCCGCCGCTGACCTGCGGCAGCTGCGCCGTCCAGCCGCCGGCCAACGCGGGGTTGAGCAGTCCCGCCGCGACGGCCACCACGATCGCCGCGGGGAGTTCGACCAGCGCGAGCACCGCGCCGAGCCCGCCCGCGTACGCGAGCAGCGCCCACGCCAGCAGCCGTCCAGGCCGGGGACTGCGGTCGAGCAGGGCGCCGAGCAGCGGCCCGCCCGCCGCCGCGGAGATCGTCAGGCCCGCGAGCAGCGCGGACCCGGTCGCGGCCGAGCCGTCGACGCTCAGTCCCAGCAGGAGCAACGCAGGCCCGGACAGCTCGTCGCCGGTCCTGGCGACCGTCGCGCCGGTCAGGTAGACGGCGAGCCTGTAACGGCTTCTCATTGCTGAGACGTTACAGTGGGATATGACTTCAGCGCAGCGGGATTTCCTGCCCGGCCGGTCGGCGCGGGCGGCGGCGCAGCGGGCGGTGGATCTGATGGTCGTGCTGCTGGCGCCGGATCCGTCGGCTTCCTCGGTTCGTTCCGTGCTGGAAGCGCACGGGGAGACCTCGGTCGAGCTGGCGCCGTCGGATGTGGCGTCGTTGCGCGAGGCGGCCTCGCAGCTGCGGGAGGTGTTCGCGGCGCGGGATGTCGCGGAGGCGGCCGACGTGCTCAACCGGCTGCTGGCCCGCTACGCGCATCCGCCGCGGCTGACCGATCACGCGGACGGGTTCGGCTGGCATCTCCACGTGGACGCCGACGACGACGGGCCGTGGGGCGCGTGGCTGGTGACGTCGTCCGCCCTGGCGCTGGCCGTGCTGCTGGCGGACCGTCAGGCGCCGCCGGGTGGGCTGTGTGCTGCTTCGGGCTGCGGGAAGCCGTTCGCGCACTTGGGCGGTGGGAGCCCGCGGCGGTACTGCTCGACGCGGTGCGCCACTCGGGAGCGGGTGGCGGCTCACCGTCGCGATCGGTCCCGGATGTCATGAAAGGGTCGTTCAGGACATAAAACGTCCTGAACGACCCTTTCATGACATTTGCGAGCGAGTCAGGACTGCTGCTTGTCCCGCCACTGGATCCAGGACCGCAGCTTGTCGAGGTTGTAGTCGGGCCCGCCGGTCGCCACGGTGAACAGCGAGACACCCAGGTCCAGCAGCTTCGGGCCGAGTTCCTCGGGCTCGCCGTCGACGGCGACCGAACGCTCGATCTCCTTCGGGTCGCGCCCGACGTCGGCGCAGTGCTGGTCGAGGATCTTGACCTTGCGCTCCACCACCTCCGGGTCGCCGAAGCCGTGCCAGATGTCGGCGTGCTTCGCGACCAGGCGCAGCGTCTTCTTCTCGCCGCCGCCGCCGATCAGCACCGGGATCTTGCGGGTCGGCGCCGGGTTCAGCTTGCCGAACCGGCTCTCGATCCGCGGGAGCGCCTCGGCCAGGTTGTCGAGCCGCCCGCCCGCGGTGCCGAACTCGTAGCCGTACTCGTCGTAGTCCTTCTCGAACCAGCCGGAGCCGATGCCGAGGATCAGCCGTCCGTCGGAGATGTGGTCGACGGTGCGGGCCATGTCGGCGAGCAGTTCGGGGTTGCGGTAGCTGTTGCACGTCACCAGCGCGCCGATCTCGACCCGCGACGTCGACTCCGCCCAAGCGCCCAGCATGGTCCAGCACTCGTAGTGCAGTCCTTCGGGCTCGCCGTAGAGCGGGTAGAAGTGGTCCCAGTTGAAGACGATGTCCACACCGAGGTCTTCGGCCTCCGAAGCCGCCCGGCGGATCGCCTTGTACTCGGCGTGCTGGGGCTGAAGCTGGACGCCGATCCGGATCTTCCTGTTCGAAGCAGAAGTCATGATCGCAGCCTAAGCCTGGAGTTGCTCCACTTGCTCGCCAACAGCCTCGGGAGAGCGACACCCAGCCGGCGGCGGCGGGGGACGACCGCGCGGGTGTTCAGCACGTCGTACCCGAGGGCCACGATCTCGTCGAGGATGCCTTCGTAGAGCACGAGCGCGGTCCGCACGCAGTCGCGGGATTCCTCACGCAGCAACGGGATGCCCGCTTCGGCGCGGCGGTACACCGCCCGGTTGCGTGCCACCGCGACGGCGAGCGCGCGCCGCACCCGCCGGTCGGGCAGGCCGCGGGCGCGGGAGAATTCGAGCAGTTCACGGTCGACGCCGAACGCGGCCAGCTCTTCGGTCGGCAGGTACAGCCGCCCCCGGTCGAGGTCCTCGCCGACGTCGCGCAGGAAATTGGTCAGCTGGAACGCCTCGCCCAGCGCGGCGGCGCCGGGCACGGCTTCCTCGACCGGGACGACGGTGCCGAAGATCGGCAGCATCTGCAGGCCGATCACCTCGGCCGAACCGTGGACGTACTCCCGCAGGTCGGCGTAGGTCGCGTATTCGGTGATCTTGAGGTCCATCGCCATGGACCGCAGGAACGCGTCGAACAGGTCGCGGTCGAGGCCGTGGCGCCGCACGGTGTCGGCGAGCGCCGTCAGCACCGGATCGGCGGGCGTGTCACCGTCGAAGACTTGCGCGACCATCGTGGCGACCTCGTCCAGCGCGACCGCCGGATCGGTACCGGGCGCGGGATTGTCGACCACTTCGTCCGCCATGCGGGCGAAGCCGTACAGCGCGTGCGCGAACGGCCGCGTCCGCGGCGGCAGCAGCCGGGTCGCGAGGAAGAAGGTGCGGCCGTAGTGGGCGTTGACGCGGCGGCATTCGGTGTACGCGGCCCGCAACGCCGGTTCGGTGATGCCCGCGGCGTCGAGTTCGCTCATCGGCCGGTGACCCTTCCCGCCGCGAGCCTGCCGGAGATCACCACCGGCGGGATGCCGACGCCCGGCGTGGTCCCGCAGCCTGCCAGCACGACGTTGTCCACCGCCCGCATCAGGTTCCCCGGCCGGAACGGGCCTGTCTGGGCGAAGGTGTGCGCGAGCGAGAACGGCGTGCCTGCGGTGAGCCCGCGCTCCGCCCAGCCCGCCGGGGTGATCATCTCGTCGACGGAGAAGTCGTCGGCGAAGCCGGTGAGGCCGCGGTTTTCCAGCGTGTGCAGGAGTTCCGCGCGATACGCTGGCCCGACCCGGCGCCAGTCGATCTTGCCCCGGGTGAGGTTCGGCGCCGGGGCCAGTACCGAGATCACCTGGTCGCCGCCGGGGGCGAGGGCCGGGTCGGTCGCCGTCGGCCGGGTCACCAGCAGCGAAGGATCGCTCATCAGCTTGCCTTCGCGGATGATCTCCGAGAACGTCTTCTCCCAGGCGTCGCCGAAGAAGATGGTGTGGTGGCCCAGATCCGGCCACGTTTTCGGCGCGTGCCCGTGCAGCACGACGGCCGAGGGCGAGTACCGCAGCGGCAGCGGACGCCGGGGGCGGGCACCGAGCAGCCGGTACGCGGTGCCGAGTTCGGTCGCGAGAACCACGGTGTCGCAAGGGATCCGCTCACCCGTGCGGGTCCGCACCGCACGCACGCGCGAGGAAACCCTTTCCAGCCAAGCGGCTTCGGTGCCGAAGCGCAGCTCCGCGCCGGCGCGTTCGGCCGCGTTCGCCATCGACCGCGCGATCTCGCCCATCCCACCCGACGGGTAGTAGACCCCGCCGACGGTGTCCATGTAGGAGATGACGCCGTACGCGCCGATCGCGCGCGCCGGATCGAGCCCCGCGTAGAGCGCCTGGAAGGAGAACAGCCGGCGCACCCGGTCGTCGCGCAGGAACCCGCCGATCTTCGGGCCGAGCCGCCCGAAACCGCCCAGCGTGGCCAGTTTCGCCAGCTCCGGGCGCACGAGATCGAACGGCGAATCGAAGTTCGCGCCGATGAAGTGGTCCTTCTGCACCGCGTACAGCTCGGTCAGCCAGCGCCGCAGCCGCCGGTAGCCCTCGGCCTCGGCCGGACCGGCGGCCTCGCGGATCTCGGCCTCCATCGCCGCCGCCTCGGTGTGCACGGCGATCGTGCTCCCGTCCGCGAATCGCGCGCGATACGCGGGGTCGAGGCGGGTCAGCGTGAGGTTGTCCGCCAGGGATTTGCCGACGGCGGAGAAGGCTTCGTCGAGCAGTTCCGGCATGGTCAGCACGCTGGCACCGGTGTCGACGGTGTTGCCGCCGAGATCCGCCTGCCCGGCCCGCCCTCCGGGAGTCTTGTCCTGCTCCAGCAGGGTCACCCGGCGTCCGGCGCCGAGCAGGTGCAGCGTCGCCGACAGCCCGGCGAGCCCGCCACCGATCACCACCACGTGGTCGCTCGGACCGGTGACCGTGCGCATCAGTAGGTCCGCTGGGTCGCCTTGACGACCAGCCCGGTCAGCGCGGCGGGGGCGGGTTCGGCCAGGTGGGCGCGGTCCAGCGCGGCCATCGCGGAGTCGGTGAGCTCGTCGATACGGCGTTCCACCGCGTCGACGGCGCCGACGTCCTGCAATGCCTCGCGCACGGTCTCGACGGCGTCTTCGGACAGGTGCGCGTCGCCGATGGCGTCGGAGATGACCTTCGCCGCCGCGTCCTTGCCCTGTTCGGCCGCACGCTGGAGACCCAGCGCGACCAGCAGCGTTCGCTTGCCCTCACGCAGGTCGTCACCCGCGGGCTTGCCGGTGACCGACGGGTCGCCGAATACGCCGAGCAGGTCGTCCCGCAGCTGGAACGCCACGCCGACCTCGTCGCCGAACTCGCGCAGCGTCGCGATCAGGGCGTCGTCGGCACCGCCGAGCGCGGCACCGAGGTGCAGCGGGCGCTGGACGGTGTACGCGGCTGTCTTGAGCTTGCAGATGTGCAGCGCCGCCTCGGGGGAGGCGTCGCCGGTGGCCTGGGTGCGGACGTCGAGGTACTGCCCGGCGAGCACCTCGGTGCGCATCGCGCGCCACGCCGGCCGCGCCGCCGCGAGGGCCGCGGGCGGGAGCGGGGCCTCGCCGAACATGTCGTCGGCCCAGGCCAGCGCGAGGTCGCCGACCAGGACGGCGGTCGCGAGCCCGAACGTGCTCGGCGAACCCAGCCAGCCGCTGTCGGCGTGCAGTTTGGCGCCCGCGATGTGCACCGTCGGCGAACCGCGGCGCGAATCGGAGGAGTCGATGAGGTCGTCGTGGATCAGCGCGCACGCCTGGATCAGCTCCAGGCTCGCCACCGCCTGCAGGACACCTTCGACGTCCGGCCCGCCCGGGTCGCCGCCCGCGCCGCGCCAGCCCCACCAGGCGAACGTCGGGCGCAGGCGTTTGCCGCCGCCCAGCACGAATCCGGCCAGCGCGTCGATCCCGGCCCCGACCGTCGGCTCGGTGCGGCGGATCTCGGCACCGGCGCGCTCGAGGAATCCGGCCAGCGCCCGCTCGACGTGGGCGGGCAGATCGGCGTCGTAGGCGGACGTGTCCATGAGCACATCCTCCGGGAAGGACGTCGTCGTGACCCAGTCGGGTGCCTTCGAATGTGGCGGAACTCGCCGCATTTAGTCCTCTGAATGCGATAGTTGCCCGCGCAAGGACCGCATCCAGAGGACTAAACGCGGGTCTTGTCGTAGTGCCGCTTCGCCCGCGCCCGGTTGCCGCAGTCCGACGAACTGCACCAGCGCCGCGACCGGTTGCGCGTGTGGTCGGTGAAGATCCAGCCGCAGCCGGGGCCCTCGCACTCCCGGATCCGTTCCAGCTCCCCGGACCGGAGCAGGCCCTCGGCCGCCAGCGCGAGGAAATGCGGCAACGCGGTGTCGTCCACCAGCGGCACCTGCCACCGCAGCGGCAGGGACGGCGTGAGTTCGGCGTGCCGGTACGCCGCCAGCAGCGGTTCGCGCAACGCCGTGACGTCCGGCGGATCCGACGTCAGCACGCGATACAGCGTCTCGCGGAAGTCCTTCACCGCCTCCAGGACGGCTTCGGAGATCTCCAGCCGTTCGGTGCCCGCGCCGACCAGGACGACCCACTCGGACAGCCGTTCCGGAGCCGAAAGCCGGTCTTCCCGCCGGGCCGGATCGCGCCGCCAGGAAACGGTGTTGACCAGGTCCAACGGCACGCTCCCGCCGATGCTGTCGTACCCGTCCCAATGGCCGTCCACGCATCCTCCTAATGGTCAAAATGAGTTTAGCTTGTTAGGGTCGAACCATGACAACGCTCCGGCACAACTATCTGGCCGGCGCCCGTGTCGGGCTCGGACTGGGTGTCGCGACCTTCGTCCTCGGTGTCACCTTCGGCGCGTACAGCCAGACACTCGGCTGGGGGATCGCCGCCCCCATCGTCGCCTCGATCGTGGTGTTCTCCGGTTCGGCCCAGTTCGCGATGGCCACCGCGCTCGCGGGCGGCGGCAACCTCGCGGTCGCGGTCGGCGCGGCGGCCCTGATCAACGCCCGGTTCCTGCCGATGGGCGCCGCCGTCGCCGCCGACCTGCGTGGCGGCCGCCTGCGCCGCGCGTGGGAAGGCCAGGCCGTCGTCGACGGTTCATGGGTCGCCGCCCACCTCGGCGAAGGACGCTTCGACCGCGAGAAGCTCATCGGCTGCACGCTCGTCCAGCTGCCCGCGTGGGTGCTGGGGACGGTGCTCGGGGTGCTGGCCGCGCCGCCACCGGACGTCGTCTCCCGGTTCGGGCTCGACGTCGTGTTCCCCGGCTTCTTCCTGGTCCTGCTCATCGACGAACTACGCCGGTCACGCCAGGCGGTGCTTACCGCGGCGCTCGCCGCCTGCCTCGCCGGGATCCTGGTGCTGTTCGTCCCGGTCGGGCTCGCGCTGATCGGCGCTTCGGCCGCCGCGCTGCTCGGGCTGGGGGTGCGGCGATGACGCTCTGGCTCGCGATCGTCCTGGTGGCGCTGGTCAGTATCGGGTTCAAGGCGGCGGGACCGGTCCTGCTCGGCGACCGGACGCTGCCGCCGCGGCTCGCGGGGGTGATCGCGTTGCTCGCGCCCGCGCTGCTGGCCGGGCTCGTGCTCACGGACGTGACCGGTCCGGCCTGGTCCGGGCTCGACTGGACGCTTTGCGCAGGCCTGGCCGCGATCGCGGTGACGTACGTGCTGCGCGTGCCGGTGCTCGCCGCGATCCTCTGCGGCGTGGTCGTCACAGCAGTGCTGCGGTTCCTCGTCTAACGCCAGAACGGTCCGCTCAGCCCGGCCTGCTCGAAGTACGCGGCCGCCGCGGCCGGTTCCCGGCGGGTGTAGCCGTGGTCGAGCCTGCCGTCGTACCAGCCGGCCGCGAGCCGCCACAGCGTCACCAGATCCATGACGTAACCCTTGTCCTGCCCCGTTTCCGCCAGCCATTCGTCCACACAGGACTCGCCGCAGAACAGGCGCTGGTTGGCACAGGTGTGCACGACGTCGTCCCACATCCGCGCCACCGGGACGAGGAAATGCGCGACCAGATCACCCTTCGGCGGGGTCCGGTCGTTCACCATCAGCGCCTGGGGTTCGCCGCAGCCGCGGCAGCGGGTGGACACCAGCACCTCGGGCTCGCCCTTGACCAGATGCGGGATCGCGAACGCGTCCCACGCGCAGCCACCCCACCACAACGTGCGCTCGCCCATCACGGAGAACCCGAGCGGGATCGCCGCGAACGGATGCGCCAGCACGACGTGCTCGCATTCGTCGAGGACGAGATGCCGCCGCTCCGCGAGCCGGTGCAGTGCCTGTTTCGCCACCGCGAGCGATCCGTGGGCGGCGTCGGCCAGTTCCGGGGCCGTCGGCGGCCTCCCGTGCTCGGCGAACGCGCGGTAGACCGCCACGCGGACGTCCTCATCCCAGCTGGTGTCGGTTTCGGCGCTCATGGCGGCTCCCTGTGCTCCTCACCGAGTCTCCCCAGGCGGGCCCCGCTCGGCAACCGCTCGTACGCCCATAGCCTGAGAGGGGGCTCCCAGCCAGCGGACATTCCCCCTTAACATGGCCGTATGACGTCGGTGGTCGAGCGGTTGCAGGGTGATGGACCCGTGTTCTCCATCGAGTTCTTCCCGCCCCGGGACGCGGCCGACGAGGCCGTGCTGTGGAAGTCGATCCGGGAACTCGAGCCGCTGGACCCGGCGTACATGTCGATCACCTACGGCGCGGGCGGCTCCAGCCGGGACGGCACGATCCGCAGCATCGCCCGCGTCGCGACCGAAACCACGCTGGTGCCGATGGCGCACCTGACCGCCGTGAACCACTCGGTCGCGGAACTGCGCAATGTCATCGGCTGGTACGCCGCCGTCGGCGTGCGGAACATCCTCGCGCTGCGGGGCGACCCGCCGGGCGACGTCTACGGCGACTGGGTCCCGCATCCGGACGGGCTGAACTACGCCGAGGAACTCGTCGAACTGGTGCGTTCGCTCGGCGACTTCTGCGTCGGCGTCTCGGCCTTCCCGTACGGCCACCCTCGCTCGGCCAACCTCGAAGCCGACACCGAATACCTCGTGCGCAAACTGCGCGCGGGCGCGGATTTCGCGATCGCGCAGCTGTTCTTCGAACCGGAGGACTTCCTCCGTCTGCGTGACCGGGTGGCGGCCACCGGCTGCGAGGCACTGGTCATCCCCGGCATCATGCCGCTGACCACGCCGCGGACGCTGCACACGTCCATCAAGCTGTCCGGCGCGCCCGCGCCGCGGCGGCTGCTGGACCGGCTGGAGCCGCTGGCCGACGATCCGAAGGCCTTCCGCGCCGCGGGTATCGACGCGGTGACCGAACTGGGCGAGCGGCTCATCGCCGAAGGCGTCCCCGACCTGCACTTCTACACGTTCAACCGGTCCAAGGCCACGCGTGAGGTGGTCAGCAGGCTCGGGCTGGTCCCCGCCCGGGCGTAACTCCGTACCGAAGTCGCCCGCGATCCCGGTAGCGTGCCGGTCATGGCTTCAACCGCGCGAAGTGTGCACGAGATCTGTGACCGGTACGTCGACGAGTACGCCGCGGCCGACCCGGTCGCCGCGACGACGTTCGGTATCTCCGGATACGACGACCAGCTGACCGACTATTCGCCCGCCGGGCACGCGGCCAGGGCCGCGATCGCCGCGCGCGCACTGGCCGACATCGCCGCGGCCGAACCGGTCGACGACGGTGAACGCGCGGCCAAGGCCGTGTTCAGCGAGCGGATCGCGCTGAACCTCGAAATCCACGAAGCCGGCCTCGACATCGCGGCGCTGAACGTGATCGAAAGCCCAGTGCAGGAACTGCGCATGGTCTTCGACTTCATGCCCACCGAGACCGCGGAGGACTGGGCGACGATCGCCGCCCGGATGGCGCGGGTGCCCGAAGCGCTCGACGGTCTCCGCACCTCGCTGCTCGCGTCCGCCGACGCGGGCCGGGTGGCGGCGTTGCGGCAGGTCGGCAAGGTCGCCGAACAGGCCGAAACCTGGGCCGGGCTGAAGGACGAGACCGGTTTCTTCGAGACGCTCGCCTCGGGCGCGAAAGACGTCGACGAGAAGCTCCGCGCCGAACTCGGCCAGGCCGCTCACGCCGCCCAGGAGGCGTACGCGGAGTTCGCCGGTTTCCTCCGCGCCGAACTCGCCCCGCTGGCACCGGTCAAGGACGCCGTCGGCGCCGAGGTCTACCAGCTGTGGTCCCGCGTGTTCACCGGCGCCACCCTCGACCTGGACGAGGCCTACGCCTGGGGCTGGGCCGAGTTCACCCGCCTCGAAACGGAGATGCGCGAGGTCGCCGGCCGGATCAAGCCCGGCGCCACCCTCGCCGAGGCGGCCGCCGCCCTCGACGCAGACCCCGCGTACACCGTGCGTGGCCGGGCGGAATTCCAGGCCTGGATGCAGAACCTGTCCGACAACGCGCTGAAGTCGTTGCGCGGCAAGCACTTCGACATCTCCGACCGGGTGATGGCGCTGGAGTGCAAGATCGCCCCGCCCGGTGGCACCGTCGGCGCGTACTACACCGGCCCGAGCGAGGACTTCTCCCGCCCCGGCCGCATGTGGTGGTCGCTGCCGCAGGGCCGGGACGAGTTCACCACCTGGCGCGAGGTCAGCACCGTCTACCACGAGGGCGCGCCGGGTCACCACCTGCAGATCGCGACCGCGGTCGACCAGTCGGAGTCGCTGAACAAGTACCAGCGGCTGCTCGCGTTCACCTCCGGGCACGCCGAGGGCTGGGCGCTGTACTCCGAGCGGCTCATGGAGGACCTCGGGTTCCTCGCCGACGACGGCGAACTGTTCGGCATGCTGTCCGAGCAGCTGTTCCGCGCCGCGCGGGTGATCGTGGACATCGGCATGCACCTGGAACTGGAGATCCCGGCGGGCACCGGTTTCCACGAGGGCGAGCGGTGGACGCCCGAGCTGGGCCTGGAGTTCATGCTCACCCGGACCGTCACCGACCCGGCCCACGTGCACGACGAGATCGACCGCTACCTGGGCTGGCCGGGGCAGGCGCCGTCGTACAAGCTCGGCGAACGGCTCTGGCTCACCGCCCGCGAGGAGGCCCGCGCGCGGCAGGGCGACGCGTTCGACATCAAGCAGTTCCACACGCGGGCGCTGGCGCTCGGCGGGATGGGGCTGGACACGCTGCGGGAGATGCTGGCCGCTCTCGACTGACCCGCCGCCCTTCCCCGAATGTCATGAAAGGGTCGTTCCTGACGAAAAATGTCAGGAACGACCCTTTCCTGACATCTCGCCCTCCGCGTGCCGCAATTCACGTGCCCCCGCTACCGCGGCCTTGATACGTTCCCTCTCGTGCACCGGATCTTTCTCGTCACCCCACCCCCCGCCTCCTGAGCGGGGTGTCTCCGGCCGCGCGGCGTTCCAGCCGCCCGGCCGATCCGTGCTGCACTGAAGCACCCCGCGTCGTCGACGTCCTTTCCGACAGACACAGACGCAGGAGCGTTTCCCCATGTCCGTTGCCGTACCCACGCGCGCCCGATCGTCGGCCGCGCTCGTCCTCGCCGGGGTCCTCTGGGGGACCGGCGGCCTCGCCGGTTCCCTGCTCGCCTCCCGCGCGGGGCTCCATCCGCTGAGCGTCGCCGCGTACCGGCTGCTCATCGGCGGCGTGATCGCCACCGGCTACCTCTGGCTCACCGGAGGCCTTCGCGGCCTTCCCCGCACACCACAGGCCCGTCGTCGCCTCCTGGCGGTCGGCGGGTTGTTCGCGCTCTTCCAGACCAGCTACTTCGCCTCGGTCTCGCTGAGTTCCGTGAGCGTCGCGACGATGACCACCATCGGCAGCGCGCCGGTGCTGCTCGCCGTCGCGACGGTCGTCAAGACCCGCCGCCTGCCCGGAGCGTGGACGGCGGTGTCCCTGGCCGGGTCGCTAGCCGGGCTCGCGCTGCTGCAATGGACGCCAGGGCAGGAAGCCGACGTCGCCGGAGTGCTGTTCGCCCTGCTCGCCGCGGCCGGGTTCGCCGCGCTGACACTCGTGACCGCGACCCGCGTCGAGGGACTGGAGCCCTTGCCCACCACGGCTTTCGGCTGCCTGATCGGCGGCGCCGCGCTCACTCCCGCCGCGTTGTGGTTCGGCATGGCCGTGCCGTTTCAGGCCGATGTGCTCGCGCTCGTCGTCTACTTCGGTGTGGTGCCCACGGCGCTGGCGTACGCCGCGTACTTCCGCGGTCTCGAAAGCGCGCATCCGGTGCTGGCCGCGCTGTCCGCGCTGCTCGAACCGCTGACCGCCGCGCTCCTGTCCATGGCCGTGCTCGGGGAACGGCTCGGTGCCGTGGGCTGGTGCGGCGCGGTGGTGCTCATCGCCGCGCTCGCCGTGGCGTATTCCAGGCCCTAGAGCGGCAGCGTCCGGCCGAGGATCGCGAAGGGCCGCGGATCCCCGGCGAAGTGGTAGTCCCGCAGCACATCGACGAATCCGACGCGCCGGTACAGGTTCCATGCCCGGCTGGTGCCTTCCGGCGTGGAAAGGAGGACGTGGGCGCTGGGCACGCCGTCGAGCAGCCGTCGCAGGAGGTCTTCGCCGATCCGTTTCCCCTGGCTTTCGGGGCTGACGTGGATCTCGGTGAGCTCGAAGTAGTCGGACATCCAGTGCTCGGCGGCGGCCTGGCCCTCGCGACGGGTCAGGCCGTGGCGGACCTGTTCGTGCCACCACTGGCCGCCGCGGCCCTTGTAGCCGTAGGCGAGCCCGAGCAGGACACCGTCCGCGTCGAGCGCGGCCATGCAGCGCCAGCCTTCGCGCAGCGCGTGCGTGAGCCACATCGGCGCGCGTTGCTCCGCCGTGCCTTCGGGGTAGCGCATGGCGTTGACGTAGATGGTCAGCGCCTCGGGGAGCCGGGCGCGGAACTCGTCCGCGGACAGCTGGACGTAGCGGGTGCATTCCGAGGACATCGCGGTCACGGGCGCCCATCCTGCCTGTCGCCCGCGACGTCCGCGGGAGTGCCCCCGGTCAGTGCCACGAGGCCGTCGAACGTCGTGGGGTACACCGACTTCGGATGCCCGGCGGCCGCCCAGACGACTTCGTGGGCGCGTAACGCGGTGTCGACGAGGGTGGTCAACGCCTTCGGGTGACCGACGGGGGCGACGCCGCCGATCGGCTGTCCGGTGTGCGCGCGGACGAAATCCGCGTCCGCCTTGCCGATCTCGTCGGCGCCGGTCAGCGAAGCGAGGAGACCCGTGTCGGCGCGGTGCGCGCCGGAGGTCAAGGCGAGCAGGGCCGTTTCGGTGTCGCCGGTGCGGCTGCGGAAGACGAGGCTGTTCGCGATCGCGCCGACCTCGACACCGAGCGCTTCGGCGGCCTGGGCGGCCGTGCGGACTTCGGCGGGGAGGATCCGGATCCCGTCCGCGGCGGCCTGCTGGCCCGCCTCGGCGAGCGCGGCCGCGACCTTGGCCACCGAGGGATGGTCGATGGTGCTCATACGCCTATGAGATCACGTGGCCGATGCCGTGTCCCGCACCACATGCGGCGACCACCCGGCTACGGGGTTGAAGAAGTGGGCACTTCGGGGTTACATTGGAGTTGTTCGAACAGACGTTCGACATTCGGTGAGCGCGCACCGGTAGGTGCCCGGCGCGGGGGCGGGGGAAGCGCCTCGGCGCCGGGCACCGGCCGGCGCTCACGTACAGGAGGAGGGTCGTCATGTCCGTTTCGGTCGTGTCCCCTGACGAAGCCGAGAGGCCGGAGGGCACCGCGCAGCCCGCCCTGCCCATGTCGTTGCGCCCGCCGGCACCACCCGCGGCGGTCTCCTTGTACGCGCAGGCGAGGCGGGGGCTCGCCGAAGCAGAGCGGGAAAACGATCCCGCGGAGCGGTTCATCGGCGCCTATCTCGCCGCGCTGCGGGGCGCCGCGGCGGTACTGGAGGCCCGCGGCCGCCCGCACCGGGGCCGTGCCCGTCCGGCGAGCGGCTGGGTGCTGCTCGACTCCGTCGCGCCCGAGCTGAAGGAATGGGCCGCGTTCTTCGCGGCCAACTCGGCGACGCGGGCCGCCGCGCAGGCGGGTATCACCGGCAAGGTCACCGTCGAGCTGGCGGACGAGCTGACGCGGGCCGCGACGGTGTTCCTGGAACTGGTGCGACGGGTGGTGCACGGGCTGCCTATGGGTGACTCGGCGCATGTGGCTTAGCGCGCAGGGGAGAGGGGGTGCCCGATGGCCGGGCAGGCCATGATCGACCAGGGCAGGTTCCTGGAGGTGATCGGCGCCGAAACCGAGCTGATGGCTCAAGTGGCGCACACCGCGTCCGCCGACGCGCCGGTCCCCACCTGCCCCGGCTGGACTCTCGGTGAGGTCCTCCGGCACGTGGGCAGCGTGTACCGGGTCACCCGCCGCTGGATCGCCGACGGGCGGCGTCCCGAGCACTGGCAGCGCAAACCGGGGCCGGGGCAGACCCTGGAGGAGTACTTCCGCGAGGGCCGGGACGAGCTCGTCGCCGAGCTGTCCGCGCACGATCCGGACGAATTGGCGCCGACCTGGTGGCCCGCGGACCGCAGTTACGGGTTCTGGCGGCGCCGGATGGCGCACGAGACGACGATCCACCGGATCGACGCGGAGAGCGCGGCCGGCCGGGAGGTGTCGGAGATCCCCGAAGACGTGGCGGTCGACGGGATCGACGAGGCCCTGGTGCTCTGGTTCGGGCAGCGGCTGCCGTTGCTCGGGCTGTCCGGCACCAAGACCGGATCCGTCGGCGTCCGCACCGCGGGCCACACCTGGATCGCCAGGGCCGGCCCCACGGAGACGGTCGCCTGGCGGTGCTCGGCCGAGGAGGCCCAGCGCGCGGACGATCTGATCACCGGGAAGCCGGACGAGATCTACCGCTGGCTCTGGGGCCGGGCGGGTCCGACGGCGGTGACGGTCAGCGGAGACCAGGACATGGCGGGACAACTCTGGGCCCTTCTGCGGCTCGCGACCCGATGACCGGTCGGTGGGGAAGCCAAACCGGTCAAGAAATGTCGGTGGTGCCGTCTAGGTTCACGGTGTGGTGGCACATCTGGTGAACCTGGTCTTCGACTCGGCCCTTCCCAGGGATCTGGCGGGTTTCTGGGAAGGGCTGTTCAGCTGGGACGCGCCGTTCGAGCCGGCGTTCCGTTCCGAAACGCGGCCCAAAGGCCGCAAGAACCGGCTGCATCTGGATCTGGCGAGCCGTTCGCCCGGGCACCAGGCCGAGCTGGTGGACCGTGCGCTGTCCCTCGGCGCACAGCACATCGACATCGGCCAAGGCCCGCCGGAGGAGAAACGGGTGCCGTGGGTGGTGCTCGCGGATCCGGAGGGCAACGAGTTCTGCGTCCTCGAGCCGCGAGAGCAGTACGAGGGCACCGGCGCGATCGCGGCGGTCGTCGTCGACGCCCTCGACCCGGAGCGGCTCGCGCGGTTCTGGGCGGCCGCGCTGGGCTGGGAGATCGGCGTCCGGGAGGAGGCGATCGTGGGCCTGCGGCCGCCGGACGGTCGCGGCCCCTGGGTCGAGTTCCTCGCCACGAAAGAGGACAAGGTGGAGCGGAACCGGCTGCGCTTCGAGATCGCGCCACGGCCGGGCGGGAGCCGCGCGGCCGAAGTCCGGCGCCTGCTGGGGCTGGGCGCGCTAGGGCGCGGTACGGCGAGACAAGGCGCCGTGTCCCTGGTGGATCCGGAGGGCAACGAGTTCAGCGTGCTCACGCCCCGCTGAGTGTTTCGCCCCGGTTGCGCGGCGGCGTCGAACGCTGACCTGAGCGAAACACCCGCGCCGTGGGCAGGCAACAACCGGCCGGGACCGTTGAGGCCATGGAGACCTATCGAGTCCGGCCCACCCTGGTCCATCCCGGCGACGAGACCGCGGCCGCTTCGGCCTGGCGTGTCCGGATCCGCGTCGACGACCGGCCCGGCACGCTGGCCAGGATCGCGATCCGGCTGGCCGACCTCGAGTGCAACATTCTCGGGTTGTCGGTGCTGCCGGTGCCCGGCGGCGTGCTCGACGAGATCGTCCTGCGGCCGGCCACCGGGCTGCCACGGCAACTGCTCATCGACGCGATCCGCGACGAAGGATGCGAATGCTCCGCCGTCGTCGACGCCGATCTGGCGGAACTGGTCGATCCGGCCACCGCGACCCTCACCGCGGCCAAACGTGCCGTCGAAGAACCCAACGGCCTCGCGGAGGTGCTCCGCGGCGTCCTGGCGGCCGACGTCGTCACGAAGGTCCCGTCGATCGAGTCGAACCCGGCCCGCACGGAAGGCGGGCACCGGGCGGTGTTCCCCGCGGGGGACGGCGCCGCGTTCGTCGCCCGCCGCCGGTGGTCGCCGTTCGTCGAGCTGGAATTGAGCCGCGCCGTCGCGCTGACCGGCCTGATCGCCGCCGTCCGCGACAACGTGACCGGCCCGATCGTGCTCGACCGGCCCGACGGCGCCGCGGTCGTCCTGCGCAAGGGCGTCCCGGGTGACGCGGAAGCGGTGTCCGCGCTGCATCAGAGATGCTCGATGACGACGCTCTTCCACCGCTATCACACCGGAATGCGTGCCGTACCGCGTCGCTGGCTGCACCGGCTCCTGATGCCGCCGCGCGGGATCAGCCTGCTCGCGGTCTGCGGCCGCGACGTGATCGGCCTCGGTCAGCTGATCCCGTCGGCCGACGGCGGCGCGGCCGAAGTCTCGCTCCTGGTCGAGGATTCGTGGCAGCGCCAAGGCATCGGCACGGCTTTGCTGGCCCGGCTCGCCACGCTCGCCCTGGCCAAGGGGGAGCGCGAGCTCACCGCCGTCTGCCTGCCCGGCGACGATTCCCTGTACCGCACCGCCGTCCGCGTGGGGCTCCGCCCCGAACGCGTCGCCGGCGACTCCGGCACCCTGCGCTTCCCGCTCCCCGACCCCCGCGTTTAGTCCTCTGAATGCGGTAGTTCGCGTTACCAACCACCGCATTCAGAGGACGAAATGCGGGATGAGGTCAGCGGTTCCAGAACCAGTCTTTGCCCCGCGCCTCGCCGAGTGCGCGCTTCTTGCGCTCTGGAGTGAGCCGCTCCAGGTACAGCTTGCCGTCGAGGTGATCGGTCTCGTGCTGCAGGCACTGGGCGAGCACGTCGACCCCTTCGACCTCGACGGGCTCGTTGCGCAGGTCGACACCGCGCACCACGGCGTGCTTCGCGCGCACCACCGGGAACCACAGCTCCGGCACCGACAGACAGCCCTCGCCGATCTCGTGCGTCTCCTCGGACAGTTCGACGATCTCGGGGTTGATCACGTATCCGCTCAGCCCGCCGACGTCGTAGCTGAACACCCGCAGCCCGACCCCGATCTGCGGCGCCGCCAGCCCCGCACGCCCGGCCGGTTTCACCCCGTCCATCAGATCGGTCACCAGCGACTCGATCTTCTTGTCGAATGTCGTGACCGGGTCGCATACGGTCTTGAGCACGGGATCCCCGAAATAGCGCAGGTCGCGCATCACCATGTTCGAACGTCCTTTTCCGCAGGCCTGAGCGGTGATTCTAGGCCCGCAGGCGCAGTCCCTTGGGAGTCGCCCGGAAACCGGCCTCCTGGAGGACGGTCGAAAGCTCCGACGTGAGCGCCACCTCGCCGTCGGCCTTCTGCACCGCGAGCTGCCCGAGCCAGCCCTCCCGCACGGCCGTGGACAGCGCCCGCGCGGCCGACCGCAACGTCTCCTGATCCTCGGTGAAGCTCAGCAGCGACCGGCCGCCCCGCTCGACGTACATCGCCGGGACACCGTCCACGAGCACCGCCAGCGCGCCCGCTTTCCTTGCCGGGCGGTGCTTCGTGTCGCCGGTAGCGGCGGGCCACGGCAACGCGGCACCGTAGGGCTGGGCCGGATCCGCGGCGGCGAGCACGACGGCGCCTTCGGTGGTCGTGCGCTGATTCCCGGATTGCGCGCGCAGCCTGTCGACGGCGCCCTTCGCCGCGAACTGCGCCGCACCGAGCCCTTCGACCACGTACCCCCGGACGACCTGACCCGAATCCTCCATCCCGCGCAAAACCTTGTAGATCCCGGAAAAACCGCCCGTCACGCGCTCGGTGTCGAGAGCTCCGCGGGTGAGGACGCCGTGCCGCTCCAGGAATGCCTCGGTCCGCGCGTGCGCGCGCCTGGTCGGATCCGGTTCGCGATCGGGGGTCAGGGCCCAGCGTCCGGCGACCGTCGGCGGCCCGGTGCGCGAAGGCATCGCCGGACGCCCGGCCCGAAGCCGCGCGTACCGGCCGCGAGGAGCCTGGCGCCGTGGTTTGTGCGCCGCACCGGAGCCGGAGACCTGCGCCCGCAGCGGGCCCAGCGTGTCCCCGGTGACCAGCCCGGCCCACACGAGATCCCACAGTGCCGCCACGACTTCGCCGTCGTTGGGCGGGGTCTCGACCAACGGCGACGCGCGATCCACCAGCTGGCGGAAGAACTGCGCCCCACCCTCCAAAGTGGACAGAATGGCTTCGTGGAGCGGACCGGACGGCAGGTCGTCGTCGAGATCCGGCAACAGCAGATCGGCGACGTCCGTGGGCGCGAGCGCCAGCCAGCCGTCCCCACCGGACAGGGAACCGCAGCCGCACCAGGTGACCTCGCCCGCCGTGGTGAGCTCGTCCAGCAATGAAGGGGTGTAGCCGGGCAGCCTGCTCGGCAGGATCAGGGACTCGACCGCGCTCGCCGGCAGCGGGGCCCCGGCCAGTTGCTCGACCACGGACAGCACGTCGTCCGCCGTCGGAGCCGACCGCACCCGCGCGCCGATACCGTGCCACGACGGCAGGAACCGGCCCAACGCCGCCGGTTCGACCGGCTCGACCTCCGCCCGCAGCCGGGCCAGCGACGCCCGCCGGAGCCTGCGCAGCACCGACGCGTCGCAGAACTCGATGCCGACGCCGTGGGTTTCCGGATGCCCGACGGGGCTCAGCTCGCCCCGGACCAGCCTGCCCTGCGCGGTCAGCCTGTCCAGCACGCCGGTGACCACGGCCGTCCCGAGCCCGAACCGCTCGGCGGCTTGGCGGGCGCTGAACGGGCCACGGCTTCGCGAATAGCGGGAAAGCAGGTCGCCGACCGGATCCTCGACCGGTTCGGTGAACGCCTCCGGCACACCGACCGGCAGCGCGGTGCCCAGCGCGTCCCGCACCCGGCCCGCGTCCTCGATGGCGATGAACCGCTCGCCGCCGCCGATACGCACCCGGATCACCCGTCGCGCGGCTTCCAGCTCTTCCAACCATTCCCGATGGATCCCGCGCGCGGCGGCCTCCTCGATCGAGAGATCACCGAGGAACCGCAACAGATCCGCGGCGTCTTCGGCGTTGCGGGCGTGCCTGTCCGGGTCGAGCCGCTGCAGGGAGCGCTCCACTTCGGCGACGACCTCGGCGTCCAGCAGTTCCCGGATCGCCTCGGTGCCGAGCAGCTCGGCCAGTAGCGTCGAATCCAGCGCCAGCGCCGCCGCGCGCCGTTCCGCGAGCGGGGCGTCCGTCTCGTACAGGAACATCCCGACGTAGCCGAAGAGCAGGCTGCGCGCGAACGGGGACGCGGACGGCGTCTCGACCTCGACCAGCTTGACCTTCCGGGACCGGACGTCGGCCATCAGTTCGCGCAGCCCGCCGACGTCGTACACGTCCTGCAGGACTTCCCGCATCGCTTCCAGCACCACGGGGAACCGCTCGTACTTGGCCGCGACCGAAAGCAGCTGGGACGCGCGCTGCCGTTGCTGCCACAGCGGGGTGCGGCGGCGCGGATCCCGGCGGGGGAGCAGCAGCGACCGCGCCGCGCATTCCCGGAACCGGGCGGCGAACAGCGCGGAGCCGCCGACCTCGGCGACGATGAGCTGCTCGACCTCTTCCGGATCGAGCAAGACGTCTTCGACCCCGATGGTGACCTCGGCGCCGTCCATGTCCAGCGCCTCGGGCAGCCGCAGCACGATGCCGTCGTCGGAATGCGCCACCTGGGCGTCGACCCCGCGGTTCTCCCGCAGCCGGGCCGCGATCGCGAGCGCCCACGGCGCGTTGACCTGCGCGCCGAACGGCGAGTGCAGGATGACGCGCCAGTCGCCCAGCTCGTCGCGGAACCGTTCCAGGAGCACGGTTTTGTCGTTCGGCACATGCCGGGTGGCCGACTTCTGCTCTTCCAGGTACGCCAGCAGGTTGTCGCAGGCGTACTCGTCCAGCCCGGCGACGGCGGCGCGTTCCCTGGCCGCCGAGGGCTCCGAAGTGGACAGTTCGCGGACGAACGCGCCCAGCGCCCGCCCCAGTTCCAGCGGACGGCCCGGGGCATCGCCCTTCCAGAACGGCATCCGGGCGGGCTCACCCGGCGCGGGGACCACGATCACCCGGTCGTGGGTGATGTCGGTGACCCGCCAGGAGGAGGTGCCGAGCAGGATCGTGTCGCCGACGCGGGACTCGTAGACCATCTCCTCGTCGAGCTCGCCCACCCGCGACCCGGGTTTGTCGTCGCCGCCCGGCGTCATCACGGTGAACAGCCCGCGGTCGGGGATCGTGCCGCCCGAGGTCACCGCCAGCCGCTGCGAACCCGGGCGACCGTGGAGTTCGCCGCTGACCCTGTCCCAGGTGATGCGGGCGCGCAGTTCACCGAACTCCTCGCTGGGGTACCGGCCGGCGAGCATGTCGAGCACGGCCAGCAACGCGTCGTCCGGCAGGGAGGCGAACGGCGCCGCGCGGCGGGCCAATGCGGCGAGTTCGTCGACCGTCCACGATTCGAGCGCCACCATCGCCACGATCTGCTGCGCGAGCACGTCCAGCGGATTCCGCGGATACCGCACCGCCTCGATCGCCCCGGACGCCATCCGTTCCGCCACCACCGCGCAGGAGACGAGGTCGCCACGGAACTTCGGGAACATCACCCCGCTCGACACCGCGCCGACCTGGTGCCCGGCCCGGCCGACCCGCTGCAGACCCGAAGCGACCGTCGGCGGCGCCTCGATCTGCACGACGAGATCGACCGCGCCCATGTCGATGCCCAGTTCCAAAGAGGACGTCGCCACGACACACGCCAGCCGCCCGGACTTGAGCTCCTCTTCCACATGCGTGCGCTGCTCACGCGACATCGAGCCGTGGTGCGCCCGCGCGATCACCGGCGCCGCGCCGGTGGTGAGCCCGGACTGGCCGATCGCCTCGGCCGGATACCGCTGATCCGGCTCCAGCTCGCTCTGTTCCGCCACGAGTTCGTTGAGCCGGGCCGTCATCCGCTCGGTGAGCCGCCGCGAGTTGGCGAACACGATGGTCGACCGGTGCGCCTGGATGAGTTCGAGGACCCGCTCCTCCACCGCGGGCCAGATCGACGGCCGCCGCGGTGCGCCGTCGATGTCCTCCAGCGAGCCGGGTAGACGTGCTAGGCCCGCGTCGAGGTCTTCGTTCTGCTTCGGCCCCTGAGGACCGTCGAGATTGGACATGTCCTCGACCGGGACCTCGACACGGACCTCGATCGTCTTCGCGAGCTTCGGCTGGACGATGGTGACCGGCCTGCCACCGGCCAGGAACGAGGCGACCTCGTCGATCGGCCGGACCGTCGCCGACAGCCCGATCCGCTGGGCGGGCTTCTCCAACAACGCGTCGAGCCGCTCCAGGGACAAGGCCAGATGCGCGCCGCGTTTGCCGCCCGCGACCGCGTGGACCTCGTCGATGATCACCGTCTCCACGCCGCGCAGCGAATCGCGGGCGGAGGAGGTGAGGATGAGGAACAGCGACTCCGGTGTGGTGACCAGCACGTCCGGCGGGGTCTTGCCGAACGAGCGCCGCTCGGCGGCCGTGGTGTCACCCGTGCGCATGCCGACGCCGATGTCCGGCACCGGCAACCCCAGCCGTCGCGAAGCCTGCGAGATGCCCGCCAGCGGTGCCCTCAGGTTGCGCTGGACGTCGACCGCCAGCGCCTTCAGCGGCGAGACGTAGAGGACGCGGCAGCGTTTCCGCGGCTCGGACGGCGGCGGCTCGACCGACAGCCGGTCCAGAGCCCAGAGGAAGGCCGACAGCGTTTTACCGGAGCCTGTCGGGGCCACGACCAGCGCGTGTTCCTTCGCGTGCGCGGCACGCCACGCCCCCTCCTGCGCGCGGGTGGGCGCGGCGAAGGCCCCGGTGAACCAGTCCCTGGTCGCGGGGGAGAAGAGGTCGAGTACGTCTGCCACGCCCTCCATAGTGCGCCGGACCACCGACAGTTTCGCTCCGAGGGCTGTGACGAGGCACCCGGTCGGGACGAGATCGGCGGGTTCCGCACGTGCGGTGACCTCGCTCATGGGAGCATCACGGCCAGCGCGGCCGGATCGGTACTTGGGGCGGTCGCCGTTCGTCTGTTGAAGGGGTATGAGCTGTGCGGATCCTGTCGGTGGACCTCGGGACGTCCAACACCGTGGCCGTCCTATCGGCGCACGGGAGGCCGCCGCGGGTGGTCGAGGTCGACGGTTCGGCCAACATGCCGTCCGCGGTGTTCGCCACCGAGGACGGCACGATCATGGTCGGCCGCGACGCCGAACGCCGTGCGCGGCTCGACCCGACCCGCTTCGAGCCCAACCCCAAACGCCGGATCGACGAGCAGACGCTCCTGCTGGGCACGGACGTCATCCCGGTCACCGAGGTGCTGGCCGCGATCCTGCGCCGCGTCCTCGACGAGACCACCCGCCAGCTCGGCGGCGAACTGCCCGACGAGGTCCGGCTCACCCACCCCGCGCAGTGGGGACAGACCCGCCGCAACGTGCTGCTGTCCGCCGCCCGGCTCGCCGGGATGGGCGGCAACATCGTGCTCGTCCCCGAGCCGGTCGCCGCGGCCGCGCATTTCGCGTCGTTCCCCGGCAAGACGCTCGCGCCGGGGCAGGCGCTCGCCGTGTACGACCTCGGTGCCGGCACCTTCGACGTCGCGATCGTCGGCGCGACCCCGAACGGCGGCTTCACCGTCGTCGCCGAAGACGGCCTTCCCGACCTCGGTGGTCTCGACGTCGACCAGGCGCTGCTGGTGCACGTCGGCCGCGAGGTCTCGCACAGGGACCCCCAGCGCTGGCAGCGGGTTTTGCGGCCCGAGTCCACTCCGGACCGTCGTACGCGGCGCGCGCTGCAGGAGGACGTGAAGGCGGCGAAGGAAGCCCTTTCGCGGCACCCGCAGACCGAGGTCCCGATGCCGGAGCCGTTCGAGGACGTCCTCGTCACGCGAGGCGAACTCGAAGCGCTGGTGCGGCCGTCGATGCTGCGCAGTGTCGAGCTGATGTCGCGGGTGGTCCGCTCGGCGGGCATGACCCCCGACCGGCTCGCCGGTATCTACCTCGTCGGCGGTTCGAGCCGTCTCCCGCTGGTCGGCAGCCTGATCGCGGAGAAGCTCGGCGTCGTCCCCGGCAGCCTCGACCAGCCCGAGACCGCGGTGGCGCTCGGCGCCCAGCACGTCGCTTCCGACGGCATCAGCTCGCGGACGCAGGGCGTCGAAGGGCAGGTCGCGGCGGGAACCGGGGCGCATCAGGTCGGCCCCGGCGCGTCGGGACCGTACGCGCCGCCGCAGCAGGTCGCGTCGATCCCCGGCTACTCGGGCGGAGGCCCCGGCCAGTCCGGCGGATTCCCCCAGTCGGGTTATCCGAACAGCGGTCCGCAGCAGGCGCAGCAGCCCGCGCCGACGAATTTCCCGACGTACTCCCTCGCCGGGCAGACCACCGCCGAGAAGGCGCCCGCGAGCAAGAAGAAGCCGCTCGTCATCGGCGCCATCGTGGCCGTCGTCGTGCTGCTCGCCGCCGGGCTCACGTTCTTCCTGACGTCCTCTTCGGCGACGACCTACACGGCCGACGAGTGCAAGGTGCCCGGCGCGGCCGACGACAAGGGCCTCACCGGATGCCTGCGCCAGCTCGCGGGGAAGATCGCCGACACCGGGGACTGCAAACCCGGCATGGGCAACGGGCCGGCGAAACCGGCGGAAGACCTCGGCGTGACGTCGACCTGCTCCGCCCCGGGCCGTGCCGGGACCCAGGTGACGTATCTGCAGAGCGACTCGGCGGAGAAGCTCAAGGCCTACACCGACGGGCTGCTCAAGTCGGCGGGCGGGGACCGCACCGAGGCGAAGTGGGCCGGCAACGCGCTGGAAGGCCAGTACTCCTCGGCTGCCGGGCGGAACGCCGCCGTGCTGGTGTTCACCGTGACCGACCGGCCGCTGGTCGGCTTCATCTACCAGGTGCCTGCCGAAGGACAGACCCCGACGCCGGGTGAGCTGGCCGACTACTTCGAGAAGAGCGTCCAGCCGGGCGAATAGCCCTCTTCGCGCGTGAAGGCCCCCTTCCCTCGGCTCAGCCGCGTGAAGGGGGCCTTCACGCGTTTCCCGCCTAGTGTCCGGGCTAGACTCCGCTTGATGCGTATCACGGTCTTCCGGCGGCTGATGGCCGACGAATTCGGTCCAGGACGTGCGGAAACCCTCTCCAGGGATCACGTCTTCGGCGAACTCGGGGGCCGGACCGTCGAACAGGCCCTCGACGCGGGAACCTCGGCCAAGGACGTCTGGCGGGCGGTCTGCGACGCCTTCGAGATCCCGCCCGAGCGGCGCTGACCTCGAAGAACGGGCAAGAACCCTAGCGCAACGGCGTGTCGGCGACGGCCTCGAACACACGTTCGTCTATGGTGTTGTCCACAACGGGGTCAGCGATCCACAGCTTGGGCGCGAGGCCTGGAATTGTCGGTGGTCGCCCGTAGCGTCGGACCCGACAGCTCAGAACTGAATCAAGCCCTACCCGGCTCAACCAACGAGGTGGACTCCATGGCACCAGCAGCACCCGACAAGGACAAGGCGCTCGAACTGGCCCTCGCCCAGATCGACAAGCAGTACGGCAAGGGCTCGGTCATGCGCCTCGGTGAAGAGGGCCGCGCGCCGATCGAGGTCATCCCCACCGGTGCCATCGCACTCGACGTCGCGCTCGGGATCGGCGGCCTGCCCCGCGGCCGCGTCATCGAGATCTACGGTCCGGAGTCCTCCGGTAAGACCACCGTCGCCCTGCACGCGGTCGCCAACGCGCAGAAGAACGGCGGCATCGCCGCGTTCATCGACGCGGAGCACGCGCTGGACCCGGAGTACGCCAAGAAGCTCGGCGTCGACACCGACGCGCTGCTGGTCTCCCAGCCGGACACCGGTGAGCAGGCGCTCGAGATCGCGGACATGCTGATCCGTTCCGGCGCGCTCGACATCCTGGTCATCGACTCGGTCGCCGCGCTCGTGCCGCGCGCCGAGATCGAGGGCGAGATGGGTGACAACCACGTCGGTCTGCAGGCCCGGCTGATGAGCCAGGCGCTGCGGAAGATGACCGGTGCGATGAACAACTCCGGCACCACCGCGATCTTCATCAACCAGCTGCGCGAGAAGATCGGCGTCATGTTCGGCTCCCCGGAGACCACGACCGGTGGTAAGGCGCTGAAGTTCTACGCGTCGGTCCGCCTGGACGTCCGCCGGATCGAGACGCTGAAGGACGGCGGCGAGCCCGTCGGCAACCGCACCCGCGTCAAGGTCGTGAAGAACAAGGTCGCGCCGCCCTTCAAGCAGGCCGAGTTCGACATCCTCTACGGCAAGGGTGTCTCCCGCGAGGGTTCGTTGATCGACATGGGTGTCGACCAGGGCATCCTGCGCAAGTCCGGCGCCTGGTACACCTACGAGGGCGACCAGCTGGGCCAGGGCAAGGAGAACGCCCGCAAGTTCCTGCTGGACAACCCGGACATCGCCAACGAGATCGAGAAGCGCATCAAGGAGAAGCTCGGCATCGGTGCCGCCGTCGACGCCGAAGCCGCCCCCGCGCCGGTCGACTTCTGAGTTCCGGAGCCCCGCAACCGGGGTGAAGTCGCCGATCGACCGTTTCGACTGGAGTGAGAGCTGAATGCGTGCGCCCAAAGTGGATCCGGCGGAGCTGCCGCCGGACGAGCGGAGGAAGAAGGCCAAGGAGATCTGCTTCGATCTCCTGGCCGCGCGCCCGCGTTCCACGGAGGAACTGCGTCAGGCCCTCAAGCGCAAGGGCTTCGACGAGGAGACGACGGAGACCCTGCTCGGTAAGCTGGACCAGGCAGGGCTCATCAACGACGCCGAGTTCGCCGAGATGTGGGTGCGTTCCCGCCATGCCAACATGGGCCTGGCACGGACCGCCCTCGTAGCCGAACTCAAACGCAAAGGAATCGATGGGGATATCGCCGTCCAGGCCGCCGAAGAGGTGGACCGAGAGGCAGAGGAGCAGCGCGCCCGAGAGCTGGTACGGAAGCGCATGCGCTCCTTGGGCAACGTCGACGAGCAGACGGCGATCCGCCGCCTGCTGGGCTTCCTCGCCCGCAAGGGCTATCCTCAAGGGCTGGCCTACACCGTGATCCGCGACGAACTCCGCGAGTTCGGCGCCGAATCGGCACTGCTGGACGACGCCACCCTCGACTGAGCTTCCGCACCACAGCCACTCACCGGCCGTACGGGCGCGCTTGCCCGCGCGGCCGGTGTTTTGCGTTCCCGGCGGTTTCGCGCGTGTCGTCCGTCCAATCACGTGTGTCGTCCGCGTGATCACACGCGCCGTCCGTTCAATCACGCGAAAGCGCACGGTGGTCGTGACTCGCGTGATTGGGTGCCGCACTCGGTGTTCCGCCTTTGATCACGCGAGTTCCGGCCTCAATCACGCGAGGGCGGCGCCGCGTCACGAACGCGCTCGAAGCACCACCGTCGAACTTCAACCCAGATCACCCTCCGCCAGGCCCCTGAACAGCGCCGATACGACCGATCAGGAATCGAGAAGCGCCGGAAGCCCGCTGCGAAATAGCGTTACCGGCATGAACTTCATCGACGCCATCACCCTCGAAGTGGCCGACACCGAGGCCGCCGAACGCTTCTACACCACCGCCTTCGGGCTCGGCTCCGAGCTTCGCTTCCGGGCGTCGCAGGAGCCGTCCACCGGCTTCCGCGGCTACACCCTTTCCCTCACGGTTTCCCAGCCCGCCAACGCGGACGCGCTCATCGACGCCGCCGTCGCCGCCGGGGCGACCGTGATCAAGCCCGCCGCGAAGTCGATGTGGGGCTACGGCGGAACCGTCCAGGCGCCGGACGGCGCGATCTGGAAGATCGCCACCTCGGCGAAGAAGAACACCGCGCCGGCCAGCCGCGACATCGACGCCATCGTGCTCCTGCTGGGCGTCGCCGACGTGGCCGCGAGCAAGAAGTTCTACGTCGAGCACGGCCTCACCGTCGGGAAGAGCTTCGGCCGCGTGTACGTCGAGTTCGAAGCCGGCTCGAGCCCCGTGAAGCTGGCACTGTACAAGCGCAAGGCGCTGGCCAAGGACGCCGGCGTCGCCCCGGAGGGCACCGGCTCGCACCGGATCGCGATCTGCGGCGCCGCCCCGTTCACCGACCCGGACGGGTTCGCCTGGGAGACCTCGGCGCTCGCCGCCCAGTCCTGATGTGCCACTTCCGGATGCCCCCGCTCGCCGCCTACCTTGGAGAAAACGCCATGACCACGACCTACGAAGGATTCTCGGCCGAAGAGAAGGCCGCGATGAAGGAACACGCCCAGGACATGAAGAAGGCGGCGCGTCGCAGCTCGGCCGCCGACAAAGCGGCGGCCGCGGAGCAGGACGTGATCGCGAAGATCGCCGAGATGTCCGATGAGGACCGGGCGCTGGCCGAGCTGGTCCACACCGTCGTGAAGGCGAACGCCCCGATGCTCGCGCCGAAGCTCTGGTACGGCCAGCCCGCCTACGCGCTGGACGGCAAGCTCGTCTGTTTCTTCCAGCCCGCGGCCAAGTTCAAGACCCGCTACGCGACGCTCGGTTTCAACGACGCGGCTCAGCTGGACGACGGCGCGATGTGGGCGACCGCCTTCGCGCTGACGGGAGTCACGCCCGACGTGGAGCAGCGCATCGCCGGCCTGGTGAAGCAAGCCGTCAGCTGACGGGAGTGGCAACCCGCTTTACCGCGTGAGTGGCCACACGCGGGACGGCGGGGAAACCCCTAGGCTCGGGTGATCACTGGGAGGACGAACATGATCACCATCGAGCCCTTGAAGCCTGACGACCGCGAAGCCTGGGAAGGCCTGTTCCGCGCGTACACCGCCTTCTACGAACGTGTTGCGCCGCAAGAGGTCTACGACCGGGCTTGGCGCGAGTTCCGATCGGGGGAGCGGATGCACGCGCTCGGTGCCCACGTGGGCGGCGAGCTCGCCGGGATCGTGCATTTCCTGGTGCACCCCAGCACTTCCGCGCTCACCGACGTCTGCTACCTGCAGGATCTGTTCACCGCGCCGGAAGCCCGCGGCAAGGGGGTCGCGCGGGCGCTGATCGAGGCCGTCGCGGACTGGGCCCGCACCCGCGAGTGCGGCAGGGTCTACTGGCACACCAAGGAATCCAACGCGACGGCGCGCCGCCTGTACGACCGGGTCGCGGTCAACCGGGGCTTCATCCAGTACCAGCTCCCGCTCTGAAAGCAGTGAAGGCCACCTTCGCGAAGGTGGCCTTCACAACACGGATCAGAGCTTCGAAGCCTCCGCCGCGAACGCCTCGATCTTCCCGAAGTCCTTGGCGGCCAAGGCATCCTTCGGCGTCAGCCAGGAACCGCCGATGCAGCCCACATTGGACAGCGCGAGATAGTCCGGTGCGGTCTTCACGGTGATCCCGCCGGTCGGGCAGAACTTCAGCCCGGGCAGCGGCCCGCCGATCGACTTCAGGTACGCCACGCCGCCGCTGGCCTCGGCGGGGAAGAACTTCAGCGCGGTCAGCCCGCGTTCGGCCAGCCGCATCGCCTCGGAAACCGTGCTCGCGCCCGGCAGGAACGGCAGGCCGGTGTCGAACGCGGCGTCCAGCACGGCGTCCGTGCAGCCGGGGGTCACCAGGAACTTCGCGCCGGCGTCGGCCGCCTGCTTGGCGTGTTCGGGCGCCGTGACGGTCCCGGCGCCGATGACGATCTCCGGGACCTCCGCGGCGATCCGCTCGATGGAGGCGAGTGCCGCCGGGGTGCGCAGGGTCAGCTCGATCACGCCGATCCCGCCCGCGAGCAGGGCCCGCGCGGTGGGCACGGCGTCGGCGGCGTCGTCGAGCACGACGACGGGCATCACGGGGGACAGGCCGAGCAGGTCGGCGCCGGTGGTCACTGGGTTACCTCCACAGGGGTCAACGTGTGCGCCGGAGCGCCGAAGTGTTCCGGCGTGAGCGGTCCGAACACGCTCGCGCCCTGATCGGCGGGGCCGACCGCGCGGCGCAGCGCCGCGAACAGCTCCCGGCCGGTGCCGGTCCAGGATGCCTCCGAAGGCGGGGAGTCCACCAGTTCACGGCGGGCGAGTTCTTCGTCACCCACGAGGATGTCGAGCGTCCCGGCCTTGGCGTCGAGGCGGACGACGTCGCCGTCGGCGATCCGCGCGATCGGGCCGCCCGCGGCGGCTTCCGGGGTCACCTGGATCGCCGCGGGGATCTTGCCGGACGCGCCCGACATCCGGCCGTCGGTGAGCAACGCCACCTGGTGCCCGCGGTCCATCAGCACCCCCAGCGCCGGGGTGAGCCCGTGCAGTTCCGGCATGCCGTTGGCCTGAGGGCCCTGCTGGCGGATGACCACGACGACGTCACGGTCCAGCTCGTCGGCCTCGAAAGCGTCCTTGAAGGACTTCTGGTCGGTGAAGACCCGCGCCGGGGCCTGCACGATCCGGTGTTCCGGTGCCACCGCGGACACCTTGATCACCGCGCGGCCGAGGTTGCCCGCGACCATCCGCAGCCCGCCGTCGGCGGCGAACGGCCGCCACGCGGGGCGCAGGACGTCTTCGTCGAGGCTGCGCGTCGGGACGTCGCGCCAGACCAGCTCGCCTTCGGAGAGGATCGGCTCCTGCCGGTAGCGGTGCAGGCCCGGTCCGGCGACGGTCTGGACGTCCTCGTGCAGCAGGCCCGCGTCGAGCAGCGTGCCGACCAGGAACTGGATACCCCCGGCGGCGTGGAAGTGGTTGATGTCCGCGCTGCCGTTCGGGTACACGCGGGCCAGCAGCGGGATCACCGACGACAGATCGGAGAAGTCGTCCCAGGTCAGCTGGATGCCCGCGGCGGCGGCGATCGCGACGAGGTGCATCGTGTGGTTGGTCGAACCGCCGGTGGCGAGCAGCGCGATGACGCCGTTGACGACGGCCTTCTCGTCGATCACGCGCGAGACCGGCGTGTACTTCTCGCCGCGCGAGAGCTTCACCACGCGACGCCCGGCCTCTTCGGTGAGCACCCGCCGCAGCGGCGAGTTCGGTTGCACGAAGCTGGCGCCCGGCAGGTGCAGGCCCATCACCTCGACGACCATCTGGTTCGAGTTGGCGGTGCCGTAGAAGGTGCACGTGCCCGCCGAGTGGTACGAAGCCGCTTCGGCGTCCAGGAGGTCTTCGCGGGTCGCCTTGCCCTCGGCGTAGAGCTGACGCACGCGCGCCTTCTCCTTGTTCGGCAGGCCGGAGTTCATCGGCCCGGCGGGCACCAGGATCGCCGGGAGGTGCCCGAAGGACAGTGCCCCGATCAGCAGGCCGGGCACGATCTTGTCGCAGACGCCGAGCAGCAGCGCCGCGTCGAACATGTCGTGGGACAGCGCGATCGCGGTCGACATCGCGATCACCTCGCGGCTGAACAGCGACAGCTCCATCCCCGGGCGGCCCTGGGTGACGCCGTCGCACATCGCGGGCACGCCGCCGGCGAACTGGGCGACGCCGCCCGCCTGGCGGACCGAGCCCTTCAGCAGCGCGGGGTACTCCTGCATCGGCTGGTGCGCCGAAAGCATGTCGTTGTAGGACGAGACGATCGCGACGCCCGGCGCCCGCGCGGCGCGCAGTGCCGCTTTGTCGACACCCTCCATCGCGGCGAAGCCGTGGGCGAGGTTGCTGCAGTCGAGGCCGCGCCGCACCGGCCCTTCCTCATGGGCGGCGGCGACGCGCTCGAGATACGCGGCGCGGGTTTCGGCACTGCGGGCGGCGATGCGCTCGGTGACTTCGGCGATGATGGGGTGGACGTTCGGGGCGGTGCTCATTGTCCGGCTCCGGATCACTGGTCGTGGTGGTCCGCGGGACGGCAACGCTGACGTCGCTGGGTCGTGACAGTGGCCACAGTAGCTCAGGGGAAAGCCCGAATCAAAATCGATACAGAAGATCGACTCGCGTGACCTCCGTCACGTCACTAGGTTCCACTGTGCTACTTGTCACATTGCACAACGCGCGGCAGAGTCGAGACGGCGAGGAATCGCTGGCCTTCGAAGGCTCAAGCGGCCAACCGAACCGACCATCGGGAGGTACCGATGTCCACCACAGAGATCGCCGAGCTTCGGCGAGCCATCGGTCAGCTGAGGCAGTGCGTCGGCGCGCTGCGATCCCGATACGGCGACGCCTCGGCGGTACGGCGCCTGGCGAACGACGTCGAGCGGCTCGACATCGACGCGACGGACCTCGACACGACCCCGAACGCGGTGCCCGCGCAGGCGAAGGCCGCGGATCGGGTCCAAGTTCCCGATACGCCCTACGACCCGGCGCTGTGGCACGGCGCCGATGACGAAGGCGTCGGCGGCTACAAGCGCGACCAGCGGTGAGCGCCCCCGCCGGCAAAGAGGCCGGACGGGGTACGGGGGTCCGCGCGCCGTCGCGGGCCCTCATCGTCGAGAAAACGCTGCGCACCGACCGGTGGTGGCTGTCCCCGCTGCTGACCGTCCTCGGCCTCTCCGCCTTCATCATCTACGCGACGATCAGGTCCTTCGTGCGCACCGCGTACTGGGTGCCCGAGTACCACTACCTGACGCCGTTCTATTCGCCGTGCGTCTCGGAGTCCTGCGTCGAAGGCTCCCGGCATTTCGGGGCCTGGTTCGGCGAACTGCCGGGCTTCATCCCGCTCGGCTTCCTGGTCCTGCCGTTCCTGCTGGGCTTCCGGCTGACCTGCTACTACTACCGCAAGGCCTACTACCGGGCCGTCTGGTTCTCGCCGCCCGCCTGCGCGGTCGCCGAACCGCACGCGAAGTACACCGGGGAGACCCGGCTGCCGCTGATCATCCAGAACGCCCACCGCTACTTCTTCTACGTGGCCGTGGTCGTCTCGCTGGTCAACACCTACGACGCGATCACCGCGTTCCACGGCAAGACCGGCGGATTCGGTTTCGGGCTCGGCAACATCGTGCTGCTCGGCAACGTGATCCTGTTGTGGGCGTACACGTTGTCGTGCCACTCGTGCCGACACGTGACCGGTGGCAGGCTCAAGCACTTCTCCAAACATCCGGTGCGCTACTGGATCTGGACCCAGGTGACGAAACTCAACACCCGCCACATGGCGCTGGCGTGGACGACACTCGGCACCCTCGTGCTGACCGACCTCTACGTGATGCTCGTGGCGAGCGGTGCGATTTCGGATCTGCGGTTCATCAACTAGCGGCGCGGGAATCTCCCGTCCCCGGCGACAAGCTTCGAGGTGGCTCTTTTCATGACCGAGGTCGAACGGCTCAGCTACGACGTGGTGGTGATCGGTGCCGGCGGTGCCGGCCTCCGCGCGGTCATCGAAGCCCGTGAACGCGGCTTCAGCGTCGCGGTGGTGTGCAAATCGCTTTTCGGCAAGGCGCATACCGTGATGGCCGAAGGCGGCTGCGCGGCGTCGATGGGCAACGCGAACTCGAACGACAACTGGCAGGTGCACTTCCGCGACACCATGCGTGGCGGGAAGTTCCTCAACAACTGGCGGATGGCCGAACTCCACGCCAAGGAGGCGCCGGACCGGGTCTGGGAACTGGAGACCTACGGCGCGCTGTTCGACCGCACCGCCGACGGCCGGATCAGCCAGCGCAACTTCGGCGGGCACACGTACCCGCGGCTGGCGCACGTCGGCGACCGTACCGGGCTCGAACTGATCCGCACGATGCAGCAGAAAATCGTTTCGCTGCAACAAGAGGACTTCAAGGAGACCGGTGACTACGAGGCGAGGATCAAGGTCTTCGCCGAATGCACGATCACCGAGCTGCTGACCGAAGACGGCCGGATCTCCGGCGCCTTCGGGTACTGGCGCGAGAGCGGCCGGTTCATCCTGTTCGAGGCGCCGGCGGTGGTGCTGGCGACCGGCGGCATCGGGAAATCCTTCAAGGTCACCTCGAACTCGTGGGAGTACACCGGCGACGGGCACGCGCTGGCGCTGCGGGCCGGGGCGACGCTCATCAACATGGAGTTCGTCCAGTTCCACCCGACGGGCATGGTCTGGCCGCCGAGTGTGAAGGGGATCCTGGTCACCGAAGGCGTCCGAGGTGACGGCGGGGTCCTCAAGAACACCGAGGACAAACGGTTCATGTTCGAGTACGTCCCCGACGTGTTCAAGGGGCAGTACGCGGACAGCGAAGAGGAAGCCGACCGCTGGTACACCGACCAGGAGAAGAACCGCCGCACGCCGGATCTGCTGCCGCGCGACGAGGTGGCGCGCGCGATCAACTCGGAGGTCAAGGCGGGCCGGGGATCGCCGCACGGCGGGGTCTTCCTCGACATCGCCAGCAGGCTGCCCGCGGAGGAGATCCGCAAACGGCTGCCGTCGATGTACCACCAGTTCAAGGAACTCGCCGACGTCGACATCACGAAGGAACCGATGGAGGTCGGCCCCACCTGTCACTACGTGATGGGCGGGATCGAGGTCGACCCGGACACCGCGTCGTCGAGCGTGCCGGGGCTGTTCGCCGCCGGCGAGTGCTCGGGCGGGATGCACGGCTCGAACCGGCTCGGCGGCAACTCGCTTTCGGATCTGCTCGTCTTCGGCCGTCGTGCGGGCCTCGGCGCCGCGTCCTACGTCGCGGACCTGAAGGACCGTCCGAAGGTCAGTCAGTCCGATGTGGACGCCGCCGCGGCGATGGCGCTCGCGCCGTTCGACCCGCCGGGTGACGGTGTCGAGGAGAACCCGTACAGCCTGCACACCGAACTGCAGCAGTCGATGAACGACCTGGTCGGCATCATCCGCAAGGCGGAGGAGATCGAGCGGGCGCTGGAGAAGCTCGGGGAACTGCGCGAGCGGATCAAGCGGGTCACCGTCGAAGGGCACCGGCAGTTCAACCCCGGCTGGCATCTAGCCGTCGACCTGCGGAACATGCTGATGGTCAGCGAATGCGTCGCCAGGGCCGCGCTCACCAGGACCGAGAGCCGGGGCGGGCACACGCGGGACGACCATCCGGGCATGGACGCCCAGTGGCGCAACAAACTCCTGGTCTGCTCGGCGACTCCGGGCGACAACCCGGTGGTGCCGGACATCGGCGTCGAGGTCAAGGCCCAGGTCCCGTTGCGGCAGGACCTGCTGGAGCTGTTCGAACTGTCCGAGCTGGGGAAGTACTACACCGACGAAGAACTGACTTCGCACCCCGGGAGTCCGGCATGAGCTACAAGGCGAGTTTCCGGGTCTGGCGCGGCGACGCCGATTCGGGTGAACTGCAGGACTACAGCGTCGAGGTCAACGAGGGCGAGGTCGTCCTCGACATCATCCACCGGTTGCAGGCCACCCAGGCCTCGGATCTGGCGGTGCGGTGGAACTGCAAGGCGGGCAAATGCGGTTCGTGCTCGGCGGAGATCAACGGCAAGCCGCGGTTGCTGTGCATGACGCGGATGTCGACCTTCACCGAGGACGAGGTCATCACCGTGACACCGATGCGGACGTTCCCGGTGATCCGCGACCTGGTGACCGACGTGTCGTTCAACTACACCAAGGCCCGCGAGATCCCGTCGTTCACGCCGCCCCCGGAACTGAAGCCGGGGGAGTACCGGATGCAGCAGGTGGACGTCGAGCGCTCGCAGGAGTTCCGCAAGTGCATCGAATGCTTCCTGTGCCAGAACACCTGCCACGTGGTGCGTGACCACGAGGAGAACAAGGAGGCCTTCGCCGGGCCCCGGTACCTGATGCGGATCGCCGAACTCGAAATGCACCCCCTCGACGTCGCCGACCGGCGCGACGAGGCGCAGGAGGAGCACGGGCTCGGGTACTGCAACATCACCAAGTGCTGCTCGGACGTGTGCCCGGAGGGCATCCACATCACCGACAACGCGCTGATCCCGATGAAGGAACGCGTCGCGGACCGGAAGTACGACCCCATCGTGTGGCTGGGGAACAAACTGTTCCGGCGGGACAAGTAGTCACGAGGAAGTCCGTGAAGGCCTCCTTCCCTACCCTGAGAGTAGGGAAGGATGCCTTCACGGCTTTTAATCGGTTGCCCCCACTCACTCGCCTGTCGCACACTTACCGCACACCGACCAAGGAGGACACATGACGCGACGTTGTTACGCCATGTTCCTTGGCATGGAAGAGAAACACGGCTCCACGCCGCCGTCCTAGCCGGACGACGCGCACGTGGAGCCGCCCTTCGGGAAACCGAACCGGGCGGCTTTTTCTTTGCGGTGACCCTGTTTTCTGGAACGAAGCAGTCCGGTGCGCGACGCGTGCCGGACTGTGTTCCAGGCCAAGGCGCGTTGGTCCAGCGGAATGGATACCGGGTTTTCACCCCGGTGACGTGGGTTCGACTCCCACACGCGCTACGCCCCGGCACGGCGGGGAAACCTGTTCCGTCGTACCGGTGCGGCGGTGTGGGGTCCGTGTGTCCCATACCGCCAGACGCGCACGGTCCGGCGACCGGCCGGGATTCATAGCCCCGGCCAGCCTGGCTCGACACCAGGGTGCGCGACTCAGCCCGTCTTGCGGGCGCTGTGCACGTCGCCGCTTTCGTGGCGGCGCAGGACGAGATCCTGGAAACCGTTGTCGCGCAGGCCTTCTTCCAGGTTGAGCCCGTTCGTGGCGACGACCACCAGCAGCCCGCCCGTCACCAGGCTCGCGGCGACGCGATCGAGATGGGCCGGCGAGTCCAGGAAAGCGACGACGACGTCGAAGGCCCCCATCACCGGCAGCCGGGCGAGCTGGTGGACCTCGTACGAGATCCCGACGGGGTCGCGTTCCTCTTCGCGTTGCGCGGCCGCTATCGAGGCCTGATCCGCGTCGACACCGACCACGCGGCGCGCACCCTCTCGCCGGAACAGGCGCGGATAGCGGCCATCGCCGCACCCGACGACCAGGACCGCCCTGCCCGCCAGGTCCGGCAGCGCTTCGAGCAGCGTCGCGGCCTGGTCCGCCATACGGCCGACGCTAGCCGAGCGACTGCTGTCCCGACAGGACCAAGAGGCATATCTCGCGTCGAGGTCCTGCCGGACAGAATCGGACGGGCCGCTGCTGCGGTCTACTTGAACTTGTACTGGGGCTCGGGAGTGGCTTGGACCACCGAGGTGCCAACCGGGCAAACCGCATTGGAGTAGTAGCTGGAGGAGTATGTCTCGTAGTTCCCGAAAACTACCGCCCCGTTGCTGCACTTCGCTTGGGTTATGTAACCGGCGCTGTCGCTCGGCCCGGAGTCGCATTTGAAGCTGGCGACCCGCGGATAACTGTGGTCGTAGCAAACCTGGCCCTTGTATACGAATTCCACGGTTGCGGGGCTAGGATTTTCCGAGGCCAAGGCCGACCCGGTGGCGACCGTTGCGCTTGTTGTGAGGGCAAGCATTGTCGCGGCTACGAGAATCCTGCGTGTCGAGGTCATGGTCTCCCCTTATGGCATCTAGATGGAGCGACGCGAGTGCGCATGTATATGTGATGTGCGACAATCGCATGAATGGTCGAGCGACCCCTTTGTGCAATTTCGTATTTCGCTCGATGGATCAACGCTAGCTCTAACTTGTCGCGCTGCCAAGATGATCGTCCTGGTTCACGCGTGTGGAGTAAGCGGGTGGATCTGGTGGCTTTCCCTGCAGGTGGAGGCGTTGATGGAGTGATCATCCGGATGGAGGTATGGGTGGATCCGTGGGGTGCGGTACTAGTTGAACTGCTTCCGTAATTCGGGCACTGAGGGGAGAGTCTTGTGATGTCCAAATCGTTCGGCACTGCATTGGCGACAATGGCGATGATCGCGGCCAGTGTTATTTCGGCGCCGACGGCAGATGCTTCTGCGGAAACGTTGCTCTGGTCCTGCGGTTCGTCGTGGAATCCGTATGACCCGGAGCAAGGTAGTGGTGCGGCCTGGTCGTCGTGTTCGTCGGATGCGCCCGCGTCGCTGAGGCATCGCGTAGGTATCTGGTGCAACGGTAGTGGTCCCTGGTGGGGCGGATGGACCACCAAAGATCGCCTTTCGACGACTTATTGTTCCGGCGGAGAGCGTGCGACGAATTCCGCGGTGGATTTCTATTACTGATCCGAATCCGGTGATGCGGTCTGCCGCATCCTCGGCAAAGCGCGAGCACAGCAAGAGGCCCCGTCGCGCGCTGCGCGGCGGGGCCTCTTCCGGACTTCTGGACGGATCAGGTGGAGGCGGCGGCTCCCAGTCCGGTCTCCTCGGCCTTCTTCTCGTCCAGGTCGATGTGCTTCTTGCTGCGCCGGTTGCGCTTCTCCAGATACGTCGCCAGCGCCGTCAGCAGCAGGCACAGGCAGATGTAGATACCGGTCGCGACCAGCGTCGACGGCACGATCGGCCGGCCGAACTCGCCCTGCGTGCCGATGTAGCGCGCGTAGTACAGCAGTTCCTGGAAGGTGATGATGAAGCCGAGCGCGGTGTCCTTCAGCAGCACCACCATCTGGCTGATGATCGTCGGCAGCATCGCCCGGATCGCCTGTGGCAGCAGGACGGTGAACATCACCTGGGTTTTGCGCATGCCGAGTGCGTACGCGGCTTCGGCCTGGCCCTTCGGCAGGGCCTGGATGCCGGCGCGGAAGACCTCCGCGAGCACCGAGCCGTTGTACAGCGTGAGACCGAAGACCACGCCGAGGAACGGCGTCATCGGGACGCCAACGGCCGGGAGGCCGAAGTAGAACAGGAACATCAGGATCAGCGCGGGGATGGCGCGGAAGAACTCCACGATCACACCGGAGATGCGCCGGATCCAGGCGTGGTCGGAGAGCCGTCCGGCCGCGAAGACCGCACCGAAGATCAGCGCGAGGACCGCCGCCGCCGCGAACGCCCGGAGCGTCTCCAGTACCGCGTTCAGCAGGTCGATCTGAACCTGCTGGTACTGGAGCCATTCCCATTTGCGCGCGGTGAACTGGCCGGTGTCGTAGAACCGGTAGACGACGAAGGCGATGAACGCGGCGATGGCGAGGACGCCGATGACCGCGTAGATGCGGTGGCGCATCCGCGCCTTGGGGCCGGGGACGTCGAACAGGACACTGCTCATCGGGCCACGCTCCAGCGCTTCTCCAGGCTCCGCTGGATGAGAGAAAGTACGGCGACGAGGATGATGAAGCCCAGGGCGACCCACAGCAGGCCGATCAACTGGTTGTCACCTCGTTCCGAGAGGTACGACCGGATCGCGCCGGCCTCGGCGACCGAGAAGCCCGCGGCGATCGTGGTGTTCTTCAGCAACGCGATCAGAGTGCTGATCAGCGGCGGCGCCACGGAGCGCAGCGCCTGCGGCAGGACGATCTGGCCGAGGATCTGGCCGAACGTCAGCCCCAGCGCGCGCCCGGCTTCGGCCTGGCCGACCGGGACGGTGTTGATGCCCGACCGGACGACTTCGCAGATGAACGCCGAGGTGTACACGATCAGCGCGACGACCGCGGCGGTGAAGAAGTTGAGCTTGACGATTTCGAGCAGGGGGTACGCGAACACGAAGAACGCGAACACCAGCGTCAGCGGGGTGTTGCGGATGAGGGTCACATAGGTCGTTCCCGCCGCGCGGAACGCCAGGACCGGACTCACCCGCAGCATCGCCAGGATCGTGCCGAGGATCAGGCTGCCGACCGCCGACCAGAGGAACAGTTCGATCGTGGTGAGGAAGAACGGACCGTAGAGATCCAGGTTGTCGAGCAGGACGTTCATGGAGCCTTTCCCCGCTGCCGTCGACTGGAGGTGGGTGTGGAGCGGCCGGTGAACCCGTCACGGGTCCACCGGCCGCTGGTTACATCAGTACTTCTGCAGGGTGGGCTTCTGCGCCGCCGAACCCGACTTGCCGAGGGTGGCGTCGTAGATCTTCTGCCAGGTGCCGTCGTCCAGCGCCTTCTGCAGGGTGTCGTTGATCTTGTCGCGAAGGACCTTGTCGTCCTTCTTCAGGCCGATGCCGTACGGCTCCTTCGAGAAGGTCTTGCCGACGACCTTGAAGCTGTCGGAGTCCTCCGAAGCGAAGCCCTTCAGGATCGCGTCGTCGGTGGTGACCGCGTCGACCTCCTTGGTGCTGAGCTTCTCGACGCACTGCGAGTACTTCTGGAACTCGACGATGTTGCCGGGCTCGGTCAGGTTCTGCTCGCGGACGCGCTGGATCGGGGTCGAGCCGGTGACCGAGCAGACCTTCTTGCCCTTCAAGGTCTCCGGGCCGGTGATCGTCGTCTCGTCCTTGCGCACCAGCAGGTCCTGGCCGGCCTCGAAGTACGGGCCGGCGAAGGAGATCTGCGCCTTGCGCTTGTCGTTGATCGTGTAGGTGCCGACGTAGTAGTCGACGTCGCCGTTCACGATGGCCTGCTCGCGGGCACCCGAGTCGACCGTCTTGAAGGTGATCTTGTCTTCGCCGAAGCCGAGGCTCGCGGCGACGAGCTTCGCGATTTCGATGTCGAAACCGGCGAACTTGCCGCTCGTCGGGTCCTTCTTGCCGAGACCGGGCTGGTCGTCCTTGGCGCCCAGGGTCAGCTTGCCCGCTGCCTTGATCTTCGCGAAGACCGGGGAGCCCGCGAGGTCGACGTTCGACGCCACCGTGTACTGGGGCAGCTGTGCGCCCGCGTTCGCGCCTTCGGAGCTGCCGCCCGGCGAGCTCGGCGTGCCTTCCTTGCCACAAGCGGTCAGTGCGAGACTGCCGACGAGCAGACCCACCGCAAGGGTGCGGATCCTCATGTGAACCTCTCCTGTTTCTTCCGTCGATGCGGCACGAGCCCGCGCCGCGGAAACGCTTAGTGGGTCAGGATCTTGCCGAGGAAGTCCTTGGCGCGATCCGTCTTCGGCTTGGTGAAGAAGTCGTCCGGGGTGGAGTCCTCGACGATCTCGCCGTCGGACATGAACACCACCCGGTTCGCCGCGCGCCGCGCGAAGCCCATCTCGTGGGTGACGACGAGCATCGTCATCCCGTCCTTGGCGAGCGTGGTCATCACGTCGAGGACCTCCTGGACCATCTCCGGGTCCAGCGCCGAGGTCGGCTCGTCGAACAGCATCACCTTGGGGCGCATGGCCAGCGCGCGGGCGATCGCCACCCGCTGCTGCTGCCCGCCGGAGAGCTGGGCGGGGTACTTGTCGGCCTGGTTGGCGATGCCGACACGTTCGAGCAGGTCCATCGCGGTCTTGCGGGCCTCGGCCGAGTTGACCTTGCGGACCTTCATCGGCGCGAGCATGACGTTCTCGACGATCGTCTTGTGCGCGAACAGGTTGAACGACTGGAACACCATGCCGACGTCGGCGCGCAGCGCGGCCAGCGCCTTCCCTTCGGCGGGCAGCGGAACGCCGTCCACCGCGATCTCGCCGGAGTTGATGGGTTCCAGCCGGTTGATCGCCCGGCACAGCGTCGACTTGCCAGACCCGGACGGCCCGAGCACGACCACGACCTGCCCACGCGGCACCTCGAGGTTGATCTCCTTGAGCACGTGCAGGTCGCCGAAGTACTTGTTCACGGCGGCCGCCTTGATCATCGGCGCCGCCACCTCCGCGGTCATCTGGCCTCCAGGAGCGTTCGTTTGCAGGGGACTGCGGGGTCAGGCACCACGCGATGGCGGAAACCTACTCCCGTCGGACCGCTTGTAAAGGCGGCTTGACCAATACTTAGGGTTTCAAGTCCGTATCGTTCTCAAGCCACCGGACGGCCCGATCCGCCGCCGTCCGGCGCTGATCAGCCTAGACAAAGCGGGGGTGCCTCGTAACCGGGGTCACACAAGATCTGTGACGCATCGTGACCATTACCGCGTGCAGCGGGTCCCTCACAGGGCCATCCGGCCCAGCGGTACGGGCAGCGCGAGTGGTGACTCACCCCATAGAGTCGTTCCTCAAGTCGTCGCGGTGCGGGGACGGCGTGAAAGGGAAACACGGGTGCGGGTACTGCTGGTGGAGGACGACGACCGGGTCGCGGGTGCCTTGACGCCCGCGCTGACCCGGCGCGGCCTGACGATCAAACGCCTGGCCTCCGGCGCCGGGGTGCTCGATCTGGTGCACGAGGTCGACGTCGTACTGCTCGACCTGGGGCTCCCCGATATCGACGGGATCGTGCTGTGCCGCCGGATCCGCGCGGTCAGCGACGTCGCGGTGATCGTCGTTTCGGCGCGGGGCGAGGTCGACGACCGGATCCAGGGATTGCGGTCCGGCGCCGACGACTATCTGGTGAAGCCCTACGACGTCGACGAACTGGTCGCCCGCGTCGAGGCCGTGCGCCGTCGCCGAGGGGAGCGGCCCGCCGCGCCCGAACCGGCGGGCGTCATCCGGGCGGGTGATGTGTCCGTCGATATCGGGCGCCATGAGGTGCAGGTCGACGGGCAGCCGGTTTCGTTGTCCCGCAAGGAATTCCAGGTGCTCGCGCTGGTGGTCACCGCCCGCGGCGCGGTCTGCGCCCGCGACCACGTGCTGAACGAGGTCTGGGGGCATCGCGGCCCCGCGGAGAGCCGGTCGCTCGACGTCCACGTCGCCACCCTGCGGACCAAACTCGGCAGGCCCGCGCTGATCGAGACCGTCCGCGGTGTCGGGTACCGCCTCGGCGGCGCCTACGGCCCGGCCGAGGAGGGCTGAGCCGGTGCGCGTCCGGCTCCAGGCGATCGTGCTGACGCTGGTCGCGGCGCTCGTGTTCGGCCTCGGCATCCCGCTCTCCCTCAGCGTGGCGGCCAGTGCGCAGCTCGACCTCTTCCTCGACCGGCTCACCGACACCTCCCGGTTCGCGTCGCTGGCCCAGCGCCCGCTGGTGGAGAACCGGCCGGATCTGATCGAGGACGAGCTCCGCCGCTACACCGAGGTCTACGAGGTGCCGGTGGCGATCGTCGACCAGGACGGCGAATCCGTCGCCGGAGGGCCGGGCGAGACGGCCGGGATCGATCTCAAGGACCCCGTCATCGCCTCACATCTGCAGCAGGCGCTGGCCGGGCGGCGTTCGGAACCCGGTCCGCTGCTGCTGCCGTGGTCCACCGAGCCGCTTGTGCTGGCCGAGCCGATCCTGATCGACGGCGAGGTACGGGGCGCGGTGATCACCGTCTCCTCGACGGACAAGGCCCGCACCGCGCTGCTGTGGTGGTGGCTGCTCATCGCGGCGGGCGCGGTGCTGGCGTTCGGGCTCGCGTTGCTGGTCGCGGTGCCGGTGGTGCGCTGGATACTGCGCCCGGTCCGGCGGCTGGACGACGCCACCGGCGAACTGGTCGCCTCCGTGGTCAGCGGCCGCGAGGTCAAACGGGTGGGGGAGACGGGCGGCCCGCCGGAACTGCGGCAGCTCGAACGCTCCTTCGACCGGATGGCCGCCAGCGTCGACGAGGCACTGTCGGCGCAGCGCGCGTTCGTCGCCGACGCCTCCCACCAGCTGCGGAACCCGTTGACCGCGTTGAAGATCCGGCTCGGCAACCTCGACGGGCACGTCGACGACGACCTGGCCGCGGCCGATCTCGAAGCCGCCCTCGTCGACGCGCGACGGCTCAACCAGATCCTCGACGAGCTCCTTTCGCTGGCCAGGGCCGAATCCTCGGGCGGCGAACTGGTGCCGGTCGGCCTCGACGAGACGGTGGGCGCCCGGGTCGCCGACTGGACCGTCGTCGGCGCGGCACGCGACATCACCCTGGTCGCGTCCGGGCTGGGCGGCGGGCTGAGGGTGCTCACGCCCGCGCGCGGCCTCGAAGTGGTCCTCGACGCGCTGCTGGACAACGCGCTCAAGTTCACCGAGCCGGGGACCGAGGTGTGGGTCGACGTCACCACGGCGGACGGGAAGGTGGACATCGCCGTCCGCGACCACGGCCCCGGCCTGCGCGACGACGAACTGGACCGCGCGGCGGACCGGTTCTGGCGCAGCACCGCGCATCAGAACGTGCCCGGCTCCGGCCTCGGCCTGGCGATCGTCACCGAGATCCTGGCCAGATCGGACGGTTCGCTGCGGCTCGGTTCCCCCGAGGGCGGCGGTCTGCAGGTGACGGTGACCCTGCCCTTAATCCTTGAGTGATCTGAAGTAACGCAGAGCGCCCGGGTGCAGCGGCAGGGGAGCGGTCTCGATGGCCGGGTGGACGTCGATCGACAACGCCGCGCCCGCCGCCTTGACCAACTGGTCCCGCGCGTCGAACAGCCCGCGTACCAGCGCCTCGGCGACGTCGTCGCGCATCGACGTGGGCACCACCAGGAAGTTCGGCAGCACGAGCGTGGTCACCGGCGACGGCAGGTTGTAGGCGGTCACCGGGATGGTCGCGGTCCGGTACACCGGGCTGGTGGCCCGCAGCGCGTCCGCGAGGTCGGTGATGTCGAGCAGCCGCAGGCCGACCGTGTGCACCTTCTCGGTGATCGACGGTGTCGGCAGCCCACCCGACCAGATGACGGCGTCGATCTGCCGGTTCTCCAGCGCGGGCAGCGCCTCGGGAAGGCCCAGGTTGCGCCGGTCGATCGCGCCGGTCAGCCCCGACGCCTTCAGCAGCTGCTTCGACAGGAACTCGACCCCCGAGTCCGGCGAGCCGATCGCGACCTTGCGGCCGCGCAACTGCGCGAACGACTTGATCGACGAATCGGCGCGCACGATGACGTGCAGGTAGTCGTCGTGCACGCGGGCCAGCGCGGCCAGGCCGGGGCTCTTGTCGGCGGCGGCGACGTCGGCGGCCACGAACGCGACGTCGGCCTTCCCCGCCCGCACCCGGTCGACGTTGTCCGGGGAGCCGTGCGTCTCCTGGATCTCGGGCCGCTCGGTGTCCAGCTGCGCGGCCCAAGCGTCGGCCAGCGCCTCGGCCAGTTTGTCGTAGACGCCGCCGTTGAGCCCCGCCGCGATCCGCACCTTCGTCCCGGACAGATCGGGTCCGCACCCGGCGACCAGGGCACAGACCACGGCGATCACCACCGCCAGCACCCCTGGTCTCCTCATGAGGGTCGATCGTGCCATGGAACCCCGCCCGCGTACCCTCGAAGGCGAGATGAGCGCGCGCACTTACCAGATCCGCACCTTCGGCTGCCAGATGAACGTGCATGACTCCGAACGTCTTGCCGGGCAGCTCGAGGACGCCGGCTACGTTCCGGGTGACGGCGAGGCCACACCCGACCTGATCGTGTTCAACACCTGCGCGGTGCGGGAGAACGCGGACAACAAGCTGTACGGCACCCTCGGTCATCTGCGCCCGCAGAAGACCGCGAAGCCGGACATGCAGATCGCCGTCGGCGGCTGCCTCGCGCAGAAGGACCGCGGCGAGATCGTCAAGCGCGCGCCCTGGGTGGACGTCGTCTTCGGCACGCACAACATCGGCTCGCTGCCGACGCTGCTGGAGCGCGCGCGGCACAACGCCGAGGCCGAGGTCGAGATCCTCGAATCCCTCGAGACCTTCCCTTCGACGCTCCCGGCGAAGCGCGACTCGGCGTACGCGGGCTGGGTGTCGATTTCGGTCGGCTGCAACAACACCTGCACCTTCTGCATCGTCCCGGCGCTGCGCGGCAAGGAACGCGACCGCCGTCCCGGCGAGATCCTGGCCGAGGTCGAGGCGCTCGTCGCCGAAGGCGTGCTGGAAGTGACCCTGCTCGGCCAGAACGTGAACTCCTACGGCGTCGAATTCGGCGACCGGCTCGCGTTCGGGAAGCTGCTGCGCGCCTGCGGTTCGGTGGACGGGCTGGAGCGCGTCCGGTTCACCTCGCCGCATCCGGCGGCGTTCACCGAGGACGTCATCGACGCGATGGCCGAGACGCCGAACGTGTGCCACCAGCTGCACATGCCGCTGCAGTCCGGTTCGGACCCGGTGCTGCGCGAGATGAAGCGGTCCTACCGTTCGGCGCGGTACCTCAAGCTCCTCGACCGCGTGCGCGAGTCCATGCCCGACGCCGCGATCACGACCGACATCATCGTCGGCTTCCCCGGCGAGACCGAGGAAGACTTCCAGGCGACGCTCGACGTCGTCGCGCAGGCGCGGTTCTCCAGCGCGTTCACCTTCCAGTACTCGATCCGGCCGGGCACGCCCGCCGCCGAGATGGACGGGCAGCTGCCGAAGGAGGTCGTGCAGGAGCGCTACGAGCGGCTCGTGAAACTGCAGAACGACATCTCCTGGGACGAGAACAAGAAGATCGTCGGACGGCGGGTCGAGCTGCTGGTGGCCTCCGGTGAGGGCCGCAAGGACACCGAGACGCAGCGGATGAGCGGCCGTGCCCGTGACGGCAGGCTCGTCCACTTCACGCCGACGGGGCCGCTCGTGGACCGCCTCGTGCGGCCGGGCGACGTCGTCGAGACCGTGGTGACCTACGGCGCGCCGCACCACCTCGTCGCCGACGGTGACCTGCTGTCGCACCGCCGCACCAAGGCGGGGGACAACTCCGAGGCCGGGCTGCGGCCGAAGACCAACGGCGTGACGCTGGGCCTGCCGGGCTTCGGTGCCCCGGCCGTCACGCCGGAACCGGTGAGCGGGTGTGCGCTGTGACCGAACCGAAGATCGACGAACTCGCCGCCGAGATCGACGAGGTCGGTGCGCGCGCGGCCAAGACGATCGAGCTGGGCAGGCGCGGGTTCTCCATCGCCGTGCTGGTGTTCGTGCTGTTGATCGCGCAGCTGCTGCCCTGGGTCGGCGAGCACGCCGGCTGGGAGGTGCTGCTCGGCAGGGGCGGCGGGATCCCGCAGCTGTTCGCCGCGACGTCCACCGGGATCGGGGTCTTCGTCGGCGCCGTCGCGCTGGTGACCCGGCGCTGGTGGCTGGCCTGGGTCTGCGCCGCGGGCGGCTGGTTCGCCTCCGTCGACGGGATGCTCGCGATCTGGTCCCAGCAGTCCTCGCACGCGACCGGCGCGGCCGGTGGCGGTCCGGGCTTCGGGCTGATCGTCGCCTGGATCGCCACCGTCGCGCTGGCCATCTACTGGATGCGTGCGGCCTTCTCCCGCGGCTAGCCGACCCGCAGGGTGAGGTTGCTGGACGTGTACGCGCTCGCGTAGAGCGTCGTTTCCGGGTGGTAGGCCCGCAGCGTGATCACCGCGCTGAAGGAGAAACTCAGCTTCAGGGAGAACGTCGAGTTGGGCCGGCAGGTCGTGTCGGCGATGTTCACCCACACGCTGCCCTGAAGCTGCTGCACGATGATCGCTTCGAGGCTGTCCGTCCCGTCGGCGCCCTCCGCGGCTTGCAGCGTCCCCTTGAGGGTGACCTTTTCGTTGACCTTCGCCTGCTTCTTGCTGAGCGAGGCGTCGAGTTTGACCTTCTTCTTGCCCGCTTCGGCGGAGGCCGGGGCCGGGGCCGCCGTCGCCGACGCGGCCGGGGCGAGCCCGGCCACCAGAGCACAACTGATCGCCAGGGCGGCGAACGCCCGGCGTACTGGGGGAATCAGTGTCTGGTTCATGATCGAAGTCGACCACGGTTGAGCGCGGAGAGCGCCCGAATACGCACGAAGGTGCCAGGCGTCCCTCCACAGTGGAGTGACGCGCGCCCCCGAACGCCATGAAAGGTCCTTTCCTTGCGAAATTTGCAAGGAAAGGACCTTTCATGGCACTACAGAACGCCGAAAGACCTACCGGTCCGCGATGGCCGCTTCCGCCGCCTCGAGCCACTCACGCCACTGCGCGGCCTGCTCGTCCGCCTTCTTCGCGCGCCGCTCGTCGCCCGCCGCACGGGCCTTGGCCGCCTGCGACTCGAACTGCTCGACCCGCTCGCGGAACTGCGCCGCCCTGGCCTGCGCCTCCGGGTCGGTCCGCCGCCACTTGCTGTCCTCGGCCGACTTGATCGCGTCCTGCACGGCCTTCAGGCGCCCATCCAGCTCGCGGATGCGCTCGCGCGGGACCTTGCCGATCTCGTCCCACTGGTCCTGGATGCGGCGCATGTGCTGCTTCGCCGCCTCCAGGTTCGCGGCGGGGTCGATCTTCTCGGCCTCGACGAGGAGTTCTTCCTTCTGCTGCGCGTTGGTCGCGAACTCGGCGTCCCGCTCGGAGAACACCGCGGACCGCCGGGCGAAGAACTTGTCCTGTGCGGCGCGGAACCGCTGCCAGAGCGCCTCGTCGCTGTCCTTGGGGGCGCGGCCGGCGGCCTTCCACTCGGTCATCAGGTCCTTGTAGCGACCCGCCGTCTCGCCCCAGTCCGACGACTCCGAGAGCGATTCGGCCTCGGCGATCAGCTCTTCCTTGCGGTGCTTGGCGCCCGCGCGCTGCTTGTCGAGTTCGGCGAAATGCGAGCCGCGACGGCGGTTGAACGCCTCACGGGCCTTGGAGAACCGCTTCCACAGCTCGTCGTCGGTCTTGCGGTCGACGCCCTTGACGGTCTTCCACTCGTCCAGGATCGCGCGCAGCCGGTCGCCGGCGGCCTTCCACTGGGTCGACTCGGCGGCGAGCTTCTCGGCCTCGTCGGCGAGGGCCTGCTTGCGGACGACGGCGGCCGCGCGGGCCTCCTCGCGCTCCTGCTTGGCCGAGGCCAGCGCCTTCTCGGCGTGGGCGATGACCTGCTCGATGCGGCCGTTCAGCGCGGCGATGTCGCCGACGACGGCGGCTTCGGCGAGGCCGTCACGCAGCTGTGTCGCCGTCGCCAGCGCGTGCTTCGGGTCGCCCGCGCCGGACTCCAGCCGGGTCTCCAGCAGCTCGACCTCGGTGCGCAGGTCGTCGAAGCGGCGCGCGTAGTGGAGCAGACCCTCGTCCGGGCTCCCGGCCTGCCAGACACCGACCGCGCGTTCGCCGTCGGCCGTGGTGACGTAGACCGTTCCTTCTTCGTCGACCCTGCCCCAAGCGGACGGGCTGGGCTCGGCGGGCGGCACGGGGGGTGCGGGATGCCCGCCACCGAGCGCGTGCGGTACCGGGTGCGGTGCCGGGGTACCGGTGGACGTGTTCTCCTGGGCCATCGCAGGCTCCTTATCGCCTGTACGCCCGCTGGCGCGGGCGCCCCGCCTAGCGGCGGGGCCGGGTAATGCGTTGCCGTCTTGCTTCGGGGGCATCAACCCCTTGCGGCATTCAAGCAGCTCAGCGTCCACCGTGGAACCGGATGAACCACCAGAGGGCAGTGATCCTACTTCCGGAGGACCCTCCGTGTCGGTCGGTGGCGGGTGGTAGGTGGCGGGGAAGGTAACGTCGGCGGCCGTGATCCGCCGTGTCGCCGTGCTCCCGCAACCCCCGCTGCTCATCCCCGAACTGGCCGCCGGAGCGGCTGACGAGTGCGCCGAGCTGCGCGAAGCCTGCCTCGCCGCGGTGAGGCGCCTGACCAGTGCTTCGCCGGACTGGGTCGTCATCGGCGCGGCCGCCGGCGCGCCCGAAGTACCGGAACACGCGAGCGGGTCGTTCCGCGGTTTCGGCGTCGACCTCGGCGTCTCACTCAGCCGGGTGACGGCCCCCGAAACCGAGCTGCCGTTGCCCGCGCTCGTCGCCGGCTGGCTTCGTGAACAGGCCGGCGCGTCGTCCGTCCGCGTCCATCTCGTGGATCCCGCCACCCCCTCCGACCAGTGCGAACAGTTCGCCCAAGCGGTGGGCGACCACCCCGCCGTGCTCGTTCTCGGCGACGGTTCGAGCAGGCACGGCCCCCGTTCCCCCGGCGGTGAGGACGCGCGCGCCGAGGGTTTCGACGCCGGGGTCCGCGACGCCCTGGCCAAGGCCGACACGGGAGCACTGGCCGCGCTCGACCCCGCCTTGGCCGCCGAACTCGGCGCCGGTGGCCGCGCGCCCTGGCAGGTCCTCGCCGGTATGGCGAACGGGGACTGGACAGCCGAGGTCCTCTACTCGGCCGCGCCGTTCGGCGTCGGCTATCACGTCGCGGTCTGGGAGCGCGCGTGATCCGGCCGGTCGCGGTCGTCGGGCCCACGGCGACCGGGAAGACCGCGCTGGCGGTCGAACTCGCCCTCACCCTCGGGGGTGAGGTGGTCAACGCGGACGCGTTGCAGCTCTACCGCGGGATGGACATCGGGACGGCCAAGGCGACCGTCGAGGAGCGGCGAGGTGTGCCGCATCACCTGCTCGACGTCCTCGACGTCACCGAGACCGCCTCCGTCGCCGCGTACCAGCGCGATGCGCGTCGGCGCGTCGAGGAACTCCTCGACGCCGGCCGCGTGCCGATCCTCACCGGCGGGTCCGGTCTGTACGTCCAAGCCGTGCTCGACGACCTCAAGTTCCCGGGCACCGATCCCGACGTGCGCGCCCGGCTGACCGCCGAGACCGACGAAATCGGCGTCGCCGCGATGCACGCCCGGCTCACGGAACTGGACCCCGTCGCCGCCACGGCCATCCTGCCGACCAACGGCCGCCGGATCGTGCGCGCGCTGGAGGTCATCGAGATCACCGGAGAACCGTTCTCGGCGAACCTGCCGAAACCGGGGCCCGCGCGCTACGACACCGTTCTGATCGGCATCGACCGCGAACCGGCGGAGCTCGACATCCGCGTCGACCGCCGCGTGGAGCTCATGTTCGAAGCCGGACTCGTCGACGAGGTCCGGACGTTGCTGGGCCAAGGACTCCGTGACGGGCTCACCGCTTCGAGGGCACTGGGCTACCAACAGGTGATCGCCGCGCTCGACGGTGACGGCGACTTCCCGGCGGCGTCGGCGGCCACCGCACAGGCCACCCGGAGGTTCGTGCGGAGACAACGTTCCTGGTTCCGGCGGGACAAGCGCATCCGGTGGTTCGACGGCGGTTCGGAGCGGCTGGCCGAGCGCGTCCTCGAAGCGGTGGCCCAGTAATCTTGGGGCCATGGGCGGCATCGAATTCCTCAAGGGACACGGCACACAGAACGATTTCGTGCTGCTTCCCGACCCCGACGGCCGCCTCGAGCTGACCGAAGCGCGGGTGGCCGCGTTGTGCGACCGTCAGCGTGGTCTCGGCGCCGATGGTGTGCTCCGGATCGTGCGGTCGGCCGCACTGGGTGCCGAGTCCGGCGGCGAATGGTTCATGGACTACCGCAACGCCGACGGCTCCATCGCGGAGATGTGCGGCAACGGCGTCCGGGTCTTCGTCCGGTACCTCGTCGATTCCGGGCTCGTGCCCGAACGCGAATTCGTCATCGGCACTCGCGCCGGTGACCGGCCGGTGCGGATGCACGCCGACGGCACGGTGACCGTGCAGATGGGACCGGCGGCGATCACCGGCACCTCGGTCACCGTGGTCGCGGGCAAGCCGTTCTCCGGGGTCGCGGTCAACGTCGGCAACCCGCACCTGGTGTCGGTCGTCGACGACGACGTCGACGTGCTCGACCTGCGCGACCAGCCCGACTTCGACTCCGACGTGTTCCCCGACGGCGTGAACCTCGAGTTCATCAACCTGCTGGGTGAGAACGCGCTGAAGATGCGCGTCCACGAACGCGGCGTCGGCGAGACGCGGTCCTGCGGCACCGGCACGGTCGCCGCGGTCGCCGCCGCCCTGCACCTCGCGGGTACCGACACCGGCGAAGCTACCGTCGACATCCCCGGCGGCCGCGTGGTGGTCGAGATCCGCCGCGGCGGGTCCACGCTGACCGGGCCGGCGGAGATCGTCGCCCGCGGGGAACTCGACGAGACCTGGTGGGCCGGGCTCGGTTAGCCGACCGCGATCGGCTCCTTGGGAAGGTCGCGAAGCTTCCGGATCGGCGAGAACACCACCCACAGCAGCGCGGCCGTCTCGCCGACCGCGACGAACCACAGCGTCCCCCGGATCCCGATCGCCTCGCCCAGCACACCGCCGATCAGCCCGCCAAGCGGCAGCATCCCCCACACCACGAAGCGCACGCTGGCGTTCATGCGGCCGAGCAGCCGGTCCGGGCAGACGGCCTGCCGGTAGGACACCTGCGCGACGTTGTAGACGATGATCCCGAACCCCGCGATCGCCAGCGCCGCGGGGAACAGCACGATCCGCCAGCCCGGCGCGGCGAGCGGCAGCAGGAGCTGGAACGGCCACGTCAGCAGCGGGACGAACCAGATCGACCGCGCCTGGCCGATCCGCCGGGTGATGCGCCCGGCCAGGATCGCCCCGACGATCCCGCCCACGCCGCCGGTCGCCAGGACGACGCCGACGACCGCCGGTGACAGGCCCAGTTCCCGGTTCAGGAACAGGATCTCCACCGCGGTGAAGGCGCCGTTGAACAGGTTCGCGGTCGCGGTGCAGGCGACGATCGAGCGCAGGGCGGCGTCGGTGAAGACGAACCGCAGTCCCTCGGCGATCTGGGGGAGCAGCTTCGCCTCTTCGTGTTGCTCGGGTACTTCCTCGACGGTGCGGATCCGCAGCAGGCACAGCGCCGAGGTCAGGAAACCCACGCCGGTCATCAGCACGGCGTTGGCCGCGCCCGCCAGCTGTACGAGCCCGCCGCCGATGCCCGGGCCGGTCAGGAACGCGACCGACTGGCTCGCCTGGAGTTTCGCGTTGCCTTCGAGGAGATGCTCGCGGCCGACCAGCGACGGCAGATACGACTGGTAGGCGACGTCGAAGAACACCGTCGCGACGCCGACGAGCGTGGCGACGATGATCAGCTGTGTCAGCGACAGGACTCCCGCCCACCACGCGAGTGGAACGGTGAACAGCAGCGCCGCGCGGACGAAGTCGGCTCGCAGCATCAGGACCCGGCGCCGCATCCGGTCGACCCACACCCCGGCGGGCAGCCCGATGATCAGGAACGCGATGGTCTCGGCCGCGGTCAGCAGTCCCATCTGGAACGGCGTCGCGGCCAGCACGGTGGCCGCGAGCAGGGGAATCACGGTGTGACCGGCGAAAGCACCCACCTGACTGGCCGTGTCACCCGCCCAGAGCCGCCGGAAGTCCGCGTGGAAGAAGAGGGAGTCTCTGCGCACGACGCCACCTTGGCGTCAGTGATTGGAAACTGTCAATCACTAATCGCTCTAGGCTGTCGCGGTGCCCACTCCACGACGCGCCGCCACCGAGGCCGAGATCGCCGCGATGGCCTCCGGAATAAGGCTGCGCATCATCCGGTTGACCTACTCCGAGGCGCTCACCAACAAGGAGCTCGCCGAACGGCTCGATCGCGATCCGGCGACGACGCTGCACCACGTGCGCAAGCTCGTCGACACCGGCTTCCTCGAAGCGCTCCCGCCGCGACGCGGCACGCGCGGTGCGAAAGAAATTCCGTATCGCTCGACCGGGTTGTCATGGCATCTTGATTCCCGCGACAGGGGGATCGATCAGGCGATCTTCGAGGCTTATCTGGCCGAGATCGCCGACGTGGGATTCGACGAGGTGCAGCAGACGCGCCTGGTCGTCCAGGTGCCGGACGAGCAGATCATCGAGTTCGAAACACGGCTGATGGAGCTCGTCGACGACTTCATGTCCCGGCCGGTCGACCCGGAAGCGAAACGCACGGCCATCTACCTGTCGAAGTATCCCAGCAGGTAATGAATTCGGTCCCGCCGCCGAAACGTGGGACCATGGAGGCACGATGACGGAACTGACACACAACGATCTGAACGACATGGACCCTTCGACCGGCGAACTGGAGCTCGAGGACCGCGCCTCGCTCCGCCGGGTAGCGGGCCTGTCCACCGAACTCGCGGATGTCACCGAGGTCGAATACCGGCAGTTGCGCCTGGAGCGCGTCGTTCTGGTCGGTGTGTGGACCGAGGGCAGCGCCCTCCAGTCCGAGGCCTCGCTCGCCGAACTCGCGCGGCTCGCCGAAACGGCGGGCTCCGAGGTGCTGGAGGGCCTGGTGCAGCGGCGGATCCGTCCGGATCCCGCCACCTACATCGGCTCGGGCAAGGTCAAGGAACTGCGGGACATCGTGACGGCCACCGGCGCCGACACGGTGATCTGCGACGGTGAGCTCTCGCCCGGCCAGCTGCGTCAGCTGGAGGAGAAGGTCAAGGTGAAGGTCATCGACCGCACCGCCCTGATCCTCGACATCTTCGCGCAGCACGCCCGCTCAAAGGAGGGCAAGGCGCAGGTCGAGCTGGCCCAGCTGCAGTACCTGATCCCGCGGCTCCGCGGGTGGGGTGCGGCGCTGTCCCGGCAGGCCGGTGGCCGCGCGGGTGGCGCCAACGGTGGTGTGGGTCTGCGTGGTCCCGGTGAGACGAAGCTCGAAACCGACCGCCGCCGGATCAACAAGCGCGTGGCCAAGCTGCGTCGCGAGATCGCCGCGATGGACACCATCCGCGAGACCAAACGCGGTCGCCGGGTGGCCAACGAGGTGCCAAGCGTCGCGATCGTCGGCTACACCAACGCCGGCAAGTCGAGCCTGCTCAACGCGCTGACCGGCGCCGGGGTGCTCGTCGAGGACGCGCTGTTCGCCACGCTGGATCCGACGACCCGGCGGGCGCAGACCCCCGACGGCCGCACCTACACGCTGACCGACACCGTCGGTTTCGTCCGGCACCTGCCGCACCAGCTGGTGGACGCGTTCCGGTCGACGCTGGAGGAGGCGGCGAGCGCCGACCTGCTCGTGCACGTCGTCGACGGCGCCGACCCGACGCCGGAAGAGCAGGTCAACGCGGTGCGCGAAGTGCTCGCCGAGATCACGAAGCGCCGTTCCGAGCCGCTCCCGCCGGAGCTGCTGGTGATCAACAAGGCCGACGCCGCCGACGAGGTGTCGCTGGCCCGGTTGCGGCACCAGCTGGCCGGTTCGGTGCAGGTGTCGGCGCGGACCGGCACCGGGATCACGGAGCTGGCCGAGGTGATCGCGGAGCGGCTGCCGAGGCCGGAGGTCGTGGTCGAGGTGCTGATCCCGTACTCGCGGGGCGAGCTCGTCTCCCGCGCCCACGCTGACGGCGAGGTGCTGGAGGAAGAGCACGTCGAGACCGGTACCCGGCTGGTCGTCCGCGGCAGGCCCGAGCTGGCCGCGGCGCTGAGCGACTTCCAGACGAACGGTTCGGCTCTGTAGGCAAGTACGTGAAGGCCCCCTTCACTGCGTCTCGCGCAGTGAAGGGGGCCTTCACGTCCCTTCGACGCTGGCGCTGAAAGTGGCCTTCGCGACATTCCGCCCCATCTCGGCGTCCGCACCGAACTGCGCACCGTCCCGGACGTCTCCGTAGTGTGGGGCTTCAGGGGTTCCACGGTACGGAGGTGGATGTGCGGGGGATTGTCGCGGCGACGGTCGTGCTGGCGGCGTTCATCGGCGGGACGGCTCCCGCCCTGGCGCAGGAGGTCCCGGCTCCGGAGCCGGTGTGCAAGAACAGCGACTCCCGGCTCAGCGAGCTTTCCGGGCTGGTTTCCGACGGTGAGCACCTGTACGCCCTCAACGACGGCGGCACCAAGACCCAGGTCTTCGTCCTCGGCCGCGACTGCAAGGTCCAAAAGGTCATCTCTGCGCCCACGGACCCGTACGACCCCGAAGACCTCGCCCGTACCGCGGACGGCACCTTCTGGCTTTCCGACACCGGCGACAACCGCAAGCGGCGGGACACGGTCGCGCTGATCTCGCTGACGCCGCAAGGCAAAGCGACGCTGCACCGGCTCACCTACCCCGACGGGCAGCACGACGTCGAGGCGCTGATCATGGACCGCTCCGGCACGCCGTACCTGATCACCAAGGACGTCTTCGGCGACGCGAAGGTGTACCGGCCGACGGGGCCGCTCGCCAGTCCCGGGCCGACCCCGCTGGAGAGCGTGGGGTCACTGCAGATCAAGGAGACCTCGACCCCCGGCGGGCCCGTCGGGGCGATCGGTTCGATGACCGTCACCGGCGCGGCGTCGATGGCCGACGGCTCGGTGGTCGCGTTGCGCACCTACACCGACGCCTACCTCTACGCCGTCACCGACGGGGATCTCAAGAGCGCGCTGCAGCGCGAGCCCGTGCGGGTACCCCTGCCGAACGAGAAGCAGGGGGAGGCGATCGCCTTCGATCCGGACGGGACGCTGCTGTCCGGCGGGGAGGGCGTCGGCGAGCAGATCCGGGCGGTGAAGGGCGCGGCGGCCCTCGCCGTGGACGCGGCGAAATCCGAGGGCAGCACGTCGGGCGGGACCTCCGCGGCCGGTGGCACGGGCCAGGGGTCCGACTTCCCGTACGTGCAGGTCGGTATCGCCGCGGTCGTCGTGATCGGCGGCCTTCTCCTGGTCGGCAGGCTGCGCAAGCGGCGTGCTTGACCGAAAGGCGGAAGGGCTGCCGAAGCTGCCGAGCCTGACCCGGGTCGGCTTGACCCGGGATCCCGGCGTGCTCCGGCTTGGGGCTACAGCCTGCGAAGAACGGCGACGACCTTGCCGAGGATCGTGGCGTCGTCACCCGGGATGGGCTCGTACGCCTCGTTGTGCGGCATCAGCCAGATGTGGCCGTCCTTGCGCTTGAACGTCTTGACCGTCGCTTCGCCGTCGATCATCGCCGCCACGATCTCGCCCGGGTCCGCCGTGGGCTGCTGGCGCACGACGACCCAGTCGCCATCGGTGATGGCGGCGTCGACCATCGAGTCGCCGGTGACGCTGAGCAGGAACAGTTCACCCTCGCCGACGATCTCCCTCGGCAACGGGAAGACGTCTTCGATCGCCTGCTCCGCCAGCACCGGGCCACCGGCCGCGATCCGGCCGACGAGCGGCACGTACGCGGCCTTCGCGGCCGACTGCGGCTGCTCGACGTCGATGCCCATCGGGTTGTCGTCCGTCGTGGCGAGCACACCCACCGCACGCGGGCGGTTCGGGTCGCGTCGCAGATAACCCTTGCGCTGCAGGGCCTGCAACTGGTGCGACACCGACGAAGTGGAGGTCAGCCCGACCGCCTCGCCGATCTCACGCACACTCGGCGGGTAGCCGAACCGGCTCACCCACAGTTTGATCACGTCGAGCACCTGCTGCTGCCGCACGGTCAGGGTCTCGTCCACCTCGTAGACCTCGGGCAAGGCGCGCACCTTGCCCGAGCCCCTAGGCGCGTTCCCCGCCTTGCTCTCCTTAGCCACCGTCTCGCTCCTTCATCTCCTGCGTCGCCTCCCAGTACGTCCGGTCGCCCGGACCGACTTCGCGTGTCTTCGCCGGTGGCGGACGATCTTCCCCGCCCACGGCACCGGCGGCGTCCGCGCAGCAGACGCCCTGGTCAACGACGTTAGCCCGCCGGGACGACGATTTCAAACATCTGTTCGATGGACACGCCGTGTCGCTCGATTTTTGTCGGTGGAAGGTGGTACACATTCGCACGGGCGTTCGATAGAACGCGTGTTCGATCTTGATGCCGGGTCCAGGCCCGGCGGCGAGTGCAGCAGGACTGCGAGGAGGTTCCGATGTCGATTCTGGCCGATCGAGGACTGGTGCGGCCCAGTTCCCCCGGGCCCGTTCCGGCAGGGGCGGCCCGGCCCGTGCGGGTGGTGCGGGGCAGGCGTGCCGAGCCCTTGCGTCCGCCGACCAGGGCGCGGGTCGTGGCGGGCCGCCGCCCCGGCGTCGCCACCGTCGCCCCGGCGTGCCCGGCGCCGCGGCGGCTCCCGCTCAGGTGGCCGTCGCTCGTCGGGATGGCCTTGCTCGTCGCCGGGGTCGTCACCGGATTGGGTCTGTTCTTGGCCGGTGTTCCCGGCGCCGCGGTGCCCGAACGGACCACCACGGTGTCCGTTTCCGCGGGCGAGACGCTGACGGAGATCGCGGCACGATTCGCGCCAGGCAGTGACACCGGCGCGGTCGTCGCCAAGATCAAGGAGCTCAACTCCCTGGAAAACGCCGTCCTCGTACCCGGGCTGCCGCTCACGGTGCCCGTCGCGGCCGAGGTCGCGGAAGGCGGGAGGTGATCCCGAAGGGCGCTCTCACCCGTCGTGGGTGAGCTCCTCTTTCGTGTCTGATCGACCCGGCCGTTGCGCTTGCGTGCGTCCGACCAGCGATCTAGTCTCCACCGCTATATGTAGTAGTTACATGGCTGTAGTTGGTCCATAGCTTGGGGTAGACTCGGTACCAGTTGTCCACAGCTGGCCGGTGTTCACCCACCGGATGTCCACAGATCGATCCACATGTCGATCTTTCCCGTCGTTGCGTGGCGGCGGGGGCGGGCGTCCACTCGGGACCGGCCGGCGCGGAGGGGAAGGTGATCGGCGGATGAGGTGCCCGTTCTGCCGGCATGCGGACTCTCGGGTCGTCGACTCCCGAGAGGTGGATGAGGGTCAGGCGATCCGGCGGAGGCGCTCCTGCGCCGCTTGCGGCCGGCGCTTCACCACTTCGGAGACGATGGTGCTCGCCGTCGTCAAACGATCCGGGGTCACCGAGCAGTTCAGCCGGGACAAGGTGGTCCGGGGGGTGCGCCGCGCCTGCCAGGGCAGGCCGGTCGACGACGACGCGTTGCAGCAGCTCGCGCAGCGGGTCGAGGAATCGATCCGGTCGGCGGGGCTGGCGGAGATCCCGAGTCACGAGGTCGGCCTGGCGATCCTGGGCCCCCTGCGCGAACTCGACGGCGTCGCCTATCTCCGGTTCGCCAGTGTCTACCGCTCCTTCTCCTCGGTCGAGGACTTCGAGAAGGAGATCTCGGACCTCCGCGAGGCCATGGCTGCCACACCGGACGAGAGCGATCAAGACGCGAAAGACGGCTGATGCCGCCTCCCGCGTGGGAGTGAGGGAAAGACCCATGACCGAGACCGTGGGAACAGGCAACCCGGCCACAGCGCGGACGAACGGGAAGAAGAAGCAGGCGGGCGGGCTCACCGTGCGCCGCGTTTTCACCACCGAGGGCGTCCACCCGTACGACCAGGTCACCTGGGAGAACCGGGACGTCGTGATGACGAACTGGCGCGACGGCACGGTCAACTTCGAGCAGCGCGGTGTCGAGTTCCCCGACTTCTGGTCGGTCAACGCGACGAACATCGTCACGAGCAAGTACTTCCGCGGTGCCGTGGGGACGCCTCAGCGCGAGCAGAGCCTGAAGCAGCTGATCGACCGCGTCGTCCACTCCTACGTCAACGCCGGCCGCGAACACGGTTACTTCGCGAGCCCCGCCGACGCCGAGGTCTTCGAGCACGAGCTGACCTGGATGCTGCTGCACCAGGTGTTCAGCTTCAACTCGCCGGTGTGGTTCAACGTCGGCACGACGTCGAAGCAGCAGGTCAGCGCGTGCTTCATACTCGCGGTCGACGACACCATGGAGTCGATCCTCAACTGGTACCGCGAAGAGGGCCTGATCTTCAAGGGCGGTTCCGGCGCCGGCCTGAACCTCTCCCGCATCCGGTCCTCGCGTGAGCTGCTGTCCTCCGGCGGCACCGCGTCCGGTCCGGTCTCCTTCATGCGCGGCGCCGACGCCTCCGCGGGCACCATCAAATCCGGCGGCGCCACCCGGCGCGCGGCGAAGATGGTCGTGCTCGACGTCGACCACCCGGACGTCGAGGAGTTCGTGCAGACCAAGGCCCGCGAAGAGGAGAAGATCAAGGTCCTCCGCGACGCCGGGTTCGACATGGACCTGTCCGGTTCGGACATCGCCTCCGTCCAGTACCAGAACGCGAACAACTCGGTCCGCGTCTCCGACGAGTTCATGCAGGCCGTCGAGACCGAGGGCGACTTCGGCCTGCGATCCCGGACGACCGGCGAGGTCATCGACCGGGTCGACGCGAAGAAGCTGTTCCGCACCATCGCGCAGGCCGCCTGGGAATGCGCCGACCCGGGGCTGCAGTACGACGGCACGATCAACGATTGGCACACCTGCCCCGAATCGGGCCGGATCACCGCGTCCAACCCGTGTTCGGAGTACATGCACCTGGACAACTCCAGCTGCAACCTCGCCTCGCTGAACCTGCTCAAGTTCGCCACCGAGGACGGCGGTTTCGACGCGCCGCTGTTCGCGAAGGCCGTCGAGCTGGTCATCACCGCGATGGACATCTCGATCTGCTTCGCCGACTTCCCGACCGAGGCGATCGGCGACACCACCCGCAAGTTCCGTCAGCTGGGCATCGGCTACGCGAACCTCGGCGCGCTGCTCATGGCGCTCGGCCACGCGTACGACTCCGACGGCGGCCGCGCGCTCGCCGCCGCGATCACGTCGCTGATGACCGGCGTCTCGTACCGGCGTTCCGCGGAACTCGCCGCGGTCGTCGGGCCGTACGAGGGCTACGCGCGCAACGCCGAGGCGCACCAGCGGGTCATGCGCAAGCACGCCGCCGCCAACGAACTCGTGCGGACCTATCACTCGAACGACGCCGCGGTCCGCGCGCTCGCGACCCAGGAATGGAAGCGCGGCATCGAACTGGGCGAGAAGAGCGGCTGGCGCAACGCGCAGGCCTCCGTGCTCGCGCCCACCGGCACCATCGGCTTCATGATGGACTGCGACACGACCGGCATCGAGCCGGACTTCTCGCTTGTCAAGTTCAAGAAGCTGGTCGGCGGCGGCTCGATGCAGATCGTCAACCAGACCATCCCGCGCGCGCTGGCCGCGCTCGGTTACCAGGGCGAGCAGATCGAAGCGATCGTCGAATACATCGCTCAGCACGGCCACGTCGTCGACGCCCCCGGCCTGCGCCAGGAGCACTACGAAGTGTTCGACTGCGCGGTGGGGGAGCGGTCCATCGCGCCGATGGGACACGTCCGGATGATGGCCGCGGTGCAGCCGTTCCTGTCGGGCGCGATCTCCAAGACGGTCAACATGCCGGAGTCGGCGACCGTCGAAGAGGTCGAGGAGATCTACTTCCAGGGCTGGAAGTACGGCCTCAAGGCGCTCGCGATCTACCGCGACAACTGCAAGGTCGGCCAGCCGCTGTCCAGCGGCAAGAAGGAGAAGGCCGAGCCCGAGGCGGAGAAGGTCGTCGAGTACCGGCCGGTCCGCAAGCGCCTGCCGAAGAAGCGCCCGAGCCAGACGGTGTCGTTCACCGTCGGCGGCGCCGAGGGCTACCTGCACGCCGGTTCGTACCCGGACGACGGCCTCGGCGAGATCTTCGTGAAGCTCGGCAAGCAGGGGTCGACCCTTTCGGGCGTGATGGACGCGTTCTCGATGTCGATCTCCGTCGGCCTGCAGCACGGGATCCCGCTGGAGTTCTACGTTTCGAAGTTCTCCAACCTGCGTTTCGAGCCCGCCGGCATGACCGACGACCCGGACATCCGGATCGCCACCAGCGTCATGGACTACCTGTTCCGCAGGCTGGCGTTGGACTACCTGCCGTACGAGAAGCGTTCGCAGCTCGGCATCTTCACCGCCGACGAACGTTCGGCGCAGGTCGAAGCGAGCTACGGCACCGCTCCCGCCGCGGAACCGGAGAACGTCGACATCGACGCCCTCCGGTCCACTGTGGACTCCTCGTCCGCGGAGCCCGCCAAGGTCGCGCACTCGACGGCGGAACTGGTGGAGTTGAACCTGGGCACCGCTTCCGACGCGCCGCTCTGCATGACCTGCGGCACCAAGATGCGGCCCGCCGGTTCGTGCTACGCCTGCGAAGGGTGCGGAGCGACCTCCGGCTGCAGCTAGATCAAAGCGAATGTCATGAAAGGGCCGTTCAGGACGATATATGTCCTGAACGGCCCTTTCATGACACCGGAGGCGCGTGCGTGACCATCGTTGATCCTTTCGGCACACTCAAGCAGGCGCTCTGGATCTGCGGCGGGCAATGGGCGGGGAAGTCCACCGTCTCCCGCCTGCTCGCCCGCCGCCACGGCATCACCGTCTACCACTACGACTTCCACGATGCCCGCGCCCATCAGGACCGCCGCATCGCCCACCGCGTCCGGAACGGTTCGCCTGTCGAGGATCCCGACCCCGAGGCGGTCTGGGTCGAGACGACACCCGAACGGATGGCCGCCGACACGATCGCCGGTTTCCCGACCCGGTTCGCCTGGGCGCTGGACGATCTGCGCGCGCTGGTGTCCGGGCGCCCGATCCTCGCCGAGGGCTGGGGGCTGCGCCCGGAACTGGTCGCGCCACTCCTGGATTCACCCCGGCGGATGATCGTGCTGGTGCCCACGGACGAGTTCCGCGAGCACCAGCTTCGTGTGCTGCCCCGTGCCGGGGCGGTGACACAGCGGGTCAGTGACCCCGAACGGGCGCAGCGCAACCGGATCGCGCGAGACCGGCTCGTCGCCGAGGACGCCGTGCGGAGCGCGGAAAGGTTAGGGATCCGGGTGCTGCGGGTCGACGGCTCGAAAGACGCCGAAGCGATCGCGGACGTCGTCGCCGAGCACTTCGGTCCCTACCTGGCCTGAGCGAGATCCAGGACCAGGACGACCGCGGCCAGCGCGAGGAGTCCGCCGGGGACGATCATGTTGCCGAAGACGCGGGCGCGCACATGCGCGACGACCGCGCCGATGTAGAACAGCACGAGTCCGGTGGCCGCCGCGGCCCCGAGGTAGGGCACCCCGACCAGGCCGAGGGTCAGGCCCGCCGCGCCCGCGGCCTTCGCCAGGCCCAGGGGCACGATCCAGGAACGCGGTACGTCGACGGCGGCGGAATTCTCGAGGACGAACGGGGCATAGACGAAATCGGCGATCGCCGCCCCGGCGTTGAGGACGATCGTCACGATGGCCACGATGAGGTATGCGGTGAACATGCCCCGTGGACGAGGCCCGCGCCCGGAACGTGACAGCGGTCAGGATCGCCAGCGGTCGAGCACCGCGTCGATGGCGGGCCGGATGCGGTCGCGGGCGGCCTGGCGTTCAACTCCTGCCATGAGGAGGTCGTCGTACTCGGTGTCCAGATGCCGGATCGAGGCGACGACGGCGAGGAACACCGCTCGTTCGGCCAGTTCCCGCCCGGCGGCGGACCGGCCCACCCGGCCGCTGCCGCGCAGGCCCGCGTGTTCGGCGATGGCGCGTGCCCGGTCCGGCGGGCAGCCGGGGAACATCTCGGTGATCGCGGTGTGGAACCGGGCGGTGAACTCGACGTCTTCGTGGGCGCGGCGTTCCCGATCGCGGCCGCGGCGCCGTTCCCGGATGTCCTCGTCGGCGAGGCATTGTTCCTCGGCGGCGCGCAGTGCCGCTTCTTCGACCAGGATCCCTTGCCGCTCATGGCGTTTCCGCGACCGGTTGAACTTGGTGACGACGGCGGAAAGCCGGCTCGCCTTCTTCGCCCGGCGGGTCAGGGTGGCGTCTCCGGAGGGCAGGAAGACCAGGTGGCCGAGGTCGGCACAGTCGAGGCAATGCGGCTTTTCGTTCTCCGCGAACCACAGGTCGCCGGTGCCGCCGCAGTCGGCGCACGTCCAATCCCGCAGTGCCACCGACACCATGAGGTCGGGTGCTTTCCGTTGCCTGGCTTCGACTTGCGCGCGTTTGGCTTCGGACAGTCCCGGCATGATCCAGTGCGTCCGGAACAGCGGTTCGAGACCGGCGAGCTCGCCGGAGGTCACCTGGAGGGCCGTCCGGTCCCGGCTCGCGCCGACGTGCTCGATCTCCGACGCTTCGAGGCCCTTGGCCGCGACCCAGCGTTGCAGGGCATCGAGAGCGAAGGTCAGCTTCTCCGGTGCCACCGACAGCGCCCCCGTCAGCACGGGGATCCGGCCGCGCTGCCAGGCGTCGACGACGTTCTCCGAGAGCCAGCCGATGCCGGTGAGGATGCCGAGCGCGGTCACCGACTTCTTTTTGGCCAGCAGCTTTTCCGCCGTGTCGACGACGCGTTGCTCCAGTTTCGCTTCACCCTGCATCGCCGGGAATCCTAGCGATCACGCGGTTTCGGTCCGGGCCCGGTACGCCCGGATCTTGGCGCGGTTGCCGCAGCGCTCCATCGAACACCAGCGGCGGTTGCCCGACCGCGAGGTGTCGAAGAACAGCAGATAGCAGTCGCTCGCGGAACATTCGCGGACGCGGCCGGAGCGTTCGCCCGCGACCAGGCCGATGGCGTCGCGGGCGACGGCGCCGAGGAGTTGCTTCCCGGTGACGGGTGGCGCCCAGGCGAGCCGCCGGGTTTCCGGGTCCACGAGCGGCCTCGGGGTGGCTTCGGTCGCGCTGTTCAGCACGGCGAGGTCGTCGGCCGACGGTGCTTCGCCCCGGGCGAGGGCTGGTGCGACGCGGTAGAGCGTGTCCCGCAGCTCCTTGAGCGCGGTGAGTTCGGCGGGCCGGATCCGGACGTCGGTCAGGGGAGCGGTCAGCGCCAGCCGGGAGCCGGTGAACCAGTCGGCGAGGGCGGACGGCGTATGCGCGATCTCGTAACGCTCGTACGGGCCGGGGCCGCCGGTCAGCATGAGTTCGAGGCTGAGGCTGCCCGGGTCGAACCGGTACCGCTCGCCCTGGGCGTTGACGAGCACTCTTGTTCCCGGAGTCATGTAACCACTATAGTCGGTTTCAGAAACCATGTAAGACGGTTACAGCGGAGGCGTGATGATCGGCAAGACGAAGGACGCGGGCTGGGAGATCGGCGTGTCCAAGACGGTGGCGTATCCGCTGGACGAGGTTTGGGAGTACCTCTCGGGTCCGGGCCTGGCGGCCTGGCTGGGCGAAGTGTCGCTGGAGCCGGAGAAGGGCGCGCCGTACGAGACGGCCGAGGGCACCGTCGGCGAGGTCCGCGGGTACCGCGAACGCGAGAAGATCCGTCTCACCTGGCGGCCGAAGGACTGGGATCACGAGAGCACGGTCCAGGTCGGGCTCCGTCCGGCCGGGCCGGGCAAGACGACCGTGGTCTTCCACCAGGAGCGGCTGACCGGCCCGGAAGAGCGCGCCGCGCAGCGCGAGCACTGGCAGGCCGTGATGAAGCTGGTCGTCGACGGTCTCGCCGGCTGATCAGGAGAGCGTTCGCCGGGCGAGCTCGGCCAGGGTGTCGGTGATCCGTTCGACGCTCAGGCCGAGCTCGCCTGTTTGATGCAGGAACACTTCGACGGCGAGCGGCGCCAGCAGGACGTCGGCGAGCACGTCCGGATCCGGGGCGCCCGCCTGCTCCGCGAGATGGCGGACATGGGTGCGCCACAGCCGGTACGGCCCGGTGGTGAACCGCGAGTGCCCGACCTCGGTGCCGAGGACGAGATGCGCGTGCCGGGCGAGCAGTCCGATCATCGCCGCGTAGAACGCGGCCAGCCGCTCGGCGGGCGGCGCGCCGGGCCCCAGTGGGGGAGGGCCGGTGAGCAGCCGCTCCTGGAGTTCCCGCTCGTGTTCGTCCAGCAGGGCCACGGCGATCGCCGAGCGGTCCGGGTAACGGCGGTACAGCGTCGCGCGGCCGACTCCGGCCGCTTTGGCGATGTCCTCCATGGTGATGTCGGCCGCCGGACGTGCGGCGAAGAGCCCTTCGGCGGCCTCCAGGATCTTCGCGCGGTTACGGGCGGCGTCCGAACGTTCCCGTCCCGGACCGTTCGCGAGCAGATCTTCCGGCATGTTTCGCAGCCTAGGGAATATCCGGACGCGGCGTCCACTTGTACCCGGCGAAGCAAGTGGACGCCGTGTCCACTTCCTGGTCCCGGAGGCCCCGATGAGCCACCTTCTCCACCTCGACTCCAGTGCCCGCAGCGCGTCGTTCTCCCGCGAGCTGAGTGCCCGGTTCGCCGGCGCCTGGCGTGCCGCGAACCCGGGCGCGGCCTACACCTACCGCGACCTGGCCGCCGACCCGGTGCCGCCGATCGGCCAGGCCTGGACCGAGATCTGCGACGCCCTCCTCCAGGCGGGGATCACGGATCCGGACGGCTACGCCTCCGTGGTGAAGACGCCGGAGCAGCGCGAAGCCTGGGCGGTCATCGAGCCGCTGCTGGCCGAACTGCTCGCCGCCGACGTCGTGCTGATCGGCGCGCCGATGTACAACTTCTCGATCCCCGCGACGCTCAAGCTGTGGATCGACCAGGTGACGTTCCCGAAGATGTCCTTGGCTGGCAAGGCTTTCGTGGTCGCGGGAGCGCGCGGCGGGACGTACCTGCCGGGTACGCCGCGCGAGCCGGTCGACCACCACGAGCGCTACCTGCGCGATTTCTTCGCCGGGCACTACGACGTCCGGGACGTCACCTTCCTGCACTCCGAACTGACGAACGCCCTGGTCGACCCGCGGTTGAGCCCGCGTGACGCCGACCGGATCGCGTCGCGGGAGCAGGCGCTCCTCGGCGCCGAAAAGGCTGGGAGGGAAGTCTGATGGGCTGGGGAATCCTGCTGCTGGCGGGAGCCGTCGAGGTCGCCTGGTCGCAGAGCATCAAGCCGACGGAGAACTTCACCCGGTTCTGGCCGACCGTGCTGTGCTTCGTGCTCGGCGTCGCCGCGGTGTACCTGCTGTCGAAGGCGATGGACTCGATCCCGGTGGGGACCGCGTACGCCGTCTTCACCGGGATCGGCGCGGTGGGCGCGATCGTGTTCGGCATCGTGATCCACAAGGACCCGGTCAGCTTCGGCCGGTTCGCGGCGATGGCGCTGATCGTCGGAGGGGTGGTGCTCGCGAAGGTGACCGAGTGAGGTCCCAGTGTCATGAAAGGGCCGTTCAGGACGCAAGATGTCCTGAACGGCCCTTTCATGACATGTCAGACGAGCTTCTCCCACAGGAACTCGAACATCAGCGCCCATTTGAACGCGAGCTGCTCGTTGTCGGCCGCCGCGCCGTGCCCGCCCTCGATGTTCTCGTGGTACCGCACGTCGTGCCCCTGCTCCGCCATCCGCGCCACCATCTTGCGCGCGTGCGCGGGATGCACCCGGTCGTCGCGGGTGGAGGTGACGAACAGGACCGGCGGGTACGCGCGGTCCGCGTGGACGTTCTGGTACGGCGAGTACTTCCCGATGAAGTCCCATTCCGCCGGATCGTCGGGGTCGCCGTACTCGGCCATCCACGACGCTCCCGCGAGGAGCTTGTGGTACCGCTTCATGTCCAGCAGCGGGACCTGGCTCACGATCGCGCCGAACAGGTGCGGGTAGCGCGTCAGCATGACACCCATCAGCAGCCCGCCGTTGCTGCCGCCCTGGATCCCGAGCCGGGACGGCTCGCTGATCCCGCGCTCGACGAGATCGGCGGCGACGGCCGAGAAGTCCTCGTAGACCTTGTACCGCTTGGCTTTGGTCACCGAGGTGTGCCAGTCCGGCCCGTATTCGCCGCCACCGCGGATGTTCGCGACGACGTACGTGCCGCCTCGCGCGAGCCAGCCGCGGCCGATGATGCCGCTGTAGCCGGGGGTCAGTGAGACCTCGAAGCCGCCGTAGCCGGTCAGCAGCGTCGGGCCGCCTTCGGCACCGGAGGGGCGTACGACGAAGTACGGGATCTTCGTGCCGTCTTCGGACGTCGCGAAGTACTGCGAGACCGTCATGCCTTCGCTGTCGAAGAACGACGGAGCGCGCTTGAGGACCTCGACGTCACCGCCGACGTGCCCATAGCTCAGCGTCGACGGCTGGGTGTAACCGCTGGAGTCGAGCAGGTATTCGTCGCTGACGTCGGGGTCCGTGCCGGTGATCTGCGCGGTGCCCAGTTCCGGGGCGCCGGCGAGCGGCCGGGAGGTCCAGCCTTCGGACGGCGTGAGCACGTGCAGTTCCGTCCGGACGTCGGACAGCGTCGAGAGCAGCAGGTGGTTGTGCGTCCACGCCCAGTACTCCAGCGACGTGTGCGCGTCCGGCGTGAACAACGTCGTGAAGGTGCGCTCGCCCGCCATGAACGCGTCGAAGTCGGAGGCGAGCAGGGTGCCGGAGGGGTACGTCGTGCCTTCGACGGTCCAGTCCGAGCGAAGCCGGATCAGCAACCACTCACGGTGCGAGGACGTCTGGGCGTCTTCGGGGACCTCGATGCGGTCGAGACCGGCGGCCGTCCGGACATACCTTTCCGTGCGGTAGAAGTCGACCGACCGGTAGACGAAGTCGCGCTCCCAGCCCTCGGTCGGGTCGTGGTGCGCGGACACCGAGACGTCGTCCGGTTTGCCCTCGAAGACCACCGTCGCCTCTTCGAGCGGCGTGCCGCGACGCCATTCCTTCGCCAGCCTCGGATAGCCCGAACTGGTCAGCGTCCCCGGACCGAAGTCGGTGCCGACGTAGACGCGGTCCTGGTCGATCCAGCCGATCCTGGTCTTGGCCTCGGGGACGAAGAACCCGTCGTCGACGAAACGGCGCTCGTCGAGGTCGTACTCGCGGACCACGGTCGCGTCGGCGCCTCCGCGCGACAGTTCGACCAACGCGCGGTGATACCCCGGACGGAGGACGGCCGCGCCCTGCCACACCCAGTTCTCGCCGTCGGCCTCGGCCAGGGCGTCGACGTCGAGCAGGAGTTCCCACTCCGGGTCGTCGAGCCGGTACTGCTCCAGGGTGGTGCGGCGCCACAGGCCGCGGGGGTTGGCCGAGTCCTGCCAGAAGTTGTACAGATATTCGCCGCGGCGCCGGATGTACGGGATCCGGTCGTCGGCGTCGAGGACCTCGCGGACCTCGTCACGGATCCCGGCGAACCGCTCGCCGGTGGACAGTTCCGCCAGCGCCTCGGCGTTGCGGGCTCGCACCCAGTCCAGCGCCGCTTCGCCGGTCACGTCTTCCAGCCACAGGTACGGGTCCTCGTCACTCATGCCCACAGTCTCGCCGGGTGCTCCGTCCCGGCGCCACCAGGTGTGGCATTCCGTATGCTGTGGGCTCGCACGTTTGGGGGACACCATGACCGGCACCGACGAGGTACCCAGACCGTTCGCGCCCCCGCCGCCTCGCCGGAACCCGGGGGCGGCCGTCGTCGGTCTGCTCATCGTCGCCGCGCTGACGACCACCGGGATGGCGATGGCGGGCGGGCCGCGGAAGATCGACGGCCAAGCCCTCCCGGCGTCCGGTGTGTACACCTCCGAAGGGGCCAAAGCGCCCGCCGGGAACGCGAAACCCGCGCCGAAGGAGGTGCGGGAACTGGAGACGAACCCGCTGCTGGCGGAGGGGATCGCGCTCGGCGCCGTCACCTGCCGGCTGCCCGCGATCAGCCGCGAGCCAGCGAAACTGGAGACGTACTACAAGACCTTCGTGTCCTGTCTCGCCGAATCCTGGAAACCCGCCTTGGACCAGGCGAACGAACCCGCGCTGACGGTGACCGTGCAGGTGACGCTGCCCGAGACCAGCGCGTGCGGAAAGGCGCCGAGCGAGAACGAGGCCGTCGCCTACTACTGCGGCGGCGACACCACGATCTACGCGCCGACCCAGTGGATGCTGGGCGACGCGGGTCTCGAACGGTCCCGTCATCTCGCGACGATGGCCCACGAGTACGGGCACCACATCCAGCGGTCCAGCGGGATCCTGTCGGCGGCCGCGGAGAAGATGTCGTCACCGGGCGAGGACAGCCCGGCCGACAAGGAACTCGTTCGCCGCATCGAACTGCAGGCGAACTGTTTCGGCGCGCTCGCCCTCGCGGCCGCCGCCGGTCGCGGCTCGATCAGCAAGTCGCTGGCGAACGCGGCACTCGACGACTACGGCCGCGCAGACGACAGCGACACCCACGGCAGCCGTCGTAATCAGCTGAAATGGGCGAAGGCCGGGTTCTCCGGGAAGACGACGTCGGCGTGCAACACCTGGGCGGCGCCCGCTTCGGACGTCAAATGACCGACGAGGTGATGGCCGAGATCAATACCGGTCTCCAGGCGCATATCTCCGGTGACCGCGCCGGCGCGCGCGGGAGGTTCGCGGCGTTGTGGGAACGGATCGGCGAGGACGGCGACCCGCTGCACCGGTGCGCGCTCGCGCACTACATGGCCGACGTGTGCGACGACCCGGCCGACGAACTCGCGTGGGATCTCCGCGCGCTCGCGGCGGCCGATTCCCTCACCGACGAACGCGCCAAGGAGTACCACGCGACGCTCGCCGTACGCGGGTTCTATCCCTCGCTGCACCTGAACCTCGCCGAGGACTACCGCAAACTGGGTGATCACGAGTCCGCGAAGAAGCACTGGGCGCTCGGGCGGGAAACACTCGGCGCGCTCGGCGACGACCCTTACGGCCTGGGGATCATCGAGGCCTACGACGCGCTCGCCACCCGGCTCGGTCTCGAACCGGACTCTCCGGACTTTCGCGCACGGCGGTGAGGCCATAACCTGGAGTGACTCAGGTCACCCATCCGGGAGGAGCGCGTATGCGGATTTCCGATCTGTTGCGGAACAAGGGGGCGGCCGTCGCGACCGTCTCGCCGGAGACGAACGTAACCGAACTGCTCGAGAGACTGGCGGAGCACAACGTCGGCGCCTTGGTGGTCGTCGACCCCGAGGGCGGGATCGTCGGGATCGTCTCCGAACGGGACGTGGTGCGGCGGCTCAACGAGCGCGGACCCCAGCTGCTCGACGGATCGGTGTCCGCGATCATGACGAAGATGGTCGCAAGCTGCACCCCCGAGGATTCGGTGGACCAGCTGTCGGTCCTGATGACCGAACGCCGGATCCGGCACGTCCCGGTCGTGGTGGACGGCAGGCTGGCGGGGATCGTGAGCATCGGCGACGTCGTGAAGACCCGGATGGAACAGCTGGAGCAGAGCCAGGAACAGCTGGAGGCGTACATCTCGCAGGGCTGACCGGCCCGCCAAGTGTCATGAAAGGGCCGTTCAGGACGAAAGATGTCCTGAACGGCCCTTTCATGACATCCGGGGGCGGCTACTCGCGCCACCCCGACAGCTCGACCCCCTTCGCGACGTCCACCCGGTACCCGAGCGTCACGACGCCCTTCGCGCCCGAAGCGAGCGTCAGCCGCCACGTGAACTCGCCCAGCTCGGTCCGCTCCACCGGCTCCGGCGTGGTGCGCACGTCCCGCACGGTGATCGCGTCGTCCCGGGAAACCGGTGCCTGGTCCAGCACGGTCACGACGGCTTCGCGCGGGCTGTGGTTGACGATCGTCGTGGTGTACGCGGCTTCCCGTTTGCGGACGCCGGACAGCGTCGCCTTGCTCGCCGTGCGGTGCGTGAGTTCGCGCTCGATCCGGATCCGGTCGTCCACGCCGAGGGCGAGTTCGAGTTCCTCGCCCGGCGCCCAGACGTCCAGCCGCGTGGTGCCGACGAACTCCGTCTCGTGGAACACCGAAGCCTTCCCCGGCCGCAGCGTGTGCTCCGAAGTGTTGACCACGGTCGCCCGAAGGAACGCCTCCGGGGACACCGCCGGAGCGGAGATGTAGCCCAGTTTCGCCGTCAGCTCCAGCTGCGCGAGCGTCGTGCGGTGGCCCTGCGCCCCCGACGGCACCGCCACCGGGCGGCCCGGCCGGTAGGTGACCGCGGTGGTGCCCTGTTCGACGGACGCCGTCAGCGCGGCCATCGGGGGGCCGGCGGGCGCCGGCATGCCCGCCGCCTCCGGCATCCCGCCACCCGCGGGCGACGCGCTGCCGTACGCCGCGCGCGCCATCAACGGCTGGACCGGACGCACGCGGTCGAGGAACCAGGGTTCGAGCTCCGGTACTTCGACGGTGTTCGCCGGCCGCGCGGTCGAGAGGGCCAGGTCGCATTCCGGCCAGTCCTCGCCGGTGTGCTGGGTGATCCGCCCGTACCAGGTCAGCGAGACGTCCTCACCGCGGACACGCACGTCGTAGCCCGGCTCCCAGCTCGCGTTCGCGACCACATAGGACAGTTCGAGGCCGATCTCCGCGCCGTCCTCCCCGGGCTCCAGCTCGACCGTGACCGTCGCGCTGTCCACTTCGGACGCCCCTTGTTTCGCCTCGATCTCGCGGTCCAGAGCCTTGAGGTCGTCACGGAGCCGGGCGAGGCGGATGCCGAGTTCGCGGCGCTTGCCCAGCGCCTCGGCCAGCTGGGTGCCCAGTGCGTCGGTGACTTCGGCGACTCGAGGCGGCTCCGCCGTGCCCGCCGCGAGCGCCTTCGCGAAACTCTTGCCGCTACGGGTCGCCAGGCCGGTCAGCAGTTCGACCTTCGCAGTCTCGGCGGAGACCGCGTCCGCGACCTCGTCGACCACCGCCTGATCGGCCTTTCGCTGTTCGGTCAGCGCGCGCAGTGAAGCGTCCGCGGGCGCGGGATGGCGCTCGACGGCGACGTCGACCCCGGCGATGACCGCCGGACCGGAACCGGTGACGCGGACCGAATCCGTGTCCAGGTTCCACGGCAGGCCCGCGAAGGCGAAACGCGTTTCCCCGTCGAGGGCCGCCGAAGCCCGCCTCGTGATCCGGGCGTGGTGCGGATAGACGGTGACGGCGACGATCGGTGCTTCCAGGGTGCTCGGCATGCCTCCGACGTTAGTCTCTTGACACCCGATCGGGTGGCCGGAAGCCTCAGCTTCGTCTTGCCCACCAGCCTTTTGGGGGTCTTGTGAGAGTCGCCAGGCTCGCCGCCCTGTTCACCGCCGTCCTGGTCCTTCCGGCGACGGCGTTGCCCGCCCAAGCCGACGCGCCGCCAACGCCGGTCTTCAAGGACGGCCAAGCCCAGCCGGTGTTCGACCCGGCGGACGTCATCCGGGAGAACGTCTGGGTCACCGCGCCGGTCGACAGCGACCACGACGGCAAGGACGACCTCGTGCACGCGGAGGTCGTGCGTCCTCGCGCGACACAGCAGGGCATGAAGGTCCCGGTCGTCTACCAGGCCAGCCCGTACTACGCGGGCGGCAACGACGTCGCGAACCACAACGTCGACGTGGAGCTGTACGTGCCCGGCGCGAAGCGCGCCCCGGCGGGCCCGCGGATCGCGACGAAGACCGTCGGCCCCAACGCGGCACCGATCAGCTGGCGCTACCAGGACTACTTCACCGCCCGCGGGTTCGCCGTGGTGTACGGGGAATCGCTCGGCAGCGGTCAGTCCACCGGCTGCCCGAGCACCGGCGACGTCAACGAGACCATCGGCGCGAAGTCCATTGTGGACTGGCTGAACGGCCGCGCGACGGCACGGGACGCGGCGGGCAAGGCCGCGGTCGCCGACTGGAGCACCGGCAAGACCGGTATGACGGGCGTCTCCTACAACGGGACGCTGCCCAACGCGGTGGCCAGCACCGGCGTCGAAGGGCTGGAGACGATCGTGCCGATCGCGGCGATCTCCAGCTGGTACGACTACTACCGCAACGACGGCGCCGTCGTCGCGGCCGGCGGTTTCCAGGGCGAGGACGCGGACGTGCTCGCGGATTACGTCTACACGCGCCAGGATCGCGCCGTCTGCCGTCCGCTGATCGACCAGATCGGCGTGGACCAGGACCGGGTGACCGGCGACTACAGCCGCTTCTGGGACGTGCGGAACTACCGCAACGACGTGAACAAGGTGCGCGCCTCGGTGCTCGTGGTGCACGGTCTCGGCGACTGGAACGTCAAGACCGACCAGGGCACCCGCTGGTACGAAATGCTCAAGGCGCGCGGTGTCGAGCACAAGATCTGGCTGCACCAGGCCGGGCACGCCGATCCGTACAGCCTCCGCCGCGACGTCTGGCTCGCGACGCTGAACAAGTGGATGTCGCACTACCTCTACGGCATCGACAACGGCATCGAGCGCGAGCCGAAGGCCACCATCCAGCGTGAGGACAAGTCGTGGGTGGACGAGCCGGAGTGGCCGCTGCCCGGCACTCAGGACGTCAAGCTCTACCCGTGGCCCGGCGGTTCTTCGAAGGGCAAGCTCGACACGCGGAACCCCGTCCCGGGCAAGGCCGCCGTCGAGACGCTGGCGGACGACGCGGGCAAGACGATCGAACAGCTGGCGGCCGCCACGTCTTCGGGTAACCGTCTGCTGTACTCGACCACCGCGGCGAAGCAGCCCGTGCGGCTTTCCGGAACCGTGAAGACCGACCTGTCCCTGTCCTTCGACAAGCCGGCCGCGAACGTGACCGCGGTGCTCCTCGACCGCGCCCCGGACGGGACGGCGAAGGTGATCACCCGGGGCTGGACCGACCCGCAGAACCGGCGCGACCCCGCCCGCACCGACCCGATCACCCCTGGTGAGAACTACAAGGTCGAGGTGGAACTGGTCGCGAAGGACTACCTGCTCGCGGCCGGGCACAAGATCGAGTTCCTGGTGGCTTCCAGCGACCACGACTACACGCTCCGGCCGAAGCCGGGCGCCGGTGTCTCGGTCGAACTGAACCGCACCACGCTGGTGCTGCCGGTGGCGGGCGGCAAACCCGCGCTGCGTGCCGCCTTCGGCTGATCAGGGCCGCGCTTTCCGGATGCCACGTCCCGCCCGGGACGTGGCATCCGGCGTTTCGGATGGAAAACGCCGACCCGACCTCGGGCTTGTACGGAAAATGTATTTCCCCCGGCTTTGCTCCGTTCCTGTCCGGCTTCCCCACCTGATGGAGGTCTCCATGTCCAGGTTGCGCCGTTTCGCAGTGCTCGCCGCGGCCGCCGTCGTCCCCGCGCTCGGCCTGACCCTCGCCGGCACGACGCAGGCATCGGCCGCCCCGAACTTCCAGGTCCCCTTCAAATGCGGCGTCACGGTCACGGCGGCGACGTTCAGCGGGCACAGCCCGGCGAACTCGGTCGACTTCCAGAAGTCGGGCATCACCGGGATGCCGGTGCTGGCCTCGGCGGGCGGCACCGTCACCCGGGTCGCCAACGAAGGCAGCACGAGCTATGGGCGCTGGGTCGAGATCGACCACGGTGGCGGCTGGCGTACCCGGTACGCCCACCTTTCGACGCAGTCCGTCTCGGTCGGCCAGGCCGTCAGCCTCGGCAAGCAGATCGGCACGGCCGGCGCGACCGGCGGGGTGACCGGTCCGCACCTGCACTTCGAAGAGCGGCTCAACGGCGTGGTGCAGAAGGCGGTGCTGAACGGGGTCGCGGTGCCGTACTACGGCCACACGAACTTCACCAGCAAGAACTCGTGCGGCGGCAACCCGTACGAGGCCACCGAGGTGTGCGGCAGCGGCTTCTCGGTCGTCGACTCGCAGGGGCTCGCGAACGGTTCGGGAACCGCGTACCTGCTGTACAACGCCTCGACCGGGGCCAACTGCGTCACCACGCTGAAGGCCGTTTCGCTCGGCACCGCTTCGCCGGTTTCGGCGTTCCTCGAGGTGCAGGGTTCGGCTCGTGTGACCGACTCCGGCAGCTTCACCTACTACGCCGGACCGGTGAAGAAGACGGCCGCCTCGACCTGCGTCAAGTGGGGCGGTTCGGTCGGATCGAACGCTTACGAGAGCCCGTTCGAACACTGCGGCTGATCCCTCGGGGCCGGGCACTGTAGATCACCTCACCGACAGGATCGGCGTCCCACGACCGGTCCCGCGGCGGTTGTCCACAACGGTCCCGGCTGTCCACAGATCTGTCATGCCCCCACCCCGCGGCCCCATTCCCGCCGCAGGGTGGGGGCATGACCACTTCCACCCCGACCGGCAGGACCAAGGTCGATCTGACGGATCCGGCGGACCTGCTCGCCGCGATCCCGTACCTCCTCGGATTCCACCCCGAGGACTCCGTCGTCGTCTTCGGCCTGCGCGGCCCGGGACGGATGAAACAGGGCCTCGTCATGCGCGTGGACCTGCCGCCGCCCGGCCTGGAACAAGACCAGGCGCGTGACCTGGCGATCAGGCTCGCCGTGTCCGGCCACACCGGTGCCACCCTCGCGGTGGTCGGCGGTGGCACCGCGAACAAGGCGGGGCGGCCACCGCGGCGCCGGTTCATCCGGCGCCTGGAAGCCTCGCTGGCCGAGTACGAGATCTCGGTGACACATTCGGTGTGGGCGCCCCGGATCGCCGCCGACGTGCGGTGGGGCTGCTACCGGGAGCGGACCTGTGGCGGGATCCTGCCGGATCCGCGGGACTCGGTGGCCGCCGCGGTCGTCACCGGCGCCGGGCACGTCACCCACGCGAGCCGGGACGAGGTCGAGCGGCTCTTCGACCCCGTCGCGCCGGAGACGCTCGCCAGACGTGCCGATCAGCTCACCAGGATGGCCGATCCGCCGTGGCGAGGGGAAGATCCCGTCCCGGCCGGAGTCGCCGAGGTGAACGCCGCCCTCACTCGAGTCGACGGCGGAGACCGGGCGATCAGCGACGACCAAGCCGTCCGGCTGGCCTGGGCGCTTTCCCTCGTCGAGGTTCGCGGCGCCTGTCTGCTCACGGCCGTCCCTGCGGATTCGGCGCTCGCCCGCGTGGCGGAGGACCTCTGGCTCATCCTGGCCCGGGAGCTCCCGGCACCCGAAGCGGCCGAGGCACTCGTCCTGAAGGCGCACGCCGCCTACGTCCGAGGTGACCTGGCGACCGCCGGGATGGCCTTGGCCAGGGCCGCCGAGGCCGACCCCGGGCACCGGCTGGCGGAGCTGCTGACCACGGCCCTCAACGCGATGGTGCCGCCGTCCGATCTGATCGAGGTGGTCCTGCGGCAGCAGGCCGAAGGACCACCGGAAATCAGGCTCAGACGTTCCGGCGGGACTGGGTGAACGCCCAGGCGTCGGCCACGATGCCGTCGAGATCGGTGCGCTCGGGCTTCCAGCCGAGCTCGTCACCGGCTCGCTCGCTGGAGGCCACCAGCACCGACGGGTCGCCCGCGCGGCGCGGCGCGACCGCGGCGGGGATCTCGTGACCGGTGGTGCGGCGGCACGCCTCGATCACCTCGAGCACCGAGAAACCGGTGCCGCTGCCGAGGTTGTAGATGCGGTGTTCGCCGTCGGCGGCGTGCCGCAGGGCCAGCAGGTGCGCGTCGGCGAGGTCGACCACGTGGATGTAGTCGCGGATGGCGGTGCCGTCCGAAGTCGGGTAGTCGTCACCGAAGATCTGGATCCGCTCGCGGTCCCCGGTGGCGACCTGGAGCACGAGGGGGATCAGGTGGGTTTCGGTGGTGTGCCGCTCGCCGAAAGAGCCGTAGGCGCCGGCGACGTTGAAATAGCGCAGGCTGACCGCGGCGATGCCGTGGGCGCGCGAAAACGACGTGATCGCGTGGTCGATGGCCAGCTTCGTCGCGCCGTAGGTGTTGGTCGGCTGGGTCGGCGCCGTCTCCGGGATGGGGGAGGACTCGGGCTCGCCGTAGGTGGCCGCGGTGGAGGAGAACACCAGCCGCTTCGTGCCGTGGTCGCGCATCGCCTCGAGCAGGCGGAGCGAGGTGAGGACGTTGCCTTCCCAGTACTTCGCCGGATCCGTCATCGATTCGCCGACCAGCGACTTGGCGGCGAAGTGGAGGACACCGTCGAAGCCGTCGCCGAGCAGACGCTGGGCGACCTCGGCGGCGTCGCCCTCGACGAAGGTCGCGTCCGGGTGCACCGCGTCGGCGTGCCCGGTGGAGAGGTCGTCGACCACGGTGACGTCGTGCCCGGCCTCGATGAGGCGGGCCGCGCAGACGCTGCCCACATAACCGGCTCCGCCCGTCACCATCAGCTTCAGGGTCTTGGTCGGTTCGTCGGTCACGTTCGCGCCTTTCTGCTGCGGATGCGGTCGCGGCCCAGTGTCCTCGCCCCCGGGCACGGTGCGCGCCCGGGGGTGGTGCGGCCGCTAGAGCTCGTCGCGGCCCGCGCCACGCGACGGCACGGCGGTGAACAGCCTGGGGTGGCGCAGCTCCGCCGCTTCGTACGCGGCCTTCACCGCCCGGCCCACGGTGTCCACATCGGACTCGCGGACCAGGGCGATCGCCGACCCGCCGAAGCCGCCGCCGGTCATCCGCGCGCCGAGCGCCCCGGCCTCGCGGGCCGAATCGACGGCGAGGTCGAGTTCACGGGTGGAGATCCGGTAGTCGTCGCGCATGCTCACGTGCGAGGCGTCGAGCTGAGGGCCGATCTCGGTGATCCGGCCCGCCCGCAACAGGTCCACGGTGTCGAGGACGCGCTGGTTCTCCGTCACCACATGGCGCACCAGCGGCACGAGCTCGTCCGGCAGCTTCGCGAGAGCGGTGTCCAGCCCGTCGACGCCGATGTCCCGCAGCGCCTTCACTTCGAGCAGCTCCGCGGCGCGCTCGCAGCCCCGGCGGCGTTCGCCGTAGCCGCCCTCGGCGTGCGAATGCTTCGTGCGGCTGTCCATGATCATGATCCGGACGCCGGATTCCTCCAGCGGGAACGGCACCTGCTCCAGCTCGCCGGAACGGACGTCGAGGAACAGCACGTTCGATTCCGTGCAGCACAGGGAAGCGGTCTGGTCGAGCAGGCCGGTCGGCGCCCCGACGAAGTCGTTCTCCGAACGCTGCACCCAGCGGGCCACCTCGTGCAGGGTCGGCGCACCCGCGCCGGTCCCCGGGGTGATGCCCGCCAGCCCCAGGAGGGCGAGCGCGACGGCGCATTCGAGCGCGTGGGAGGAGGAAAGACCAGCCCCCGAGGGCACGTTCCCCGCGATCGCCACGTCCGCGCCACCGGTGAGGCCCTGGTCCCGCAGGACCCACGCGACCCCGGCCGGGTACGCGGCCCACCCCTCCACCGAGCCGGGCCGCAGATCGGCGATGGTGAGCGGGCCGGATTCCTGGACCCGCCCGTCCGAGCCGAGGGTGGCCACGGTCAGCACACCGTCCTCGCGCGGCGACGCCGCGGCGGCGAGCCGGTGCGGGAGGGCGAACGGCAGCACGAAACCGTCGTTGTAGTCGGTGTGCTCACCGATCAGGTTCACCCGGCCCGGTGCGGACCAGACGCCGGCCGGAGCCCGGCCGTGGAGGTCCTGGAAGGTCTCCGCGGCGTCGGACGCGGCGCTCACCTGGCCTGCGCCAGCACGGCGTGCAACGCCGAGACGGGCACCTGCGCGGTGCTGCTCCCGCCGGTGACCTCGATGGTGCCGCCGGGCGCCGTCTTGCCGACCTTGACCCGGCTGCCGGGCACGATGCCGACCGACTTGAGCTCCGTCATCAGCGTCTCGTCCAGCTGCACGTGCTCGGCGATGCGGCGGATCTCGACCTCGCCGCCGCCCATGCGGGCGAACTCGTCGAGCCGCACGAGGTCGGCTTCGGCGGGCGGGGCGGGATCACCGTCGCCGAGCTTGTCCAGCCCCGGGATCGGGTTGCCGTAGGGCGACGTGGTCGGGTGGTCGAGCAGCTTCACCAGCTTGCGCTCGACGGCCTCGCTCATCACGTGTTCCCAGCGGCAGGCCTCGTTGTGGACGTGCTCCCATTCCAGGCCGATGACATCGACCAGGAGGCGCTCGGCCAGCCGGTGCTTGCGCATGACCGCGATGGCGAGCTCGCGACCGTGCTCGGTCAGCTGCAGGTGCCTGTCGTCCGCGACCACGACCAGTCCGTCGCGTTCCATCCTGGCGACGGTCTGGCTCACGGTCGGGCCGCTCTGCTGCAGCCGCTCCGCGATCCGGGCCCGCAGCGGGACGACACCTTCTTCTTCGAGCTCGTAGATGGTACGCAAGTACATCTCTGTGGTGTCGATGAGATCGTTCACGCTGTCCCCTTCGTCCGCGTTGCTCATCGTAGTCGCTGGCACCGACAGCGACGCAGGCGTGGGGAGAACAAGCACCGAGGCGGGAAAAGTCCCCCAAGCTGGGCATGGAGACGTGGGGCACGGGAAGATGGGCCCATGCGCCCCATGATCACCACCAGCGAACTCGCCGAGCGGCTCTCCGGGCCGGAATCCGCACGCTCCGTAGTCCTCGACGTCCGCTGGCGGCTCGCCGGGCCGCCCGGCGCCGATTCCTACCGTGAGGCGCATCTCCCGGGCGCGGTGTACGTCGACCTCGACACGGCGCTCGCCGGGGAGCCGGGGGAGGGCGGCCGTCACCCGCTGCCCGAGCCGGAGACGTTGCAGCGGCACCTGCGGGCGGCCGGGGTCCGCGCCGGTCACCCGGTGGTGGTCTACGACGACTCCGACGGTTCGGTCGCGGCCCGGGCGTGGTGGCTGCTGCGCTGGGCCGGGCACGCCGAGGTCGCCGTGCTGGACGGCGGGTTCGCCGCGTGGGCGGAGGAAGAGCGTCCGCTCACCGACGAGATCCCGTCACCGGCGGAGGGCGACATCGTCGTCGAGCCGGGCGGCATGCCGGTGCTCGACGCGGCCGAGGCCGCCACTCTCGCCAGGGACGGGCTGCTCTTCGACGCGCGGGCGCGGCCGAGGTACGCGGGCGAGACCGAGCCGATCGACCCGCGCGCCGGGCACATCCCCGGCGCGGTCAACGCGCCCTTCTCCGGGCACGTCGGGGAGGACGGCCGCTGGCGCGACGCCTCGGAGCTGGCCGAGCGGTTCGAAGGGCTCGGCGTGGCCCCGGAGACACCGGTCGGTGTCTACTGTGGATCCGGCGTCACCGCCTCGTCCGTCGTGCTCGCGCTCGAGGTCGCCGGCCACCCGGAGCCCGCGGCGCTGTACACGGGTTCGTGGTCGCACTGGTCCCGTGATCCGGAGCGCCCGGTGGCCACGGGGGATCTGCCCGGCTGACCCGCGGAACGGCGCACGAGCCGCGTCCGGGCACTAGAGTTCCGACCATGCGAGCACCGGCCGTCGTATGGGACTCCTCGCTGCTGGGTTACGACCTCGGCGGCGAGCATCCGTTCAATCCGGTGCGGCTCGAGCTGACCATCCGGCTCGCCACCGAACTCGGCGTGCTCGACGGGGTCGAACTGCTGATCCCCGGCCCGGCGGGCGAGGACGAGCTGCGCCGCGTGCACCTCGGCGAGTACATCGAGGCCGTCCGGCAGGCGCCGATGACCGGTGCCGACTTCGCGCACGGGCTCGGCACGGAGGACAACCCGGTGTTCACCGGCATGCACGAGGCCTCCGCGCTGGTCGTCGGCTCGACCCTGCTGGCCGCGCGGAAGATCGCCGAGGGCGAGGCGACCAGGGCGGTGAACATCGCCGGCGGCCTGCATCACGCGATGCCGGGCAAGGCGTCGGGCTTCTGCGTCTACAACGACTGCTCGGTCGCGATCTCGTGGTTGCTGGACCACGGCTTCGATCGCGTCGCGTACGTCGACACCGACGTCCACCACGGCGACGGCGTGCAGACGGCGTTCTACGACGACCCGCGGGTGCTGACCGTTTCCCTGCACCAGCACCCGTTCACGTTGTGGCCGGGCACGGGCTACTCGGCCGAGATCGGCAAGGGCGGGGCCGAGGGCACCTCGGTCAACCTGCCGCTGCCGCCCGGCACCCGTGACGGCGGCTGGCTGCGGGCGTTCGAGGCGGTGGTGCCGTCGCTGCTGGAGCAGTTCCGGCCGCAGATCCTCGTCACCCAATGCGGCGTCGACTCACACGAGGAAGACCCGCTGGCGGACCTCTCGCTCTCCGTGGACGGCCATCGCGCCATCTACCGGCGGCTGCGCGAACTGGCCGAGACGCACACCGGTGGCCGCTGGCTGGCCGTGGGCGGCGGTGGCTACCAGCTGATCCGGGTGGTACCCCGATCCTGGACCCATCTGCTCGCCACCGTGCTCGACCGCGACGTCGACCCGGCGACATCGCTGCCGCCGAACTGGGTCGCGTCGATCACCAGGGCGGCGCCGAAGGCCGAGATCCCGCCCGGCATGTCCGACGACCGCGACACCGCCTTCGTCCCGTGGGGAGACGGCGAGGACGAGCCGGTCGACATCGCCATCCGCGACACCCGCCGCGCGATCTTCCCCCTGCACGGCCTCGATCCGGACGATCCGAGGGACTGAACATGGTAAGTGAGGACACCAAACGCGACCCCTACGACTACCCGCGCGAGTGGGAGGCCGACGTCCTGCTCTCCGACGGCGGCACGGTGCACCTGCGCCCGGTGATCCCGAGCGACGCCGACGGCCTCGTCGCCTTCCACGGCCGGTTGTCCGAACGCACCCGGTACTTCCGGTACTTCGGCGCCTATCCGCGGATCCCGCAGCGCGATCTCGAACGGTTCTCCGTCGTCGACCACCACGACCGGGTCGCGTTCGTCGCGTTGCTGGGCGACGACATCGTCGCGGTCGGCCGGTACGAACGGCTCGACCAGGGACCGTCGGCCGAGGTCGCGTTCGTCGTCGACGACGCCCACCAGGGCCGCGGGCTCGGGTCGATCCTCCTGGAGCATCTGGCCGCGGCCGCCTCGGAATCCGGGCTGCGCCGCTTCGTCGCCGAGGTGCTCGCCGAGAACGCGGGCATGGTCCGGGTGTTCCGTGACGCGGGCTACCAGGTCAGCCGCGAGATCGAAGAAGGCGTGCTGCACCTGGAGTTCGACATCGACCCGACCGAGGAGTCGCTCGCGGTCGCCCGCTCCCGGGAGCAGGCCGCGGAGGCCCGCAGCGTGCACAACCTGCTGCATCCGAAGTCGGTCGCGGTGATCGGCGCGTCCACCGATCCGACGAAGATCGGCTACGTCGCCCTCACCAACCTGCTCAGCGCCGATTTCGCCGGAACGGTCTACCCGGTCAACCCGGAGCACAAATCCGTCCGCGGCGTCCGTGCCTATCCGTCCGTCGTGGACATCCCCGAGGACGTCGACCTCGCGCTGGTCGCCGTGCCCGCCGAGGCCGTCGAGTCCGTTTTGGACGGTGCGCTGGCCAAAGGGGTCAAGACCCTCCTGATCGTCTCCGGTGGGTTCGCCGAGGCCGGGCCGCACGGGCTGCACGCCGAACTGAGACTGGTCGGGGAGGCCAGGGCGCACGGTATGCGCGTCGTCGGCCCGAACGCGCTGGGCGTGCTCAACACCGACGCCTCGGTCCGGCTCAACGCCACCCTCGCGCCCCGCCTGCCCGCGCGCGGCCGCACCGGGTTCTTCTGCCAGTCCGGCGCGCTGGGCACCGCGATCCTGGCCGACGCCGAAGCACGCGGCCTCGGGCTTTCGACGTTCGTCTCGGCGGGGAACCGGGCCGACGTCTCGGGCAACGACCTGCTCCAGTACTGGGAGACCGATCCGGCGACCGATCTCGTCCTGCTGTACCTGGAATCGTTCGGCAACCCGCGCAAGTTCGCGCGGCTCGCGCGGCGGCTGGCGCGGACGAAGCCGGTGGTGGCGGTGAAATCCGGCAGGCACGCCGTCCGCCCGCAGCTCGCCGCGACCTCGGCGGAGGTCGACGAATCCAGCGTCCAGGCCCTGTTCGAGCAGGCGGGTGTCGTCCGTGTCGACACGCTCGCGCAGCTCTTCGACACCGCGCTGGTCTTCGCCCATCAGCCGCTGCCCGCCGGGCCGCGGATCGCCATCGTGGGCAACTCCAGCGCCATCGGGTTGCTCGCCGCCGACACGGCGCGGGCGCACGGCCTCCGGCTGACCGCCGACCCGGTCGACGTCGGGCCGCAGGCGAGCCCGGAGGAATTCGCCGCCGCCGTGCGCGAGGCGCTCAACTCCCCGGACACCGACGCGCTCGTCGTGGTCTTCGTGCCACCGCTCGCGATCCCGGGGACCGCGTACGCCCGCGCGTTGCGGGAGGCCGTCGTCGAGATGGACAAGAACAAGCCGATCGTGTCGACCTTCCTCGCCGTCGAGGGCGTGCCGGACGAGCTGGCCGTGCTGTCGGAGGACGGCGTGCCGACGCGGGGTTCGGTCCCGTCGTACCCGAGCCCGGAACGCGCGGTGAACGCGCTCGCGCGGGTCGTGCGATACGCCGCCTGGCGGCAGCGGCCGCAGGGCAACCTGGTGCGTCCCGCCGGCCTGCACGCCGAGCAGGCGCAGGTGATCGTCGCCGAACTGCTGGCGGCCGAGGACGGCAAGACCACGCTGCTCTCCGACGACGACGTGGTCCGGCTCCTGGGCTGCTACGGCATCGACGTCGTCCCGTTCCGGGTCGTGACCTCCGCGGACGAAGCGGTGAAAGCGGCCGAGGACCTGGGCTTCCCGGTCACGCTCAAGGCCATCGACGAACGGCTGCGCGGCAGGCCGGACCTCGCCGGGGTGCGGCTCGATCTGTCCTCTGTGGACGGAGTGCGCCGGGCATACCTCGATCTGCGGGAGATCTCCGGCGACGACGAGGTCTACGTCCAGCGGATGGCGCCCAAGGGCCTGTCCTGCGTGATCGGGCTGCAGGACGACCCGTCGTTCGGCACGCTCGTGTCGTTCGGGCTCTCCGGTCTGGTCAGCACGCTGCTGGGGGACCGGGCCTACCGTGCCGTCCCGCTGACCGACGTCGACGCCGCCACCCTGCTCCGCGAACCGCGGACGTCGCCGCTGCTCACCGGCTACCGCGGCGACGAACCGGCGGATCTGGCCGCGCTCCAGGACATCGTGCTGCGCGTCGCGGCGCTCGCCGAGGACAACCCCGAGGTCCGGTCGATGACGCTCGACCCGATCCTGGCCTCGCCGGACGGCGCTTTCGTGGCCAACGCCCGGATCGTGCTGGGCCCGCCACCGTCCCGTCCCGACACGGGGCCGCGACGGTTGCGGCCGATCAACGCCCCTGCTTGAGCTCCCACTCTTGGGGCGAGCGGGCCGCGAGGTCCTCGTCGTGCCGGGTGAACGTCGCGATATCGCCGCGGATCGTGTTGTGGAACGCGACGATCAGCCCGTCACGGACGAGTTTCGTCTGCACCGCCCGTGCTTCCCCGGCCAGTGGCCCGGCGGGGATGGTCAGCACGGTCGCGGTGTGCACGAGGTCGAACCCGCCGCCGAGCGGGCGGCTCGACACCTGGCGGATCCTCAGCGTGCTTCCCCGGTAGATGGTGTCGAAGATGTTCTGGCTCTCGCGCGCGATCGTCGCGCGGCCGCGCTGGATCCGGCCGACGACGTCGACGAAGTCCGCGTCCTCGGCGAAGTTCGCCGCCCACGCCTCGCCGTCGCCCGCGTTCCAGGCACGTTCCAGCGCGGTGATGATCTCCTCGGTGGTCATCGCTATCCTCCTGTAACAACGATCCATTAGTTAGAACAACGTTCCAACTTTCGAGGAGCATACATGTCGGCGGACCTTCCCGGCATCGTCCGGTTGCGCGATCGCCGTGAGGCGCTGACGCTGCGCACGATCCTGACGGCGGCCCGCGGCCTGTTCGCAGAGCGCGGGTACGCGCGGACGCCGATCCGCGTCATCGCCCAGGAAGCGGGGGTCTCGCCGCAGACCATCTACGCGCACTTCGGGTCGAAGGCCGGTGTCCTCGGCGGTCTCGTCGACCTCCTCGACGACGAGGCCGGGATCCCCGACCTCGTCGCCGAGGCACAGCGGACCGACGATCCGGTCGCGCTGCTCGGCCTGCTCGCCACGGTCGCCCGCCAAGTCCGGGAACGCTGCGGGGACATCGTCGCGATGCTGAGCTCCGGCGCGGCCGTCGATCCGGATATCGCCGCGACCCAGGCGGAGGGCGCGCGGCGCAACCGGCTCGGCGTCGAGATGGTCATGGACCGCGTCCGGAAGAGCGGCCGCGCCCTGGTGCCCAGGGCCACGGACATCGCCGTGGCCCTGATGAGCGCCGACGTCCACACCAGCCTCGTAGCCGAGGCCGGGTGGAGTCACGACGACTACGAAGCCTGGCTCAAGGACACCTTGGTCGCATCGCTGCTTCGGTGACGCAGGTGCTCGGCGAAGAACGCCGAGAGCCGGGTGCGCTGGACGGCGACGCTTCGTGCGGGATCGATGGTGCCGACGAACGCGGCCGGCGCGTTCCCCAGTTGCGGCAGCAGGGTCTGATAGTCGGTGAAGCTGAAGTGCTCACCGTCCGGCAGCCGCGTTTCCCCGGTCCAGCCGCGCTGATTGCGCTGGAACTCCTGCCAGGACGCGTCCGACGCCGCGCTGTGGTCACCGGCGCTCATCAGCAGGAACGGCCGGTCCAGTCCTTCGTCGGCGACGCGGCCGAAGATCCGCTGAGACTGCGAGTGGGCCATGCTGCCGTCCAGATTCGCCCCGGCGACGACGCGCCGGTCGCTCACCATCGTCTCGCCCGCGGTGAACCCGCCGGCGGAATGGCCGAACATGCCGACCCGGGTCAGGCCTAGCGAGTCGAGGACGAAACGTGTGTCCCGCAGGCGGGTCTCGATCACGCGTTTCGACACCTCGATGCTCGACGGCGGCAAGGCCTTCTTCTCGACGCGGCCGCCGGGGAACTCCACCGCTTCCGCTTCGTGGGTGTGGTCGACGGCCACCACGACGTAGCCCTCGCTCGCGAGCTGTTCCTGCTGCGTGGTGCCGTGCGAACGCGACAACGTGCCCCCGGGTGAATACAGCACGACCGGCCGTTCGCCGCCGATCGCGGGTGCGCCGATCCGGGAGTGGGTGGGGAAGCGGTAGTCGAGCCGGTCCGACGGCATGCCGAGTTTGGCGGCGTCGCCTTCGGCCACCACCTTCGCGACACCCGGCGCCATGTACGGCGCCTTTGGCTTTCCGCTCGGCAATGCCGGGTACCGGACGGTGACCATCAGTTCCCTTGGGGTGCCGGGAACCCACGGGTCCTGGCGGGAGCGGTCGATCAGGTGGAGGTCGGTGGTACCGACCGCGAACGGGCCGGTCGGCGCGGGCAGGCTCAAGCGGACGGGGGCCGCCGACGCGGACGGCGCGAGGAGGACGGCGGGAAGGGCGAGTGCGGTGGTGAGTACGCCGATCCGGCGCGTTGTTCGTTTCATGGCACCGAACGTAGGGAGCGCGCCCGGCCGCGGACATCGGGAAGATCACCGGTCCCGACCCTGGGATCGGCCCCCGGGTCCCCTTCCGCATTTAGTCCTCTGAATGCGAACTATCGCATTCAGAGGACTAAACGCGGGGGTAGCGGAGCTCCAGGGCATCGTGTGTCCCGTCCGCGGCCAGTTCCCGTTTGAGCACCTTGTGCGTGGCCGTCCGGGGCAGCGCGTCGAGCACGCGGACGAACCGGGGCCACTGTTTCGGACCCAGATCGCCTTGTGCGGCAACGAAAGCGGCGAACTCGTCCACGTCGATCGGCGCCCGGCAGACCAGGGCGGCCAGCACCTGGTCCCCGACGCGCGGATCCGGGACGCCGTACACGGCCGCCTCGCTGACGGCGGGATGCCGCAGGAGCGCGCGTTCGATCGGTGCGGTGCCGAGGTTCTCACCGTCGACGCGCAGCCAATCGCCGAGCCTGCCCGCGAAATAGCAATAACCGTCCGTGTCGAGGTACGCCAGGTCGCCGGTGTGGTACATCCCGCCGCGCATCCGTTCGGCCTCGGCCTCGGGATCGCCGTAGTACCCGGCGAAGAAGCCGGGACCGCCGGTGTTGACCAGTTCGCCGACCGCTTCGGCGGCGTTGAGCAGCTTCCCGCCTTCGCCGAATTCCGCGGGGGGACAGGGTTTCCCGGTCTCCGGATGGAGAACGGCGACGCCGTCGAGGAGGCGGCCGAGCGAACCGGGCGGGGTGGTGGCGTCCCTGCCGAAGTTCACGCCGCCCTCGGTCGAACCGAACGCGTCGACCACGTGGCAGCCGAATCGCGCGCCGAACGCGGCGAGATCGGCCTCCGCGCCTTCGTTGCCATAGACCAGTTTCAGCGGATTGTCGGCGTCGTCGTCCCGGGCGGGAGTGGTGAGCACATAGGACAGTGGCTTGCCGACGTAGTTGGCGTAAGTCGCCCCGAACATCCGGACGTCCGGCAGGAAACCGGAGGCCGAGAACCGCCGCCGTAGCGCGATCCCCGCGCCCGCCGCGAGCCCGACCGACCAGCCCGCCATGATGGCGTTGGAGTGGAACATCGGCATCGACACGTAGACGGTGTCCTCTGTGGACAGACCGAACCGCGTCGCCAGCATCTCGCCGGGGTAGGCGATCTTGCCGTGCGTGCACCGGACGGCCTTCGGGTCTCCGCTGGTGCCGGAGGTGAAGATCAGCATGAGCAGGTCTTCGGGCTTCGCGGCCACCGGCACGACGGCTTCCCGGGCCGGTTCGAGCTCGCCCAGCGGCAGCACCGGCACGCCCGCCTCGGACAGCAAGGGGAGGTACTTCTCCTCGGCGAACACCAGCTCGCAGTCGGCCAGCGCGATGTCCCGCGCGAGCGCCGCGCCCCGCCGCGTCGGGTTCAGACCGGCCAGCACGTGCCCCGAGAGCGCCGCCCCGCCGAGCAGGAACGAGAACTCGGGGACGTTGTCCGCCAGCAAGCCGAAATGCCCGCCGGGACACAGGATCCCGGTGAGCGCGGCGGCGTAGCCGGCGCAGGCCCGGACGTGCTCGGCCCAGGTCCAGCGCCGGTCCTCGAACAGCAACCCGGTCGAGCGGTCCTCCGCCCGCGCGAGCAGGAGTTCCGTGACCGTGGAGGTCATGCCGGAGCCGCGGCCAGGAGGTCGCCGAGCCCGCCCAGCTGCGCGGTCGCCCCGCCGAAGGTGAACTCGAGCCGTTTCGCCGCGACGAAGTAGCGATGCAGGGTGTGGTCGACGTCGATGCCGACCCCGCCATGGATGTGCACGGCGGTATGCGCGACACGGTGCCCGGCCTCGGCCGCCCAGAACTTCGCCGTCGCGACCTCTTCGGCCGCCGGAAGCCCTTCGCTCAGCCGCCAGGCGGCCTGCCACAACGTCAGACGGACGGCTTCGACGTCCACGTAGGCGTCGGCGAGCCGCTGCCGCACCGCCTGGAAACTCCCGATCAGGTGCCCGAACTGCTTGCGCTCCCGCGCGTACGCCGCGGTCAGCTCCAAAGCCCGTTCGACGACGCCGAGCTGCTGCGCGCAGACACCGATCGTGCCTCGCAGCCGCAGCCATTCGCCGATGTCGCCCAGCGAGGCCGTAGCCTTCGCGCCGGACAGCTCGACCAGCGCCGCGTCCGCGTGGTCGACGGTCCGCTGCGGCGAAACCGTCACCGCGTCCCGGTCGAGCAGGAACACCTGACGACCGCCGTCGATGGCGGCTTCGACGAGGAACCCGTGCGCGAACGCGCCCGACGGCACCGCGGTCTGCGCGCCGGTCAGCCGCCAGCCGTCGCCGTCGGCCTCGGCCGTGAACCCGCACGGCACGCCGTAGTCCGGCAACGCCACCGCGAGGACGTGGTCACCGCGCAGGACCGGGACGATCCAGCGTTCGGCGAGCCTTCCGTCCCCGAAGGAGGCCACCGCCGCCGCGCCCATGACCACCGACGTCAGATAGGGCACGGGCGCGACCGCGCGGCCGATTTCGGCCAGTACCGAACACTGCTCCAGCAGCCCGAACCCGCCACCGCCGACCGACTGCGGCAGCGCCGCGTCGAGTACGCCCGCCTGGGCCAGTGAAGTCCACAGTGGAGCGTCGAAGCCGCCGGAACCGTGCGGCCCCAGCACCTCGGGGGTGACCTTGTCCGTGAGGATCCGGCGCGTGAGCGACGCGAGGTCTCGCTGCGCTTCGGTGAGCGTGAAGTCCATCGATATCTCCTAGCGCGTGACGGGCAGGCCGAGGGCGGTCGCGGCGATCATGTCCCGCTGGATCTCGTTGGCGCCGCCGCCGAAGGTGAGGATGAGCGACGAGCGGTGCAGCCGTTCGATCCGGCCGCGCAGCTGGGCGCCGGGGGAGCCCTCGCGGACCACCGCGCCCGCGCCGAGGATCTCCATCATCAGCCGGTAGGCCTCGGTCGCGAACTCCGTGCCGAACACCTTGGTCGCCGACGCCTCCTCGGGGCCGAGCTCGCTGCTCGCGGCGGCCCAGGCGATCCGCCAGTTCCGCAGTTTCAGGTACTCGGCGTGGGTGTGGATCCGCGCCAGGTGCAGCCGCACCCACGGCTGGTCGGCGACGCGCGTGCCGTCGGGCAGTTTCGTGGTCTGCGCCCAGGCGCGCACGTCGCGCAGCGACGTCTGGATCGGCGCGGCCGAGGTCAGCGCGACCCGCTCGTGGTTGAGCTGGTTCGTGATGAGCGGCCAGCCCTCGTTCTCGCCCGCGACCCGGGAGGTCACCGGGACGCGGACGTCGTCGTAGTAGGTCGCGCTCGTGCCCGGCCCGGCGACCGTGTGCACCTTCGTCCAGGAGAAACCGGGGGCCGACGTCGGCACGATCAGCATGCTCAGGCCCTTGTGCCGATGCGCCTCGGGGTCGGTGCGGGCGGCCAGCCAGATGTAGTCGGCGTACTCGATCAGGCTCGTCCACATCTTCTGGCCGTTGATGACGTAGTCGTCGCCGTCGCGGATCGCGCGCGTGCGCAGCGCCGCCAGGTCGGTGCCCGCGCCCGGCTCGGAGTAGCCGATCGCGAAGTGCAGCTCGCCCGCGGCGATCTTCGGCAGGTAGAACGCCTTCTGTTCTTCGGTGCCGTACCGCATGATCGTCGGGCCGACGGTGTTCACCGTCAGGAACGGGACGGGCACCCCCGCCGCGGCCGCCTCGTCGGTGAAGATGAGCTGGTCGAGCATCGGCCGGTCCTGCCCGCCGTACTCGCGGGGCCAGCCGATCGCGAGCCAGCCCGCACTGCCGAGGTCGCGAACGATTTCCTTGTACACCAGGCCGTTGCCGTACTCGCCGCCGTCGCCGGCCAGGGCTTCGCGGCGCTCCGGGGTCATCAGCCCGGCGAAGTACTCCCGGAGTTCGCCCGCCAGTGCCCGCTGCTCCGGCGTGTAGTCGATCCGCATCCGTCACCTCTGCCGTCGGTGCTCGTTACTGGTGCCATGGCCGCTCGCGGCGGTAGGGTAGAACCTGTTCTAGTTGTACCAGGTGTGACGGCGAGGAGGGAATATGGAGATCGACGTCGATCGCTCACTCTGCGAGGCGAACGCGATCTGTGTCGGCTTCGCGCCGGAGGTCTTCGATCTCGATGACGACGAGGAGCTTGTCCTCGCGACGGGCGAAGTTCCACAGAGTCAAGTAGAACGTGTTACTCAAGCCGTGGCGAGCTGCCCGAAAAACGCGCTGCTCATACGTGGTTAGCACCGTTTATTTGCTGCTTGCATCGAGCAAGAACAGATTCTAGTGTGTGCGGAGAGGCAAGGAGGCCCGGAGTGAGTTTGGACGGCAAGACGGCCATCGTGACCGGCGCCGGCGCGGGACTCGGCCGGGCCGAGGCGCTGGCGCTGGCCGCCGCGGGAGCGTCGGTCGTGGTCAACGACGTGTCCGCCGCCGCGCAGGCGGTGGCCGACGAGATCGAGGCCGAGGGCGGCAAGGCCATCGCGGTCACCGGCGACGTGTCGGAGTCCGCGACCGCCGACGCGCTGCTCACCGCCGCCGTCGACCACTTCGGCGGGCTGCACGTCCTGGTCAACAACGCGGGTGTGCTGCGCGACCGGATGCTCTTCTCGATGACCGACGACGAATGGGACACGGTGCTCCGCGTCCACCTGCGCGGGCACTTCCTGCTTTCGCGCAACGCCGGGGCGTACTGGCGCGACAAGTCCAAAGTGGACGGCGCGCCGGTGTACGGCCGGGTGGTCAACACCGCGTCGGAGTCGTTCCTGCTCGGCGCCCCCGGCCAGCCGAACTACGGCGCGGCCAAGGCGGGCATCGCCGCGCTGACCGTCTCCACCGCGCGCGGTCTCTCCCGTTACGGCGTCCGCGCCAACGCGATCTGCCCGCGCGCCCGCACGGCGATGACCGAAGCCGTCTTCGGTGCCGACGCGCCGGAGGGGATCGACCCGCTTTCGGTCGACCATGTCGCGCCGTTCGTGTCGTTCCTCTGCTCGCCGGACGCGGATCGCGTCAACGGCCAGGTGTTCCTCGTCTACGGCGGGATGGTCGCGCTGATGCGGCCGCCGTCGGTGGAACAGCGGTTCGACACCGCCAACGGCACCTGGACCCCCGAAGAACTCGCCACCAGCGTGGGCGGCTACTTCGCCGACCGCGACCCGGAGCGGATGTTCTCCGCGTCCGAGATCATGTCGCTGCCGTGAACCGGAGGAGATGACGATGGGCAGGCTCGACGGCAAGGTAGCGCTGATCACCGGCGGTGCCCGCGGGCAGGGCGAGGCGGCCGCGCGGCTGTTCGTCGCCGAGGGCGCGCGCGTGGTGATCGCCGACATCAACGACCTCGACGGCAAGAAACTCGCCGCCGATCTCGGCGAAGCGGCCGTCTACCAGCATCTCGACGTCGGCGACGAGGCCGAATGGGACGCGGCGATCGAGCGCACCCGGGCGGAGTTCGGCCCGCCGACGGTGCTGGTCAACAACGCGGGCATCCTGCACTTCTCGGAACTCGGCAAGACCACGCTCGCCGACTACGAACGCGTCGTCCGGGTCAACCAGATCGGGGCGTTTCTCGGGATGCGCTCGGTCGTTGAACCGATGACCGGGGCCGGAGGCGGCTCCATCGTCAACGTGTCCTCAGTGGAGGGGCTCGCCGGGATGCCGTTCCTCGTCGCCTACACCGCGAGCAAGTTCGCGATCCGCGGGATGACCAAGGTCGCCGCGCTCGAACTCGGCGCGAAGAACATCCGGGTCAATTCGGTCCACCCCGGCGCGATCGACACCCCGATGGTCGCCGCCGCCGCGGGCGGGCAGAAGGTCGACATGTCGTGGGTGGGCAAGAAGGTCGCCCTCGGCCGCGTCGGACAGCCGGAGGACATCGCGAAACTCGTGTTGTTCCTGGCCAGTGACGAAAGTTCGTACAGCACCGGCGCGGAGTTCGTCGCCGACGGCGGCGCGACCGCGACGCACGCTCTCAAGTTCTGACGCGGAGGTGCCGAGAGCAAAGTGAACACCGCTAACGCAATGGGGCGTTGACAGGTGGAGTAAGACTCGGGGCAGGCGACTGGGAGGTTCTGTGGGAGCGACGGTGTCCGTCCCCGGTACGGGTGCGCTCACACAGGTCGGCAGGCTCGCGACGCTGTCGTGGGAAGTCCTGCGCGCGATCTTCAAACGACCGTTCCAGTTCCGCGAATGGATCCAGCAGTGCTGGTTCTTCGCCAGTGTCACCATCCTGCCCACGGCGCTCGTGGCGATCCCGTTCGGCGCGGTCATCGCACTGCAGCTGGGATCGCTGACGCAGCAGATCGGCGCGCAGTCGTTCACCGGCGCGGCGAGCGCGCTCGCGATCGTGCAGCAGGCGAGCCCGCTGATCACCGCGCTGCTGGTGGCGGGCGCGGGCGGCAGCGCGGTCTGCGCCGACATCGGCGCCCGCAAGATCCGCGAAGAGATCGACGCGATGGAGGTGCTCGGGGTCAACCCGATCCAGCGCCTGATCGTGCCCCGCGTGCTCGCCGCGATCGTGGTTTCGGTACTGCTGAACGGTTTGGTCAGCGTCGTCGGCGTGCTCGGCGGCTACTTCTTCAACGTCGTCATGCAGGGCGGCACGCCGGGCGCGTACCTTGCCAGCTTCAACGCCCTCGCGCAGGTGCCGGACCTTTGGATCAGCGAGATCAAGGCGCTCCTCTACGGTTTCGTCGCCGGGGTGGTCGCGGCGTTCCGCGGGCTGAACCCGGCGGGCGGGCCGAAGGGCGTCGGCGACGCGGTGAACCAGGCCGTGGTCATCACGTTCCTGCTGCTGTTCCTGATCAACGTCGTGCTGACCGCGATCTACCTGCGGATCGTGCCGCCGAAGGCGATGTGACATGGCAGGCGAACCCGCTGTCTCCGACCGGACGCTCGAGATCATCGCGCGTCCCGGTGCGATGCTGGAAGGCTTCGGCGGCCAGCTGTCGTTCTACTTCCGCGCGCTGGCCTGGACCCCGCGCACGATCCGGCGGTACGGCCGCGAGATCTTCCGCCTGCTGACCGAAGTCAGCTTCGGCACGGGCGCGCTCGCGGTGATCGGCGGGACGCTCGGCGTGATGATCGGGATGACCCTGTTCACCGGTCTCATTGTCGGCCTGCAGGGCTATTCGGCGCTGAACCAGCTCGGCACGGCCGCGCTGACCGGGTTCATCTCGGCCTACTTCAACACCCGCGAGGTCGCGCCGCTTTCGGCCGGGCTCGCGCTTTCGGCCACCGTCGGCTGCGGGTTCACCGCGCAACTGGGCGCGATGAAGATCTCCGAGGAGATCGACGCGCTCGAAGTGATGGGTGTGCCGAGCATGCCGTATCTGGTGACAACGCGGGTGATCGCTGGCGTCACCGCAGTCATCCCGCTGTACGCCGTCGGGCTGCTTTCGTCCTATCTCGCGTCGCGGCAGATCACCATCTGGCTCTACGGCCAGTCCGCGGGCACCTACGACCATTACTTCACGCTGTTCCTGCCGCCCGAGGACGTGCTCTGGTCGTTCCTCAAGGTGATCATCTTCAGCGTGCTCGTCATCCTGTCCCATTGCTACTACGGCTATACCGCCAGTGGCGGGCCCGCCGGGGTCGGCGTCGCGGTCGGCCGCGCGGTGCGGACGTCGATCGTGCTGATCTCGGTGCTCGACTTCTTCCTGAGCCTGGCGATCTGGGGCGCCACCACGACAGTGAGGATTTCCGGGTGAACAGGAGGATGCTGCTGCAGCGGCTCCGGCACCAGGTGCTGGGGCTGATCTTCCTCGTGGTGGTCGTGCTGTTCTTCGTCACCACCATCGCCTTCTACCAGAAGGCGTTCACTTCGGTGACCCTGGTGAAACTGGAGACCGACCGCATCGGCAACCAGATGCGCGAGGGCGCGGACGTCAAGGTGCGGGGAATGGTCGTCGGCGAGGTCCGCGCGATCCAGGCCCACGGTGACCGCGCGACGATGGATCTGGCGCTGCAGCCGGACAAGACGTCGGTCATCCCGTCCAACGTGTCCGCGCGGCTGCTGCCGAAGACGTTGTTCGGCGAGCGGTATGTCGCCTTGCAGATACCCGAGAAGCCGGAACGGCACATCGCCGAGGGCGACGTCATCCCGCAGGACCGCAGCAGCAGCGCGATCGAGCTGGAAACCGTGCTCGGCAACGTGATGCCGTTGCTGCAGGCCGTCCAGCCGGAGAAGATGGCCAGCACGCTCAACGCCGTCGCGTCCGCTTTGGACGGTCAGGGCAAGCAGCTCGGCGCGACGATGGCGGGACTTTCGGAGTACCTCGGCAAAGTGAACCCGTCGCTGCCCGACCTCAAGGCCGACATCACCGGAGTCGCCGACGCCGCCGCGATCTACGACAAGGCCGCGCCGGATCTGCTGGCCGCGCTTTCGGATCTGACCACCACGAGCAAGACCCTGGTCGAGAGCCAGCGCGGGCTCGCCGACGTCTACTCGACGGTGACCGCGGCCTCGATCGATCTGACGAGTTTCCTGAAAGTCAACCAGGACAACCTGATCCGCCTCACCACCAATCTGCAGCCCACTCTGGACGTCCTCGCGAAATACGCGCCGGAATACCCGTGCCTGCTCAAACAGCTCGCCGGATCGGTGCCCCGCGCGGAACTCGCGTTCGGCAAGGGCACCGCGCATCCCGAGGTCAGCCGGGTGACGATCGAGTTCACGCCGAGCCGGGGCAAGTACCTGCCCGGCGTCGACGAGCCGAAGTACAACGACAAACGCGGGCCCCGGTGCTACCCGGAGGTCCCGCCGCCGGGCCGCTGGCCGCAGTACCCGCCGGACGGCGCCATCGACGACGGATCGTCGAAACCCGCGCCGCCGCGCGATCCCGACGGCACCCTGCCCTCGAACGGGACCATTCCCGCGGGCGGGAACGCGGGAGGTTCGATGGTGAACTCGCCGGACGAGCGGCGGCTGATCGACCTGCTCGTGTCGCCGGCGATGGGCACGACGCCGGACCAGGTGCCGAACTGGGGCAGCCTGCTGGTGGGGCCGCTGTACCGCGGGGCGGAGGTGGAACTGCGATGAGGACTGTGCCGAACGTGGGGTCCGGGTCCGTGAAGGCATCCTTCCCTACTCTCAAGGTAGGGAAGGATGCCTTCACGGACCGCTGCTCCGGGTTCGGGCGCGTTTTGGCCTCGCCGGGCGCCGCCGACACGCTTGTGGTGGCTACGACCCCCTGGAGCAAAGCCGGGCCGAAGGGTCCCTTCACCGCATGTGACGCGGCGAAAGCGTCCTTCAGCACAGGGGACGGGAGGGGCGCCCGATGAGGTCCTTCGTCCCGGATCTGATCAAGATCCTCGTCTTCGCGGTGGTGACCGTGCTCCTCACCGCGATCCTCGGCGCCACCATCGCGAACACCAACTTCGGCGAGACTTCGGGCTACACGGCCAAGTTCACCGACGCGTCCGGTCTCAAGGAGGGCGACGACGTCCGCATCGTCGGCGTGAAGGTCGGCCAGGTCGGCAAGATCGAGGTCGAGGAGGGCGAACGGAACCTCGCCCAGGTCCACTTCGACGTCCAGACCTCGCACCGGCTGCCTGCCTCGGTGACCGCGACCATCAAGTACCGCAACCTCGTCGGGCAGCGGTATCTCTCGCTCGGCACGGATATCGGGGACGAGAAGTCGTTGCCGCGCGGCGGGGTCATCCCGCCCGAGCGCACGAAACCGGCCCTGAACCTGACCGTGCTCTTCAACGGGTTCAAACCGCTCTTCCGCGCGCTGAACCCCGAGGACGTCAACAAACTTTCCTACGAGATCATCCAGGTCTTCCAGGGCGAGGGCGGCACGATCACCAGCCTGCTCGCGCACACCGCGTCGGTCACGTCGGCGATCGCGGGCAAGGACAAGATCATCGGCGAGGTCATCGCGAACCTCAACACCGTGCTCGGCACGGTCGAGCAGCGCTCGCCGCAGCTGGGCGAGCTGATCGACCAGACGCAGCGGTTGGTCACCGGGCTTTCCGAACAGCGCCAGCCGATCGGGGACGCGGTCAAGGCGCTGGGCGACCTCACCGTCGCCACGACCGGCCTGCTCGCCGACGCGCGGCCCGCGCTCAAGGACGACGTCGCGCAGCTCGGCGCGCTGTCACAGAACCTCGGCGATTCCGAACAGCTGCTCGACCATCTCCTCGGGGTGCTGCCGGGCAACCTGCAGAAGTTCACCAGGACGCTGAGCTACGGCAGCTGGTTCAACTACTACCTGTGCGGGATCTCCGGCAGCATCGGCATCAAATCGCTCAACATCGAACTGCCGATCACGCCGCTGCCCGGCACGCAGCGACCGGAGAGGTGCGGGCCGTGAAGCCGCTCAAGGAACGCAATCAGGCCGTGGTCGGCGGTGTGACGCTGATCCTGATCGTGCTGATCACGGCGACGACGTACTTCTCCGACCGGATCCCGTTGTTCGGCAGCGGGACGACGTACTCCGCGTACTTCGGCGAGTCGGCCGGGCTGGCGCCGGACAACGAGGTCCAGGTCGCCGGGGTCAAGGTCGGGCAGGTCAGCTCGGTGGAGCTGGCGGGCAAGAAGGTGCTGGTGAAGTTCCGGGTCAAGGATGTACGGGTCGGCGACGCGACCGCGGCGTCGATCGAGATCAAGACGCTGCTGGGCGAGAAGTTCCTCGCGCTCACGCCGAAGGGCAAGGCGAACCAGGACCCGAACACCACCATCGGGCTCGACCGCACGCGGACGCCGTTCGAACTGCAGGACGCGTTCCAGGAGCTTTCGGGCACGGTCGGCGAGATCGACACCGCGCAGCTGGCGACGAGTTTCACCGTCCTGTCCGACGCGCTCAAGGACAGCCCGCAGTACCTCAAGGACGCGCTCGGCGGGCTTTCCTCGTTGTCCAAGACGGTGTCCTCACGCGACAGTGACCTGAAGGCGTTGCTGGCCAACACGAGCAAGGTGTCCAAGACGCTGTCCGATCGCAACGCGCAGCTGAAGCGGATCCTCGACGACGGCAATCTCCTGCTCGCCGAACTGCAGAACCGGAAGGACGCGATCAGCACCTTGCTCAAGGGCACGCAACAGGTTTCCGCGCAGTTGTCCGGTCTCGTCGCCGACAACCGGCAACAGCTGAAGCCGACGCTGGAGAAACTCGGCAAGGTCACCGACATCCTGCAGCGCAACCAGGACAACCTCAGCCGCAGCCTCGCGCTGATGGCGCCGTTCGCCCGCGTCGGCGCCAACGCCACCGGCAACGGACGCTGGTTCGAGGGTTACCTGTGCGGTCTGCTGCCGCCGACGATCATCGCGGGCGCGTTCCAGGTGAACCCGGAGGGCTGCACCCCGCCGATCGCGGCGCCGAACCAGGGGGTGGGCGGACGATGAGCACCCGGACCCGCACGTTGTACAACTGGGTCGCGTTCGCCTGCGTCCTCGTGCTCCTCCTGACCGCCGGGCTGTGGCTGGTGTTCAAGGAACCGGGCGGGACCCGGATCAGCGCCTACTTCGGCAAGACCGTCGGGCTCTACGCGGGTTCGTCGGTCCGGGTGCTCGGGGTGAAGGTCGGGGAGATCACCGGCGTGACCCCGCAGGGCGAGGCGGTCCGGGTCGACATGCGGATCGACGGCGACACACCGATCCCGGCCGACGCGGGCGCCGTCGTCGTCGCGCCGAGCCTGGTCAGCGACCGCTACGTCCAGCTGACCCCGGCCTACGAGAGCGGCCCCCAAATGGCGACGGACACGGTGATCGCCAAGGAGAAGACGGCGACGCCCGCCGAACTCGACGACCTCTACACGAGTCTCGACAAGCTCTCGACCAGCCTCGGACCCAACGGGGCCAACAAGAACGGCGCGCTGTCCGACGTGCTCGACACCGCGGCGGCGAACCTCGCCGGCAACGGGAAGAACCTCAACACCACGGTGACTCGGTTGTCCGAACTGGCCAAGACCTTGGACAGCTCCAAAGGCGACCTGTTCACCACCGTGCGGAACCTGAACTCCTTCACCGGCGCGCTGGCCGAAAGCGACAAGCAGCTCAACGAGTTCTATCGCCGGGCGGCGGACGTGAGCGGGTTCCTGGCCGCGGACTCCGCCGACGTCGGCTCCGCGCTGAGCTCCCTGGCGACGGCGATGGGCGACGTCGAGAAGTTCGTCGCGGAGAACAAGGATCTGCTCTCGTCCAATGTGGACAAGCTGGCCGGGCTGACGAAGGTGCTCGTGGACCAGCGTGCCTCGCTCGCCGAGGTGATCGACATCGCGCCGACCGGGGCGACCAACTTCATCAACTCCTACGACGCCGCGTCCGGCACGATCGCGGTGCGCGACAACCTCAACGAACTGACCCACCCGCCGATCCTGACCGTGTGCCGCCTGATCAGCGCTAGCACGCCGAAACCGATCCCGGACGCGCTGGGCAACATCTGCAAACAGCTCGCGCCCGTCCTCGACGGCACGCTGAAACTCCCGTCGGTCCCGCAGGTGCTGGCTTCGCTGCAGAGCGGCGAACTGCCGCCGTTGCCGCTCCCACTGGTGGACGTGATGACCAAAGGACTCCCGAAATGAGGCGGCAGCGGCAGAAGATCGCCGGGGTGATGGCGGGCGTCCTCGTGCTCGCCGGATGCAGTGACGGCGGGTTTTCGGGGCTGTACAACACCCCCTTGCCGGGCGGCGCGGATCTCGGCGACCATCCGTACCGGCTCACCGCGCAGTTCTCCGACGTCCTGGATCTCGTGCCGCAGGCGAGTGTGAAGGTCAACGACGTCCCGGTGGGCCGCGTCGAGAAGATCGACCTCGCGCCGGACACGCGTTCGGCGTGGGTGAGCATGGTGGTCAACGGCGATATCGCGCTGCCCGCGAACGCGCGTGCCGAGCTGCGGCAGTCGAGCCTGCTGGGGGAGAAGTTCGTCGATCTGCACGCTCCCGAAAAGCCCGAGGGAACGCTCGCCGAGGGCGCGAAGATCCCACTGGACCGCACGAACCGCAACCCCGAGGTCGAAGAGGTCCTCGGCGCGCTTTCCCTGCTGCTCAACGGCGGCGGGGTCGAACAGATCCAGAAGATCAGCCACGAACTCAACGAAGCGCTCACCGGCAACGAGGCCGAGGTCCGCTCCCTGCTGTCCAGGGTGGACAAACTGGCCACCGAACTCGACGGGCACAAGGGCGAGATCCTGCGCGCCATCGACGGTCTCGACAAACTGTCCAAGACCCTCGTCGGCCAGACGCAGAACCTCACGAACGCGCTCGACAACCTTTCGCCTGGGCTCAAGGTCGTGACCGAGCAACGGGATCAGCTCGTCGGCATGCTGCAGTCGCTCAACACCCTTTCCGGGGTCGCCACCGAGACGATCAAGGCGAGCAAGGACACGCTGGTCGCGAACCTGCGCGCGCTGCAGCCCACGCTGAAGAAGCTGACCGAGGCCGGCCAGGACCTGCCGACGGCGCTGCGGATCCTGCTCACGTATCCGTTCCCGGACTACGCGGGCAACGTGATCAAGGGCGACTACGCGAACGTCGAGGCCAAGATCGACCTGAACCTCGACACCTTCCTGGAGAACATGAACAACTCGTCGCAGCCGATCATCCAGCTGCCGGGCACCCAGGGCACCGGCACACCCGGCGCGATCCCGTTCAACAACGGTGCCGCCCCGCCGGTGTTGCCGTTGCCCGGTGATCTCCCGCAAGCGCCTCCGGCCGCGCAAGGGGACGCGCTGGGCGGCGTGCTCGGTGGGATCCTCGGGCCGCTGCTGGGAGGTGGCCGGTGATCACGCGCAAGATCAGGATCCAGCTGGCGGTGTTCGTCGTCATCGCGGTGGTTTCGGTCGTCTACGCGGGCGGCAACTACGCCGGGCTCGACCGGCTTTTCGGCACCCGCGGCTACCTCGTCACCGCGCAGCTCGTGGACTCCGGCGGGATCTTCGTCAACGCCGAGGTGTCCTACCGCGGCGTCGCGGTCGGCAAGGTCGCGTCGATGACGCTCACCGAACACGGCATCGACCTCGGCCTCGACATCGATTCGGGCGCGCCGAAGATCCCCGCGGACACCAAGGCCGCGGTCGCGAACCGGTCGGCGGTGGGGGAGCAGTACGTCGATCTCCTGCCCATGCACGAAAACGGGCCGTACCTCGCCGAGGGTTCGGTCATCAAACGCGACAAGACCTCGATCCCGCTCGCACCGGACACCGTACTGTCCAATTTGGACAAACTGGTGTCGAGTGTGAAGCCGGAATCGTTGCGGACCGTCGTCGACGAGACCTACGAGGCGTTCGCGAACACCGGCCCGGATCTGCGGCAGCTGCTGAACAGCACCGGTTCGCTCACCGCGACCGCGACCCAGTACCTGCCCGACACGCAGGGCCTGCTCGCCAACTCGCGGACCGTGCTGGACACCCAGCGGCGGCAGGCGGACAACATCACGCAGTTCTCCAGCGGGCTCAAGACGATCGCCGCGCAGTTGAAGACGTCCGACCCGGATCTGCGGCGCGTGATCGACGAGGCGCCGAAGCTGAGCCGCCAGATCAGCGACGTGCTCGCGGTGTCCGGGACCGACCTCGGGGTGCTGTTCGCGAACACGCTCACCACGGCCCAGATCACCTCCGCCCGTACCGACGCCATCGAGGAACTCCTGGTCGCGTACCCGATCATCTCGGCGTTCTCGCGTTCGACGTCGCCGGACGGCACCGGCCACCTCGGCGTCGTGTTCAACTTCTTCGACCCGGTCTCGTGCACGAAGGGCTACGAGGGCACGAAACAGCGTCCCGCCAACGACACCACCGAAGCGCCGGTGAACACCCAGGCGTACTGCGCCGAGCCGCCAGGAAGCCCCACCGGCGTGCGAGGCTCGCAGAACGCCCCGTACGCCGGGAAGCCGCCGGCGGTTCCGGAGCGGCCGAAGCAGACCCCGCAGGCGGCGGAATCCGCCCAGCTGCCGGGTGTGCTGAGCCTGCTCACCGGATCCGCGCCCGGCGGGCTCGGCGCGTTGCTGGGCGGGAAGTGATGCTCACCCGCGCCCTCACCGTCGTGGCCGCGCTGGCGGTCCTCGCGGCCGCCTGGTTCGGCTGGTCGTGGTGGAGCGCCGCGGGCGACGACGGCCTGGCCAGGGGCCGCGAGCGCGAGGCCGTCCTGGCCGCCGCGTCCGGCCAGCTGGAGGTGCTCAACACGATCGACTACCGCAGCGGGGCGAAGGACGTCGACCGCTGGCTCGGCGTCACCACCGGGCGGCTCGGCAAGGACCTCACCGGCGACCGTCAGATCCAGATCGACCGGGCGACCGCGAGCAAGACCGTCGCCACCGCCAAGCTCAAGCAGGCCGCGGTCACCGAACTCGACGCCGCCGCCGGGACGGCGCGCCTGATGGCCGTGCTGGACGTGCGGGTCAGCACCGGCGGTGGGTCGGCCGTGCCGAAGGTGAGCAGGCTGACCGTGGACTACCAGCGCGTCGAGGACGGCTGGAAGGTCAGCGCGGTCCAGGCGGCGGGCTCATGACCGGGCGTGTCCCGCGGCTCCTGATCGCGGTCATCGTGCTGGCCGGCGGCTGTGCGGTGTGGTTCGGCCTCCAGGCGGCCTCGCTGGGTTCGGACGGCAACGCGGCGCTGGTGGACCAGGCCGCCACGGCCGAGGTCGCGGACCAGGTCGGTGCCGGGGTGAAGGCCGTGTTCTCCTACGACTACAGCAACCTCGCGCGCACCGAACGGGCCGCCGCCGACGTGCTGACCGGGGAGGCGACCGGCCAGTACCGGGACCAGTTCGCCTCGGCACGGAAGCGTGCCGAGGAAGGGAAGCTGGTGCGCACGACGACGGTACGGTCGCTCGGCGTCCGGTCCCTGCGCGGCGACCAGGCCGAGGTGCTGCTGTTCCTCGACCAGCAGACGATGACCGCCGGTGGCGGGGCGCCGCAGTCGACGGTGTCCCAGCTTTCGGTCACCGCGCAGCGCGTCGACGGACGATGGAAGATCTCTCAGCTCGTCCCGCTGTGATCAGGAGAGGCGTTTCATGTTCGCGGCGGTGATCACGCCGCCGGAAACGGTGTAAGAACCGGAAAAAGTGCGGAGCGAACCATCGGTCTGCCGGGCCGAAAGGTCGACGTACACGGTGTTCCCGCTCACGCTCCGCACGGTGACCGCAGCCCACGAAGTCGTCGCGTATCCGCTGGACCAGGAAGCGAAAGTGCCGCCTTTCGCCAGCCGTTGCCCACCGAGATTCCACGCGGTGGGGAAATCACGCCGGTTGATCGCGTCGTAGAAGGCGATCACCGTTTGCGCCACGGGAACCGACGGTGCGGGATAGACGGTCTGCGTCGCGGGTGGTGCGACGTAAACCGTTTGCGGCGGGGCCGCGACGGCGGGCGGCTGGATCACGATCGTGTTGGGCGGAGCGGCCACCGCGACGGCGGGCATCGCCGTTCCCTGATTCGGTACCGCGCACGCGGCCAGCGTTCCCGCCGCCGTCAACGTCACCATCGCCCACTTCTTCGCACCCATTTTCTCCCCTTTTCCTCGTGCTACCGAGAATGCGGGAACGGTGGCGGCATCAATAGGGGATTTGGCCTCGTTACGATTGCTGAAAAACGCGCCGGAACCGTTATCGGATCTTGTGCGCGCGGGCCTAGGGCCACCCTCGTCTCACGCCGGACCGCCGCCGGGTTTAGCGTTAGGCATGACCACTGCACCTGTCGATGTCGAGAGCGCCCGCCGCGACTACGCGGCCCTCGTCGACCGTGGCCTCTCCCTGGACATCACCCGCGGCAAGCCGTCCCCTCGCCAGCTGGACCTCGCCGACGGGCTGCTCGCCCTCCCCGGAGACGTGCGCAAGGCCGAGGACGGCACGGACGTCCGCAACTATGGTGGCCTCAAGGGCCTGCCCGAGCTCCGCCGCATCTTCGCCGGGCCGCTGCAGGTCCCGGCCGAGCAGCTGCTGGCCGCGGGCAACTCCAGCCTGGAGCTCATGCACGACTCGATCGTGCAGGCCTTCCTCAGCAAGCTGCCGGGTGCCGAGCGCCGCTGGGCCGACGAGCCGAGCGTCAAGTTCCTCTGCCCCGTGCCGGGCTACGACCGCCACTTCGCGCTGGCCGAGCGCTTCGGGATCGAGCTGATCCAGGTGCCGCTCACCGAGACCGGCCCGGACATGGCGGTCGTCGAGCGGCTCGTCGCCGAGGACCCCGCGGTCAAGGGCATCTGGTGCGTGCCGAAGTACAGCAACCCGACCGGGGTCACCTACAGCGACGACACCGTGCGCCGCCTGGCGACGATGACCACGGCCGCCCCGGACTTCCGGATCTTCTGGGACAACGCCTACGCCGTGCACCACCTCACCGAGGACGAGGCGCCGCTGGCCGACCTGCTCGCGCTGGCCACCGAGGCGGGCAACGCCGACCGCGTGTTCGTCTTCGGCTCCACCTCGAAGGTCACCTACGCGGGTGGCGGCGTCGGCTTCTTCGGCGCGTCCGAGGCGAACCTGGCCTGGTGGACCGGTCTCATCGGCAAGCGGACCATCGGCCCGGACAAGGTCAACCAGCTCCGCCACGCGCAGTTCCTGCGCGACGAGGACGGCGTCCGCGAGCACATGCGCAAGCACGCCGAGCTCATCGGGCCGAAGTTCGCGGCCGTCGACGAGATCCTCACCAAGGAACTGGGCGAATCGGGCCTCGCGTCCTGGACCAAGCCGACCGGCGGGTACTTCATCTCGCTGACCGTGCCGTCCGGGACCGCCAAGGAGGTCGTGCGGCTGGCCAAGGAGGCGGGTATCGCTCTGACCCCGGCCGGTGCGACCCACCCGTACGGCGACGACCCCGAGGACGCCGTCATCCGCATCGCGCCGACGTACCCCGAGCTGGCCGAGGTGGAAGAGGCCATCCGCGGTCTCGCCGTCTGCGTCCGCCTTGCCGCGGCGACGAAGAACTAAGTTCGAGATCTTCTCCAATCCGGGTCACGGGTGGTTCCGAACGTCCGAGTGGGTGGGTGTGCACCGCAAAGACGAGAGGAACCACTCGTGTTCGGAAAGCCCTTCGTTCGTACCCTGATCTCCCGCAGCGCGGAGAACCGCACGGATCGCCGCCGGTTCCTGAAGGCCGCGGGCGCGGCGGGGCTCGGTGTCGTCGGCGCGACCTACCTCGGGGTCCAGGCCACTTCGTCGGCTTCGGCTACGGGTGACGCCGCTGCCGCCGCGGGTGCTCCCAGCGACGCCGCCGTCCTCAACTTCGCGCTCAACCTGGAGTACCTCGAAGCCGAGTTCTACTCCTTCGCCGTCCACGGCCGCGGGCTGCCGGACGACCTCACCGGTGGCGTCGGCACCCAGGGCGGCGTCTCCGGCGGCAAGAAGGTGATGTTCCACGACAAGGCGCTGCACCAGTTCGCGAAGGAGATCGCGGGCGACGAGGTCGCGCACGTCAAATTCCTGCGCGGCGCGCTGGGCGAGGCCGCGGTGTCGCGGCCCGAGATCGACCTCAAGGACAGCTTCACCGCCGCGGCCAAGGCGGCCGGGCTGATCAGCGGCTACCAGCAGTTCGACCCGTTCGCCAACGAGAAGAACTTCCTGCTCGCGGCGTTCCTGTTCGAGGACGTCGGCGTGACGGCCTACAAGGGCGCCGCGCCGCTGATCACCAACAAGACGTTCCTCGACGCGGCCGCCGGCATCCTGGCCGCCGAGGCCTACCACGCCGCCACCATCCGGACCGCGCTGTTCGACCGGGAACTCGGTGACGCGGCCGCCAAGATTTCCAACGCGCGCGACGCCCTCGACGGTCCCGGCGACGACGACCAGGGTGTCCTGCTCGGCAACCAGGCCAACATCGTGCCGACCGACCACAACGGCATCTGCTTCGGCCGCGGCGCCGACCGGGTGCTGAACGTCGTCTACCTGAACCCGGGCGCGGTGAAGGAGGGCGGGTTCTTCCCCAAGGGCGTCAACGGCGACATCGTCGCCAGCGGCGGCGCGTGATCCCCTCTGTCTGTCGCCGTTTCCCGGTACCGTCGGGGGGCGGCGACACGAGGAGGGGGTTCGCGGTGAAGGCAGTGATCATCGGCGGCGGCGTCTCCGGCACGGTGACCGCGATGGCGTTGCGCCGGGCCGGGATCGAAGCGAGCGTCCACGAGGCGCACCCGTCCGGCGGCGAGGACGCGGGCGCGTTCCTGACGATCATGCACAACGGCATGGACGCCCTGCGCGCGATCGGCGCCGAGGCGCCGGTGATCGACATTTCGTTCGGTGCGGTGGGTCTGGAGCTCGTGACGCCCGACGGGCGGACCGTCGAACGACGTTCCTTCGACATCGAAGGCCTCGCCGGTCCGCGCACCATGACGCGGGCGTCGCTTTACCGTGCGCTGCAGGACGAGGCGATCTCGCGCGGGATCACCGTCGAGCGCGGGAAACGGCTGGTTTCCGCCTCACCGGGGATCGCGCGGTTCGAGGACGGTTCCGTGGCCGAAGGCGACATCCTGATCGGCGCCGACGGCCTGCGTTCGGTCGTCCGGACGATCATCGACCCGGACTGCCCGCCGCCGCGTTCGACGGGCCTCGACGTCGTCTACGGCTACACGACCGACACGAACATCCCGCAGGCGCCTTCCCTCTATCGGATGATTCAGAGCCTGCACGCCTTCTTCGGCTACACGAGTACTCCCGACGGCTCGACGTACTGGTTCGCGCGGCTTCCCACGGCCGAAGGAGTGCGCTCCGGCCTGACACCGGCCGAATGGCGTGCGGCCGCTTTCGCCGCTTTCGACGGGGAACCGTTGCCCGCCGCGGAAATCATCCGGTCGACGGGCGACGACGTGTTCGGCGGTCACTCCTACGACGTGCCTTCGACACCGGTGTGGTTCAACTCGACGATGGTGCTCGTCGGCGACGCGGCGCACGCGGCCTCGCCCGCCGCCGGGCAGGGCGCGTCGATGGCGTTGGAGGACAGCGTCGTGCTGGCGCAGTGCTTGCGGGATCTTCCCGATGCGCCAACGGCTTTCGCCGCCTATGAGCGGCTTCGGCGGGCGCGGGTGGAGGAGCTGGTGGCGGGCAGCGCGGCGATGTCCTCGGGGACGACGTCCGACCGGGACCGGAATTGGCTTTACCGGCACCACATCGACTGGGACGAGACCATTCGCGTTTAGCCGACTAATTGCGAGGCTCGCCAAGCGCGTGAAGGCCTCCTTCCCTCGGCTCAGCCGAGGGAAGGAGGCCTTCACGCGCGGAACGCTACTTCTTGTACAGGGCCTCGATGTCGTTCGCGTAGTTCTTGTTCACGATGTTGCGCTTCAGCTTCAGGCTCGGCGTGATCTCCCCGCCCGCCTCGGTGAAGTCCTTCGAGAGGATCGTGAACTTCTTGATCGCCTCGGCCTGCGACACCGCGCTGTTGGCCTGATCGACGGCCGTCTGGATCTCGGCGCGCAATTCGGCGTCGTCGGCCAGATCGGACACCGACGCGTCGGAAGGCTTGCCGTGCTGCGACTTCCACGACGGGAAGTACTCCTCGTCGATGGTGATCAGCGCGCCGATGAACGGTCGCTGGTCGCCGACGACCATCGCCTGGCTGACCAGCGGGCTGGCCTTGATGGTGTCCTCGAGCCCGGACGGGGCGACGTTCTTGCCGCCCGCCGTGACGATGATCTCCTTCTTGCGCCCGGTGATCTTCAGGAAGCCGTCGTTGTCCAGTTCGCCGAGGTCGCCGGTGTGGAACCAGCCGTCTTCCAGCGCTTCGGCGGTCGCTTCGGGGTTGTTGAAGTAGCCGCCGAACACGACGTCGCCCTTCAGCAGGATCTCGCCGTCGTCGGCGATCCGGACCGAGGTGCCGGCGACCGGGCGGCCCACGGTGCCGACGCGGAACCCGTCCTGCGTGCCGACACAGGCCGCCGCGGAGGTCTCGGTCAGGCCGTAGCCCTCGAACACCGGGACGCCGATGCCGCGGAAGAAGTGCGCCAGCCGCACGCCGAGCGGGGCACCGCCGGAAACCGCGGCGACGCACCGGCCGCCGAGCGCCGCGCGGAGCTTGCTGAACACCAGCTTGTCGAACAGCGCGTGCTTGACCTTGAGACCCAGTCCGGCGCCGCCGGTGTCCTGAGCCTGGCTGTACGCGACCGCGGTGGCTTCGGCGGCGTCGAAGATCTTGCCCTTGCCGTCGCCGTGCGCCTTCTGCTTCGCGCTGTTGTAGACCTTCTCGAACACGCGCGGCACGGCGACGACGAACGTCGGCCGGAAGGTGCCGAGGTCGGCGACGAGGTTCTTGACGTCCGAAGTGTGGCCGAGGGTCACTCGCGCGCTCAGCGCGGTCACCGCGATGGCGCGGGCGAGGACGTGCGCGAGCGGCAGGAACACCAGCAGCGAGTTGCCCTGCTCCATCAGCTGCGGGAAGGCGGCGATGTCGGCGCGGATCTCGGCGAGGAGGTTCCGGTGGGTCAGCTCGACGCCCTTGGGGCGGCCGGTCGTGCCCGAGGTGTACACGATCGTGGCCAGATCGCCCGCCTTCACCGTGCGGCGGCGCTCGTGCAGGTCGTCGTCGCTCAGCTCGGCGCCCTGCTCGGTGAGGTGGTCGACGGCGCCCGCGTCGATCTGCCAGGTGTGCTCGAGCCCGTCGAGGCGGCCCTTCACGGACTCCAGCGTCGCGAGGTGCTCGTCGGTCTCGACGAACACGGCCTTCGCGGCCGAGTCGGAGAGGATCCAGTGGACCTGCTCGGCCGACGAGGTGTCGTAGATCGGGACGGTGACCGCGCCGGCGGCCCAGATCGCGAAGTCGATCAGCGTCCATTCGTAGCGGGTCTTGGACATGAGCCCGACCCGGTCGCCCGGTGCGATGCCCGCCTGGGCCATTCCCTTGGCCACGGCCAGAACCTGGGCGGCGAAGTCTTTGGCGGTGACGTCCAACCAGGTACCGTCGACCTGGCGGCGGAAACTCACGACATCGGAGAACCGCTCCGCGTTCGCCCAGACGACGTCGGCGAGATTCTCGTCGTCTGTCACCGGATTGGCGGCGGGGGCGCTGTATTCGCGCACGAGGAACCTCCGTGTTCGCGTGCAAGTGGTGTGACCGGTGTTACCCGCCAGTCAACTTAGCGTGCCGTGCACCTTAAGACCATGCTGACGAATCGGCCATACCCAGGGCATGACATTCTGCCGCTGTGAACCAGGCGCCGCCAGCTCTCGACATCGTCGACGAGACCTTCCTCGTGGTCCCGCCCTCCACCGTGGCCGCCGCTTTCGCCGATCCGCGATCTTGGTCACGTTACTGGCCGGACCTCGTCCTGGAGGTCTACACCGACCGCGGGGACCAGGGATTGCGCTGGACCGTGCGCGGTGCCTTGATCGGTACCATGGAGGTCTGGCTCGAGCCGGTGCTCGACGGAACCTTGCTGCACTACTTCCTGCGCGCCACCCCCGCCGGTCCCGACGGGGAGCCGATCGGCCTGGCGCCGCGGGAACTGCGCCGCGAGTTCGACCGCCGTGCCCGTGCCGCCAAGGCGATCGCGCTCGGGCTCAAGGAGGTCCTGGAGGACGGGCGGGAGCCGGGGGTCGGTCCCCGGGTCGAGTAGGGGAGAGCATGCGGGTTCACGTGGTGTCGGACGTGCACGGCAACGCCGACGCGCTCAAACGCGCGGGTGACGGCGCCGACGCGCTGATCGTCCTCGGCGACCTGCTGGACTTCGTCGACTACCGCGAGCACGACAAGGGCATCATGGGCGCGCTGTTCGGCGCCGAGAAGGTCGGCGAGTTCGCGCGCCTGCGGCGTGAGGGCACTCGTGACGAGACCGTTGCCTTCTCGCGATCGTTGTGGGCCACTTTGGCCGATCCCGCGGCCGCCGTCGGCGAGGCGATCCACGACCAGTACGGCGTCCTGTTCGGCGCGCTGACCGCGCCGACGTTCGCGACCCCCGGCAACGTCGACGACCCCTCGCTGTGGCCCGAGTTCGCCGGCGACGGCATCACCGTCCTCGACGGCGAGGTCGCCGAGTTCGGCGGCCTGCGCTTCGGGTTCATCGGCGGCGCGCTCCTCCCGCCGAACGTGGTCCCGCGCCGCAACGGCTTCTGGCGGCCGTACCTGCGCACCCGCGAGGAGTACGACGCCGCGGTCGCCGGGCTGGAGAACGTCGACGTCCTGTGCACCCACATCCCGCCCGCCGTCCCGGAACTGACCTACGACGTGATCGCGCGGCGGTCCGAGATCGGCTCGGCCGCGCTGGTGGACCTCATCCGCGAGCAGCGGCCGCGCTGGTCGGTGTTCGGGCACGTCCACCAGCCGCTGACCCCGCGGACGCGGCTCGGCAGGACCGAATGCCGTAACGTCGGTCACTTCAAAGAGACGGCACAGCCGTACGTGCTTCGCTGGTGACCCTGGGCTGCGGCTAGGCTGCGTTCATGGCCGAGCAGTCCACGCAATCCATCGAGGTCGACGCCGAGCCCGAGCGGGTCATGGCCGTCATCGCCGACTTTCCCGCGTACCCGGAATGGGCCAAGGCCGTCCGGGAGACCGAGGTGCTCGGCGAGGACGCCGACGGCCGCGCCAAGCAGGTGAAACTCACCCTCGACGCCGGCCCCATCAAGGACGTGTACACCCTCGAGTACGACTGGGACGCCGACGGCAACGGAGTCAGCTGGCACCTGGTCAAGGGGCAGATGCAGAAGGCCCAGAACGGCCGTTACGCCCTCGAAGCGCTGGGCGCCGGACGCACCAAGGTGACGTATACGCTGTCCGTCGAGCTGGCGCTGCCGATGATCGGGCTGCTGCGCCGCAAGGCCGAGAAGATGGTCATGGACACCGCGCTCAAGGAGCTCAAGAAGCGCGCTGAAGCATCCTGAGTCGAAGGGTAGGCATGCGGATCCTGCTGTTCACCGGCAAGGGGGGTGTCGGCAAGACCACGCTGGCCGCGGCGACGGCGGCGGCACTGGCCGGGCGGGGCAGGAAGACGCTCGTGGTCTCGACCGACCCGGCGCATTCCCTCGGTGACGCCTTCGGCCGCCCGCTCGGCGGCGAACCGTCCGAAGTGGACACGCTGCTGCACGCCGCCCAGATCGACACCCGCGGCCTCGTCGACAGCACCTGGCGCGAACTCCGGCGTGAACTGCAGACCGCGCTCGCGGGGGTGGGCCTCGACTCGCTCGACGCCGAAGAACTCACCGTGGTGCCCGGCGTCGACGAACTCCTCGCCCTCACCGAGGTCCAGCGCCTCGCCGAGCACGGTCCCTGGGAGACGGTCGTCGTCGACTGCGGGCCCACCGCGGAAACCCTGCGGCTGCTGGCTTTGCCCGAAGCGGTCTCCGGCTATCTGTCGCGGATGTTCAAACCGGGCGCGCGGCGCACGGCCGCCGCGGTGCGGCGGCTCGGCGCGCATCTGGAGTCGCTGCGCACGCTGCTGACCGATCCGGCCACCACCACCGTGCGGCTCGTGCTGACGCCGGAACGCGTCGTCGTCGCCGAAGCCCGCCGCACGCTCAGTTCCCTTGCCCTGCGCGGAATCTCGGTCGACGGCCTGATCGTCAACCGGCTCATGCCCGCGCCCGGGTTCTGGCGCGGTGCCGCGGCCACGTGGATGCGGACCCGGCGCACGCAGCAGAACGCCGTCCTCGCCGAACTCGCCGAAGCGGGTTTCGGGCCGGGGCAGGTGAAGCCCGTCGAGCATCGCGCAGTCGAGCCGGTGGGGCTCGAGGCGTTGCAGGAAATCGCGTACGAGCTCTATCAAGGGCTGGACCCCTTGACGGGGAACGAAAAAGGTGTGACCCCACTGCTGCGGGTGTCCGAATCGGACGACGGCTACGAGCTGCGTATCGCGGTGCCCCTGCACCTCGATTCCGAAGTGGACCTGGCCAGAGTGGACGATGATCTCGCCGTCACCGTGGACGGTTTCCGGCGGCTGATCGCGCTGCCGGAGATGTTGCGCCCGTGCCGGATCACCGGTGCGGAATCCGACGCGCACGGCCTGGTCGTGAGCCTGGCCGGGAACCGGGGACCCGGGTGAGCGAGAACAACGAGTACACCGGATCGAAGCCGCTCGAACTGGCCGAAGAGATCCGGCTCCTGGTCGAACTGGTCGTCGAGCACGCCGCGCCGTGGCTGGAGGGCCTGATCTCCGCCGGGCACGGCTGCACCGACCACGACACCGACGGGTGGTGCCCGCTCTGCGCCGTCGTCGGGGTCTTCCGAGGGGAACGGCCCGAGTTCGTGGCCCGCCTGATGGAGCAGGCCGCGCAGCTCGTCGCGTTGCTGCGGGCGGTGCTCGCCGACCGATGGGAACCGGAGGCCGGCGTGCACATGCCGGGGTTCCAGCCTGCGCGGAAGGAGCCCGAGGCCGAAGATGTGCCGATGGGAGCTTCGCGGGTCCAGCACATCACGGTGACCAGGCGCGACGCTTGGCAGCCGGACCGGGAGAACTGAGTTGCTGACGGTAGGGGTGGACGTCGGGGGCACGAGTGTGCGCGCCGGCGTGGTGGACGAGCACGGCTCGCTGATGGACACCGCCAGGGTCGGGACGCCCAGTGGGGAGGACGCGCTCGAAGACGCCATCGCCGGCGTCGTCGAAGACCTCCGCAACCGGCACGACGTGTCCGGGGTCGGGCTCGCGGTCGCCGGGTTCGTCGCGAACGACCGGCGCACGGTGATGTTCGCGCCGCATCTGTCCTGGCGTGCCGCGCCGGTCGCCGAGCGCATCGAGAAACGGGTCGGCCTGCCGGTGACCCTGGAGCACGACGTGAACGCCGCCGCGGTCGGCGAATACCGCTTCGGAGCCGCCCGCGGCGCTCATGTCGCCGCGCTGATCGCCCTCGGTACCGGGATCGGCGCGGGACTGCTGCTCGACGGCAAGATCTACCGGGGCGCGTACGGCGTCGCCCCGGAACTCGGGCATCTGACCGTCGTCCCCGGCGGCAGGCCCTGCCCGTGCGGGAAGTACGGCTGCTGGGAGCGCTACTGCAGCGGGACGGCGCTGGCGGCGACGGCGGTGGAACTGCTCGCGCGGCATCCCGGTCGCTCGACCGTGCTGGCGCGCGAGACGAGAGGAGACCCCGGTTCGGTCACCGGCCGCCGCGTCGCCGGGGCCGCCCGCGACGGCGACCCGATCGCCCAGCGCGCGATGACCGAGCTGGCGAAATGGCTGGCCGAGGGGCTGGCGCTGGTCGCCGACGTCTTCGATCCCGAGCTCATCGTGATCGGCGGCGGCGTGTCCGAATCGGCCCCGCTGTTCCTGGACGAGGCCCGCGAGCACTACGCGGACAAGATCACCGGCGCCGGGCACCGGCCGCTGGCGCGGATCCGGGCCGCGCACCACGGCGACGATTCGGCGATCGTCGGTGCCGCCGCCCTCGCCGTCGACGCGGCGAAGGCTCCCGGTGCCGAGATCGGTGTGACACGCTGAGGCGGTGACCCGGCAGGACGGCAACGGCTTCGTGAAGTGCGACTTCGGGCATCTTCACTGGGGTTTGAACGGCGCGGCCGGGTTGCTGCTGTCCGATCCCGCGCGCGGTGTCCTGCTGCAGCGGCGGGCCTGGTGGGTCCACCATGGACGCACCTGGGCGCTGCCCGGCGGCGCCGTCGAGGCGGGGGAGAGCCCGCGTGAGGCCGCCACCCGCGAGGCGCACGAGGAGGCCGACATCCCGCCCGCGCGGGTCCGTCCACTGGCCGCGTCGCACGTCGACCACGGGAACTGGCGCTACACCACGGTCCTCGCCGCGCCGATCGGCCCGCTTTCGGCCAGGGTGAAGAGCGCGGAGAGCGCGGAACTGCGATGGGTCCACGCGGGCGAGGTCGCCGATTTCCGGCTGCATCGCGACTTCGCGGCGGCGTGGCCGGGATTGAGGGAGCACTTGGATCGCGGGCTGGTACTGGTGGTCGACGGCGCGAACGTCGTCGGATCGCGGCCGGACGGCTGGTGGCGTGACCGGCGCGGCGCCGCGGAACGGTTGCGGGACAAGCTCGCGACCCTGGCCGGGACCGGGCTCACCGATCCGGCGTTGCCCGGGGGCGGCGGATGGTCGTGGTGGCCGAAGGTCGTGCTGGTCGTCGAGGGCAAGGCGCGGGGCGTCGCGGCGGTGCCGGGGGTCGAGGTCGTCGAGGCCGACGGCGAAGGCGACGACACGATCGTCGCCGTCGCGCGTGAAGCCCGTGCCGCGGGCCCGGACGACCACGTCGTCGTGGTGACCGCCGACCGGGAGCTGCGTTCCCGCGTCGAGGCCCTGGGCGCTTCGACCTTCGGCCCCGGCACCCTCCTGGGGCACCTCGACTCCCGCATTTAGTCCTCTGAATGCGGTCCTGGTCAGGGGCGCGCGATCTTCCCGTCCCGCATCTCCGCGATGAGCGAAGCGACGACGGCGCGCAGGCTGCCGTTGTACTGCTTCGCGACCGCGCGCTGACGCAGGTAGCTGGGCCCGTACGCCAGGATGGTCTCCACCGAGCGCAGCTCGTCGGCGCAGTCCAGGCGCCGGGCCACCGGTTCGAGCCGGTTCAGCAGGTCGTAGGTGTCGTCGGTGACGAGCCGCTCGTTGCCCGCCGCGTCGAGGATGACGATCGCGTCGACGCCGTACCGCGCCGCGCGCCACTTGTTCTCCTGGACGTGCCACGGCGGCAGCGTCGGCAGGATCTCGCCGTCGTCGAGGCGCGCGCTGAAGTCGTCGACCAGGCATTGGGTCAGTGCGGAGATCGCGCCGACCTCCTCCAGCGTCGGCAGCCCGTCGCACACCCGCATCTCGACCGTCCCGAAATGCGGGGCGGGCCGGATGTCCCAGCGGATCTCGGAGAAATGGTCGATCACGCCCGTGGTGAACATGTCGTCGACGTAGCTCTCCAGCTCGGTCCACTTCCGGAACTGGAACGGCAGCCCGGCCGTCGGCAGCTGCTGGAACATCAGCGCCCGGTTCGACGCGTACCCGGTGTCCTCCGCGCCCCAGTACGGCGAAGACGCCGAAAGCGCTTGCAGATGCGGCGCGTACTTGAGCAGGGCGTCGAGGATCGGCAGGGCCTTGTCCCGGTGGTCGACGCCGACGTGCACGTGGACGCCGTAGATCAGCATCTGCCGTCCCCACCACTGGGTCCGGTCGATGAGCTTGGCGTAGCGCTCCTTGTCCGTGACCTTCTGCTGGTACCAGGTCGAGAACGGATGCGACCCGGCGGAGAACAGCTCGACGCCCAGCGGGTCCAGCACCGAGTGCACGACGTCCAGCGAGTCGTTCAGATCGGCCTTGACCTCGGCGATCGTGTCGCAGATCCCGCTGATCACCTCGATGGTGTTGAGCAGCAGTTCCTGCTTGATCTTCGGATGCTCCTCCTCGCCGTCGGGCCGGACGGCGTCGAGCACCTGTTCCGCGACCGACGAGAGCTCACCGGTCCGCCGGTCGACGAGGGCGAGTTCCCATTCCGCGCCGACCGTCGACCGGCGCGAGGGAGTGAAGTCGATCTTCATCTTCCGAATTGTCCGGCAGATCAGACCTGGGCGCCGTTGTTCGGATCCGCGCCGGGTGGCGGCCCCTGACGCACCCGCAGCAGGAGCAGGGCGATCGCGGTCGCGAGGGCGAGGATCCCGAGCGGCGTGCCGAGGCGGGTGCCCATGCCGATCAGGGTGGGCGCGATCAGCAGCAGCAGACCGAGCAGGAAGAACAGCAGGACGACGAACGCGCCCTTGCGCGGACGCGGCAGGGGAGGCGGCTCGGGCGGCACGAAATGGCCTTCGTCGTCGCTCGACCCGGCCGGGTCGTCCTCGAAAAGGGTCTTGTCCCAGCTGGTGCCGCCGCCGCGCCAGCCCGGTTCGGGTTCGGCGTCCGACGGCTCGGGCCGGGGTGCCTTCTCGGCGGGTTTCTCCGGCGTTTTCTCCAGGTCGTCTTCCGGGAACAGGCCGACACCCTCCGCACGGAGGTCGGCCACGATCTCGGCGAACGTCGCGTCGACGTCCTCCGGCCCGTCCTTGCCTCTGCTCATCCGGCGTCCACCTGTCCCGCCCGGCGCACGGACCGGGCGAAGTCCACCGTACGCGTGAAGATCAGGCCCGCGTCGTGGTCTTGGGTGGCGACGTGGAAGCTGTTCTCCAGCACCACCTCGGTCACGTCGTCGCTGCCGATCCCGTCGAGGATCACCCGCGAGTTGACCGGCTCGACGATGTGGTCGACGGCCGAGTGGAGCAGGAGCACCGGCTGGGTCACCTTGCGCAGATCCGCGCGGGTGAGTTTCCACAGCTTCGCCAGGCTCGCCGCGGCGCGTACCGGCGTCCGCGAGTAGGCCAGCTCGGTCACGCCCGGCTTCGCGATGTCGTTGGCCACGCCCGGAACCGAGGGCAGGATCCGCGACAGGACGGGCAGCAGCTTGGCGTCCCAGCGCAGCGTCATGACCGACGGGTTCACCAGCACGATGCCGGCGATCCGGTCGCCGAACTCCTCGGCCAGCCGCAGCGTCAGCGTCCCGCCCATCGACATCCCGGCGACGAACACCGTCTCGCAGGTCGAGAAGAGCGCCAGCAGCTCTTCGCGGACCGCGCCGTACCAGTCCTCCCAGCCTGTCCGGTTCATGTCCTGCCACCGGGTCCCGTGGCCGGGGAGCAACGGGCAGCGCACCGTGTAACCGGCTTCGGCCAGATGGTCGCCCCACGGCCGCATACTCGCGGGAGTGCCGGTGAATCCGTGGCACAGCAGGAACCCTGCTTCGGTCGAACCGGTGTGAGCGAACGGTTCCGCGCCGGCGAGGACGGCCATGCGATCGCCTTCCGTGAGAGCTGGGTAGGTCTACCATGTTCGCACGACCGGAGCGGCTTGTGGGGCCCCGGCCACTGCCGGAATCGGGCCGGATCGGGTGTGAGATCCGTCGCTGGGTGCGGGTAACCGGGTGGACTTCGTTGTGCCGGGGGTGCGCGATTCGTAGTCTTGACCATCGGGCGCAGGGGTTGAGCTGCTAGGAGGAGTTTTCGCAGTGCTGTACTGGCTCATGAAACACGTGTTTATCGGGCCACTGCTCAAGGCGCTGTGGCCCACCAAAGTCGTCGGCGCGGAGAACATCCCCGACGACGGTGGCGCGATCCTGGCGGGCAACCACCTCGCGGTGGCCGACTCCTTCTTCATGCCGCTGCGCGTCAAGCGCAAGGTGACCTTCCCGGCCAAATCGGAGTATTTCACCGAAAAGGGCTTCAAGGGGCTGCTGAAGAAGTGGTTCTTCACCGGCGTCGGCCAGTTCCCGATCGACCGCTCCGGCGGCAACGCCGCGCAGGCCGCGCTCGACACCGCGACCCGACTGGTCCGCGAAGGGCACCTCCTCGGCATCTACCCCGAAGGCACCCGTTCCCCGGACGGCCGCCTGTACAAGGGCAAGACCGGCGTCGCGCGGATCGCGCTCGAATCCGGCGGCGTCGTGGTCCCGGTCGCCATGATCGGCACCGACAAGGTCAACCCGATCGGCTCGAAAATGTGGTGGCCGCGCCGCCTCGAGATCCGCTTCGGCAAGCCGCTCGACTTCTCACGCTACGAGGGCCTCGCCGGCGACCGCTTCATCGAGCGGTCCATCACCGACGAGATCATGTACGCGCTCATGGAGCTCTCCGGCCAGGAGTACGTGGACATCTACGCCGCCAAGGCGAAGGAACTGCTCGCCGCCGAGGAGGCGGGAGTCCGCCCCAAGGTGCCCGCGCAGCCCTCCGCCCAGGACGTCGCCCGTATCCCGGACACCAAGGTCGGCTGAGGCCCCACTAGGGTTCTCCGGTGCGCTTTTTCTACGACACCGAATTCATTGAGGACGGCGTGACCATCGATCTGGTGTCGATCGGTGTCGTGGACGAAAGAGGCCGCGAGTTCTACGCGGTCTCGACCGATTTCGACCCCGGCAAGGCCGGCCCCTGGGTCCGCGACAACGTGCTCCCGAAACTCCCGTCGCCCGCCGATCCGGCGTGGCGCAGCCGCGAGAAGATCCGCACGGATCTGCTCGAGTTCTTCGGCAAACCGCCCGGCGGGATCGAACTGTGGGCCTGGTTCGCCGCCTACGACCACGTCGCGCTGGCGCAGCTGTGGGGGCCGATGCCCGCGCTGCCGCGTCAGCTGCCACGCTTCACCCGTGACCTGCGGCAACGCTGGGAGGACGCGGGCAAGCCGAAGCTGCCGTCGGCCCCGGACGACCAGCACGACGCGCTGGCGGACGCGCGGCACAACTTCCAGCGGTGGCAGATCATCGAGTCCTACTGGCACCGGTAGGCCGTCCGGTCCGGATGTCAGGAAAGGGTCGTTCAGGACGTTTCGTGTCCTGAACGACCCTTTCATGACACTCGCGCTGGTGCCGGGCCTTCGGGGAGGCGGCCTGCCACGCGCGGTCGTTGTGGCTGTTGGGACTGCTGAGGCTGGAGTTGCCGGTTCCGGCCGGGTGAGGGAACTTTGAGGGACTCTGGGTCCCTCAAGGAGTCTTGGAGTCATGGGGTTGTTGCAACACCGTCTGTGGGAAGGGGCGGGTTGTGCGGGTGTTTCGGTGGTTGCCGCGGTCGGTGCGGGTGGGGTTTTGGGATCAGGTTCGGGCGGGGGTGGCGGCGAA
>NZ_QHJK01000015.1:0-288889 GCF_003947475.1 Amycolatopsis sp. WAC 04197 | reverse complement strand
CCATCGTCGCATGATCACCACGAACACCCTGGTCACCACACTGACAGGCCGATCAGTGTCCGTGAGGTCCTGAAACATCAACTGTCCGACATGTCCTGAACTCAGACAGGTCGTTCTAACCCTCTTTGCCACTCACGACCCCACGCGAAACCGGACTTCAGGCGGCACAACACGCCACCTTTGACTTATCCCTCACCACGCGAGTGCGGTCTCCAGTCACGCGAGTCACGTCCCGGATCACGTGAGTCACGCCTTCGCTCACGCCACGCCTGGGTGCCCCGTCCGTGAAGGCATCCTTCGCGTTCCCGCCGGTTGTGGCGCGCGCACCCGTTAAGGTGAGGCGTTCACGTGGCATCAAGGGCTGGGGGGTCCGCCATGATCAACAAACGTGCCTATCACCACGGGGATCTCCGTCGTGCGCTTGTCCTCGCCGCGCGGGAGCTCCTCGTCGAACGAGGTCCGGAGGGGGTGAGTCTGCGCGCCGCGGTCGCGAAAGTGGGTGCGTCCACCGCGGCGCCGTATCGGCATTTCCGCGACAAGGACGCGCTGCTGGTGGCGGTCGCGCTGGAAGGGCATACCGAGTTGCAGGCGTGTTTGCAGGGTTGCGGCGCCGGGACGGTGACCGCGCTCGGGCACTCGTACCTCGGCTTCGCCCTGGAGAATCCCGCGTTGTACCGCTTGATGGCGGGCGCCGGGATCGGTGACCGCGCCGCGTATCCGGAACTGGCGGAGGCGCACCGGCAGACCTGTGCGCTGCTCGCCGAGCGGGTGGGGGAGCGGAACGATCCGGGCGGTTTCGCCGTCACGCTCTGGTGCCTGCTCCACGGGCTCGCCACGCTCGTGATCGACGGTCACGTCGAGCGCGATTCCGCCGTGGCGGAGGCCGAGCGCAGTCTGGGGCTCCTGGTCCATTAGCCGGGGACGTCGTGAGTGATCCGGGCCGTTCCGACGACCCGGATCACTCGCGAACCCGCACTCAGCCGATCGACGGGATGTACGTCGGCAACCGCCGGACCTTCGTGTCCTGTTCGAAGGCGTACGCGATGGCCAGCAAGGACGGTTCGCTGAACCGCCCGCCCATGATCGACAGGCCCAGTGGCAACGGCCCGGCGTACGCCATCGGAACGGTCATGTTGGCGTAGCCCGAAACGGCCGCCGGGCCGGACGAGTCGATCAGCAGCGCGCCGTCGCCGACGCCGAGTTGCGTCTTCCACGCGGCGTTGTTCGTCGGCGCGACGATCGCGTCGAGTTTCGCGCCGCGCAGTGTCTCGTCGAGGCCCCGCCGGGCGGCGCTCGTCGCGGCTTCCCGCATCGCGCGGTACGCCGGATCGTTCAGATCGCCGGTGGTCGCCTGCGAGCGGTCCCAGAGATTGTGGGTCCAGTACGGCATTTCGACCGCCGCGTGGTCCAGGTTGTACTGGATCAGCCCCGCCAGATCGGCGGGATGCTTGCCGCCGGTGGAGGCGAGGTAAGCGTTGATGTCGTGTTTGAACTCGGTCCTGATCGCGGGGAACTCGTTGGCCGCGATGACGTCCAGGTAAGGGATGGTGATCTCGACCGTGGTCGCGCCGAGCTTCCGCAGCCTGGTCAGCGCCTGCTCGAACGCCGCCTTCGTCGTGTCGTCCGGGGTGTAGACCTCGCGCCAGACGCCGATCCGCTTCCCGCGCAAAGCGTTGGGGCGCAGGAACTTCGTGTAGTCGTCGAGGGACTGCTTCGCGGCGTCGACGGTGATCGGGTCGCGGCGGTCGGCGCCGTTGAGGGCCGCGAGCAGGATCGCGGCGTCCACCACGTTGCGCGCCATCGGGCCCGCGGTGTCCTGCTGCTTCGACACCGGCACGATCCCGCTGCGGCTGACGAGCCCGAGGCTCGGCTTGACCCCCACGATGCCGTTGGCGCCGGACGGGCAGCTGATCGAACCGTCCGTTTCGGTCCCGACGGCGACGGTCGCGAGGTGTGCCGCGACGGCGACCCCCGGGCCGGACGACGAACCGCACGGGTTGCGGTCGAGGACGTAGGGGTTCGCGGTCTGGCCGGCGAGCGGGCTCCAGCCGTTCGACGAACTGGTGGAGCGGTAACTCGACCACTCCGAAAGATTGGCCTTGCCGAGGATGACCGCCCCGGCCTCGCGCAGGTTCTCGACCACGCCGGCGTCACGGTAGGGGCGCGACTCCAGCAGCGCCGTCGAGCCCGCGGTGGTCGGCTGCCGGTCCGCGGTGTCGATGTTGTCCTTGAGCAGCACCGGGATGCCGTCCATGGGGCCCTTCGACCGGTGCCGGTACCGTCGCACGTCACTCTCCGCGGCGAGCCGCAGCGCGTCCGGATTCGTGGAGAGCACCGCGTGCAGCGTCGGGTTCAGCTTGCGGATCCGCTGCAGATAGAAGGCGGTCAGCTCGACCGAGGACAGCCGTCCGGAGCGCATCGCCCGCTGCAGGTCGGGGATCGTCGCCCGCTCCAGGTCGATCCCGGCCACGACGGGACGGCCGGACCGTTCCGCGGCCCACGCCGGGACGGCCGTGGTGGCGGACGCCACGGACACCATGACGAGGAACGCCGCCACGGCCGCGCCACGTCTTTTCAAGGAATGTCTTGTCAAGGAATTCCCTCCTTGGTCGAAAGAATTCCTGAACAGTACGTGCGCCGCTCCGTTTCGGAAGTGCCCGTAAAAAGCGACGGATGGTGATTTAATCGCCGCGCGAACGCCTCGTCCGGTAGGCGCTCGGTCACGGAAACGGCTTGTGGCGGGCGGATTTCTTCGATTTCTGCACGGGGCGGCACCGGTCGCGGACACACGGTGAGGCGATTTCCGGGATTTCGTCGGAAATATTCCGCCCGTATTCAGGCCGTCGCCCGCTTGCCGCGTTGGTCGGGGATTGTTCGGGCTTCGCCGATCATCCGGCGCGGTTTCGCCCGGAGCTTTCGGCGAGCGCGGCGCCGAAGGAGCGGGCGCTGCTCGCCAGCGCGGTGACCGCGGAAACCGGGTCGCGGTGGACGGGCAGGACCGCGGCGAGTGCCGCGCCGACCCGCCCGTCCGGGGTCCGGACGGCGACGGCGGCGCAGCCGAGTCCCTCGGCGATCGTCTCGGACTCCGCCGCGAACCCGGTCGCGCGGATCTCCAGCGCGTCGGTGTCCGGTTCGGCGAGTGCCGGGTGATGGGCGGCGAGGAGCCGGCCGGCGGCGGTCCCGGGCGGCAGCGGGCTGCCCGGCCACACGGGGACGTCGTCGGCGGGGAGGACCGCCCCGGCCGCGACGAGCGCGCGTCCTTCCCTCGGCACCACGAGCACCAGGCTCGCGCGCATCCGCGCCGAAAGCACCGGCAGCCATTCCTTGGCCAGGTCCCGGAGTTCGGGCTGCCAGCGCCGCCCGAGCCGGAACACCCGCGAACCGATCCGGTAGCCGCGGCCCGCCCGTTCGACCGCGCCCAAGTCGGCCAGCTGCTCCAGGAGCCGGTGCACGGTGGTCTTCGGGAGCCCGGTGGTCCGCACGAGCTGGGTCAGCCCGGCCTGCCCGCCGTGCTCGTCGAGTGCTTCGAGCAACGTGAACGCGCCTTCGAGCACGCCGCGTCCGCCAATGGTCTCCCGCATCGCCGCCCTTTCCCGTGAACAGGCCACACCGGAGAAGTAAAGTGCGCCTCGGGCCTGCCGGGATACGAACTTCCGGGCAGCCGATGGGGCGAGGTTCCGCTGAACGGCCCATTCGCCGACGTGACCGACACCGCGCCGCGAACCACCCTGCCGGGTCCGGCGTCCCGGCGCGTTCCTGGCATGCTGGCAAGGTTCGCGCGAACACCACAGCTCCAGGGGGACGTCGATAATGGAGGAGATCCGCCGCCTCGCCGATCGGTTCGATCTCATCGAGCCCGTCGGCGGTGGCTCGATGGGCACCGTGTGGCGGGCGCGCGACGAGAACCTGGAGCGCACGGTCGCGGTCAAGGAACTCCTTCTGCCGCACGGCGCGGGGGAGCAGAAGGCCGACGAGGCCAAGAACCGCGCGCTGCGCGAGGCCAGGATCGCCGCCCGGCTGGTGCATCCGCACGCCATCACCGTCTTCGGTGTGATCGACGAGCAGGACCGGCCGTGGATCATCATGGAGTACCTGCCCTCCACCAGCCTCGCGGAGAAGCTGCGCGAGGGGCCGATGGAGGTCGACGACGTCATCCGTCTCGGCATCCAGCTCTGCTCGGCGCTGGCGGCCGCGCACCGGGCGGGCATCGTCCACCGCGACATCAAGCCCGGCAACGTCCTGCTGGGTGACGACGACACCGTCAAGATCACCGACTTCGGGATCTCGCGGGCGATGGGCGACGTCCAGCTCACCGCGACCGGCGAGATCTCCGGGACGCCGGCGTTCCTGGCGCCCGAGGTGGCGCGCGGCGAGGACGCGACGTCCGCTTCCGACGTCTTCTCGCTCGGCGCGACGCTGTACACCGCGCTCGAAGGCGGCACGCCGTACGGCACGGCCGAGAACCCGATCGCCTTGCTGTACCGCGCGTCGAGCGGTGAGATCACCCCGCCGACCAGGTCCGGGATCCTGACACCGCTGCTGAACCGGCTGCTCGACGTCCGGCCGGACAGCAGGCCGACGATGTCCGAGACCGAGCGGGAGCTGCGCGCGCTCGCGGCGGGGGAGCCGACGACGCTCGTCGCGGAGGAGCCGCCGCCGAAGGCGCGCAAGGGAATGCTGATCGGCGTGCTCGCGGTGTTCCTCGTGCTCGCGGCGGCCGCCGCGGCGGCCGTGGTCGTGGTGCTCAACCGCGACGACGACGCCTCGACGGGTCAGGCCCCGCCGCCGGCTTCCCAGTCGCAGTCCGCGGCCCCGACCACTTCGGAGCCGGTCGCGCCGCCGCCTTCGCCGTCCTCGGCGCCGCCTTCGACGCCGCCTCCGTCCTCGTCCTCCTCGGCCGCACCGCCGCCCGCGCAGACGCCGGGGCAGGCGCTCGCGGCCTACTACTCCCTCATCCCGGGGAATCTCCAGGCGGGGTTCGCGACGCTGAGCGACAACTTCAAGCAGACCAGGAACCAGAGCTTCGAGCGGTACTCCAACTACTGGCGGCAGTACAGCTCGGTGACCGTGTCGAACGTGTCCGAATCCGGCACCACGGTGACGGCGACGCTCACTTACGTGAAGGCGTCGGGCGGGACCACGACGGGGCGGGAGACCTTCACCCTGGTCCAGAAGGACGGCCGCTACCTCATCGATTCCCAGCGGGCAGGTTGAGTTTCCCGGCGAGGCGCTGAAGCCAGGCCTCGACCTCCTCGGGGGAGCGGTCCGGGAGACCGAAGATCGTCTCGGTGACCCCGGCCGCTTCCAGCGCGGCCAGTTTCTCCGGATCCGGGCGGACACCGAGCGCCGAGATCTCCGGCTCCCCGGCGCGGCCCTCTTCGCGCCAGATTTCGCGCAGCCGCCGCGCTTTGTCCTCGATGTCCGTGTCGCCGGGTGTGGTGAGCCACCCGTCGGCGGATTTCGCGATCCAGCGGAACGTCTTCTCCGTCGCGCCGGCACCGACGATCACCGGGATATGCGCTTGGGCCGGTTTCGGCCACGCCCAGCTGGCGCCGAACGAGACGAACTCGCCCGCGTACGAGGCTTCGTCCTGCGTCCAGAGCGCGCGCATCGCTTCCAGGTACTCGCGCAGGACCGTCCGCCGTTTACCGCCGGGGACGCCGTGATCGGCCAGTTCGTCGACGTTCCAGCCGAAGCCGACGCCGAGCGTGACCCGCCCGGCCGAGAGGTGATCGAGGCTGGCGATGGTCTTCGCCAGCGTGATCGGATCGCTCTCGACCGGGAGGGCCACCGCCGTCGCGAGCCGGATCCGCGTGGTCACCGAGGCCGCCGTGGCCAGGGCGACCCACGGGTCCAGCGTGCGCAGGTAGCGGTCGTCGGGGAGTGACGAGTCGCCGGTACGCGGATGCGGAGCCTCCCGTTTGACCGGGATATGCGTGTGTTCGGGCACGTGGAAGGCGTCGAAGCCGACGGCTTCGGCCGCCCGCGCGGCCGCCGCCGGACTGATGCCCCGGTCACTGGTGAACAGCACGATCCCGTGTCTCACAGGCGGTCACGTTATTAGAACGTGTTTCAGTTTGCAACCGTGGCATGCAACGTGACCGGCAGGGCGTTCAGCCGCCAGGTGCCCGGGTCCGGGATCCGCAGGAGCCCGTCGGCGAGCGCGAGATCGGGGAACCTGCGCAGCAGGGCGGTGAGTGCGACCTCGACCTGAACCCTGGCCAGTGAAGCGCCGAGGCAGAAGTGCGGCCCGTGGGCGAAGGCGAGATGCCACGCCGGTCCCGCCGCGCGCCGGATGTCGAAGACGTCCGGGTCGGGGAACGCCCTCGGGTCCCGGTTGGCCGCGGCGATCGCGACGGTAACAGGTTCTCCTTCGGGGATGAGGACGTCGCCGATCCGGACGTCCGTGGTGGCGAACCGGGGGAGGGTCAGCAACTGCGGGCTCTGCCAGCGCATCACCTCGTCGACCGCACCGGGCATGAGCGTCGGATCGTCACGGAGTTCGGCCAGCTGTTCCGGGTGGGAAAGCAGGGTTTCGACCGCGTTGGCGATGAGATTGCCGGGCACCTGACCGCCCAGCACGAGTTGCCAAACCAGCGCGACCAGCTCGGTTTCGCTCAGCCTGTCACCATCTTCGGCCTGGATCCTGAGCAGTTGCGAGAGGACGTCCTCGGCCGGTTCGAGCTTCCGCTTCGCGATGGCGGCGAGTGCGCCCTCGACGATCCCGGGGACCGCTTTCGCGAGCCCCGCCCCGTCGCCGGCCGACACCAGGGCGCCGTATTCGCGCCAACGTGGACGGTCGGCTTCGGGGATGCCGACCAGTGCGCAGATCACGTCCACCGGCAGCGGGCGCGCGAACGCGGTGACCAGGTCGATCCGGTCCTCTCCGGCGAGTTCGTCGAGGAGGGTGTCCACCAGCCGCTCGATCCCCTCGCGGAGTGCGGCGGCCTTGCGTGGGGTGAACGCGGGGGCGACCAGCCGCCGGAGCCGGAGGTGTTCCGGGCCCTCGACCTCCTGCATCGTCCGCATGTACGGGCGGCAGTGGTCGGGGATGTCCATGCGCTGATAGCTGTTCGGGCTCAGGACGAAACGCGGGTCGCTCAGCATCTTCCGCGCCTCTTCGTGGCGCAGGACCGCCCACATCGAGAACCCCGGTGCGGAGAGTTTGGCGATCGGGGAGCGCTCGCGGACGGGGGCGTAGGCGGTGAACGGGTCGCGCAGGACCTCGGGGTCGGTGAGGAGGATTTCGGGAACTTCGGACAAGACGGCTCTCCCAGTTCGGATGTTCAACTCAGATGTTCTCATCATCTGAATGGTCAAGGTATCTTGATCCGGGTCCGAGAGCAATCGTGCTGGCTGACGGGAGGCCGATGGTCCGGCTGAGCAGGGCGGAGACGCAGGAGCGCAATCGCGCGAAGGTGCTGGCCGCCGCGCGCGACGAGTTCGCGGAGCAGGGCTTCCGCGACGCCAAGATCGACGTCATCGCCGAACGGGCGGAACTCACCCGAGGGGCGGTCTACTCGAACTTCCCGGGGAAACGCGCGCTGTACTTCGCCGTCCTCGCCGAGCTGGCCGAACGATCCGCCGGAGCGCCGCACTCCGTGCCCGGCGAGACGCTCGAAGGTGCACTGGGCGCGCTGGCCAGGGCTCGGGTGGCGGTGCTTCCCCTGGACGACGATCAGGCCGGTCTCGCCCGCGACCTGATGCCCGAGGTGCTCGCGGACGAGCATGTCCGGCGCCCGTTCGCTCAGCTGGTGAAGCTCAACGGGCTGCTGCTCGGGCTCGCGCTGGAGCGGCTCGACCCGCCGGAGCGGACGGCGGCATCGCCGATCCCGCGCCGGGTCCGGCTCGCGGAGACCGTGCTGACCACGCTGCACGGCGCCGGCCAGCTGGCGGCCACCGCTCCGGGGCTCGTCGAGCCCTTCGACGTCGTGAGCGCGTGCGAACGGCTGGCGGGGCTGGCCTTCAACGACTGGTGGGCGCCGCCGGTGATCGCGCCCACGGCGCAGGCCGCCGACCGGCCGTGGTCACCGCCCGGGGCCGTCGACCTCGTCCGCGCCGAATCCTTCGTGCCCGGCGACGGCGTCGTCGTCGTGCTGGGCACTCATCGGCTGGCCGCCGCGGAAGAAGCCGTCCGCGCCTCGGGCGGCGAGGTCACGGTCGTCGCCGTGACGAGTGATCCCGACGAGCTGGTGCCGCTGACCCGGCTGATCGTCGCGGAACTGTGCGGCGGCCTGCGGCAGGCCTTCCCGGGATCGGCGTGGCCGGGCGTGCGCGTGGTGTGCGACGCGACCGGGACACTGGCGGCCGCGGCGGGGGTGCTCGCGGTCAGCGACGAGACCGAGGCCGCGATCCGGGTCGAGCGGGGCAGGATCGTCGCCATCGCGGATGGCCGCGGCGCGGGGCATGCCGTCTCGGGTGAAGTGTCCCGTGTGGACAGTTCCTAGACCGTGTCCGTGTGGCGGATCCGGTACACCTGCAGGCGAAGCCCGTAGTATTTGTCGGTTTCCCCGACCCAGACCATGCCGAGCCGTTTCGCGGTCGCGATGGCACGCGTGTTGTTCGGGCGGGCGACGGCGAAGAGTTCGTCCGTGTCCTGGGTGAACGCCCAGCCGATCAGCGCACGGGCGGCCTCGGAGGCGTAACCCTCGCCCCAGGCGTCCGGATGCAGCTGCCAGCTGATCTCCAGGTCCTCTTCGTACGGTGGCAGCAGATGAATGCCGAGCCCGCCGACGACCATGCCGTCTTCCTTGCGCTGCACCGCCCATCTTCCGCGCGGCGGCACGAGATTCGGCTGCGCCTGCTGCCAGGCCTGCAGAACCGAACGCATGGCCGCCGCGTCGGTCACCCGGTCCATCGCCGGGGTGAGCCAACGGGTCACGTCGGTGGTGCCGTAGATCGCCAGCGCGGCTTCGGCGTCGTCCTCGGACCACTCACGGACGACGAGCCTTTCGGTGGTCAAGTCCATAACAGAACGTTACGCGCACAGGTGGGGTCATGGGGTGTCCGGATCATGACAACTCGGCAACCCGCGTACCTTGACGTCATGCACGCCGACGCCTCGACCACACCCGAACAGGCCTGCCCGATCGCCCCGGTGGTCGACCTCGTCTTCAGCCGCTGGACCACGCCGATCCTGTGGGCGCTCAACGAGTTCGGCAGGCAGCGGTTCGTCGAACTCGAGCGGCGCATCGGCACGATCACGCCGAAGGTGCTGACGCAACGGCTGCGGCAACTGGAACGCGACGGTCTGATCACCCGGACCTATCACGCCGAGGTGCCGCCCCGGGTCGAGTACGAGATCAGCGACCTCGGGCGGAGCCTGGCGCCGCTGTTCGCGACCCTCGCGGACTGGTCGACGGAGAACCTGCCGAAGGTGGAAGAGGCTCGGTCGGCTTACGACGCCGGTAGTTGAGCGGCTTTCGCAACGCGTCCCGTCCAAGCGCAGACTCGCTTATTTGACCGACCGGTCCAGATGTGGTTAAGCTCCTGTCATGTCCCGGGTGAAGGAATTCGACGTCGACGCGGCCTGCGAAGCCGCACTGGAGCTGTTCTGGCGGCAAGGCTACGAAGCCACCTCCGTCAGTGACCTGGTCGCCGAGCTCGGCATCGGCAAGGCGAGCCTGTACGCGACCTTCGGCACCAAGCACGAGCTGTACCTGACGGCCTTGAATCGCTACATCGCCCGGGGCAACGAGCGGTTCGTCGAGGACTTCGCGGGGCCAGGGCCCGCGCTGGCGGGAGTGCGACGGCTCATCGACCGCTATCTCGCCGAAATCCTGGGCGAATCGGGCCGCAAAGGCTGCTTCGTGGTCAACGCCGCCATGGAGATGATGCCGAAGGATCCCGAGGTCGTGCGGGTGGTCGAGCGCAGCTGGGACGCGCTCGAACTGGCGGTGCGGATGGCGTTGAGCCGCGCGAAGGCGCAGGGCGAACTCGACGCCACCGCCGACCCGGAAGAGCTGGCCGGCTTCCTGCTCACCGTCCTGCAGGGCATGCGGGTGCTGAGCAAGGGGCCGGACCCCGCGGCGCGGGTCAAGGCGGCGGCGAGGCAGGCCATCGCGGTTCTCGAAGCCGCTCGCAAACACTGATAATGGAACGATCGGACCAGAAAGTGGTAACTACTGTGGGGAAGCGTTTCAACGGCAAGGTCGTCCTGGTCACCGGAGGAGGATCCGGCATCGGGCGCGCCACGGCGGCGGCCTTCGCGCGCGAAGGCGCTCAGGTGGTCGTTTCCGGGCGAGACGGCGAGAAGCTGCGTCAGACCGTGAAGGAGATCGAGGCGGACGGCGGAACGGCCGACGCGGTGACCGCGGACGTGAGTGTCGGCTCCGAAGTCGAGCGTCTCGTGGCCGAGACCGTGCGGAGGCACGGCAAACTCGACATCGCGTTCAACAACGCCGGTGTCCTCGGCAGCCCGGCGCCGACGGCGGATCTCGACGAGGACGGCTTCGACGCCGTCGTGCGGACGAACCTCACGGGCACCTGGCTGTCCATGAAGCACGAGATCGCCCAGATGCGGAAGGGCGGCGGGGGAGCCATCGTCAACATGTCGTCCAACGTCGGCTCGCACCACCGCCTGCCTGGAATGGCCGCGTACGCCGCGTCGAAGGCCGCCGTGGACGTGCTGACCCGGACCGCGGCCCGCGACCACATCGCCGAGGGCATCCGGATCAACGCGGTCAGTCCCGGCGCCACCGACACCGGTATGTCGTTCCGGCCCGGTGAGTCCGAGGCCGACCGCGCCGCCCGGCTCGGCGCGGTCATCCCGCTCGGCCGGATCGGCGCGGTCGAGGAGATCGCCGCGGCGGTCCTCTGGCTGGCTTCCGACGAGTCCGCGTACGTCGTGGGGCACGACATCGTCCTCGACGGCGGCGCCAGCGCGTGAACCTCAGCGGCGCGAGGGCAGCAGTTCCTGCATCTTCGTCTTGATGCCCTGAGTCAGCAGGTGCCAGGCGTCGGGTTCGCCCTTGAGGACGGCTTCGGTCATCGACTTCACCTGCTCGAAGGTCGCGTGCGGCGGAATCGGCGGCACCTCGGGGTCGCAGCGGACGTCGAGCACGGTCGGCACGTCGGTCGACAGCGCGACGTCCCACGCTTCGCCGAGCCGGGCGGGATCGTCGACGGCGATCCCGCCCAGGCCGATCTCCAGCGCGAAGTCCGAATAGGACACTTCCGGCAGGGTCTGCGAGGGCTCGAACTTCGGCGCGCCGCCCATGGCGCGCAGTTCCCAGGTGACCTGGTTCAGATCACCGTTGTGGAACACGCAGATGACGCACCGCGGATCCGTCCACAGTTCGCGGTACCGGGCGATGGTCAGCAGTTCCGCCATCCCGTTCATCTGCATCGCGCCGTCGCCGACCAGCGCGATCACCGGCCGGTCGGGATGGGCGAACTTCGCGCCGATCGCGTAGGGGACGCCGGAACCCATCGTCGCGAGGGTGCCGGAAAGCGTGCCCCGCATGCGGCCGCGCATCCGGAGGTTCCTGGCGTACCAGTTGGTGGCGGAACCGGAGTCGGCGGTGACGATGGCGTCCTCGGGGATCCGCTCGGACAGCTCGTGCACGATCCGCATCGGGTTGACCGGTTCCGCCTCCAGCATCGCCTGCCGGGTCAGCGTCTCCTGCCATTCGCCGACGTTCTTCTCGATCCGCTCGCGCCAGCCGCGCTCGGTCTTCCCTCGCAGCAACGGGATCAGCTGCTGCAAGGTCCCTTTCGCGTCACCGAGCAGGTTGACCTCGGTCGGGTAGCGCAGCCCGAGGAAGCGGGGATCGATGTCGATCTGGACCGCCCGCGCCTGGCCGAATTCCGGCAGGAACTGCGCGTACGGCATGTTCGAGCCGACGATCAGGAGCGTGTCGCAGTCCCGCATCATCTCGTACGTCGGCCGCGTGCCGAGCAGCCCGATGGAGCCGGTGACATACGGCAGGTCGTCGGGCAGGACATCCTTGCCCAGCAACGCTTTCGCCACCCCGGCACCGGTGAGCTCTGCGACCTCGCGCACTTCGGTGACGGCGTTGCGCGCACCTTGGCCGACCAGGATCGCGACCTTCTCGCCCGCGTTCAGCACCTCGGCCGCGCGGGCGACCTCGTCCGACGGCGGGATGACGCTGGCCCGCGGGTGATCGGGCGGGGAGGACGGCACGTGCTTGAACTCGTGCTGCGGCGGCTGATAGGTCTCCTCCTGCAGATCCGCCGGGATGATCAGCGCCGTGGGCGCGCGCTGGGCGATGGCCGTGCGGAGGGCGCGGTCGAGGGCGTTCGGCAGCTGTTCGGGGACGTTCACCTCAACGAGGTATTCGCTCGCGACGTCCTTGAACAGCGCCTGCAGGTCCACCTCCTGCTGATAGCTGCCGCCCATCGCGCTGCGCGCGGTCTGCCCGACGATCGCCACCACCGGCACGTGGTCGAGTTTGGCGTCGTAGAGACCGTTGAGCAGGTGGATCGCCCCCGGCCCGGACGTCGCCATGCAGACACCGGGCCGTCCGCTCAGCTTCGCGTATCCGACGGCCGCGAACGCCGCCATCTCCTCGTGGCGCGTCTGCACGAACCGGGGCTTGTTCTCCGCCGCGCCGAACGCGGTCACCAACCCGTTGATGCCGTCGCCGGGATAGGCGAAGACCTGCTCCACGTCCCATTCGCGCAGCCTGGTCAGAACATGGTCCGCAACGGTTTCGCTCATGGGCGCCGGATACCGCCCCGCCCCGGCGGCTAAACGTCCTCGAGGATCTTGGTGACCCCCGCGACGACGTCGGGATGCCCGAGCGGCAGTGGCGGCGGGATCCGGTTGTACGGCTCGCCGGTGCTGTGGGGGAGCACGTCCACCGCGGTCCCGCCGGAGCGCACCCGTTCGGCCAGTTCGGAGGACTCGTCCGGTACCGGGTCGACCAGCAGGACATGGGACGCGGCGCCGGGATGGCGTTCGGCCAGCCGCAGCGCCTCCGCGGCCGAATCGCCGGCGGCCACCACGTCGATCGGCGGGCCGCCGGGTTCCGCGTCGCCGAGGACGTCTTCGGCCTGGCTGAGCGCGCCGTCGACGGGCAGCCTGCACCAGATGACCTGACGCTGGGCCGCGAGCGGCCGCCACGTGGCCGGGAGTTCACCGTGCTTCCCCTCGCCCGCGGGGTCGAGGACCAGCAGCTTGGCCGCTTCGTTGCCGCCTTCGGTGACCACGGAGGGGCCTTCGGCGCGGACGGGATCGGATTCGGCGGTCATGGGGGCGTCTCCTCTAGCAGTTCGTGCGGGGCAGTTCGGGGGAATCCGTGTCGAGCGGCACCGAACCCGAGCGTACGAGTCCTAATTGGACTGTCTGCCGTTTCGTCACCGCGTCCAGGGCCCAGTCGGTGGCGGTCCGCAGCCGGTTGCCCGGCATGGCCAGCAGGTGGTAGCCACGGGTGACCGCCTTCGCGGCGAGCCCGGAAAGCGGGATGTGCAAGGGGTTCGCGGCCGCCTGGTGGGCGCCTAGGTCGACGACGAAGCCGAGGTCGTGGTGCCGGTACGTGCCGTGCGACCCGTACCCGAGTGACGCCGCCACGTTCTTGCCCGCGAGCTTGCCCTGCCGTTCGGCGTGCTGGGCCGTCATCGGCGTGTACTCGCCGGGCCTGGTCAGGTCGGGTACGGCCGCCGCGTCCCCGCACGCGTAGACGTCGCGCCGCCCGGGAACGTTCAGCTGCGCCGTCACCACCAGCCTGCCCTTGGCGGTCTTCAGCCCCAGATCCTCGATGAGCGGATCCGGCCGGACACCGACGCACCACACCAGGGTGTGGGTCGGCACGGATTCCCCGGAGGTCAGGGTGACCCCGTTCTGCCCGGCGTCCTCGATCGACGTCTTCATCAGCACCTCGACGCCGCGTGCGCGCAACACCTCGTCCGCGGTGGTGCCGAGCCGCCGGTCGAGTTCCGGCAGGACCCGGTCGGCCAGATCCAGCAGCAGCCACCGGATCTTCTGATCCTTCAGCTCGGGGTGACGCGCGGCGAGCGCGGCGGTGAACGCCGGCCCCTGCGCGGCGACCTCGGTCCCGGTGTACCCAGCGCCGACCACGACGAACGTACAGCGCGCGTCGCGTTCGGCCGGATCCTTCGCGGAGGCGGCGAGCTCTATCTGCCGGGTGACGTGGTCCCGCAGGTACAAAGCTTCGGGCAGGCCACGGAAACCGTGGGCGTATTCCGGCACGCCGGGGATCGGCAGCAGTTTGTTGACACTGCCCGCGGCGAGCACCAGGCGGTCGTAGCCGAGGTGGTGTTCGCGGTCTTCGGGGTCGGTGTAGGCCACGGTGCGGCCGTCGAAGTCGACGGAGGTCGCCGTGCCGAGCACGAGGCGCACCCCGCGCAGCGTGCCCGGAATGGACACCGAGATCCGCCGCGGTTCCAGGATCCCGGCGGCGACTTCGGGGAGCAAGGGGAGATAGAGGAAGTAGTCGGTCGGGTTCAGCACCACGATCTCGGTGTCGTCGCCGACCGATTTGAGCAGGGTCTTCGCCGCGTTGTACCCGGCGAAGCCGCCTCCGATGATCACGACGCGCATCGTCAGTCCTCCGTGGGCCAGTCGCCGGTCGCCTTGCGGTAGCCGACCGCGCCCGCCCGCTCCGTGGCGGCCTTCACCGCACCGAAGATCGCGCCCTGCGCGGCGGCCGCGACGATCACCTGGGTCCAGGTGAAGTCCCGGTCGGTGGCGTTCGGCGCGTCTTCCTCACCGCTCACGCGTTTCCAGATCTGTTTGAACGCGATCCCGGCGAGGACACCACCCGCGGCGCTCACGACCATGTTCAGCGGTTTGTAGAGAACCTTGTTCACGACGAAGACCTCTTTCGCAGGATCAGCCGGATCGTGACGAGCAACGCGAGCACACCGGCGAAGATCGGCAGGGGATTGGCACGGACGATTTCGGTGCCCTGGCGGAACTTGTCGGCCGCGGGCTCGGAAACCTTGTCGGAGATCTTCGCGCTGGCTTGATCGACCTTCGCGTCGAGGTTGTCGTTCACCCTCGCCTTGACGTCCATCTTCTTGCCCAGCGCGTCGAGGGTCTCGGTGAGTTCTTCGCGCGTCACGTCACGATCGGCGCGGGCTTCTTCGGCGTTCTTGGGGAAATCGCTCATGAGCGGACTCCTTGCTTGACGGTGTCGACATCGTCGCGGACACCCTCGATGGCTTCCTCCGGCACCGGCGGGGTCGCGCTCGTGACCTCCTTCTTGCCGACGAGCGCGGAAAGACCGCCGATCAGCAGGAGCGCCGCGCCCGTCACCACGGCCGCCAGCCACGCGGGCATGACCAGGGCGAGGGCCAGCACCACGGCGGTGATCAGCGTCGCCAGGCCGAAAAGCGCGAAAATGCCCGCCGCGCCGAACAATCCGGCGCCAACGCCCATCTTCTTGCCCTTGCCCCGCAACTCGAACACGGCGAGCCGCATCTCGTCGCGGACCAGGTGTTTGACCTCGTCACCGAGATCGGAAACCAGTTCGCCGACCGACCTTTCCTCGGGCGGCTTCCGGTGGGTCTCTTCGATCATGGGGCACCTCCTCGGAGCGTTCTGCCCGCCGGGTACCCGGCCGCCCGGAGGGTCAATCACAGCGTGTTTCGCTCCACTGAGCGCCGGGTAGCCGGGGAGTGCCGGCTCGAAAAGCACCCAACCGACAGGAGGATGCATGAGCACGATCACCGAAATGGTGGACGTCGAAGTCCCGGTGAAGACCGCGTACAACCAGTGGACTCAGTTCGAGAGCTTCCCGCAGTTCATGGAAGGTGTCGAAGAGATCCGCCAGATCGACGCGACCCACACCCACTGGGTGACCAAATTCGGTGGGGTGAGCCGGGAATTCGACGCGACGATCACCGAGCAACATCCCGACGAACGTGTCGCGTGGACCTCGGACTCCGGTCCCGACCACGCGGGCGTCATCACCTTCCATCGCCTCGACGACAACAAGACCCGTGTCACGGCGCAGATGGAGATCGACCCGGAAGGCTTCGCCGAGAACGTCGCCGACAAACTCGGCGTACTCGACCGCCGGATCAAGGGCGACATGAAGCGGTTCAAGGAATTCATCGAGAGCCGCGGCCGCGAATCCGGCGCGTGGCGCGGTGACGTGGACCGCCCCGGCAGCTGACCATCACCCGGGACCTCCCCCTGGAAGACGGCGTTTTCCAGGGGGAGGTCCCGGGTATCTCAGGGGGTGAGGTCCATTACGAAGGGAGCGTTCCGGCATGACTACCAACGCATACGTGGCCTTCCTCGTCATCGGGGTGGCGCTGGTCATGCTCGACGGTCTGATCATCTACCAGAGCGGTAAGCGCTACCTGCGGGGTTCCCACGGGGATCCCGCCGCGGGCGCGTCGATGACCTGGCTCGTGACGGTGTTGTTCCACCTCGCGACGTTGGGCGTCTTGGCGCTGCTGTCGACCATCGACATCGGGGGCAGCGACCTGCCCGGTGTGGTGGGCAGGCTCGGTGTCCTGCTGCTGGTACTGGCCATCGCCCACGCGATCACGCTCAGCGTGCTCTCGCGGATCCGTGGTGAGCAGGAGGCCGAAGCGGTCATCAACCGTCCCCGGCAGCGCGTCGAGCCCGAACAGCAGGGCACGACCGTGACGCCGGTGCCAGGGCAGGACGGCCGTTACCCGGCGGCGAGCCCGTCGATCGAACACCAGGCGCCGTACACGACGCCGTAGAAGTCCAGTGCTGGCAGGAGGTTTCGCCGTGCACGAGATCGATGACGAACTGTGGGAAGAATTCCATCGTGTGGTCAACATGACCTCGCGGGAACTGGCCGACTGGCTGCGCACGCGGTCGGCCGACGACGAGGACGAAGCACTGCCCGACCAGGCGGGGACGCCGACCGGTCGGCATGTGCTGGGCATCCTCGGCAAGCGCCGGACCGACCTCACCGCCGAGGACGAGCGGGTGATGCGCTCGGTCGTCCGGCGGGTGGCGGACGAGCGGCGCGACGACCTGGAACCGGTCGCGGGCCAGGCGCACTGGCGGCACAAGCTGATGTCGGTGGGGCATGATCCGCTGAAACCCGCGTAGGTCCTTCACCGTGAAGGGTCGTGAGTGTTTTGTGTCGTTCTAACGACCAAAAACACTCACGACCCCGATCATAACCGGGCAGATATACACCAAACGGACATTAATTCGCCAATTGGTGTCCTTTGTGGACAATAGTCGGTCAAGTCTTCTGACATCTGCCCCGTTCGGAGAGCCAGTCCGAATCGTCAGGAGCGGAACACGCGTGATCAGAGCCGGAACACACGTGATTAGGGGCGGAACAGAGAGTTCCGCCCCCAATCACGCGTGTTCGGTCTCCAATCACGCGTGATCGCCGTTCGGTGCTACTCCGAGAGCTTCCCGCGCAGCTGTTCCAGCGTCTGCGACAGGAGCCGGGAAACGTGCATCTGCGAGATGCCGATGCGTTCGGCGATCTGCGTCTGGGTGTAGCCACCGAAGAACCGCATGACGAGGATCGCGCGTTCGCGCTTCGGGAGTTCCCGCAGCATCGGTTGCAGCGCCTCGTGGGTCTCCACCAACGCCATCTCGTGGTCCTCCTCGCCGATCGTGTCGGCGAGCGAGAGGGCCTCGGTCGCGTTGTCGTGGACCGGTTTGTCGACCGACAACGTCTGGTACGCCTGGCCGGCCAGCAGCCCTTCGCGGACGTCGTTGACTTCGAGCCCCAGGTATTCGGCGAGTTCCGTCGGCGTCGGCGCGCGGCCGAGCCGCTGCGACAGCGCCGCCGTGCCCTGGCTGAGCGAGACGTGGAGTTCCTTGAGCCGCCGCGGTACCCGGACCGACCAGCCGGTGTCCCGGAAGTGACGCCGGACCTCGCCCATCACCGTGGGCACGGCGAACGAGAGGAAGTCGTGCCCACGGCCGGGGTCGAACCGGTCGACCGCGTTGATCAGGCCGATCCGCGCCACCTGCACCAGGTCCTCGCGGGGTTCGCCCCGGCCGGAGAACCTGGTGGCGATGTGCTCGGCGAGCGGCAGGAGCTCGGTGACGAGGCGGGCACGCAGCTCTTGGCGGCGCGGAGAGTCCTCCGGCAGCGACGACAACTCCTCGAAGAGGGGCTCGCAGTGGGCGTAGTCGTCCGCCTGCCGGGTGAGTGTCTTGCGCTCCCCACTCACCCGTCGCTCGTTCCCGGGGTCAGGACGAGCTCGATCGTCGTCGTGCCCCCCAGTTCGCCGGGGATCGGTTCGCATCGGGCGGTCACCGACCCGGTCAAGGTCGTCAAGACGTGCCAGCCGAAGGTCGTCTCGCTCGGCAGATAGGGCTTGCTCGTCCGCGTCGAGATGGAGACGGCGATTCCTTCCGGTATCTCGTGGAAGACACAACAAAGAACGGCTCCCAGTTCCGCGGGCTGGACAAGCTGGGAACAGGCTTCGTCGACGGCCATCTTCGCGTCTGAAATGGCGTCCAAGCCGAAGTCCGCGCGCGCCACCACACCGTGGGTGAGCGTGCGGACGAGAGGGATCTGCTCCGCCTCGGCGGGCAGGCGGAGTTCGACCCGGTCGGACAGACCGTCCGACTGGGCCCTGGTCTGCGGGGTCAGGCCGCCCCGCCCGTATGCGTCCATTACTGAATCCATCCGTCCATGGCCGTGGGATGACCGCGACGGGGATCCGCCGCGTGACGCGTGCTCAACGGCCCAGAGCTCGTTGAAGCTCCTTTTTGGACATCTTCGACCTGCCCTCGACGTTGCGCTGCTTCGCCTCGTTGTAGAGCTGGTCCTTCGTCGGTCCGTTCGGGCCCAGCCGGTTGCCGGACCGCTTGCCACCACGCCGCTGCGGTGACATGTCCTCCAGGGACGTCCGGCTGGCCTCGCGTGCCTCGCCCGCCTGCGCGCGGTTCTTGTTGACCGTCCGCGCGGCGATCTCCTCGGCCCGGTCGGTGCTCGCGCCCCGGTCCTTCGCCGATTCCTTGATGTGCTCGTACTGACGTTCTCGTTTGTCGCTCCAAGCCTGCTGCGGCATCGCGGCTCCTCTCCTTCTGCGGATCAGGTACCCCGATCGATTCGCCGGATAAACGTCCGGTTGATCCCGGGAACGGGCGGGTACGCGGAGGTCGACGCGAAGGAGGCTTCGATGCGCATCGGCTACACACTCATGACCGAACAGGCCGGCCCGAAGGACCTGGTGGGATACGCCGCCGGAGGTGAGAAGGCGGGGTTCGACTTCGAGGTGATGAGCGACCACTATTCGCCGTGGCTCGACGAGCAGGGGCATTCGCCGTACGCGTGGAGCGTGCTGGGAGCGGTCACCCAGAGCACCGAACGGGTCGAACTGATGACCTTCGTGACGTGCCCGACCATGCGCTATCACCCGGCGGTGGTGGCGCAGAAGGCGGCGACCGTCCAGGCGTTGTCGGACGGCCGGTTCACCCTCGGGCTCGGCGCGGGGGAGAACCTCAACGAGCACGTCGTCGGCCGCGGCTGGCCGCCGGCGAACGTCCGTCACGAGATGCTGGCCGAAGCGGTCCAGATCATCGGCGGGCTCTTCGACGGCGGCTACTTCAACTACAAGGGTGACCACTTCCGGGTGGACTCGGCGAAACTCTGGGACCTGCCGGAGCAGCGCGTGCCGATCGCGGTCGCGGTGTCCGGGTCGCAGTCGGCGACCCGGTTCGCGCCGATCGCCGACGCGATGATCGCGGTGGAGCCGGACGAATCCCTGAGCCGCGAGTGGGACGCCACCAAACTCGGCCCGCCCACCAGGAAGATCGCGCAGCTGCCGGTGTCCTGGGGCGAGGATCGCGACGCCGCGATCCAGCGGGCGCACGAGCAGTTCCGCTGGTTCGGCGGTGGGTGGAAGGTCAACGCCGAACTGCCGGGGCCCGCGGGATTCGCCGGTGCCACGCAATTCGTCACGCCGGACGACGTCGCCGCGGCGATCCCGTGCGGTCCCGACGTGGACGCGATCGTGAAGCGGGTGGGCGAATTCGAGGCCGCCGGCTTCACCGATGTGGCGTTGATCCAGATCGGCGGCGACCAGCAGGAAGGCTTCCTGCGGTTCGCCGAAGAGACGCTGCTCCCGGCGCTGCGGCGCTGATTCACACGGACGGAGCAGTCTCTCTGTGTCTCTGCGCACCCGAACGGGGACACCTGTGTTCAAACCCGCGAACGCGGGTACCAAGCAGTCACGTCATCCTTCAGCCAAGGGGGAAACCGATGCACAACGAACTCGGGCTTCATCCGGTGCCGGACCTGCTGCCGGAAGGCCAGGACACACCGGAGCAGGAGGCCATCCGTCGTAGGGCGGCCCTGGCCGTGGCTTCGCGGGCCAAGAGCCCCGAAGACTGCGCGACCCTGCTGGACATGCTCGGCCTGCACGACCGCGGCAGCAGCTCCGAAGTGGCTTGATTCAGCGGTCGCCGCGCGCCGCCACGAGATCCGCGACGAAGGCCTGATAGGCCTCGTCGCGATCCGGCGCGCGCAGGACCGCGGACGGATGCACCGTGGCGACCGCGGTGGTGGCGAATTCGGCGAGGTCGATCCGCTCGCCGCGGCTGCGCGTGATGCGGAAGTCGTCGCCCAGCAGTGCCTTCGCCGCCGTCGCGCCGAGGAAGATCAACAGATCCGGGCGGACCGCCGCCAGTTCGGCGTGCAGCCACGGGCGGCAGGCGACGATCTCGGTCTTCGACGGCGTCTTGTGGATCCGCCGCTTGCCGCGTTCGTCGCGTTTGAACTTGAAGTGCTTGACCGCGTTGGTGACGTAGATCTTCCGGCGGTCGAAACCCGCTTCGTCGAGGGCCCGGTCGAGCAACCGCCCAGCGGGCCCCACGAACGGGGCGCCCTGCCGATCCTCCTGGTCCCCGGGTTGTTCGCCGACCACCATGATCTCCGCCGCGCGGGGGCCTTCGCCGAAGACGGTCTGGGTGGCGTCGCGGTACAGGTCGCAGCCGCGGCAGCCGGACGCCGCCGAACGCAGTTCGCCCAGGTCGGCGGTTTCCGGCGGATCCGCCCCGGGTGCCTTGGTCGCCATGGAGGCCGGATGCCCCGCCCGGCCGTGGGACAAACCGATTACGCGCGCGCCGCGCCGGGTAGCCCTTCGTCATGGCGACTACGACCGAACCAGCCATCGCTTCCGTCCAGGACACCGTGCGTGTCGCGCTGCGGGTCGTGCTGCCCACGCTCGCCGGCGGGGTGATCAAACGGCGGCCACTGGGGCTCGCCGCGGCGCAGAAACTCCAGCTGGACCGTCCCGCCGTGCGGCTGTTGTGCCGGCTCCGGTCCCAGTACGGTCCGGGACCGCTGCGTCTGCGGGTGCCCGGCCGGACGATCGATCTGGCGCTGTCGGGGGACGACGTCGGTGACGTGCTCGCCGCCGCGCCCGTCCCGTTCAGCCCGTCGACCAAGGAGAAGCGGGCGGCGCTGGGACATTTCCAGCCCCACGGCGTCCTCATCTCCGACGCGGTGGAGCGGGCGCCGCGCCGCGAGTTCAACGAAGAGGTCCTTGAACCGGGCAAGCCGTTGCACGACCTGGCCGCTCCCTTCGCCGCGGCGATCGGCGAGGAGGCGGCGTCGCTCTGGGACGGCGGCACGCTGGACTGGGACACCTTCAACGTGGCCTGGTGGCGGATCGTCCGCCGGGTCACGCTCGGCGAGTCCGCGGCGGGCGACGACGGTCTCACCGACATGCTCGCCCGGCTGCGGAAGGACGCGAACTGGGCGTACGCGCACCCGCGACGCGACCGGCTCCACGATCTGTTCCGCACGCGGCTCATCGGCCATCTGGAACGGGCGGAGCCGGGGAGCCTCGCCGAAGCCATCGCGGCGGCGGGCCCGGCGGGCGAGCGGACGATGGAGGTCGTCGCCGACCAGGTCGCCCACTGGCTCTTCGCCTTCGACGCCGCCGGGATCGTCACCTTCCGCGCGCTCGCGCTGCTGGCCACCCATCCGGCCGCCCGTGAACGCGCCGACGAGGAGGTCGCGGACGCCGACCTGACCGTGCCCGGCCAGTTCCCGTACCTGCGCGCCTGCGCCCTCGAATCGGTCCGGCTGTGGCCGACCACTCCCGCGCTGCTGCGCGAGAGCACGGCCGAGACGGCGTGGGGGCCCGCGGGAACCACGGTGCTGATCTTCACCCCGTTCTTCCACCGCGATCCCGAATCGCTGGCCTACGCCGACCGGTTCGAACCCGGGATCTGGCTGGACGGCAGCGCGGCGGCGAATCCCGCGCTGGTGCCGTTCAGCGCCGGTCCCGCCATCTGCCCCGGCCGGGATCTGGTGCTGTTCTGCGCGAGCACGATGCTGGCGTGGCTGATCAAGGATCGCCGCTTCGAGCCGGCCTCCGGTGCCGTCCTCGGGCCGGAGCGGCCGTTGCCCGCGACGCTGGACAACTTCCACCTGAAGTTCTCGGCGGCTTAAGGCTCGTCTGGGACCCACTCGAGCAGGTCTCCGGGCTGGCATTCGAGCACCCGGCACATCGCTTCGAGCGTGCTGAACCGGACGGCCTTGGCGCGGCCGTTCTTCAGCACCGCGACGTTCGCCGGGGTGAGCCCGACGAGTTCGGCGAACTCGCCGACGCTCAGCTTGCGCTTGGCCAGTTCGACGTCGATGCGGACGACGATCGGCATCAGATCACCTGTTCGAGGTCGGAGCGCAGGGTGGTGGCCTGCCGCAGCAGGGTGCGCAGCACGATCATGAGCAGGCCCAGCACGGCGACGCCGATCAACGCCAGGAACAACAGCAGCGGCAGGCCGGGGTCGTCGGCGTTGAAGCCGACGTAGAGGAACACGCCCGCCAGCACGACCCAGCCCGCGAGGATCGCCCAGACGATGGCGTCCACCCATCTCAAGGACGCTTCGGTGAATATGCGGTCCTTTTTGACCAGGGAGAGCAGTTGCCAGGTGGCGACGACCACGACCTGGACGCACAGCACCCAGAAGACGGAGATCGCCGTCGCGGGCCAGCGCAGATACGCCATTTCCGGATCTTGCCGTGCCATGTGCGCGAACTGACCCGGCAGGGACATGGTCTGGAAGAGGACCAGGATCCCGAAGAGCAGCACGAGGAACACCCGGAGGGGCGCGACCGCCCGTTGACCTGTGATCATACATCGATTTTCGCGCGTTATCTATCGAAAGTCAATCGGTAGCTATCGGGGAGCGGTCGACTGTGAGGGCGGACCTGTGGTGGGCTGAAGGCGTCCTTCGCCGCGTCTGATGCGGTGAAGGGCCCCTTCAGCCGCGGAGGCCCGGCTCAAGAGTGCAGGTCCAGCCGCATGAGCCAGCGCGGCTTCCGGTCCGAGCGCGCCTTGGTCTCCTCGACGAGCTCGAACCCCGCAGCCGCGAACAGGCCGATGGTCCCCACATGGGCCGCGGACGAGTTGATCCGCCCTTCGCCGGGATCGACGGGATAGCCCTCGATGACCGGGGCGCCGTGCGAACGCGCGTAGGAGACGGCGCCGTCCAGCAGCGCGTGCGCCACGCCCTTCCGGCGATGGCCCGCCCGCACGACGAAACAGACGACGGTCCACGCCGGGACGTCGTCGATCGGCGGCATCGTGCGGGAACGCGTCATCCGGTGGAGGTGCGCGCGCGGGCCGACGCCGCACCAGCCGACCGGGGTGGCGCCGTCGTAGGCGAGCACGCCGGGCGCCGGGTCCGCCGCGCACAGGGCGCGGACGTGTTCGGCGCGTTCGTCACCGCGCAACCGGCTGTAGTCCGCGGGTTTCGCGCGGTAGGCGAGACACCAGCAGGCGCGGTCGTTCCCGTTCGGATTGAGGATGGTCGCGACGTCGCCGAAGCGGTCGGCCGTCGCGGGGTGGATCCGGAACGCGGGCATGTGCCGACATTAAAGCGGTATTCGGGAAATCGCTCACGAATTCGGTGAACGGCGGTGAATTTTCGTTGCACGAAGGATTCACCCGGCCGTAGTCCAGCCGTTGTCGCGTCGGGAGGCGTCTGTCAGGATGCTCGTGACCCGACCAGAAGGAGCGTTCCAGTGGCTTCTCGTCTCAATCCCTACATCAGCTTCGCCGGTGACGCCCGGCAGGCCATGGAGTTCTACAAGTCGGTGTTCGGCGGCGAACTGACGCTGAATACGTTCGGTGAGTCCGGTATGGCGGGAACGCCGGCGGAGGATCAGATCATGCACAGCCAGCTCGATTCCCCGAGCGGCTACACGATCATGGCGTCGGACACGCCGCCGGGAATGGAGCACCGACCGGGCACCAACGTGTCGGTCAGCCTCAGTGGCGACGACGGTGAGGAATTGCGCGGATACTGGGAGAAACTCTCCGCCGAAGGTACCGTTTCGGTTCCCTTCGAAAAGCAGATGTGGGGTGACGAATTCGGTGCCTGCACCGACAAGTTCGGCATCTCGTGGATGGTGAACGTCATTCAATCCTAGGGTCTTCCGGCCCTGCCCGGTCCGTGCCGAAGCTCCCGACTTCCGGGGACTTGCGGCTCCGATCGCGCGAAACCCGTTATGTCACCGGTGAAACCGCCGTTCTCCTCGCGTGAGGATTCGGCGGTTCCATCGGGAGGCGAGAAGATGAACAGGATGGTCGCGGCACTGCTGGTATCGGCGGGTGCCGTCGCGGCATTGAGCGGGTGCGGGACGACGACGGCCGGGACGCCGGTCACCGTGGTGCGGGAGATCGTCCCGCCGCCGAACACCACGACCACCGCCGTCGTCGCGCCGCCCGCCACTTCGGTGGTCGTCGTCGAGCCGCCGGTGACGGTCACCCGGGCGCCTTCGCTCACGTCATGCCAGCGCCTGTTCGCCGAGGGGTTCTCGTACACCTACGCGTACAACGCCTGGGTGAACGCGGGGCGCCCGGCGAGCTGGGACGCCGACCGCGACGGCTACCCGTGCGAGCAGTCGTACGGCAACCGGAACTAGGCCGGCCGGAACCGCACGTCGATCGCCGCACGCGGATCTTCCGTGCCGAGCCCGTGCAGCCGGATCGGCGCGCCGCCGGGGTTGTCGTACAGCCGGACGCCGTCGCCGAGCAGCACCGGCGCGATGTGCAGGTCGATCTCGTCGATCAACCCCAACGCGAGCAACTGGCGGCCGATGTCCGGCGAGAACACTTCGAGGTTCTTCCCGTTCGCCGCGTCCAGGCCGATCCGGACGGCTTCGGCCACGCCGCAGTTCAGGAACGTGACCCCGGGGGTGGGCGTGGCGTCCTCGGGGTGGTGCGTGAGAACGAACAGCGGGCCCTTCCAAGCGCCGCCATAGATCCCGCTGGGATCGGGGTAGGCGTCCCAGCCGTCGCGGCCGCCGAGGACGGCGCCGGTGGTCGCGGCGTATTCGCCGATCAGACCCGGCCGGAAGGTGGTGCCGGCCATCCAGTCCATGCCGTGGCCCGGGCCCGCGACGAAACCGTCGAGCGACATCGTGAAGTGCCAGAGAACCTTCCCGTCCGCGGTCTGCGGTTCGAGCATCACGGCCTCCCACTGGTTGCGTTCTGCAATCGGTTGCTTCACGATAAGGTGACCGATGGTGGTTTGCAACCACTTCTTCGGGAGGTGAAGGGATGGCGGAACCCGCCCGTTCGGGCTGTCCGATCAACGCCGCGGTCGAGGCGTTCGGCGACAGCTGGAGCCTGCTCGTGCTGCGGGACATCATGTTCGGCACCCGGCGCCATTTCCGGGAACTGCTCGCCGGATCCGAAGAGGGGATCGCTTCCAACATCCTGTCCGACAGACTGAAGCGGCTGGTCAAAGCCGGCCTGCTGACCCGCGAGGACGCCGGCCCCGGCAAACGGGCCGCGTACAGCCTGACCGAGGCGTCGATCCAGCTGGTCCCCGTGTTCGCGCACCTCGGTTCCTGGGGGCTCCGGCATCGTCCGACGACCGAGCGCCTGAGGGTTCGGGCCGAACTGCTCGCCGAGGGCAGGCCGGAACTCTGGGCCGAGTTCATGGCGGAACTGCGGGTCGTCCATCTCGGAGCCCCGGCCAAGGAAGGCCCCAGCGTGCTGGACCGCCTCGCCGCCGCTTACGAAGCGGCCCTCCCAAAGCCGACTGGGCATTCCTCGTAGCAATCGCGCCCTCACCACGCATCCCGTTGATTGTTCTTCCCGAATCAAGGGTTCCGGTCAACCCGCCCCCGGGATGTAGTAGCCCGCGACGAAGTGACGGGCTGGTGGGGAGAGGGAATGAGCTCAGCGGAGGGTGTTGTCCTGGTGATCGGCTGCGGGATGCGGCCGTACCGGGAGTACCTGTTGGCGTCGGCCGGGCACCGGCATCCCTTGTGGTTGTTCAACGGGACCGAACCGACCTGGCAGGAGCGCTACATCACCGGTGCGACCGTGCTGGACACACAGGACCAGGACGCCGTGCTGGCCGCGGCCCGCGCGCTCCACGCCACCACGCCGGTGCTCGGCGTGGTGTGCTGGGACGAGGCGCTGATCGTGGCGGCGGCGCATGTCGCGGACGAACTCGGCGTGCCGGGCGCGGGGGTCTCCGCGATCGAAGGCTGCCGTGACAAGTGGTTCAGCCGACGGACGCTCACCGCGGCCGGCGTCGCGCAGCCCGATTTCGGGTTCGTGCACGACGACGACCAAGCGGTCCGCGTGGCGGAACGGATCGGGTACCCGGTCGTCGTCAAACCGCGCGGCGGCGGGGCCAGCATCGGCGTCAGTCTCGCGGAAGACGCCGAGGCGGTGCGGAAGGCGTTCCGGACCGCGGAGGACGCCAGCTTCAACGGCTCTCCCGCCTACAAGGGCGGGGCGCTGGTCGAGGAGTACCTGACCGGCCCGGAGATCAGTGTGGACGGCGCCGTCGTCGACGGCGAGTACACGCCGATGTTCGTGGCGCGCAAGACGGTCGGGATGCATCCGTACTTCGAGGAGCTCGGCCATCTGGTCAGTTCCGCGGACGAACTGCTCGCCGACCCGGTTCTGCGCTCGACGCTGGCCCGCGCGCACGGCGCGATCGACTTCCGGTACGGCATCACCCACACCGAGCTCAAGCTCACCGAACGCGGGCCGGTGATCGTGGAGATCAACGGCAGGCTCGGCGGCGACCTGATCCCGTTGCTCGCCAAGTTCGCGACCGGGATCGACCCCGGCGCGGCCGCGGTCGACGTCGCGCTCGGCATGCGCCCCCACATCCCGCACGAGGCCGAGCCCCGGTGGGTCGGCGTCCGGTTCGGCTATCCGAAACAGGACTGTGTCGTCGAGTCCGTGTCCGTGCCGAATTCCTTGCGCAACAACGGGATCCTCGCCGCGGACCGGCTCGTCGAGCCGGGTTCGCGCCTGCGGCTGCCGCCGGCGGAGTTCATCTCGCGCCACGCGTACGTGATCTGCGCGGGCATCGATCCCGACGACTGCGAAGCGGTGCTGGACAAGGCCATGGCCCAGGTCCGGCTGACCGCGCACCCCCTGCTGCCCTCGGTGGCCGCCGGTGGCTGACCGCGCACCGGAACCACAGAACACCTTCCCAGCACTCACAAAGATGGCGGAGCGAACAAATGGCGAACCGTGATGTCGAGCTGCTCGCAGTCGGAGCAGGACCGTCGAACCTGGCCTTGGCCGTGGCGCTGGAAGAGCTCGCGCCCGGACTGGCCCGCGAATCGGTCCTGCTCGAACGCGACGAAGAGGTCTCCTGGCAGCGGGGGATGCTCCTGCCCGAGGCCCTCTCGCAGGTCTCGTTCCTCAAGGATCTGGTGACCCTGCGCAATCCGCGCAGCCGCTTCTCGTTCCTCAACTACCTGCACGCCACCAATCGGCTCAACGAGTTCGTCAACATGGGCAGCTTCGTCCCGTACCGGGTGGAACTCGCCGACTATCTCAAGTGGACGGCCGACTCGCTTTCCCTGGTGGATCTGCAGCGCGGCCGCGAGTGCCTCGAAATCACTCCCGTGTGGACGGACGGCACGCTCACCGGCTGGGACACCCACGTCGCCGACGGCGAGACCATCCGCAGCCGGTACCTGGTGGTCGGCGCCGGCCGCGACGCGCGGATCCCCGACCGGCTCCGGACGGTGAACCAGGACCGCGTCATCCACAGCACGCAGTACCTGCCGAGGATCGCCAAACTGCGCAAGGACCTCCCGTACCGCGTCGCGGTGATCGGCGCCGGGCAGAGCGCGGCGGAACTGTTCAGCGCGGTGCAGAAGGACCTGCCCGAATGCAAGCCGACCATGGTGATGCGGTCGATCGGCTTGAACTACTACGAGAGCAGCAAGTTCAACAACGAGCTGTTCTTCCCGTCCCATGTGGACAAGTTCTTCGAGGCGCGGCCCGAAGCGCGCGAGCAGATGCTCAAGGAGATGCACCACACGAACTACTCCGGGCTCGCCCCGGGCACGATGGACGCGCTCTACCGCTCGATCTACCTGGACCGGCTCTCCGGCCGTTCGCGGCTGACGATGATCACGATGAGCGACATCACCGACGCCCGCGACGAGGGCGACGAGATCGTGCTGGAACTGACGGACCGGCGCACCGGCGAGGTCCAGGAACTGCGCACCGATCTCGTGCTGCTCGGCACCGGCTTCTCCCCGGAGATGCCGAGGATGGTGCAGGAGATCGCGAAGTCGATCGGGCTGTCGGAGATCAAGGTGACCCGCGACTACCGGCTGGAGATCGAGCAGCCCGCCACCGCGGCCGTCTACCTCCAGGGCGTCAACGAGGCGACGCACGGGATCGCGGACTCGCTGCTGAGCGTCCTCGCGCCGCGCGCCAACGACATCCTGCAGGACATCCTCGCCCATCGCGGTGAGAACCCCTCGGTGCCGCCGCAGCCGACGTCGGAAACCGCCCCCATCGTCGCCACCCGCTGACCCACGAAGGAAGAGGAAGTCATGGAGATCCGTCCGCTCGAGCGGGAAAAGATGGTCTTCGAGAACGGTGCCTACGGCCAGCGGCTGCTGCCGTGGGCGGCGCTGAACGCGCCGTTCGAAGGCGCCTGGGTCACGGTGCCCGCGCACGGCGCGACGGGTGCGCATTCCCACCACGAGTACGAGATCTTCATCGCCGTCAGCGGCGAGGCGGTGGTCGAGTCCGGGGGAGAGCGCCGCGCCTTCCGTCCCGGCGACATCGAGTTCCACAAGCCCGGCACCGAGCACCGCATCCTCAACGACGGTGCCGAGGACTTCGAGATGTACGCGATCTGGTGGGACTCCGACATGACGGTGAAGTTCGCCGCCCGGCATGAGGCGGAGGCGTGAGTATGACCGACAAGCGACCGGTCGTGATCATCGGCGGCCCGCCGACGTCCAACGGTGACCTGCACATCGGGCATATCGCCGGCCCGTACCTCGGTGCCGACGTGCACCGCCGGTACCTGCGCGCGGCCGGCCGCGAGGCCGTGTTCGCCTCCTGCACCGACGACAGCCAGACCTACCTCGTCACCAGCGCGGCCAGGGTCGGGCTGACGCCTCCCGAACTGGTGGAGCAGTCGACCGAGAACATCCAGCGCACGTTCAAGGCGATGGGGGTCGAGGTCGACGGCTTCTCGCCGACCGACGACGGCTACAAGGCACTCGTCTACGACTACGTCAAGCGCTTGTACGACAAGGGAAAGCTGCGTCTGCGCAAGGTGCGGTTGCCCTACAGCGAGCGCAAGGGCGAGTTCCTGGTCGAGGGTTTCGTCGGCGGTGGCTGCCCGACGTGCCTCGCCGACAGCCGCGGCGGATTCTGCGAGGGCTGCGGGCATCCGATCGACTTCGACGCGCTGATCGAGCCGTACTCGGTGCTCGACCCGGCCGACGAGGTGACCTACCGCGAGACCGAGATCATGGTCTTCCCGGTCTCGGAGTACCGCGAACAACTCCTGGCCTACTACGAGGAACGCGGCCCCGCGTGGCGGCCGCACGTGCTCGGGCTGATGCGGGAACTGCTGTCCGGGCCGTTGCCCGATTTCGCGATCACGTACCCGGTGAAATGGGGTCTGCCGGCGCCGTTCCTGCAGACGCCGGGGCAGCGCCTCAACGCGTGGGTCGAGGGCATGCCCGCCTCGATGTACTGCACCGAGTACGCGTTGCGGCGCAACGGGAAGCCGAAGGCCGCCGACGACGACGCCTGGCTCGCGGAGAACGACGCGCGGGTCGTGGTGTTCATGGGCTTCGATCCCTTGTTCACCTGGGGCGTCGTCCACGTCGCCGAGCTGATCGCGCTCGAAGGCCGCTACGTCCTACCGGACACCTTGCTGGTCAACGAGTTCTACGAGCTGGAGAACGAGAAGTTCTCCACCAGCAAGGGACACGTGGTCTGGGCCCGTGACCTGGCGGCCGAGGTGCCCCGCGACATCGCGCGGTTCCACCTCAACCTCACCGCCCCCGAGTTCGCGCGGACCAATTTCTCCCGCGCCGCACTGGAAAAGGTCGCGGGGGAGCGGCTCGTCACGCCCTGGAACGAGCTCGCCGAGACCCTGGCCAAACTCACCGCCGAGGTCGGCGGCGAGAACGGCTCGCTCCCGGTGTCGACCGAAGCCACGGAACGGGCCGCCGCGATGGTCTCCCGGTTCGCCCTGAACTACGAGCTGGAGGACTTCAGCCTCAGCCGGGCCGCCGATCTGATCGTGCAGCACGTCGAACGCCTGCGGGCGGCGACGGAACGCACCCTGAAGGGCAACCTCGACCAGGAGATGCTCCGCGCGCGGCTCGGCGACCTCTTCCTCGAACTGCGGGCGTTGATCGGCTGTGCCTCACCGATCCTGATCGACCTCGCCGAACGCGCCGCCGCGGCGGGCGGGTTCGCCCTCCGGATCACCGCGGCCGCCTTCGACGTCACGCACACCACGGCCTTCCCCGTGCCCTCACTGGAATTCCCCCCGACGAGCGAGGTCTGACCCACCATGTCACTCGACAGCACCCCATCCACCGACGCGGTCCGGAGTTCCCGGCTCGCCGAACGCCTGCTGGTCCCGGCGGGGTTCATCACCACGGCGGGCAACGCCTTCCAGATCACCGCCGCCGCGATCCTGGTCTTCCACGCCGAGCAGACCACCCTCGCGGTCGGCTGGCTGTTCATCGCGGTGTCCATCCCGCAGGTCGCGCTCGCGGTCCTGTTCGGCAAGCTGGTCGACAAGGTCGACCGCCGGATGCTGTGCGTGGCGGCGGACCTGGTGAGCGCGATGACCGCGTTCGCGCTGCCGGTGTGGCTGTGGATCGGCGGTCCGGCGAACCTCGGTTCCTACATAGCGAACTTCATGCTCGCCTGCACCGCGGCGTTGTTCATGCCCGCAAGCAACGGGCTCATCAAGGAACGGATCCGCGACGAGCGGCTCGGGAAGTTCAACTCGCATTTCGAGATGGCGAGCAACGCCGGCATGCTGCTGGCCTCTTCGCTGGCGGGCTTCCTGGTGATCTGGTTCGGTGCCACGCCGTTGTTCGTGTTCAACTCGCTGAGCTTCGTCCTCTCGGCCGTGCTGGTCTACGCGATCGGCCGCAAACCCGCCAAGGCGCCGGTCGTCGAGGAGGCCGTCGCCACCGATCCCTCGGCGCCGGCCGAAGCCCCGGTGCGCCAGCCGATCAAGCGGCTCGCGCTGCTGTACGCCAACGGCAACATCGGCCTGATGGTCGCCAACGTCATCCTGACGACGCTGATCCTGCAGACGTTCAACCAGGGCGCGTGGATGATCGGCGTGGTCGACGCGCTGGCGGGCGTCGGGTTCATCGTCGGCGCGGCGGCGTACGGCAAGGTCAGCAAGCGGGTCAAGGGTATCCATCTGGCCGTGCTCGGCACCCTCGGCAACCTGATCTGCCTGGCGATCCAGCCACTGCACTACATCGCGCTGATGGCGGCGATCCCGTTCGCCGGCTTCTGTTTCGCGCAGGGCCGGATCGCGGCGCGCACGCTGCTGATGCGGGCCAGCCCGGAGGAGCGGGTCGGCCGGATCTTCGGCAGCACCCAGGCGCTCGGCCTCGGGCTCGGTGTCGGGGCGACGGTCGGGCTGTCCGCGCTGGCGGACGCGTCCACCGTGCCCTACGCGTTCTGGGGGCTGGCGATCCTGCAGGGCGCGATCGTGATCGGCACCTACTTCAGTCTGGCGAAACCGTTGTCGGCGCAGGAGAAGAAGCGACCGGCCGAGGTTCTCGAGGCGACCGCCGCCTGAGCGCGGCCGAACTGCGGAGGAAGCGAAAGTCATGACGGACAAGCCGATCAAGGGCGGCGTGGCGACCTGGGCCTGCCTGCCCGGGTTCCCGCCCGCGGTGATCTTCCCCTTCACCCCGGGCGAGCGCTTCGGCGTGCGGAGCCTCTACGAGTTCCAGATGCTGATGTACCGGCCGCTGTACTGGCTGGGCCGGGACGGCGCGCCGGAGATCGACTGGGACCTCAGTGTCGGTGAAGAGCCGGTGTGGGACGAGACCGGCCGCACCTGCGTGGTCCGGATCAAACCGTGGAAGTGGTCCAACGGCGAGACGGTCTGCGCGGACAACGTCATCTTCTGGATGAACATGCTGAAGGTGAAGGGGCCGCGGTTCGGCGCCTACTCCGAGGGCTACTTCCCGGACAACCTGGTGTCGTTCGAGAAGGTCGACGACGACAAGGTGAGCTTTACCTTCGACAAGGCATACTCGAAGAACTGGGTGCTGCTGAACCAGCTCACCATGATCACGCCGATGCCGAAGGCGTGGGACCGCACCGCGGACGGCCCGGCCGACGCCACGCACGACATCGAGCAGGCCGAAGCGGTCTACGAGTTCCTCATGGCGGAGAACGGCGACGTCGTCGAGGAGGACAACTCGCATCGCACGCGCTGGGCCGACAGTCCGGTGTGGAGTGTGGTGAACGGGCCGTGGCGGCTCAAGAGCTACACCGAGGAAGGTGTCGTCACCTTCGTCCCGAACGAGCACTACAGCGGGCCCAATCCGGCGCATCTCGACGAGTTGCGTCAGGTCTCGACGACGTCGGACGAGCAGCAGTACGAGTTGTTGCGGTCCGGCGACGTCCAGGTCGGCTTCCTGCCGCCGGGGATGGGCGTCCAGCCCGACGGCGACCCGACGAAGGGCGGGCCGAACCCGCTGGGCGACGGGTTCCAGCTGGAGCCGCAGATCCTGTTCAACATCAACTTCATGGCGGTCAACTTCAGCAACCCGACCGTCGCGGGGAACATGATCAGGCAGCCGTATGTCCGGCAGGCCCTGCAGAGCTGCTTCGACCAGGAGTACGGGGCCCGCGAGGTCTACCAGGGTTACGGCTGGAGCCAGACGGGATCGATCCCGGTGCTGCCCAAGAGCGACCTGGTCTCACCGAAGATCGCCGAGCGCGGCGGATTCTGGCCGTTCGACCTGGAGAAGGCGCGGCAGCTGCTCGCCGACAACGGGTGGGACGTCAGCACGTCGCCCGCGGTGTGCGTCCGGCCCGGCACCGGCCCCGGTGAAGCGGGCGAGGGCATCCCCGCCGGCACCGAACTGAGCTTCTCCTTGCGCTACTGGGAAGGCAGGCCGTCGCTGGCACGGCTCATGGCGCAGTTCCGGGACGACGCGGCCAAGGCAGGCATCGAGATCCGCCTCGAAGAGGTGATGGGGTCGGTCCTCGTGGCGGAGGACGGTCCCGGCGAGAAGCGGATGTGGCAGCTGTCCTGCTGGGGCGGCGGCTGGGTCTACAACTACCCGACCGGCGAGAACCTCTTCCAGAGCGGCGCCGCCTGCAACTTCAGCAACTGGCGCGACGCCAAGGCGGACGAGCTCATCGCGAAGACGGTCACCACCGACTCGCTCGAAGCGCTGTACGAGTACCAGGAGTACATCGCCGAGCAGGCGCCGGTGATCTTCATGCCGACGTTCCCGCGGCGGCTGTTCGAGGTCGCGGGGAATCTGCGCGGATTCTCGCCGATCAACCCGTACGGGCTGATCAACCCCGAGAACTGGTACTACGTCGAGGAGGGGTCATGACGCGCCCGGTGGTGCTGGTCGGGTTCGTGGCCGCGGCGCTGGGGTCCTCCATCAAGGACTTCCAGCCGGACGGTTCGGTCATCTTCGTCGAAGAGCCCGACGTGGTCCGCAAACGCGACGCGCGGAAGACGGTGGCCGGTTCGGCGCTGGTGCGCGAGCTCATCGAGTGGGAGTTCCACCTGCCCGGCAAGGCGGACGAGTTCTACCACGTCCACCACGACCTCGACCCGGCCGCGGTGGTCCCGCTGACCGAGTACGCGACCCCGTTCGCGGCCCGGCTCGCCGAACGCTACGGCCTGCCGGGCGCGGGCTTCGGCGCGGCGCAGATCCTGCGGGACAAGGCGGTGCTGCGCCTGGTCAGCCGGGCGGCGGGGATCGCGAACCCGGCGTCGGCGCGGGTCGAAAGCCCGGAGCAGGTCCGTGAGTTCATGGCGCGGCATCCGGGGAAGACCGTGCTGAAGCCGTCGAACCGGCAGGCGTCGGTGGGGACGCAGGTGCTCACCGACCCGGCCGAGGCCGAGCAGGCGTGGACGAACTGCGTCGTGCAGGACGAGGGGATCTTCGTCCCGGACCGCGCGATGGAGCTGAAGATGCTCGCCGAGAGCTTCGTCGAGGGAGACGAGTTCAGCGTCGAGATGCTGTTGCGCGACGGCGAGCCATTGTTCGCCAACGTCACCGGCAAACGGCTCTTCCCCGGTCCGCGGCCGATCGAACTCGCGCATGTCGTCCCCGCCGACATCCCGGACGAGCTCACCGCGACGCTGACCGAGGAGACGCGGCGGCTCACCGCCGCGACCGGGTTCCGCACCGGGATCGTCCACTGCGAGTGGATCGTCTCGGACGGTGTCCCGTACCTGGTCGAATGCGCCGGCCGGTTCGCGGGCGACGGCATCATCGAGCTGATCCAGCGCGCCTATCCGGTGGAGCTCAACCGCGCCTACTTCTCGGTGATGAAGGACGAGCCGGTCGTGGACCTGTTGCCGCGCAAGGCCGAAGGCGGCGCCGCAGTCCGGTTCCTGTCGATCGGGCCCGGGTTCATCGAGGACGTGCGCGGGGTGGAGAAGGCGGCGCAGTCCGAAGGCGTGTTCCTGTGCGACGTCAGTGTTTCGGCGGGCGACCGGTTCGACGGGCTGCGCAGTTCGTGGGACCGCGTCGGCGATCTGATGGTGACCGCGGACAGCCCGGCGGAGGCGTCGCGCCTGGCCGAAGAGGCGGTCGCGCTGATCGAGATCGACGTGCGGCCGGACCGAGGAGAGAGGGAGAACGCCGCACCATGACCATCGAAGCCGTCCAGCCCACGCTCCCGGACGCCGGTCTCGACGTGATCGTCACCGGGCTCTCGTCCGACGCGCACACCTGGAACCTGGTGTACCTGGAGCTGTTGCTGGAGGAACTGGGCTGCCGGGTCACCAACCTCGGCGCCTGCGTCCCGGACGCGACCATCGTGCGCGAATGCGTCACTCGGCGGCCGGATCTGCTGGTGATCAGCAGCCTCAACGGGCACGGCCGTCAGGACGGCGTCCGGCTGATGGAAGCCTTCCGCGCCCGGCCGGAGCTGGTCACGACGCCGGTCGTCATCGGCGGGAAGCTCGACGTCACGGGCGGCAGCAACGCCGCCCGGCTGCTGGAGGCCGGCTTCGACGCGGTGTTCGAGGACTCCGCCGGGCTGACCCCGTTCCGCACGTTCCTCCGCACCTTGTCCGTCCGCGCCCCCGGTGTCCCGCTGGGCGCGGGATGAACGTGCTCGCCCCGCGGCGGGGACATTCGTTCGGCGAGGTGGTCGCACGCCACCACGCGCAGGGGGAGCTGGTCGTCCAGCCCCGGATGGGGTTCGCCGATCCGGGGCGGATGACCAGGGGGCTGCTGGCGACCCGGTCGGCGCGGGCCGCGACGGTCGGCACGATCACGATCGACAGCTACACCAGGGTCGGCGACCACGAGGCGGCGCGTGCGGCGTTGGCGGCGGGTGCCGACCTCAACGGGTATCCGCTCGTCGACCACGATCCCGTGACGACGGCGGCGTTGCTCGACGGCGTGGTGACCGGGGATTTCCCGGTGCAGGTGCGGCACGGTTCGGCGGATCCCCGCCGGATCGTGCGGGCGCTGCTGGACTTCGGGCTGCACGCGACCGAGGGCGGTCCGGTGTCGTATTGCCTGCCGTACAGCCGGATGCCGCTTTCGGCGGCTGTCGACAACTGGCGGCGGTCCTGCGAGACGCTGGCCGAGGCCCGGGGGCCCGAACTGGAGCCGCATCTGGAGACCTTCGGCGGCTGCATGATGGGCCAGCTGTGCCCGCCCGCGCTGCTGGTCGCGCTGAGCGTGCTGGAGGGGATGTTCTTCTGGCGGCACGGGATCCGCTGCCTGTCCTTCAGCTACGCGCAGCAGACCCACGCCGGGCAGGACGAGGAGGCCGTCGCCGCGCTGCAGGCGCTGATCAGGGAATACGTGCCGCACGCGCGGACGCACGTGGTGATCTACGGCTACATGGGCGTCTACCCGAGGACACCGGGTGGCGCGCTGGAGCTGATCGCGGAGTCCGCGCGGCTGGCGGCCCGCACCGGCGCGAGCAGGCTGATCGTCAAGACCACCGCCGAAGCGCACCGGCTGCCGACCGTGGCGGAGAACGTGACGGCGCTCGAGCACGCCGCCGAGGCCGCGCGGGGCGTCTCCCGGATCGGCAGGCTCGGCGACACCGGGATCCACGCGCAGGCGAAAGCGTTGGTGGACAACGTTCTTTCGCTCGACAACGACCTCGGCAGGGCGCTGGTCACCGCGTTCGCGCGCGGCCAGCTGGACGTCCCGTTCTGCCTGCACCCGGACAACGCCGGCCGCGCCCGCGGGCGGCTGGCCGACGGCGGCCGCCTGGAGTGGCAGCGGATCGGCGCGATGCCGCTGGGCGATCTCGTCGACCTGCCCGGCGACCGGCGGATGACCTCGAACGATCTGCTGGACGCGCTCCGGTACGTCGAGCGGTCGTTCGACGAGAAGTACGGGTTACCCGGAATCGAGACCGTGAACCGACTGACACAGGGGAGTAGGACATGACCGGAACACCGGACGCGGCGCTGCCGCCGGGCACCCGCGAACATCTGACGTCGCCGGTGACGCAGGCGGCCCTGCGCATCCAGAACAGCATCACCGCCGGCACCCGCGAGTACCTCGGCATGAACGGGTTCGTGGAACTGCAGCCGCCGTTGATCGGGCCGGTCACCGACCCGGGATGCCGTGGCGCCAAACAGGTCGACGTGGACTACTACGGGCACAAGTACAAGATGATGACCAGCGTCATCCTGTACAAGCAGGCCTCGCTGCTCGCGTTCGACAAGATCTTCTACGTCGCCCCGAACGTGCGGCTGGAGCCGCTGGAGACCTCGACCACCGGACGGCATCTGGTCGAGTTCACCCAGATCGACGTCGAGGTCGCCCGTGCGAGCCGCGAGGAGGTCCTCGACGTCGCGCAGGGCCTGCTGCGGCACATCGTCGCCCACACGCTGCGGGAGTCCAAAGTGGACCTCGCCACGCTGGGCCGGGACCAGGAGGCGTTCACGGCGCTGCTGGAAGAGGACTTCGAGCGGATGACGCATCGCGAGGCGGTGTCGCGGCTGCAGGGCCTGCGGCACGGGCAGAGCGCCGACGCCGAGATCGACTGGCAGGGCGAGCGGATCATCTCCGAGCAGACGAACCGGCCGTTCTTCATCGTCGACTACCCCAAGGGGTCGCGCGGGTTCACCGACGGCGAGTCCAGCACCGAACCCGGCGTGCTGCGGAACTTCGACCTCATCGCCTCCGACGGGTTCGGCGAGCTCTGCAGCGGCGGCGAACGCACGCACGAGTACCGGCGGCTGATCGAGCGGATGCGGGAGACGGGGGAGAACCCGGCGAAGTACGCCTGGTACCTCGACCTCGCGCGCGAGGGGCTGCCGCCGAGCGCCGGCTTCGGGATGGGGCTGGAGCGAGTGACGCGCTACATCGCCGGGCTGGACGCGATCTGGCAGGCGAACGCGTATCCGAAGCTGCCCGGGATCGCGACGCCGTGATCACCGCGCGGCAGCTCCCGGAGGACGCGATCCGGGCCAGGGCGAGAGAAGGCAGCGCGGCGATCTTCCCCGACGTCGCGGGATACGGCCGGTCGCTGTTCGGCGCGGACGTCGACACCCCGCCGGACGAACTCGACCGCGCGCGGATCGTGCCGCCGGTGTTCGTCCCGCGGCGCCTGGAGAAGATGTTCGACCTCGCGCGCGAACCGGTGTACGGCGACGTCGGTTTGTCGACCGTGCTCGGCGGGTTCACCGCGCCGTCGCCGGTGTTCCTGTGCGCGTTCGGGTCCACGCAGGTCGCGGGCAGCGGGCTCGGGATCGCCGCGAGCGAGCAGGCCGGCAGGCTCGGGATGCCGATGGTGATCGGCGAGAACGTCGTGCCGATGCACGGTTACGGCCGGATGGGTGAGAGCGTCGAGGACGGCCTGCTCGGGCGGATCCGCGCGTACGCCGACGCCGTACCGGACGGGCTGGGCGGTGTCGTCGTCCAGCAGAGCACCGAGGACGCGGACGCGGAGGTGTGGAACCTCGTCTACAGCGACCCGTCCGCGACGAAACTGCTGGAGACCGGGCGGCTGGCGTTCGAGCTCAAGGTCGGTCAGGGTGCCAAACCGGGGCTCGGCGGGATGACCGTGCTCTCGCGCACGGCCGCCGGCGAGATCGCCGAACAGTACACAGTGGACGAAGCGTTCGGCAGGGACCAGGCCATGGTGCTGCGGTCCAGCAGTCCCGGCACGTTCACCGGGGAGATCCTGCGCCAGCAGATCCACCTGATGCGCAACAACTACCCGCGGGCCCGCGCCTGGGTGAAACTGCACCCCGGTCGCGACGTCGGCGAGGCGGCGCGGGTCGCGTGGGCGGCGGGAGCGGACGCCGTCACCGTGGACGGCGCGGAGGGCGGCACCGGCTGGGCGCCGTCGGTCTTCCTCGACCAGGTGGGGCTGCCGCTGGTGGAATGCCTGCGGCGGGTCGGCAAACACGACGCGTCGCTGCTGGTTTCGGGGCGGATCTGGGAAGGCGCCCGCGCGCTGAAGTGCCTGGCGATGGGCGCTTCCGCGGTCGGCCTCGGCCGGGCGGCGCTGCTCGCCGTCGACGAGGACGCGACCGACGGGCTCGTGCGGCTGGTGCGGTGCCTGGAACTCGAGCTGCGGTTGCTCGCCAGCGCGCTCGGGAAGTACGACCTCGCGGATCTCACCACGGACGACCTCTGGTTCCCTGGTTCACCGGCACGGACGGAGCAGGACGGATGATCAACTACGACGGGAAACGGTTCCGCAAGGTCAGCACCGACCCGGACGCGCCGGTCACCCTGTACCGGCAGAAGGACGATCTGGTGTGGGCCGAGCTGAGCGGCGGCGGCGTGCGGCTCGGCTCGCTGACCGGGAAATGCGGCGAAGACGGGACGATCGACATGGCCTACACGATGGTGCTGGCCAGTGGTCAGGTGATCTCGGGGCACAGCACGAACACCCCGGAGTTCCTACCGGACGGGCGGATCCGCCTGAACGAGGTCTGGGAGCGATACGGGAACCCCGGCTCCCGCGGCACCTCGGCGATCGAAGAGGTCGCGGAGTAGCCCCTTTCGCGCGTGAAGGCCCCCTTCCCACGGCGCAGCCGAGGGAAGGGGGCCTTCACGCGTGCTCGGGCGCGAAACTCGCGTGATTGAAGGCGTAACTCGCGTGATCGGAAGCCGCACACCGCGTGGAGCCTCCAGACACGTGAGTTCCGTCCCCAAGCACGCGAGTCACGTCCCTGATCACGCGAGTTACGCCTTTCGGTCACCCGAAAGGCAATTCACGGGACCGAAAAGGGCAATCGAGGGGGCTGAACGGCGCACGCCGAAAGGAGTAGTTCAGCTCGGGTTCTTTTCCAGGTATTCGGCCCAGACCTTCTTCGGGACGCACATTCGCCACGAGTCGACGATCAGCTCTCGTAACTCTTCGTAATCAAGCGCGGACAGCCGGGCGCGGACCCACTGATAGCGCATATCGGACGGAATCGGCATCATGAACTTGTCCGGCTCGCCCGCCACCAGCGCTTCCCGCTCTTCTTTGGGATAGCCGAATCCCATCACGGTTTCGTCGGGTGAGAGCGAAAGGAAGACGATTCGCCCCACGCGGAACTTCGCCCGGTCCCGGACCAGCGCCTCATAGGCGCGGGGCAGCCCCGAAACGATCTCTCTGACGTCATCCCCGGTTACCATATTTCCACCATTCTCCGCTGTCCGTTCCCCAGTCACCCTTGGCGCCCATGGTGAAGACGACGTAGAGGTACTCGTCGAGGATCTTCGCCAGTGACACGGGCCTGCCCATCAGGGCGGGGATCTCCGCCCCGCCGTCTCCCGCCTCCGCGATCACCGCGGCGGCCCACGCGCGGCCGAGTCGCAGATGTCTCCCGAACGCGGCGCCGTCACGCGCGCCGTGGAGGGCCGCCGCGATGGCGGCGTCCCACGGCATGATCGTGTTGGGCCGCAACGCATACAGTGCCTTGGCCGCGGCGGTCGGGCCCAGCGTACGCCTCGCCCGTCCCACTGAGACGGCGACACCCGCGAGGTCCGCGTACGCCTTCGCGGCGGTGTCGATCCCCTCGTCGGTCAGGTCGGCGAGGTCGGCGGTGGGCAGGGTGGCGCTCCAGGTCTCCCACCAGGCCAGGACCCCATCGTCGAAGGGGGCGGGCTCGCCTTCCCGCGGGTACCGGATCCGGCATCCCCACGAGTTGAGCCAGCGAAGAAGAATTGTGCGATGTGCGGGCTGTGACAGGTCGATCGCGGACTGCGTTTCTTCCACGAGTCGAAGCCATGAGGCGTCCACATTCGCGAAGCCGTTGAACACTTCGGCGGCTCGCCGGAGTTCGGCGAGTGGCGGCAGGGGGTCAGACATGGGCGAACCCTATCCGGTGCCACCAAGGGGGTGAATTTCCGCGTCCAACTATTGGACTTTGTACATTGAGTCACCTATTTGTATCTGCTGCATCGTTCATTGGTCCTTTAGGGTTGTGGCCAGGAAGGCTGCAAGGATGACGGTCACGCAGTGCGATTGCGTTACCCCATCCAGGGGAGGAGTTGGCATGGGCAGACCCGAGCGACCGTTGGACGGCTCCACTGGTCCGATCGCCGCATTCGCTCACGATCTGCGCGTTTTGAGGAACCGGGCGGGAAACCCGAGTTACCGGGAACTCGCCAGGACGGCACTGTTCGCACCTTCCGTGCTGTCCAGTGCGGCGAGTGGCCACCGGTTGCCCACTCTCGCCGTGACGTTGGCGTTCGTCTCCGCGTGCGGTGGGGATCGCGCGGCGTGGGAACGGCGTTGGCGGAGCGTCGCGGGACAGACGGGTGGCGGCGCGGAGGTGCGCGAGGAACGCGCGTCCGTGCCGCAGCAGGCCGAAGCACCGCCGGATGGCGTGCACGCGTTGGCATCCGGCGTCATCCGGCTCGCCCGTCCGGCCCAGCTGCCGATGGGATCGAGGACTTTCGTCGGCAGGGAAGGGGATCTGGCCGACGCCGCGGAGATGATCGGCGCGAGCGGCCCGGTGAAGGTGCCGTTGCTCGTCAGTGGGCCGATCGGGGTGGGGAAGACGGCTTTCGCCTTGCGGCTGGCGGAAGAGGTGGCGGCGGATTTCCCGGACGGGCAGCTCTACGCCGATCTGGGCGGCAGCGGAACCGGCGGCCGGTCGGCCAACGGGATCGTGCGCGGATTCCTGCGCGCGCTCGGCGTGCCGGCGCATCTCGTGCCCGACGATCCGATGCAGCGGATCGGGCTGTACCGGTCCCTGCTGGCGGAGCGCAGGTTGTTCGTGCTCCTGGCCGGGGTCCGGGACGAGGGTCAGGTGCGGCCACTGCTGGGCCAGGCCCCGCACAGCCAGGTCGTGGTGACCAGCCGCGCCCGGCTGCTCGGGCTGGAGGACACGAACCGTGTCGAGCTGGATACGTTTTCCCGCAAGGAATCCCTGGCTTTGATCGGCCGGATCGCCGGACCGGCCCGGGTGCGGGCGGAACACGACGCCACCGACATGATCGCCGAACTGTGCGGGGACCTCCCGCTGGCGATCAACATCGTCGGCCGCAAGATCGCCGCCCGTCCGGAGTGGGCGATCGCGTACACGGCGGGTCAGCTCGCCGATCGCGAACGGCTCATGGACAGCCTCTGCGTCGGTGACGTCAACGTGCGGGACCGGTTCATCGCGGCGTACGAACAGCTTTCGCCCACCGAACGGGAGGCCATCCACCACTTCGGGCAGACCGGGGCGGGCTGGACGACGTCGATCGGCGTCGCCGCGGCGATGGGCATCATGATCGAGACGGCCGACGAGCTCCTCGAGTCCGTGGTGGACGCCGGACTCCTCCAGCGCGCCAACGTCGCCGGCCGGTACGCGGTCTCCCGGTTGGTCAGCGCGTTCGCCTCCGAACGGCAACGGGAGCCGGGCCCGTTCGCCGCCGCCGTCCCGATGGCCGGTCACCGGGCACGGAAGAACGCGTTCGAATCGCTGCGCCACGAGGCCGTGCGCACCCTGCCGGGTGGCTCGTCCGAAGGTTGATTGTTCTCCCCGCGCCGAGCTTCCGGTCAACGAGCCGCGCGGCTTGAATGAGTCGACGAATGAAGGCGAGCGAAATTCGGTGACACAATGCTGATTCTGTCGATGAAGGAGGGCCACGATGGCGGGATCGTGGCGATCGAGGACGGCAAGCTGCTGTTCGCGCTGGAGTCGGAAAAGGACAACTACCCGCGCTACGACCGGATCACCGGCGAGCTGATGGCGCGTGCGGCGGGCATGCTCGACAAGCAGCCCGACGTGGTCGCGCTCGGCGGCTGGGTCAAGGGGGAGTTCTCGGTGGAACCGCCGTCCCGCACCGGATACTTCGGTGTCGGCGAGGGCGCGATCTCCGACGAGGCGGGCAAGTTCTTCGGCAAGGACGTGCGGTACTTCTCCTCCACCCACGAGCGCTCGCATATCTACACCTCCCTCGGGATGGCCCCCGCGGCACCCGGCCAGGCGTACTACTCCCTGGTGTGGGAAGGGAACATCGGTGACTTCTACCGGATCGACGAGCGCGGCGAGGCCACCCACCTGCAGCACGTCCTGACCGACCCCGGCGCGAAGTACGCGTATCTCTTCGCGCTGGCGGACCCGGGTTTCCCGCTGGGCAAGGGGAAGTTCCGGTTCAACGACGCCGGCAAGCAGATGGCGCTGACCGGGTTCGCCGAGCCGGGCCCGCTCACGCCGGACGAGCAGAAGACCATCGACTTCATCCTCGACCGCGACGGCATCATCCTCGGTCTGTCCAAAGAGGAGATGTCCTGGTCCCATCTGTACAACGCGGGTGTGTGGTCGCAGGAATACCGCAACGCGGCGGCGAAGCACTCGCAGGCGATCTTCAACCGGTTCTACGACTACGCGGAGAAGAACCTCACCGAAGGCCTGCCGCTGCTGATCTCCGGTGGCTGCGGTCTGAACTGTGACTGGAACCGGCTGTGGCGGGAGAGCGGCCTGTTCTCCTCGGTGTTCGTGCCGCCGTGCCCCAACGACAGCGGTTCCGCGCTGGGCACGGCCATCGACGCGCAATGGTTCTACACCGGACAGGCGACCATCGAGTGGGACGTCTACGCGGGGGAGAACTTCGTCGAGGACGTCGTCCCGGATCCCGCCAAGTACGAGACGCGGCCGCTCGTGGCGAGCGAGGTCGCGAAGTACCTCAAGGACGGCAACATCATCGGCTGGGCACGCGGCCGGTACGAGATGGGCCCGCGGGCACTGGGCAACCGGTCGATCCTCGCCGCGCCGTTCACCGTGGACACCACCGTGCGGCTCAACAAGATCAAACGCCGCGAGGACTATCGCCCGATCGCCCCGATCGCGCTGGAATCCGACGCTCCGAAGTGGTTCGTCGGCTCGGTGCAGGACCCGTACATGCTGTACTTCAACCACGTCACCTCCGACGAGCTGAAGGCCATCACGCACGTCGACGGGACGGCCCGCACCCAGACGGTGACGCGGGAGCGCAACGCCGGCATCACCGACCTGCTCGAGGCGTTCCGCGAGCAGACCGGGTTCAGCGTGCTGTGCAACACCTCGCTGAACAACAACGGGCGCGGTTTCCTCAACCGCACCAGCGATCTCATCGAGTACGGGGAGACGTACGGCCTCGACGGCTACGTCATCAACGACACGTTCGTGACCCCGCGCGCCTCCTGAAATCCTTGCCCAACGGGGGTAAGGCCCGGATGCCACCGTCCCAGCAGTGGCATCCGGGTACCTCGTGGCGCCCGAACGAACGGGGAAGACCATGCGAGTCGTGCTCGCGGGCGGTGGCGTCATCGCGCTGCTGACGGCGCTGGAATGCGTGTCGGCCGGGCACGAAGTGGTGCTCGCCGACCAGGCGGACATCCCGTTCTCCGGCGCGACCTCGTTCGACCGGCACCGTGTGCTGCGCGCGTTGCATCCCGGTGACCTCGCGGCCACGGCGGCCGCGGTCGCCGCGCATCACGCGTGGCTCGGACTGGAGCATTCGCTGTCCACGTCGTTCTACGAACAGGTCGGCGCGCTCACCGCGATGACGGCGGACGAGGCGGCGGCCGCGCGGGATCTGCTGGCCACGGCGGGATCCAAGGCCGAAGTGCTCGGCGCGGACGAACTCGCCGCGGAGTTCCCGCACGCCGGGTTCGTGCCGGGAACGGGCGCGGTCTTCGAAGCGCACGCGGGGGTCCTGCTCGCCGATCGGGTGCTGACGGCGTGCGCCACCCGCCTGCGGTGGCACGCGAACGCGGAACTCCACCCGCACCGCAAGGTGATCGGGATCGACGCCGACCGGGCCGAGGTCCGGCTGGCCGACGGCGGGATCCTCCGCGGCGACGCCGTCCTGGTGGCGGCCGGCCCGTGGTCCCGGGAGCTGCTGGCTCCCGCGCTGTCCAGGGAACTCGTGCTGCACCGGCAGACGATGCTCTACTGCGACGTCCCGCCCGCCGACGCCGCCGCGTGGGCGGCCACCCCGGCGATCACGTCGCTCGGCTCGGCGGGTGGCGCGTGGCTCGTACCGCCCGTCGCAGGGACGCCGTTGAAGCTCAGCGCCGCGAGCGCGTGCCGGGTCGTCGACGAGCTCGGCGGCGCCACCGTGCCTTCGTGGTGGCGGGAGCACCTGATCGACACGTTCGCCGCGCTGATCCCCGGTTTCCGCCGGGATTGGCTGGTCGACACCCGGGACTGCCACTACCTGGCCCGGCGCTCCACCCTCGGCCCGATGCTCGCCGTCCTCGGCGACCGGGTCCTGTCCTACGCGGCGTGCGGCGGCTCGTCGTTCAAGTTCGCCCCGCTGATCGCCCGGTCCCTGGCCGCGCGCCTGACCGGCGCCGACCCGGTCCAGACCGGACTCGAACCGCTCGACCGGCCGCTCGTGCGAGCGGGCGGTGTCCACCCGATCCGTCCTGCCCTACGAGGTGTGTCGTGAAACTGCTCGCGCTGGAAGCCAGCCAGAACTCCTACTACTACCTGCCCCGGTACCAGCAGATCGAGGACTTCGGCGGGGTGCTGTACGTGCTCAACGGCGTCGGCACCGAGGATCTCTGGCCGTCCGAGCGCTACCGCGTCGCCGGCAGCAACCACATCGACGACCTGATCCGGCACGCGAAGGCCTGGCACGCGGAAGAATCCTTCGACGGTGTGCTCACCTTCTCCGAGTCCGGCGTCGTCCTGGTCGCCGCGGTCGCCGAGGCGCTCGGCCTGCCCGGGATCGGCGTGGACGCGGCGCGCACCAGCCGGAACAAGCTGATCATGCGGCAGGCGCACGAAAAGGGCGGGGCCGCGCATCCGGACTTCCGGTTCGTCGAAGACCTCGACGCGGCCTTGCAGGCGGCCGAGGACTTCGGCTATCCGGTGATCCTCAAGCCGACCCTCGGCGCGGCCAGCAACTTCGTCTTCCGGGTCGACGACGAAGAGAAGATGCGGGAACGCTACGCGCAGGCACGCGAAGGCATCGACGGGATGACCTGGTACAACATGGAGGCCGAAGGGCTGGACCTCGGCCCGCACGGCCTGCTCGTCGAGTCCTTTCTGGACGGTCACGAGCATCTCATCGAAGCCGTCGCCTGGGACGACGAGGTCTACCTCGGTTCCATTGTGGACAGAGTCACCTCGGAAGGCGAGACCTTCGACGACGACGTGCACCACGCGCCGACGTCGCTCACCGCCGAGCAGGTGGCCGAGGTGCACGCGGTGGTGGCCGCCGGCGTGCGGGCCCAGGGCCTCACCCGCGGCGCGCTGCACGCCGAAGTCCGGTTCCACCAGGGCAAACCGTTCCTGCTGGAGATCGCCGTGCGCCCGGGCGGCGGAGGACTCGACCATATGGCAAGGCTTTCCGCCGGATACGACCCGATCAGGGGACTCATGGACGTCTCCCGCGGTGTCCGGCCGGATGTCCACCACTTCAGCCCGACCGGGCTGCACACCGCCGCGATGTGCCTGATCTGCCCCGGCGGCGTGATCGCCTCGATCGACGTCCCGCCCGCGGTGAACGAATCGGAAGCCCTGTACTACCTCAAGATCTTCGCCAAGCCGGGTGACCTGATCAAGCGTCCGCCGCTCGGCAACAACATCTTCGGCGGCATCGGCGCGCTCGGCGCGTCCTTCGACGAAGCCATGCGCAACGCGAACGACCTGGCCGGGAAGATCGAGGTCAAACTCTCCGAAACCCAGAAGTAGCAACGGATCCTGTTCGACGAAACCGGGCCCTCACCCAGGGCCCGGTGGCGAAAGACGCCCAAAACCGCGTGGAGGAAGCGTGTCACGGACTGCCACCCAACGGCACTACCTGATGGTCAGACCGACGTACTTCGACGTCGAGTACTCGATCAATCCCTGGATGGACCCGAAGAAACCGACGGACACCGAGCTGGCCATCGCGCAGTGGGAGTGGCTGCGTGACCTGTACGCCGACCTGGGGCATCGGGTCGAGCTGCTCGATCCGCTGCCCGGCCTGCCCGACATGGTGTTCGCGGCCAACGGTGCCACGGTGGTCGACGGGCAGGTGCTCGTCGCGCGGTTCCACCACGTGCAGCGGGCAGGGGAGTCCGACGCGTATCTCAAGTGGTTCCGCGACAACGGATACCGCTACGTGCGGCAGGCGCAGTGGGTCAACGAAGGGGAGGGCGACTACCTCGTCGCCGGGAAGACGATCCTCGCCGGGACCGGGTTCCGCACGAATCCGGAGGCGCACAACGAATCCCGCGAGTTCTTCGGCCGTCCGGTGACCAAGCTGACGCTGATCGACCCGCGCTTCTACCACCTCGACACCGCGCTCGCCGTCCTCGACGACGACACGGTCATGTACTACCCGGGGGCGTTCTCCGAAGAAAGCCGTCTGCTGCTGAAAGAGCTGTACCCCGACGCGATCCTGGCGTCCGAAGCCGACGCGGCCGTGTTCGGGCTCAACGCGGTCTCCGACGGCAAGCACGTCGTGCTCCCGCAGGCGGCCACCGAGCTGACCGCGCAACTGCGGGAGCACGGCTTCGAACCGATCGGCGCCGACCTGTCCGAATTGCTCAAGGCGGGCGGCAGTGTCAAATGCTGCACCCTGGAACTGCGTGCCGCTCGAGGAGAATAGATGGAATCGGCTGTACAGGAGCGGAGCGGGCGTACCGCGCTGCGCCGGATCCTCGTCGGGGCCGCGTTGATCGCGGTTCCGGCGGCGGTCGTCGTCGTGGTGCTCGGCCTGGGATCGGCCTACGCGCCTGTCGCGAGCACCGGGGCGAAGGCCGCGGGCGGCGGGCCCGACACGTACGCGCGCCTGCTGGTCGCGCTCCCGGTGATCCTGGGCGCCTGCCATCTGGCGGGTGTCCTGGCCCGGCGGCTCGGCCAGCCCGCGGTGATCGGCGAGATCGTCGCCGGCATCCTCCTGGGACCGTCGCTGTTCGGGATCGTCTGGCCCGCCGCGTTCGGCTGGCTGTTCCCCGGCGGGGTGGTCTCGGCGATCAACATCCTGTCGCAGCTGGGTTTGATCTTCTTCATGTACCTGGTCGGCTCCGAGATCGACCTCGACGCGGTACGGCGGCGCGGGTTCACCGCGGTGACCGTCAGCCAGGTCAGCATCGCGCTGCCGATGGTCTGCGGCATCGTGCTCGCGCTCGGCATGTACCCGGCCTTCGGCGGCGACGTCGGCTTCCTCGCCTTCGGCCTGTTCATCGCGGTCTCCATGAGCGTGACGGCGTTCCCCGTGCTGGCAAGGATCCTGACCGACCGGGGCATCGCGAAGACGCCGCTGGGCGCGCTCGCGCTCACCTGCGCCGCCGTCGACGACGTCGCCGCCTGGTGCCTGCTGGCCGTGGTGGTCGCCGTCAGCCAGGGCGGGACGCCGTCGGAGGTCTTCCTGACCGTCGGGCTCACCCTGGTGTTCGTCTTGGCGATGGTCTACGTCGTCAAGCCGCTGCTGGCCAGGGTGCTCGCGCGGGTGCCGGAGTCCGCGGTGCTCGCGATCCTGCTCGGCGGGATCATGCTGTCGGCGCTGGCCACCAACGAGATCGGCATCCACGCGATCTTCGGCGCCTTCCTGTTCGGGGTGATCGCGCCGAGGAAGGATCCGGTCGTCGCCCGCGCCGCCGGGAAGCTCGGCAGCGTGACCCTGACGTTGCTGCTGCCGCTCTTCTTCGCCTACACGGGGCTGCACACCGAGTTCAGCCTGCTCGGCTCCGGCTCGCTGTGGCTCTGGACCGTGCTCATCACGGCGGTGGCGGTGTTCGGCAAATGGGCGGGCAGCACGACGGCGGCGCGGCTGACCGGCGTCGGCTGGCGCGAATCGCTCTCCCTCGGGGCGCTGATGAACTGCCGCGGGCTGACGGAACTGGTGGTGCTCAACGTCGGCCTCCAGCTGAAGGTGATCAGCCCGGCGGTGTTCGCGATGCTCGTGATCATGACGCTGGTGTCGACGATCGCGACCGCCCCCGCGCTCACCCTCATCTCCAAGTTCAAGACGAGACCGCCGGTCCAGCGGCGGCGGAAAGTGGATAGGACACCATGACCAGCAAGGAAACCCTAGTCAGCACCTTCGCCGAGGTCGTCCTCGACGACGAGGTCCGGGACACGATCGGGAGCGACCTGCGGTCCTTCCCGAACCCCGTCGACGACATCGACCGTTCGCTGGCGATGCTCCGTGTCACGTTCTCGAAGCTGCCGATCGACCAGCTGCAGGCGATCCTGGACTTCGGCAGGCACGTCGACACCCCCGGCGTCGCGCTCGTGCGCAACCTGCCGGTGGACCCGGAACTGCCGGAGACGCCCATCGACGGGGAACCCAGCAAGGACAAGAAGACGTTCGTCGCCGAGACCGTCCTTTTGGGACTGAGCCAGCTGCTCGGCGAGCCCGTCGGGTTCACCACCGAGAAGAGCGGGCGGCTCGTGCACGACGTCGTCCCGGTGTCGGCGGGGGCGCGCAGCCAGACGAACCAGAGCTCGCACGTGTTCCTGAACTTCCACAACGACATCGTGCACGACGAGGTCGGCCGCTACGACGTGTCCAATCCGGACTTCCTGGTGCTGAACTGCGTCCGCCAGGACGGCAACAAGGAAGCCGTCACCTACTACGCCGACGGCAGGGACATCTCGGCCGCGCTGGCGCCGGAGGTGCTCGACGTCCTGCGCCGCCCGCTGTTCCGGCTCAACGCGCCCGGCAGCTACGTGCGTGACGTGGCCAAGGGGGCCGACGTGCTCTCCGACCTCGTGCCGGTGATCTCCGGGCCGGCGGAATCGCCCGAAGTGGCGGTGTCGGCCAACGGGGTGGTGGGAGAGACCGTTGAGGCCGAGCAGGCGCTGGAGGAGCTGCAGCGGGTCTGTCGCGAGGTCGCGCACCAGGTCAAGCTCGAGCCGGGGACGGCGCTGCTGATCAACAACCGGAAGGGTCTGCACGCGCGGTCGCAGTTCTTCGCGCGGCACAACGGGCGGGATCGATGGCTGCAGCGCACTTACATCCGGCGGAGCTTGTGGACGATCCGGTACCGCGGGATTGCGGGGGATCGGCGGGTGCACTGAGGCTTGGGCTCGTGGTACGTGAAGGCCCCCTTCGTTGCGTTAGACGCGGTGAAGGGGGCCTTCACGTACTTGGGGAAGGTGTGAAGGTCGCGTTTTCTCGGCTGAGCCGAGGGAAGGAGGCCTTCACGGACGGCCTGCCGGGGAGCGTGTCGCGAAAGCCACTTTCGGGACATCAGACGTCCTGAAAGTGGCTTTCGCGACACCCCACGCGACGCCTCCGGCCACCGCACGCGGGCATGTTCAGCCGAGCGGCCATCCGGGTAACCCTCCCCGAAAGCACCCGACGGGAGGGAACCCGATGGCAGAGAAACTCCGGCCGCCGCAGCAGCAGGAACCGCCGGGCGTGACGTCGAAGATGGATCCGCCGCCTCGTGACTCCATGGAGGACTACGAGGGCCGCGAGCTGCTGGCCGGCAAGCGTGCCTTGATCACCGGCGGCGACTCCGGGATCGGCCGCGCGGTCGCCATCGCCTTCGCGAAAGAAGGCGCCGACGTGGCGATCGCGTATCTCAACGAGCACGAGGACGCGAAGTACACAGAGGAACGCGTCCGCGCCGAAGGGCGCGAGTGCCTCCTCCTTCCGGGTGATCTCGCCGAAGCGGCGCAGTGCCGCGAGATCGTCGACCGGACCGTGAAGGAGCTCGGCGGGCTGGACATCCTGGTCAACAACGTCGCCACGCAGTGGCCGGTCGACTCCCCGGAGGAGCTCACCGACGAGCAGTGGACGCACACCTTCGACGTGAACATCCACAGCTTCTTCCGGGTGACGAACGCCGCCTTGCCCCATCTGGGCGAGGGCTCGGTCATCATCAACACCGGCTCGGTGAACGGTTTGCGGGGCAACAAATCGCTGATCGACTACTCGGCGACCAAGGGTGCCGTGCACGCCTGGACGTACGCGATGGCGCAGGCACTGGCCGATCGCGGCGTCCGGATCAACTGTGTCGCGCCCGGTCCGGTGTGGACACCGCTGATCCCGTCGACGTTCCCGCCGGAGAAGGTGGAGAAGTTCGGCCTCCAGGTCCCGTTCGAGCGCGCCGCTCATCCGGACGACCTCGCGCCGTCGTACGTCTTCCTGGCGTCCAACCGGCTTTCGTCGTATTACAGCGGTGAGGTCATCGCCGCGCTGGGCGGCGAGACCACGCCCGGCTGAGGCGCGCCACGGCGTCGGCGACGGCTTCGGGCGCGACGCGGTCCAGGCACGGATGGCCGGGCACGGGGCAGACCCGGGCCCGGCTGTCCCGGCACGCCGCGTGCTGGTCGCCGAGCACTTCGGACGGCACCCCGTACGGCGCCCACCGCGACGACGGCACGACAGGGGCGAACAACGAGACCACCGGGGTGCCGACGGCGGCCGCGAGGTGGGCGGGGCCGGTGTTGGGAGCCACCACCACGTCGGCCGCGGCCAGTACGGCCGCCAGTTCGGACAAAGTCGTACGGCCGCCCAGATCGAGCGCGTCCCCGGCGACCTGCCTGGTCAGAGTGCTTTCCGACGGCGAGCCGGTCACGACGACACGCCGTCCGGCGGCCTGCAGTGCCCGCACGATCGCGGCCGAGCGGTCGGCGGACGGTTGCCTCGCCGGAACCGACGCGGCGGGGTGGACGACCACGTAATCCTCGTCGCCGACCAGCCGTTCCACCGGCGGCAGCGGCCCCCGGATCGCGAGCCCGCCGTCGTCGCCGGGCGGCAACGAGAAGCCCGCCGCTTCGGCCAGGGAGAGCATCCGCACCGGTTCTGGTGGATCACCGGGCACCCGGTGCCGCAGATCCAGCAGCGAGCCGGGGTAGTCCTCGCTGATCGCGCCGATCCACGGCACGCCCGCCATCCTCAGCAGCAGGGCCAGCGGGAGCGGGGACTGATGGAACGACGTCAGCACGAGCGCCGCGTCGAAGGAGTATTCGCGCAGACGCCGGACCAGCGCTTCGATGTCTTCCCGGGTGACCGGCGGCGGCTCGGGGTCGATCCACGGCGCGCACCAGGTGACGACCTCGTCCACGCCGGGCAGCAGTTCGCCCGCCGCGCGACCACGGGGACCGCCCAGCAGGACCACCCGTTCGGCACCGGCCGCGACCGCGCGGACACAGGGACCGGCCAGCAGGACGTCGCCGAGGTTGTCCATCCTCGCGACCAGGACGTTCATCGGGAACCCGCGACGGCCAGGTGGACGGCTTCGGCGAGATCGCGCGCGACGGTCGCCCGGCGGCGGGCGCGATCGATCTCCTCCGGCCGGGTGCGCGCGGTCGGGATGAGGATTCCGCGCGCCCCGGCCGCGAGGGCGGCGTCGACGTCGGCTCCGGTGTCGCCGATGACCACACAGCGCCGGACGTCCACGCCCAGTGCCTCCGCGGCCTGCCGCACCAGCCCGGGCGCGGGTTTCCGGCAGGCGCAGCCGTCACCGTCGTCGTGTACGCAGACCTGCCAGGTGCCGAACGGACCGAGCATCTCCTCGACGCGGGCGTTCACCGCGGCCAGCCGGTCCGGCGTGATCAGTCCTTTGGCCACCCCGGACTGATTGCTGACCACACCGATCCTGATCCCCGCCGCGCGCACACGGTGCAGGAGTTCCCCGGCGCCGGGAACGGGACGGACACCGTCGGGGTCGTCGAGGTAGGGCACGTCGACGATGAGGGTGTCGTCCCGGTCGAACAGCAGGGCCTGCGGCCGCCGCGACAGCCGGTGTTTCAGCTCCCCGCGCAGCCGGTGATAGCAGGCCGCGGGCGGGATGAGCACGCTGGTCAGCAGCATGCGCCCCACCTCGCCGGGGGTGAGCGGTCCCGGGGCGATCCGGCGCGCCGCGAACTCGGCGGTCAGTCCCGCCCACAGTCCGGCCGCCGCGGCGGCGGCCTTGCGGCGTCCCAGCGCGAACAACGCCACGGCGCCGGCCGCGCTCACGGTGGCCACCGCGTGCCGTTCGAGCCGTCCGTGCCCGGCCCCGGTCTGCTGCCGCCACAGGACACCGTGTTCGTGCCGCATGAGCGCGTCGTCGGCGTTGCCCCGCTGGGCGCGCAGGCTGGCCAGCGGACCCGATCGTTTGGGCGGATGGACGGTGACGCGTTCGCCGCGCGCGATGAGATGGCCTGCCTTGGCGACCCTCAACGCCAGATCCGAGTCTTCCCGGTAGGCACGGGGGAAACGTTCGTCGAAGCCGCCGACCTCGGCGAGCACGGAGCGGCGGTAGGCCATGTCGGCGGTGATCCACCTGGCCGTCTCCAGCCCGGCCGTCCCGCGTTCGTCGTCGGTCGGGCGGCGGTCAGGCGGCAGCGGGACGACGAGGCGGGCCTGCGACGCCGCTGTCTCCGGGCCGAGGGACAGAAGATCCTCGGCGAGTTTCCGCGGCCAGTCCGAGCCGATCAGCACGTCGTCGTCGAGGAAGGCGATCCATTCGGACTTCGCGTGCCGCCAGCCGGCGTTGCGGGCCGCCGCCGGCCCGCGCCCGCCGGACCGGACGACTTCGACGTCCACGGTGGACGGGGGAAGCCGCAGGTCGCCGCCGCCGGGACGGTCGTCGGCGACGACGATCCGCGCCGGCCGTGGCTCTCCGGCGGCTTCGATCCCGGCCAGGAGCGTGCGGAGATTGTCCCGGCCGGTCGTCGGGATCACGATCGTGTAGTCGAGGTCGGTCACCCTCTTCCGGTACCCGGGAGCCACGACGGCAAACTCACGCGGGGATCGCGTCGGTCTTCCGCAGCCACGAGCGATGTTCGCCGAGTTGCGCGGTGAAGGAGGCGAAGAAGCCGTCGGGGAGGGTCGCCTCGGCCGCCGTGGTGGTCACCACGCCCTGGTCGATCAGGGTTTCGGTGTCGTCGGCCAGTTTCGAGGTCACCCCGGCCCGGCGCAGCAGGTCCAGACCCGAGCCGAAGGCGGCCACCGGCTTGCCGTGTTTGTAGGCCTCGGCGACGAAATGCACCGCGTAGCCGTCGCGTTCGAGGACGTTGATCGCGCCCGGGCCGCACGGGACGACGACGGCGTCGTAAAGCACCGAAGCCATGGTGTTGAGCTGCCTGTCCGGCCGCAGCGGATCCCCTTCCCCGCCCGGCCGGAGTTCGGCCTCGGTGGGAGCCAGCACCTCGGCGATCGCGCCCTCCGCCGTCAGCGCCTCGACCAGGCGGCCGACGCCGATCGTGTCCACCCCGTCGGCGGCGAGCACCGCGACCTTCCGGCTGCTCGCGGTGCCGGAAGGCTGGTTCAACTGGGAAAGTGCGGGAGAGGTGCGGTCGTGGTGCGGGGTGGCGGGAGCGGCGGGCACGCTCACCCCGATCCCCTCGGCGACTTCGGCGGCCAGATCGTGGTCGACGTTGTTGAGCTCGGCGACCGTCCGCGCCCGGACCTCCCGGTCCTCGACCTTGCCGAGTTCGAACCGGAACGCCGCGATGATGTGCTCGCGTTCGATCGGCGACATGCTGTTCCAGAACAGCGTCGCCTGGCTGTAGAAGTCCTTGAAACTCTCGCTGCGGTCCCGGATCTTGTGGCCCGCGACGGCTTCGGTGTAGTGCCGGAAGACGCCGGAGTCGGCGATCGCCGGGCAGCCGCCGCCGCGCGAGTTCGGGTAATAGCTCGTCCGTCCCTTGTGGACGTTCTGCTGGCCGTACCCGTCGCGCTGGTTCGTGTGCACCGGCGCGATCGGCCGGTTCACCGGGAGCTGCGAGAAGTTGGGGCCGCCGAGCCGGATCAGCTGCGTGTCGAGGTATGAGAAGTTCCGGGCCTGCAGCAGCGGATCGTTGGTGAAGTCGATACCGGGGACGATGTTCGCGGTGTGGAAGGCGATCTGTTCGGTCTCGGCGAAGAAGTCCTCGGGGTTGCGGTCCAGGACCATCCGCCCGACCGGCCGCACGGGCACCTGCTCCTCGGGGATGATCTTCGTGGCGTCCAGCAGATCGAAGTCGAAGTCGTGCTCGGAGTCCTCGTCCACCAGTTGCACGCCCAGCTCCCATTCCGGGTACTGGCCGGACTCGATCGCGTCCCACAGGTCACGCCGGTTGAAGTCGGGATCCTTGCCCGCGATCTTCTGGCATTCGTCCCACACCAGGGAATGCGTGCCGAGGACGGGCTTCCAGTGGAACTTCACGAAGGTGCCCTTGCCCTCGGCGTCGACGAGCCGGAACGTGTGCACGCCGAACCCCTGCATCATCCGGTAGCTGCGCGGCAGCGCGCGATCGGACATCAGCCAGAGCACCATGTGCAGGCTCTCCGGCTGGAGCGAGACGAAGTCCCAGAAGGTGTCGTGCGCCGACTGGGCCTGCGGGATCTCGTTGTGCGGTTCGGGTTTCACCGCGTGCACGAAATCGGGGAACTTGATGCCGTCCTGGATGAAGAACACCGGCATGTTGTTGCCCACGAGATCGTAGTTGCCTTGGCGGGTGTAGAACTTCGTCGCGAAACCGCGGACGTCGCGGACGGTGTCGGCCGAACCGCGGGAACCGGCGACGGTGGAGAACCGCACGAACACGGGGATCTTCTCGCCACTGGTGAGGAATTCGGCGACCGTGTAGTCGGCCAGCGCGTCGTCGTAGGCCTCGAAGAAGCCGTAGGCGCCCGCGCCACGCGCGTGCACGACCCGTTCGGGGATGCGCTCGTGGTCGAAATGGGTGATCTTCTCGCGGGCGTGGAAGTCTTCGAGCAGCGTCGGCCCCCGGCTGCCCGCGGTCAACGAGTCGTCCGTGTGGTCGACCCGGACGCCCTGCTGGGTGGTCAGCACGGACTTTTCCGGATCCACCCGGCTTCCGTCCAGCTGCTCGTTCTTCGCGTCCTCTCGATGCTGTGCCACAGGTCTCGCCCCTTCGCGGTGGTGGGTTCCCTCGCGGCTACCCCGGCGCCGTTTCGGCAAAACGACACCGGGTAACCGGCGCGCAGGAAACTTCGAGGAGGTGCGAATGACGACGGTGGAACGGCCTGCCGTACTGGAGATCCGCGATCCCGCCGACGGCAGTCTCGTCGGCAGTGTCAAAGCGGCGACGACCGAAGGCGTCCGGACGGCGATCGCCGCGGCGAGGCGGCGAGCCCCGGGCTGGGCCGCCACACCGGCGGCCGAACGCGGGATCGCGCTGAAGGACGCGGCGAGGTCCCTCCGGGCGCGAGCCGGAGAACTCGCCGTCCTCATCGAGAGCGAGACGGGCAAACCCCGGGACGAGGCCGAAGAGGGTGTCCTGGCCGGAGCGGGGACCTTGGAGCAGTACGCCGAACTGGGGCCTGTGCACCGCGGCCGGTCCCTGTTGGGCGATCCGTCGGCCACCGACCTGATGGTGCCGGAGCCCCGGGGCGTGGTCGTCGCGCTGACACCGTGGAACGACCCCGTCGCGGTGGCCTGCGGGCTGTTGGGCGCGGCCCTGGTCACGGGGAACACGGTGGTGCACAAGCCGAGCGAACGCTGCCCGCACACCGGCGCCTGGCTGGGGAACGTGCTGGCGGAGGCCTTTCCCGACGACGTTCTCCAGACCGTCCAGGGCGACGGGAGCGTCGGCGCCGAACTCGCGGCTCATCCGGACGTCAACGTCGTCGCCCACGTCGGTGGCACGGCCGCGGGCCGTTCGATCGCGGTCAGCGCGGCGCGGACCGGCGCCAAGGTCTTGCTGGAGAACGGCGGGAACGACCCGCTCGTCGTCGACGCCGGCGTGGACCCGGTCTGGGCGGCGGAGCAGGCGGCGCTCGGGGCGTTCGCCAACTCCGGGCAGATCTGCGTCTCGGTCGAACGGATCCATGTGCACCAGGACGTCGCGGACGCCTTCCTCACCGCGCTGGTCGCCGAGGCCGGCCACCGGAAAGTGGCCCCGCTCGTCGACCGGCGCCACCGGGACGGGGTGCACGCCCAGGTCGCGGAAGCGATCGCGCAGGGCGCCGACCCTCTCACCGGAGGGTTCGTCCCCGACGGTCCCGGTGCCCATTACCCGGCGACCGTCCTCGCCGGATGCACCCCGGGGATGCGGGTCCTGACCGAAGAGACGTTCGGCCCGGTCGCACCGGTGACCGTGGCGGCTGACTTCGACCAGGCACTCGAGCAGGCAGCCGCAGGTGAGTACGGTCTCGCGGCCACCGTGCTCACCTCCTCGATGGCCCACGCGCAGCGCGCCTGGCGCGAACTCCCGGCCGGGACCGTGAAGATCAACAACGTCTTCGGCGGCGCACCCGGCGGGGCCGCCCAGCCGCGGGGCGCCAGCGGCAGCGGCTACGGCTACGGGCCGGAACTGCTCGACGAGATGACGCAGACCAAGGTCGTCCACCTGGGTCCGCCGGGTCCGTGATGGGCGGGAAGACGCCGTTCGCCTGGGTCGCGCGGGCGTTCCGGGTGCCGGGGGAGGAACGCCGGAGCCTCGTCCAGACCGCGAAGGCCACGGCCGCGGCGGTGATCGCGTGGATCGTCGCGACGGCGGTCCTGCGGCTGCCGCAGCCCTTCCTGGCGCCGTACGCGGCGGTGTTCCTGGTGCAGGCCACCGTCTACCGGTCGCTGCGCGGCTGGGCACAGCAGGTCGGCGCCGTCAGCGTGGGGGTGCTGCTCGCCGCGGGCGCCGGTCAGGTCATTCCGTCGGTGACGGTGGCGCTCGGGCTGGTCATCTTCGTCGGCCTGCTGATCGGCTCGTGGCGGGGGTTCGGCGATTCGGGGGTATGGGTCGGGATCACCGGCATGCTGCTGATCTCCTACGGCAGCGCGACCGAACCCGTCCTGCTCGCCGACCGGTTGCTGGAAACCGCGCTGGGGGCGGGGATCGGCGCCGTGCTCAACGCGGTGATCCTGCCGCCGCTGCACGGCGAACGCCTGCGGGCGGCGACCTCCCGGCTGGCGTCGGCGATCGCCGACGTCCTCGACAGGACCGCGGACCTGGTTCGCGGCGGCGAGGCGGCCGACGGCCTGGACGACCGGATGGAGGACGTCCGCAGCCTGGTCGCGGAGGCGGAGGACGCGATCGGCTGGACCCGGGAGGGCCGGTATCTGAACCTCCGTGGACGGCGTGAGACCCGCGAGGAACCCTTGGCGAACCTCGTCTCCCTGTGGCATCCGCTCGCCCAGCTGATCGACGCCGTGAGCGAGGCCGCCCACAGCGAGCAGCCGTTCCGGCATCCCGGCGAACACGCGCGCGGGGTGGTCGGCGACCTGCTCGAAGCCCTCGCCGAGGTGGCCCGTTCGGGTGATCCGGCCGAACTCGACCGATGTCGCGACCTGCTCGGCGAGATCGACCACCTGCTCGTGACGCCCACGGACGAGGTCACCACCTCGATCGGGCTGGGGGCGATGGCGCTGCCCGCCCGGCGTCTCGTCCAGCGGCTCCGCGCCGATTAAGGCGAGACGACGGTGGGTAACCGTACCCATGAGCGGTAAGCGGATCGTGGTCACCGGCGCCACCGGCAACGTCGGCACGGCGGTGGTCCGCGCGCTGGGCGCGGACCCCGAAGTCGGCTCGATCGTCGGCGTGGCGAGGCGGCCGAGCCGATGGGAGAGCCCGAAGACCGAGTTCGTCACCGCGGACGTCGCCCGCGACGACCTCCGTGCCGTGTTCGACGGCGCCGACGTGGTGATCCACCTGGCCTGGCTCTTCCAGCCGACCCATCGGCCCGAGATCACCTGGCGTTCCAATGTGCTGGGTTCGATCCGGGTGTTCGAAACCGCGCAGGCGATGCGGGTGCCGTCGCTGGTGTACGCGTCGTCGATCGGGGCGTATTCGCCGAGGGACGACGACCATCCGGTGACCGAGGAGTGGCCGACGCACGGGTCGCCGAAGGCGGCGTATACCCGCGAAAAGGCTTACGTGGAAAGGGTTCTCGAAGCCTTCGACCGGAGTCATCCGCGGCTGCGGGTGGTCCGGGTACGGCCGGGATTCCTCTTCCAGAAGGCCGCGGCGCCCGAGCAGCGCCGGCTCTTCGGTGGGCCGTTCGTCCCGGGCAAGCTCGTGCGTCCGTCGCTGATCCCGGTGCTCCCCGACATCCCGCAACTGCGGATCCAGACCGCGCACACCGAGGACGTGGCCGACGCCTATCGCCGCTGTGCGCTCCAGGACGTCAAGGGGGCCTTCAACATCGCCGCCGATCCGGTGCTGGACACCCGCGCGCTGGCGCGGATCTTCGGCGCCAAACCGGTGAAGGTCCCGGCGCCGTTCGTCCGGCGAGCGCTGGCCGCGGCCTGGTCTTTGCATCTGATCCCGGCGACGCCAGGGCTTTTCGACGCCGTCCTGCATCTGCCGGTGATGGACTGCACGCGTGCCAGGGAAGAGCTGGGCTGGACGCCGCGATACTCGTCGGAGGACGCGATCGAAGCCTTTCTCAAGGGACTGCGTGAAGGCGAAGGATTCCCGACCGAGCCGCTGAAACCGGACGTCGGCAGGGCTCACGAACTGGCCACCGGGGTGGGGGAGCGACCGTGAACGAGAAGGAACTCCTGCACACGCTGACCAGGGTGGTGTCCACTTTGGACCAGACCGCCGTGCGGTTCGCCGTCGCGGGCGGCCTCGCCGTCTACGCGCGGGGCGGGCCGCCGTCCGATCACGACGTCGACCTCTTCCTCAAGGAGGAGGACATCGAGGTGGCGGCGGAGGCGCTGGAAGCGGCGGGGCTGAGACGGGAGCACCCGCCGGAGGACTGGCTCACCAAGGTCTACGACGGCGACTGCCTCGTCGACCTGATCTTCCGGCCCAACCATCGGCCGGTCACCGACGAGATGCTCGACCGCGCCTCGCTGATGCGGGTCGGGGCGACCGCCGCCCCCGTGCTCAACGGGACCGATCTGCTCGTCGACAAGATCCTCGTGCTCAGCCCGCACCGGTGCGATTTCGCGCCGCTGCTGCGGATCGCGCGCGATCTCCGCGAGCAGGTCGATTGGCACCGGGTGGCCGAAGAGACCGCCGAATCGCCGTACGCGTGGTCGTTCCTGACCCTGCTCGCGGCCCTGTCCATCATCGACGGAAAGGAGCTTCCGATGCCCGAGGAAGCGCCCCAGTACCTGGTCGCCAGGCTGACCAAGGCGCTGGCGGAAGACCCGAGGACCGCCGAACTAGGCGTGCACGTCACCGTGCGCGGCGACCAGGTCCGGCTCAGCGGGGAAGTCCCGTGCGCCAACCGCAAGGCCGACATCGAGGCGGTCGTCTGCGAACACATCGCGACCGAGCTGGTGCACAACGACGTCCGGCTGGCCGACGTCCGGGAGCCGTCGCACGCCGAGGAGATCCGGTGATCCGGGTCGCCGCGGTCGGGGACGTCCACCTCGGGGAGGACAACCGAGGCCTGCTGCGGCCGGCACTGGACAACATCGCCGAACACGCCGACGTGCTCTTGCTCGCGGGCGACCTCACCCGGCACGGCAGCGTCGACGAGGCCAGGGTGGTGGCCGACGAGTTCGCCGGGCTCCCCGTCCCGGTGATTTCGGTGCTGGGCAACCACGACTACCACTCGGACGAGGCCGAAGCGGTCAGCGGGCTGCTGGAGGAAAGCGGGATCACCGTCCTCGAGGGTTCGGCGACCACAGTGGACCTGGAGGGCGGGAAGCTCGGCGTCGCCGGGGTCAAGGGCTTCGGCGGCGGGTTCGCGGGCAAATGCGCGAGCCGGTTCGGCGAACGCGAGATGAAGGATTTCGTCGAGCACACCATGGCGGCGGCCAAACGGTTGCGCACCGCGCTGGAAGGGCTCGAACACGAGCAACCCGACGTGACCGTCGCGCTGACCCACTATTCGCCGATTCCCGGCACCCTGCACGGCGAACCGCCGGAGATCCACCCGTTCCTGGGGTCGTACCTGTTGTGCGAGCCGATCGACGACGCCCAGGTGGCCCTCGCCGTGCACGGGCACGCGCACTACGGCAGCGAACAAGGCGTCAGCCCCGGTGGGGTCCCGGTCCGCAACGTCGCCCAACCGGTGATCCGCGCGGCGTACGCGACGTATGTCCTCGAACCTGCGAAAGTGCTCACATGAGGGAACGATTCCACGGTCAGCTGAGCGTTCTCGGCGAGCTCCTGTCGAGTATGTGCGGCATGGCCTGCGAAGAACTGCACCTGGCGAACCGGGTCTTTCTCGACCGGGACGTCGAAGCCGCCGCCGAACTGGCGACGGTCGAGGCGAGACTGAACGCGGCACGGACCCGATGCGAGGAGTCCGCCCAGAAGCTGCTCGCCCTGCAGGCGCCGGTGGCACGCGATCTGCGGACCGTGCTGGCGGCGGTGTACTGCGCCGACCGGCTGGAGCGGATGGGCGACCTCGCCCAGCACATCGCCGACCAGGCCTTGCGAGCGCCGGAATTCGCCGTCCCCGACGCGCTCACCGGCCAGTTCGGCGAGATGGCCGGACTCGTCGGCTCGATGGCGGAAGACCTCGGCGCCGCGATCGAAGGCTCGACGGCGGAGGTGTTCCACTCGCTGGCCCGGTCCGACGAGCGGGTCGACGCGCTGTACGAAGAACTGATGACCCTGGTGACCGATCCGGACTGGGCCGACGGCGTCGCGCCCGCTATCTCGGTGGCGCTGCTGGCGCGGTTCTACGAGCGGTTCGCGGACCAGGTGGTGTCGGTGGCGCGGCGGGTGGATTTCGCGCTCACCGGGGAATTGCCGGAGTCTTCCGTGCGGGATGCGCCTGCTGAGCTTTGAGCTCGCTCGGCGCCATCGTCCGTGTCGCGAAAGCCACTTTCGGGACATCTAGCGTCGCGAAAGTGGCTTTCGCGACCTGTTGGCGAGCAGCCCGCGACGCCCGCACAGGCTCGAAGTCCGTGAAGGCCTCCTTCCCTACTCTCAAGGTAGGGAAGGAGGCCTTCACGGACTTGATCGACGCGTGAGCGTCCGGCGAAGGTCAGGTCGCCCGGTCCGTCAGCGCGTCCCGGATCTTGTCGATGAACGCCGTCCCCGGCGCCAGGATCCGGTTCGCCGGCGGCCGGTCCGGAGCGGCGGGATGCGGCCTGGTCGGGGCGATCTCCTTGGCCCGCAACACCTTCTCGCCCAGTTCCCGCAGGTCTTCCGGAGAACAGGCGGCCTGCAGCTTGGGCAGCAGGTCGCTTTCTTCCTCTTCGATGTGGTGCCGGACGTCCTCGATCAGCTTGCCGACGAGTTCGTCGAACCGGTTGTCCGTCGGTTCCAGGCCGATGAGGTCGTTCATCACGCGTTCGGCTTCGGCGTGCTCCTCGATCTCGTGATCGGCGACCTCGTCGCCGTCGGGGAGGTGCTTCCGCGCGGCGGGGTACATGTGCTGTTCTTCGGCGATCGAATGCCGCACGAGTTCGGCGATCAGGTGGTCCGCGAGGTCCTTGCGGTGCCGATCACCGCCCTTGCCGGACTCCAGTTCCTTGAAGATCCGCTCGAAGGCACGGTGGTCCTCGGTGATCACCGTGACGAGGTCGTGTTCCGTGGTGGTGGTCATGGACACTCCTGTCCGTGGTCGTCAGTCCGACGCCGGACGGATACCCGTTCCCCGCGGTCCAATCACCCGGATTCGTCGGTGGCCCGGTGCGGCGCGCCGACGGGTTTGGATTCCGGGGAGCCGCGTTGGCGCAGGTACACGCTGAACACCGCCATCGAGCCGATGGCGAGGAATTCCGACTGCCAGTTCTGCAGGGTGCGGTTCCAGAAATCCGACGACGCCAGATAGCCGAACCACGACACCGGATCACCGAATTCGGTGAGCTGTTCGGCGTTGTAGGCGCTCATCCCGGCCACGGATTGGGCGAGCCACGACAGCAGGAACAGTCCCAGCATCACCAGTCCGAGTGACATCGAGAAGATTCCCGTGCGCCAGCCGCCCGCCTTCACCCATTTCGGTGAATCGGCCGTCGCGTGGCGTCCGACCTGCTGGTCCTCGTCCGTTTCCAGGCCGACCCGGTCGGCCGGTTTCGATTCGGGGGAGCCGCGTTGCAGCAGCCACACGGTCGCGAACACGTAGAGGAAGAACTGCAGGTATTCCGATTGCCAGTTTTCGGCGACGTCGACGGCGAAGTCCGCGGACGCCAGGTAGTCGAGCAGGCCGACCGGCTCGGCGGCGTGGCTGAGCCGCCCGTCGTTGTAATCCGCGAGCCCGGAGAACGCCTGTCCCGCGAGACTCAGCAGGAACAGCAGTCCGAAGCCCAGCGAAAGGGCGTTGTCACGAAGAAAGCGCCGCATCATCCGCCCCCTTCACCGGTGCAGCAGGCCCAGCAGGACGCAATAGCCGAGGACGGCCACGACGAAGACGAGGTAAACGGTGAACACCGGACGCGCTTTCATGGGCCACCCACCGCGCAGTCGTAGACCTGTTCGTTGCGGTGGTGGCAGCCCGCTCCCGTGATCACCCAGCCGGTGGACGACTCGTGCAGGAAGAGCGTGTCGCGGGCGGTCTTCACCTGGGCTTCTTCGCTCCAGATCGAGACCGTCTCCGGCGTGCCGTCCGGGACGTTCGCGCCGGCCAGGCCGCGTTCGCAGCTTTCCGGCGCCCAGGATTCCCGCACCCGGGGCGCGAGCAGCGCGCACGCCGAGCGGTGATCACCCGACGCGAGTGCGCCGAGGAACCGCCCGGTGGCCTCTCGCACCGGCTCCTGCCCGCTCGCACCCGCGCAACCGGCGAGCAGCAGGCACGCGCCGAACGCCAGGGTTTTGACGATCACGGAAGACGGGTACCCGGCCCGGCCGTCAACTACACCTCGGGGTCAGGACGCGGGGTACTGGCGCTCGCGCAGCAGATTCGCCAGATGGATCGCGTTACGCGCCAGGGTCGCGTTGGTCGACGCGACCGCTTCGGGCGTTTCGTCGAGGTCGTTGTAGTCCCCGCCCTTCATCGCCTCGCCGTTCCAGTAGGTCCCGCCCTGGGCGGGCACGGTGAAGCCGACGTCGTTCAGGGCCTGGAAGAGGTCGGCGGTGATCTTGTGCGCGCCGTCCTCGTTGCCGACGACGGCGGTGACGCCGACCTTGCCGAACATCGCGGGCCTGCCCTCGTCGTCCGTTTCGGACAGTTCGGCGTCGAGCCGCTCCAGCACCCGCTGCGCCACGCTGGACATGTGGCCGACCCAGGTCGGCGTCGAGATCAGCAGGATGTCGGCGGCGGCGATCTTGCGGCGGATCTCCGGCCAGGCGTCGCCGTCGCCCATGTCGCCCTCCACCCCCGGTTTGACGTCGTGGTCGACCACACGCACGAGTTCGCCGGTGGCGCCGTGCCCGGCCAGTTCGTCCAGAAGCTGCTGCGCGATCAGCGCGCTGCTCGACGGGGCGGGCGACGGTTTGAGCGAGCAAACCAGTGCGAGGGCCTTCAACGGCTGGGTCATCCTGTCCTCCTGTTCGGATCGGTGCCGAGTCCCGTGTGGACGAAGCCCGCCGCGCTGACGGTCGCCGGGTCCAGGAGATTCCTGGCGTCGACGACGACGGCGCGTTCGGTGGCGGCGGCGAGCCGGTCCCAGTCGAGCTCGCGGAACTCGGGCCACTCGGTGAGCACGACCAGCGCCGCCGCGTCCTTCGCCACCAGGTACGGGTCGTCGACGACCTGGACGGTGTCCGGTTCGACGGCTTCGACGCCGGGGTCGTACGCAGTCAGCACCGCGCCGCTCCTGGCGAGCTCCCGCGCGACCGCGAGCGCGGGGGAATCGCGCAGATCCCCGGTTCCCGCCTTGAACGCCAGTCCGAGCAACCCGATACGGATGCCCGAGAGCGAGCCGTCCGAAACCCCGGTGATCGCGCGGCGAATCTTCCGCACCACGGCCGCCCGCTGGCGGGCGTTGGCCTTCATGGCGTCACGGAGGATGCCGAAGTCGACGCCCGCGTGTTCGGCGGTCCGCAGCAGCGCGGCGGTGTCCTTGGGCAGGCACGAGCCGCCCCAGCCGGGGCCGGGGACGAGGAAGGCGGGCCCGATCCGCGAATCGAGCCCCATGAGCCGCCCGACGTCGCGGATGTCGGCGCCGTAGTGCTCGCAGAGTTCGGCGAGGACGTTCACATAGGACACTTTCAACGCCAGGAACGCGTTGCTGGCGTACTTCGCGAGCTCGGCGCTCGCCGGATCGGTGAACCACACCGGCGCGTTCGTCTCCCCGTACAAGGCGGCGACGCGCTCCGCGGCCGTCCTGTTCTCGGGGACCGAGCCGAGGACGACCCGGTCGGGCTGCAAGAAATCTTCGACGGCGTGCCCCTCGCGGAGGAATTCGGGATTGCTCACCACGGGCAGATCCGGTCCGAGCGATTCCGTCAGCCGGGCCCCGGTGCCGACCGGCACGGTCGACTTGGTGACGACGACGCAGCCGGGCGCGAGCAGTCCGGGCAGCGTGGCCACGACCTCGTCCAGCATCCGGACGTCGGCGTCGCCGTTCTCCCCTTTCGGCGTGGGCAGGCAGAGCAGTACGAAGTCCACATCGGACAGTTCTTCCGGTGCGCCGGTGAAGCGGAGCCGCCCGCAGCCCAGGCCGTCCCGGACCAGTTCCGTGAGCCCCGGTTCGGCGATGGCGACCTCGCCCCGGTTCAGCTCGTCCACTTTGGACAGATCGTTGTCGACGCAGACCACCTGATGGCCCAGATGAGTGAAGCACGCCGCGCTGGTGAGCCCGACGTATCCGGCGCCGATCACGCCCACCCGCTCAACCACGGGAGGCCCCCGTCCGGAGCAGGTCTTCGGCCGCGGTGAGGACGCGTTCCTCCCGCAACAGCAGCAGGCCCGGATCCGGGGCACCACCGTGCGGGTCGCCGACGTCGCCCACCCAGAGGACCGTATGCCGCCGGTCGCCGGCAGGCGGGCCCCAGAGCCGCGGCGGGGTCGGCCCGAACAGCAGCACCGACGGCGTCCCGTACGCGGTGGCGAGGTGGCCGACACCGGTGTCGCCGCAGATCACCAGCCGTGCCTCGGCCACGGTCGCCGCCAGCTCGGCGAGGCCGCCGCCCACGAGAGCCGCGTCGCCGGGAAGCCCGGCCTCCTCGACGATCGCGCGGACGAGAGGCGCTTCCGGCGCGCTTCCCGTGACGACCACCCGATGCCGGGCGGAGAGCTCCCGCGCCACCCGCGCGTACCGGTCCGGCGGCCAGCGCCGGGCGGCGAACGCGGCACCGGGGTGGATCACCACCGCGTCCGCCGCCGGGCTGGGGCCGGGCGGCGGGGGCAGCGCGAGGTCGTCCCGGTCGGCCGGGATGCGCGCGGCCTCGAGCAGGCGGCACCAGCGGTCGACCTCGTGCGCCTCGGCTGGCCAGTCGGGGCCGTCGACGCCGGGGAAGTCCGGATGCCGGTGGGTGATCAGTTCCAGCGGGTCCTGGGCGAGCAGGTCGTGGATGCTCTCCGGGCCGCGGCCGTGCAGGTTCACCGCCAGCCGCGGCGGCTCGCCGGGCCAGGACAGTTCGCCGAGCCCGGCCGTCGGGAGCAGTTCGTCCACGGCGTCGATCAGCTCGACGAGATCGCGCAGGTTCTCCGGCGCGGCGAGGACGAGCCGTTCGTCGTCGAAGGCGCGGCGCAGGGCCCGCAGGGCGGGGACCGCGGTGAGCAGGTCCCCCAGGCCGAGGGCGCGCAGCACGAGGATGCCACCGGTCACGGCCAGGACCCCTCTTCCGAAGCGCACACCACGAGCTCGCGGACCTCGCAGCCGGGCGGTTGGGAGAGAGCGAAGACCACGGAGGCCGCGACGTGCTCGGGCTGGTTGAGTTTCGCGTCCGGCGGCGGCTTGTACTGCTCGGCCCGGTCGTCGAAGAACGCCGTGTGCATGCCGCCGGGGACGAGCAGCGTCACCCCGACCCGCCCCGCGAGCTCCATGGCGAGTGCCCTGGTGAAGCCGACGACGCCGAATTTCGACGCGCAGTAGGCGCTCGCGTCCCCCGCGACCCGCAGCCCCAGCGTGGACGCGCAGGTCACCACCGTGCCGCGGCTCAGCCGGAGATGGGGGAGCGCCGCACGGACGACCGCGGCGGTGCCGAGCAGGTTGACCCGGATCACGCGCTCCCAGTCCTCAGTGGACACTTCGTCGAGCGGGCCGCACGCGTCGGTGCCCGCCGCGGTGAAGACGCCGTCGATCCCGCCGGCCTTTTCGGCGAGTTCGTCCACGGCACGCGCGGCCGCGGCGGAATCGGCCAGGTCGGCCCGGACGAACGCGACGTCGCCCGCCGGTTCGGCGCGATCGACGACGAGCGGTGTGCCGCCCGCCTCGCGGACGGCTTCGACGGTCGCGGCACCGAGGCCGGAGGCGCCGCCGGTGATCAGGACGTTGCCGAGAGGGCGCATCATGCTCCTTCCGCCGCGGCCACCAGCCGAGTGGTGGAATAGCCGCGGATGGTCGGGATCAGGACGATTTCGCCGCCGTGCCGTCGCACCACGGCGCTTTCGGGGAGTTCGGTGTCGGCGTAGTCGCCGCCCTTGACCCAGACGTCCGGGCGCAGGCGGTCCAGCACGGCGGCCGGATCGGGTTCGTCGAACACCACGACGGCGTCGACGGAGGCGAGTTCGGTGAGCAGCCGGGCGCGGTCGCGGGCGGTCACGATCGGCCTGCCCGGTCCTTTCAGGCCGCGCACCGAGGCATCGGAATTGAGGCAGACGACGAGGGCGTCGCCCAGGGCACGCGCCTGTCGCAGCAAGGCGGCGTGGCCGGGGTGCAGCAGATCGAAACAACCACCCGTGGCCACGAGCCTGCCGCCTCGTGCGCGGACCCGTGCCGCGAAGTCGAACGCCGAAGTGCCATGGTGGTGGGCTTCCGGCTCGGGTGAGTTGTCCACTGTGGACAGTGTGGCGGCGCCGCCGGTCGCGACGAACCGGGCCGCCGTCTCGACGCCGGCCGCGACGGCGTCGGCGGTGGCCGCGCCGTCGAGCAACGCCGCGGTGACCGCGGACGCGAAGCGGTCACCGGCGCCGCAAGTGTCCTTGGCGACGATCCCCGACGGCGGCCGGAACGTCGTGCACCGCCCGCCCTCGGTCAGCACCGCGCCGTGCGCGCCCGTGGTGACGCTGACCGCGTCGGCCTTCCACAGCGTGTGCACCCGTTTCGCCAGCTCTCCGGCGTCGGCGCGGGTCTCGGTGAGCTGCTCGGCTTCGGCGAGATTCGGGGTGGCCAGCGTGACCCCCGCGACGGGCTCGCTCCCGCGGGGATGCGGATCCCAGACGACGGGGATCGTGCCCGCCAGTTCGGCGAGCAGCGCGCGGATCTCCGGATGACCGGTCACGCCGCGGCCGTAGTCGGCGACGAGGATCGCGCCCGCCGACCGCAGCGCCGCCCGGACGCCGGAGGTGAGCGGCGAGAACTCGGCCCTGCCGTCACCGCTGTCGAGCCGGACCAGTGACTGCCCCGCGACCCGCACCCGCTTCTTGGTGACGGTGGTGCCGTCCAAGGGCATCGGTACCACGCGGACTTCGTGTTCCAGCAGCCCGGTCAGGGCCCGTCCGGCCGGGTCATCACCCAGCGGGGTGACCAGCACGACCTCGGCGGTGGACCGGGCCGCGAGCAACGCGGCCAGCCCGGCTCCGCCCGGCCGCCGCCATTCCCGGACCAGGTCGACCACCGGGACCGGCGCGTCCGGGCAGAGCCGGTCCGACGTGCCGTCGACGTCGACGTCCAGCAAGGCGTCGCCCAGGACGACCAGCGGCCTCACGTGGGCACCCCGAGCGCGTCGTCCAGCGCGGTGCAGAGGGCGTGCACCAGCGCGAGGTGGACCTCCTGCACGGTCGCCATCGACGGTGCCTCCACCGGGATCGCGTCGGAGCACAGCGCGGCCAGCGGATTGGGGGAGGGGCCGGTGATCGCCCAGGTGGTGACGCCGAGCTCGTGGGCGGCCTTCGCGGCCGCGACGACGTTCTGGCTGCCGCCGCTGGTGGAAAGGCAGACGAGGATGTCGCCGGGGCGGCCGTGCGCCCGCACCTGCCGGGCGAACACCTCGTGCTCGCCGTAGTCGTTGACGATCGCCGTCACGGCCGAGGTCTCCGCGTGCAGGGCGATCGCCGAGAACGGCTGCCGGTCGTTGCGGAACCGGCCCACCAGCTCGCCGGTGAGATGCTGCGCTTCGGCGGCGCTCCCGCCGTTGCCGCACGCGAGCAGCCGTCCGCCGGAGGACAGCACGGCGGCCAGCTGGTCACCCCAGCCACGGATCTTCGGCGACCAGGAAGCGGACTTCCCGGCGGCCTCGCTCAAAGCCGCGAAGTGTTCTTCGATCACGACACACCTCCAAAGGTCAGGGACGGCGGACCACGAACGGTCCGAGGGCGAGCAGGTCGATGGGGGCCGAACCGAAGCATTCCAAGGCGTCCCTGGGGGAATCGACCATCGGCCTGCCCGCGGTGTTGAGACTGGTGTTGACCACGGCGGGCACGCCGGTACGGCGTTCGAACGCGCCGAGCATCCGGGCCACGAGCGGCTCGTCGTCCGCGTCGACCGTCTGGACCCGGGCCGTCCCGTCGACATGGGTGACGGCCGGGATCTTGTCCCTCCATTGTGGAGCGACGTCGTGGACGAAGAGCATGTAGGGACTGGGAAGCGGGCCGCGGGAGAAGATCTCGCCCGCGCGGTCGGCGAGCACCATCGGGGCCACCGGGCGGAACTGTTCGCGCCCCTTGACGTCGTTCAGCCGTTCCAGATTGGCTTCGTGTCCGGGATGGGCGAGCAGCGACCGATGGCCGAGCGCACGCGGGCCGAACTCGGACCGGCCCTGGAACCAGGCCACGATCCGGTTTTCGGCCAGTGCTTCGGCGACGGCCTCGGCGACGTCGTCCGGCCGCTCGTAGCGCACGTTCGCGGTCTTGAGCGCGTTCTCCAGCTGGTCGTCGGTCCAGCCGCGGCCGAGATCCGCGCCGGTCATCGGGCCGCCGCGGTCGCCGAATTCCGCGGCGAGCTCCAAGGCCGCGCCGAGCGCGGTGCCGGCGTCACCGGCGGCGGGCTGGACCCAGATCCGGTCGAACGGTCCCTCGGCGTGGAGCCGGGTGTTGGCGACGCAGTTGAGCGCGATCCCACCGGCCAGCGCGAGGTCGCCGTGCCCGGTGTGCTCGTGGAGCTTGGCCGTCAGGTCGAGCAGGACGTCCTCCAGGCACCGCTGCACGCTCGCGGTCAGGTCGGCGTGGACCTGCCCCGGTTCCTGCCCGGGTTCGACGGCGGGAGCGAACGACGCCCAGTCGATCTCGTCGGTGCGGAACCCCATCCCGTTGGTGTGCACGCTTTCCGCGATCCGGTCGAGGAAGCGGGGCTTGCCGTAGGAGGCGAGGGCCATCACCTTGTACTCGTCACTGGACCGGGCGAAACCGAGGTGCTCGGTCAGATCCTCGTACATCAGCCCGAGGGAATGGGGCAGCCGTTGCTCGGCGAGCTCCTCGAACTTGCCGTCGCGGTACTCGCCCGCGAGATAGGAAGTGCTCTCCCCACGACCGTCGGCGACCAGTACCGCGCAGTCGTCGAACGGCGCGGCGAGCGCGGCCGAGGCGGCGTGCGCGACGTGGTGCCGGACGAAGCGGACGGTCGCGGGATCCAGCCCCGGCAAGGCCGCCTTGAGGAAGGCGGGAGCCCGGCGGGCGAAGTCGGTGCGGAGACATTCGTTCTTCCCGTCGTGCCCCGCCATGCCCGGCTCCACGAGCGCCGGATCGTAGGAATAGCCGACGGCGTCGAGATCCTGAGCGGAGATCCCGGCCTCGGCCAGGCACCACGCGGCGGCCTCGACGGGCTGTTCCCAAGCGGAGAACGGCACCGGTCGTTTGCCGTGTTTGCGACGGCTGAACCGTTCTTCCTCCGCCGCCGCCACGATTTCGCCATCGACGACCAGGGCCGCGGCCGGGTCGTGGAAGACGGCGTTGACACCGAGTATGCGCACCGGGCCACCTCTCCGGTCGGGGCCGCGGGCCGTGACCCGCGCTTACTCCTGTAGCGCTACCCGGTGCGTTCGGGGATAAACGATGCGGCGCAAAAGCCCAGGACGTCGCTACTGAGCGAAGCGTCTCTCGGGGGATTTGGGGGAGGCTCGGGGCTCAGGCACCGGCGGCCGGGTACGGGCCCGACCTCTGCCGGGTGAACCAGGCGACGGTGCGCGGAAGTCCTTCCGCCAGTGCGATCTCCGGCTCCCAGCCGAGTTCGCTGCGGGCGCGGGAGATGTCCGGGCACCGGCGGGCCGGATCGTCGACGGCGGCGTCGACGTATTCGATCCGGGACGCGCTGCCGGTGACGGCCAGGATCTCCTCCGCGATCCGCAGCACGGTGAGTTCGTGCGGGTTGCCGAGGTTCACCGGGCCGGGCACGTCGGAAGCAGCCAGCGCGATCAGGCCGCGGACGGTGTCGTCGACGTAGCAGAGCGAACGGGTCTGGCCGCCGGTGCCGGTCACGGTGAGCGGCGCGCCCGCGAGCGCCTGCCCGATGAACGTCGGGATCATGCGGCCGTCGTCGGGACGCATACGAGGACCGTAGGTGTTGAAGATCCGCGCTATACCGGTGTTCACGTCCCGCTCCCGGCGCATGGCCGAAGTGAGCGCCTCGGCGTACCGCTTGGCTTCGTCGTAGACGCTGCGCGGGCCGATCGGGTTCACGTGTCCCCAATACTCCTCGCGCTGCGGATGCTCCCGCGGATCGCCGTAGACCTCGCTCGTCGACGCGAGGACGAACCGGGCGCCGTCGCGTTCGGCGATGTCCAGCGCCCGTTCGGTGCCGTACGAGCCCGCGCGCAGCGTCTCCAGCGGAAGGCGGAGGTAGTCCCGCGGCGAGGCGGCGGACGCCAGGTGGAAGACGACGTCGAACGGGCCCGGCGCGGTCATCGGCCCGGTGACGTCACGGGAGAGGAGCCGGAATCCCGGACGGTCGAGCAGATGCGCCACGTTGACCGTGGCGGCGGTCGCGAAGTTGTCGGCCGCGACGACCTCCGTTCCCGCCTCCAGCAAACGTTCGCACAGATGCGAACCGACGAAACCCGCGCCCCCGGTCACCAGCGCTCTGTCCATGGCGAGTGGCTACCCGGTGCGGGCCCGGAAAAAACCGTGTGAACGCGGACAAGCCGGGTAAGTCTCGGATATGCGTGCATTGGTTATCGGCTGGGCCAGCTTCCGCCACGGCGAGGCCACCGCGGGAGACGTGCTCAGCATGCGCAGGGTCGACGAGGCGTTGTCCACCATGGGGATGGAACACGATCTGGCGTGGAGCCCGGTCTACCGGCCCGGGGACGTCAACTACGAAGAAGTGGATCCGGCCCGGTACAGCCATGTGGTCTTCGTGTGCGGGCCGGCGCACGGATGGCAGATCCGGGAGGTGCACCGGCGCTTCGCCCATTGCCACCGGATCGCGGTCGGGGTGTCGGTGATCGACCCGGAGGACGACACGGTCACCGGCTTCGACCAGGTCTTCCCGCGGGATCAGGAGAAGGTCGGCACCCCGGATCTCTCCCTCGGCGTGCCGACGGACCAGGTACTGGTGACCGGCGTGATCCTGGCACCGCCGCAACGGGAGTACGGCGCTTCCGGTCGCCACGCGGAGGTGCACGCGTCGGTGCGGGAGTGGATCGCCGGAGTGGACTGCGCCAGAGTGCCGCTCGACACGCGGCTGGCGTCGTCGGATTGGGAACGCTGCGAGACACCGGATCAGTTCACCTCGATCCTGTCGCATCTGGATGTCGTGGTCACGACGAGGCTGCACGGCCTGGTGCTGAGCCTCCAGGCCGGGGTGCCGGCACTGGCCATCGACCCGGTCGCGGGTGGCGGCAAGGTCAGCGCCCAAGCCGACGCGCTCGGCTGGCCCGCGCTCGTCCCGGCCGAAGAAGCGGGGGATCGGGACGTGCTCGACTCCTGGTGGCGCTGGTGTTCTTCGGTGCAGGGCCGGGCGGTGGCCGCGCTCCGGGCGCTGCCCGCCGACAACGGGCTCATGCGGGACATGGTGAAGGCGCTCAAAACCAGGCCGGTCCGATGAGCGCCGCTTCGACGACGGTGGTGATCGCCACCCGCGATCGGGCACCGGAGCTGGAACGGACGTTGCGAGAGCTGACCGCGTTGCGGCCGCCTCCGCCGATCGTGGTGGTGGACAACGGTTCGTCCGACGGCACGGCGGCCAGGGCGGCGGCGTTCCCCGGGGTGCGGGTGGTCCGGTTGCCGCGCAACATCGGTGTGGCGGCGCGGAATCTCGGGGTCGCGGTGGCTCGGACGCCGTATGTCGCGTTCAGCGACGACGACTCCTGGTGGGCCGAAGGCGCGCTCGCCGAAGCCGAACGGATTCTCGACACCCACGACGACATCGGCTTGGTGGCCGCGAAAACCCTGGTGGGCGAGGAAGAACGGGAGGATCCGGTCGTCTCGATGATGGCCGCGAGCCCGCTCGGCAGGCCCGAGGGGCTTCCCGGACCGGCCGTGCTCGGCTTCCTCGCCTGCTCCGCGATCGTGCGGCGGAGCGCGTATCTGCAGGCCGCCGGCTTCCATCCGCTGCTGCATTTCGGTGCCGAGGAGCGTTTGCTGTCCTACGACCTCGCGGCGCGTGGCTGGTGGCTCTGCTACGCGGAGGCGGTGCGCGCGCACCATCATCCGTCTCCCGTGCGGCCGTCGTCGTCCTGGCGGGAGCGTGCCGAACTCCGCAACCGCATGCTGATCACGGTGATGAGGCGGCCACTGCGCCGATGCCTCGCCGAGGCCTTCCGGACGCTGGCCAGGGCGCCGCGGGAGCCACGCGTACTCGGCGCGCTCGCCGGGGTGGTGCGGCGCCTGCCGTGGGCGCTCGCCGACCGACAACGGCTGCCCGCTGCGGTGGAACGCCGGATCCGGGTACTGGAACACGCCCATGGAGGATGAAGTGAAGGACCGGATCACGGTCGTGGTGATCACGCACAACCGTCGGGCGCAGTTGCTGGAGACGCTCGCCGCGATGACCGCGCTCCCCGACGCGGCGCCGATCGTGGTGGTGGACAACGCTTCCACCGACGGCACCGCGGACGCCGTCGAAGAACGGTTCCCCTCGATCCGGATGATCCGCGCGCCGCGGAACCTCGGCGCCGTCGCGCGCAATCTCGCCGTCCGCGAAGTGGAGACGCCGTATGTCGCCTTCTGCGACGACGACACCCGATGGCAGCCCGGCTCCCTGCGCCGCGCCGCCGACCGGCTCGACGCGTTCCCCGGGCTGGGCGTGGTGACCGGCCGGTGCCTGGTGGAGCCGTCCCTGACCGAAGACCCGATCACCCCGGAACTGCGCCATTCGCCGGTCCCCGGACCGGAGTGGCTGCCCGGTCCCGCTCTGCTGGGCGTCATGGCGGGGCTTTCGGCCGTCCGCGTCCGCGCGTTCCACGACGTCGGCGGGTTCTCCGACCGGATGTGGCTCGGGGGAGAGGAAGAGCTGTTCGCCCTCGACCTCGCGAGCAAGGGCTGGTGGATGTGCTGGGACGAGGAGATGGTGATCCATCACGCTCCCTCGCCCGTCCGCGACCCGCGACGCCGTCGTCAGCTCGGCATCCGCAACACGTTGTGGACGTTGTGGCTGCGGCGGCCGCTCGGCAGTGTCCTGCGCCGGATGGTCGCGGTGCTGCGTTCGGCGCCCCTCGACCGGGCGACGTTCGCGGCGGTGGCGGAAGCGGTACGGGGGATTCCGTGGGTGGTGCGGGAACGGGCGGTCGTCCCGGCCGCGGTCGAGCGGGGGCTGGTCCTGCTGGAGGAATCGCAGCGGAACTCGGTCGCGCGCCGGTACGTCGGGTGACTCGTGAGTGGCGAGGACGGCTATTCGAGGGTGAGTCGAACATGGCGTCATCGAATCCCTTGCGCGGACTGCGCACCCGATTGATGTCATGATGTCCGGTTGCTGCAGAGGTCGTGAGTGGTAAAGAGGGTTAGAACGACCATCGCCACTCACGACCCCGGGGCGATACTGCGCAAAGTGCCCAAATCAGACAGGCTGGATCTCAAAGAGTGTCCTTTTTGGACAGCCCGAGGAATCGTCCTCGCCACTCGCGGAAGTCAGGAAGGTGAAGCGGCCGCCGCCACTTCCGTCTCCCCGGTCAGAACGCGTCCGTAGGCGCGCAAGCAATCCGAAGCGACCCTGTCCCAGGAGTACCGCGCCCGCACCCGATCCGCTCCGGCGAGTCCGAACGACTCGCACAACGAAGCGTCACCGAGTAGGCGTCGCAACGCCGCCGCCAGCTCCCCGGGGTTGCGCGGAGGGACCAGCATCCCGGTGACCCCGTCGACGACCGTGTCGGTCAGACCACCGACGGCGGTCGCCACGACCGGGACGCCGCAGGCCATCGCCTCCAGCGGCACGATGCCGAACGGTTCGTACCAAGGCGTGCAGACCACCGCGTCGGCTGAACGCAGGAGGGCGGGCATTTGTTCGCGCGACACGAGCCCGGGCAGGTGTACGCGGTCACCGACGCCGGCCCGTTCGGCGATCGCCCGCAACCGCCGCACCTCCGGTGCCTTGTCGAGCGGTCCCCCGTCCGGGCCGCCCACGATGACCAGTTCCGTGTCCGGGAGCGACGGCAGCGCGGCGATGGCGAGGTCGAAACCCTTGCGCGGGACCAGCCTGCCGACGCTGACGATCCGGCGCCGCGCCGTCCGGTCGGCCACGCCACCATCCGGGGTGAACGTCGTCAGGTCGACTCCACACGGGACGACCGAAGCACGCGACCGCGACAGCCCCATCCGCACGAGTTCGAAGACCTCGTCCGAACAGGTCGCGATCACGCGGTCGGCCTGTTTGGCGATCATCCGCTCGAGCCGGATCCGGTCGTGCGGGCTCGTGTCGTTCTTGCCCTGATAGCGGCGTTTCACCACGCCCAGCGCGTGAAAGGTCTGTGCCACCGGGATGCCGAGATCCTTCGCCGCGAGAATCGAAGCCAGGCCCGACATCCAGAAATGCGCGTGGACCACGTCGGGCCGGTCCTTGGCCCAGCGGGACCGCAACACCCGGCCGAACTCGCCCATATGCGGCAGCAGCTCGTCCTTCGGCAGCTTTTTGGCCGGCCCCGCCGGAACATGGACGACACGGTAGCCGTCCGGCGTCTCTACGGTCGCGGCGACACGGCGGTTGTCGCGGCGCGTGTAGACGGTGACGTCGTGTCCTTGCCTGCTCAGCGCGGCGGAAAGTGCCGCGACGTGGACGTTCTGGCCCCCGGCGTCGGCTCCGCCCATGGCGGCGAGCGGGCTCGCGTGCTCGGAAACCATCGCGATCCTCATCGGGCTCCTTCCCTCCGCCTGCGGCGGAATCAAGCGGTCACTTCGGCCAGCAGGGCGTTCCAGCGGCCGAGGAACGCGTCGAGCCCGTAGCGGCTCAACGCGAACTCGCGCGCGGTTTTCCCCGCCAGCACAGCGAAATCGGGTTCGTGGATGAGCTCGCGGTACGCCTTCGCCAACGCCTCGACGTCCGTCGAGACGGCGCCGGCGTCCGGCGGGACCGCGAGTACCGCTTCGGTGGTCGCCAGTGCCACGACCGGCATGCCCAGATGCATCGCTTCGAGCAGCGAAAGGCCCAGCGACGTCCACCTCGCGGTGTGGAGGTAGACGCGCCGCCGGGCCACTTCGGCGTGCAGCTCCCGACTCCGCAGATCGCCGCCGGGACGGACCGCGGGGTGCCGGCCGTGGAGTTCTTCCGCGCCGATCCCGTACACGTCGACCGGCGCGATCTCCGCGAAGGCGGGGAGCAGATCGGTTCCGGTGATCCGGCCCCGCCGCGCGGGTTCGTTGATCAGGGCCGCGCCGTGGGGCAGTTCGCCGGTGTACCGCTCACCGGGATCGGGGATCCCGTGCGGCACGACCACCGTGGGCGCGAGGCCGGAGTCCCACATCAGTTCGTTGAAATGGGTCACGTGGACGAGCGGGATGTCGTCGCGTTCGGCCAACGGATGCCGTGTGGTGGCGGCGTGCTCCCGGGGCGTGTTGTGCTCGACGTAGACGGCGGGCACTTCCTTGCCGGGACGGCGGCGCAGCCATCGCGCGGCCAGGTGGATCTCCTCCGGCCGCTGAAGGATCTCGACGTCGACGTCGAGATCCTCCAGTTCGTCGACCGGAACCTCCTGGGCGGAGGGCCAGTCACGGCCGCTGAGTCCGCGACCCCACGGTCCACCCTCTTCGAGGAGCGGCAGGAAACAGTGGTGGCCACCCCGGACGAAAGCCTCGGTCCACGAACCGTGGACGTGCCACAGGAGAATCCGGAGCGGGGCCGTTTTCGTCATACCCGCCAAGTTGCCCGTGGTGGACGGACTAAACGTTTTCCCTTGTCTTACTTTGCTTCCGCTGGGAACTGCGGGTGGACGCGACGCCCACCACGAGTGCCACGAGGGCGGTCACCCCGTGCAGGACGTTGTCGGCCCAGCTGAGGTTGACGGCGTCACCGGCGGAATCGGTCCCCGCCGAGAGCACACCGAAGGCGGTCAAACCCGTGAACGCGACGAAAACCAGCCAGCTGTAGGCCGGGATCGCGGACGGTTTGACCACGGCGACCAGGCCGAGGACGCCGATCACGGTGCGGATGACGTCGAGCATGCCTGTCGCGCTGAAGATCCACAGCGTGTTTTCGCCGACCTCGTTCGCCTCGGGGAGGAAGAAGAAGCCGAGCACACCCAGGACGAGGTGGACCAGCGCGATGACCAGCACCACCGGTCGCAGAAGGAAGCCCGTCGTACGTAGGTTCATCGGAAAGCCTCCGTTTCGCCGCAAGCCGACCGGGTACCCCGTGGTGCGGCCGTGAAAACGCGTTCGGCGGCGCGCCTCATTCGCCGGACTGCGGGTCGGTGTCGTCGTGCGGGTCCCCGGACGACGTGCCCTGCTCGCCGCGGGTTTCTTCGCGGTCTTCCTGGTCCAGTTTCTCGCTGTCGGTGGAATCGCCTTTGGCGGGTCCGGTGTCCATGAGGGTCTCCTTCGTTCGATTTCCTCGTGGTTACCCGCTTTCTCGCGTTTTAGTGATCGGTAAAGGCGTGACTCGCGTGATCAGGCACGTAACTCGCGTGATTGGAGGCTCCACTCGGTGTTCCGCCGCTGATCACGTGAGTTACGGCTTTGATCACGTGAGTTACGGCCTCGATCACGCGAGTGCGGTACAAGGGAACGGACCAAGGCGACCACTGTGGACGTTTCGCGTCGTACGACCGGGGTAGCCGTGGGCAACTACGGCGAACCGGAGGGGACATGACCGCGATCTCCCAGGCAGCAACGATTCCACTCGCCCCGGCGCGGCCATGGCTGCTGCGGCCGCCGGGGGTCTACCGCCCGCAACACGACACGTGGCTGCTGGCGAGCGCGTTGAGCGCGTCGGGGATACCCCGTGAAGCGAAAGTTCTCGACCTCTGCACCGGCACCGGCGCCCTCGCGCTGACGGCCGCGGCGCACGGCGCGAGATCGGTGACCGCCGTGGACATCTCCCGGCGGGCGCTGGCCGCGGTATGGGTCAACGCGCGGCTGCGCCGCCTCCCGGTCCGGCCGCTTCGGGGCGGCTTGGCCGAGGCAGCGAGCGGTGGCCCGTTCGACGTCGTGCTGGCGAATCCGCCGTACGTTCCCTCGCCGATACCCGCCACCGGGGCCGCGCGGGCGTGGGACGCGGGGCCGGACGGCCGGATCGTGCTCGACCAGGTCTGTGCCCAGGCGGCCGAACTGGTGGCGCCGGGCGGCTACCTGATGATGGTCCATTCCGCGGTCTCCGGCCCTGACACGTCGTTGACGCAGTTGCGGGCGGCGGGGTTGACACCGTCGGTGGTCGCCACCCGGTCGATCCCCTTCGGACCGGTCATGCGGGCACGGGCGGCCTTCCTTGAAGCGGCGGGCCTGATCGAGGCCGAGCAAAGTCACGAGGACCTGGTGGTGATCCGTGCCGACCGGCCGTAGGACCAGGGTCCGGATCGAACCCGGCGGGCCCCTCCTGGTGGAGGGGCCGGTCGAGATCGTCACGGACGACGGCGAGACGGTGACCTCGGATCGCTTCGTGGTCGCCCTCTGCGCCTGCCGCCGCAGCAAGCGGTACCCGTTCTGCGACACGAGTCACCGCCGCCGGTCACGGCAGGGGATGCAGCGGCCTGAGGAGTGAGGTCTCCCCGGCTGACCAAGCGCCGAGCAGGTGCTCGGTCAGCCGGGTTTCCAGCAGGTCGGTGGCCTGGATGCCCAGCGCGACGTCCGCCGCGAGTTCGGGTTCGCGGTCGAGCAGATCGCCGACGACGTCGTGCCGCAGCACCTGTTCGTGCACCGCGTCGGCCTCGACGTGCTCGGTGTAGAAGTAGCGGCATTCCGGCGCCGCGCCGAGACGCTCCAGTGCCTGGTCCATGCGCCGGGCGGCGGGCGCGGTGGTGATCTCGGCGGCGGCGAAGTGGCCGACGAGCGCGCCACGCAGGCCCCGGTGCAGGCCGAACAGCGACATCATGTTCACCGTCGCGAGCGTGCAGGCGGGGACGTGATCGAGGTAGGCGAGATAGCCGTCCGACAGGCCGGCGGCGGTCAGCAGATCCCCGAACAGCCGGGAATGCGCCTGATCGGCCCGCCCGCCGCCGAACTCGTCGAACTCCACGGCGACCAGCGCGGCCTTGGCCCTGCCTCGCAGGCGCGGGATCACCCACGCGTGGGGATCGGCCTCCTTCAGGTGGTAGATCGACCGCTGCGCGAAGTACTCCTCGACGTGCCACCATTCGCCCTCGTCACGCAGGAAGTGGGAAACGCCGCCGCCGTCGACCGGTTCGACGAGCAACTCGTCCAGCAGCCCGCCGACGTCGTCCCCGCCGGGCACGGCGGCGCGGATACCGTCGAGGAACACGTGCTCCAGAACGGATCGGAAGGCGAGCAGGCGCGAGTCCCACTCCCACTCCGAGTCGACGCCGTCGAAGCCCTGGTAGTGGAGTTCGTAGCAGACGTGCAGCGCCAGCTGGAGGTCTTCACCGAACGGGTCGGCCCCGGTCGCCACTTCGGGGTCGAAATCGTCTCGGCGTCCGCCCGCCAGGGTGTCCACCACGGCGGCGGAAAGCGGGCCGCGGATCTCGGGCAGCCTCGCGGCCACATCACGGTCGATCGTCGTCATGCCGCGCGGGTACCCGATCTAGGCGTGCGGAACCGTCTCTTCGGTCAGCATCCGCAACACCGCGATCTCGCCGTCGGCGGCGGCCCGGCGCTGTCGTTCGGCGCCGGTGCCCTCCCGTTCCAGACGGCCGAGCAGGGTGCGGACGAGGTCCGCGTCGCCCGTGTCCTCCAACGCCTGCCTCGTATGTGCCAGCAGCGCGGCGACCCGGTCGCCCACCGGGACCGGTTTTCCCGCCACCGGGTCGACGGCGGGCCCCGAAAGCCCGTGACGCGCGGCCGACCACACGGCCGCGGCGGCGATCTGCGGATCCAGCGGCGCGGCCTCCACCCCGTGGTCCAGGTCGGTGAGGGCGGTGCGCACCAGCGCGCGGGTCAGCAGGCCCTGCAGGACGGCTTCGTCCACGGTGGACGCGGTGTCGGCGGCGCGGACCTCGACCGTCGGCCACCGCGCCGACGGCCTCGCGAGCCAGAAGGTCTGGTTCTCGTCCACCAGGACCCCGCAGTCCACCAGCTTGCCGACCTGTTCCTCGTAAGCGGCGGCGTCGACGAAGTACGGGGCGATACCCGAGCCGGGGAACCGGCTCTGCTCCACCATCCGCCAGCTCTCGTAGCCGGTGTCGCGGCCGCCTTCGAACGGCGAGTTGCCCGACAACGCCAGCAGTGTGGGCAGCCATTCACCCAGATGGTTCACCACGGCGACCGCGGTCTCCCGGTCGGGCACGCCGACGTGCACATGGCATCCGCAGGCCTCGTAGGCCTTGACCACCCCGGCGTACAGCGCGTCGACCTTGCCGAACCGGTCGACGGCCTCGTAGTCGCGTTCGGGCGAGGGACGCGGGGGAGTGCCGGCGGCGATGATGGCGCAGTCCTCGCCCGCGGCCGCTTCGGCGAGCGTGCGGCGTCCCGCGGTCAGGTGCTCGTACAGCTCGTCGGCCGTGTCGCAGACGCCGGTGGCGGCCTCGATCTGGGTCGGCCTCAGTTCCCGGTGGACCGCCGCGCCGTCCGGCAGCGGACAGCAGATCCGATGCCGTTCGAGCACCGCCTCGGCCCGGGGGCAGCTCACCCCGGTCCTGGGATCGACCAGCAGGAACTCCTCTTCGATGCCGATCCCGGTCATCACCGCTCCCGCTTCTTCGGTAGCGCGCGTACGGCCGGCCCTTGGATCACCGACCCGTCCAGCCCGAACCTCGAACCGTGGCACGGGCAGTCCCAGGTCTTCTCCGCGTTGTTGAACGCGACGAGGCAGCCGAGATGGGTGCAGTGGGCGCCGACGGCGTGCAGCTCGCCACCCGGATCGCGGTAGGCGGCGACGAGTTCGCCGCCGTCACGGGTCACCTTCGCCTCGCCGGGCGCGAGTTCGTCGAGGGAAGCGGGTTTGCGCAACGCGCTGAGATGGTCGCCCACCAGGAATTTCGCCACGGTCGCGTTGTTCTCGACGGTCGAGATCGCCGACCGGAGGTCGAAGCGGTTCGGGTCGTACAGGCCCGCCGACGGATTGTCGCGTCCGGTGAGCAGATCCGCGAGCAGCAGCCCGGCCGCGGTACCGCCCGTCATACCCCACTGGCCGAAACCGGTGGCGACCCAGAGGTGACGGCTGGCCGGGTGATAGCGCCCGACGTACGGCACGGAGTCCAAAGTGGACAGATCGTGCGCGGACCACCGGTGGGTGACCCGGTGCACGCCGGCGTGCTCGCGCGCCCACGTGGCGAGCCGTTCGTAGCGGCTCTCGACGTCGACGGAGTCGCCGACCCGGTAATGCTCGCCGCCCACGACCGCGTACGGCACACCGTCGTTGAGGTAGCTCCGGACGGAGTGGTGGGTGTCGGCGTCCAGGTACATTCCCTCGGGTGGGTGATTCCCCGCGACGGGTCCGGCGACCACCAGATCGCGGACCGGATCGAGCCGGGCGAAGAACAGGCCGCGGTCGAACACGGGGTAGTGGGTCGTGACCACGACCTCGCCGGCGCGCACGTCACCCGAGCTCGTGCGCACCTTGGTCCCGCCGAGTTCGTCGAGACCTTCCGCGCGTACCCCTTCGACGATCGTCCCGCCCGCGCGTTCGATTTCGGCGGCCAGCGCGAGCAGCCAGCGGCGCGGGTGGAAATGCGCCTGCGACGCGAACTTGACCGCGCCAAGGGCGGGCACGTCGAGGTCGACCTCGGTGACGTAGGAGGCCGGAAGACCCGCCTCGGCGGCCGCTTCGGCCTCCCGTTCGAGGCTTTCGACGGTCTCGGGCATGGTCGTGTAAACGAAGCTGTCGGAGCGGGTGAACCCGCAGTCGATGCCGAGTTCCGCCGTGGCCGCCGCGATCCAATCGAGGGCGGCCGCCTGCGTGTACGCGTACATCGCGGCGGCTTCGGCGCCCTTGGTTTTCGCCAGCGTGGCGTACTTGAGCCCGTGCTGGGTGCTGATCTTGGCGGTGGTGTGGCCGGAGACCCCGGCGGCGACACGGCCGGCCTCCAGCACGAGGACCGAACGCCCCGCCCTCGCCAGCCGGTACGCCGTGGTGAGCCCGGCGATGCCGCCGCCGAGGACGGCGACGTCGACCTGCGGCGGCAAGGGCGTGCCGGTGCGATCGGGAGCGGGAGCCGTGTCGAGCCACAATGAACGCGTTCCGGGCAACTCCGTCATGTGGGCCGGATTCCCTCGGGGCGGAGCGGGCAAACCCTGGTTTTCCGGCCCACTTGAGCGGGTAGGCCTGGCCTATGACCACATCCTCCAGGCCCCCAGAGGAAAAGAACATCTTCGTCATCGGTCTCGACGACGCGAACGTGGAGGTGCTGAGACGAATCCCCGGTGCCGACCGGTATCGCTTCCACGCCTTGCTCTCGCCGGAGGAACTCCAGCACGGCGAGATCCCGATCGTCGAACTCGTGGAGAAGGCGGAGGCGCATTTGGACGCCTTCTCCGAGCCGATCGACGCGATCGTCAGCTATTGGGACTTCCCGTCCTCGACGATGGTGGCGATGCTGTGCGAGAAGTACGGGCTTCCGGGAGTCTCCCTCGAGGCCGTGCTGAAGTGCGAGCACAAGTACTGGAGCCGCCTCGAACAGGCGAAGGTGATCGACGAGGTGCCGTCGTTCGGCATCGTCGATCTGGACGAGGACGACCCGCGACCGCCCGAGGGTGTCGACTACCCCATGTGGCTCAAGCCGGTGAAGTCGTTCTCCTCGGAGCTGGCCTTCCACGTCGCCGACGACGACGAGTTCGACAAGGCGGTCGCCGAGATCCGGGCGGGTGTCGACCGGGTCGGCAAACCCTTCGAGCGCGTGCTGGCCACGGTCGACCTTCCCGAAGAGGTCGCGAACGCCGGCGGGGCCGCGTGCCTCGCCGAAGGAGAGCTCAACGGCGTGCAGGCCGCGACCGAAGGCTATGTCTACAAAGGACAGGTCACGGTCTACGGGGTGCTCGATTCGATCAACTATCCCGATTCGACGTCCTTCCTCCGGCATCAGTACCCGTCGCAGCTTCCCGTGGACGCCGTCGAGCGGATGAAGGAGATCTCCGTCCGTGTGATGGAGCAGATCGGTTTCGACAACGCGACGTTCAGCATCGAGTTCTTCTGTCATCCCGAATCCGGGCAGGCGTGCCTGCTGGAGATCAACCCGCGGCATTCGCAGTCCCACGCGGAGCTGTTCGAGTACGTGGACGGGGTGGCGAACCACCAGATCATGGTCCGGCTGGGCCTGGGGCAGGATCCCGGGGCGCGACGGAACCGGGGCGACTACCGGATCGCGGGCAAGTGGTACTACCGCCGGTTCCGCGACGCGCTCGTCACCCGGGTGCCCACCCGCGCCGAGATCGCCGACCTGGAGGCGGAGATCCCCGGGGTGAAGATCGAGCTGGTGGCCGAAAAGGACACCCGGCTGTCCGATCTGCCCGAACAGGACAGCTACAGCTACGAGCTCGCGCACATCTTCGTGGCGGCGCAGACCGAACGGGAGATGGAGAGCAAGTACCGCCGGTGCACCGAGGCGCTGCGGTTCGAATTCGAGGAGGGGTAGCCCATGCGGACGGTGGCTTCGCTGCCGTACGAGATCACCGAGGAGGACCATGTCTGGATCCCGGTTTCCGACGGTGTCCGGCTGTCGGCCAGGATCTGGCGGCCGGTCGCCTCGGACGGCGAACCGGTTCCGGCGATCCTGGAGTACATCCCCTACCGGCACCGTGATCTGACGTCGGTGCGGGATTCGGTGCACCATCCCTACCTCGCGGGGCACGGGTACGCGTGCGTCCGCGTCGACATCCGCGGTTCGGGGGAGTCGGAGGGAGTCCTCGCCGACGAATACCTCGAACGGGAGCAACTCGACGCCGAGGACGTCCTCGAATGGATCGCCGCGCAGCCATGGTGTTCCGGCCGGACCGGCATGATGGGCATCTCCTGGGGCGGGTTCGCCGCCCTGCAGGTGGCGGCGCGCAAACCGCCGAGCCTGACCGCGATCGCGATCTCGTCGTTCACCGACGACCGGTACTCCGACGACATGCACTACATGGGTGGCTGCCTGCTGTCGGACAACGTCGCCGAAGCGTCCACGATGTTCGCCTACGCCACGTTGCCTCCCGACCCCGCGCTGGCGGGGGAGCGGTGGCGTGACCTGTGGCACGAACGCCTGGAGAACTGCGGTCTCTGGGTGGGCGAATGGCTGAGCCACCAGCGGCGTGACGAGTACTGGCGGCACGCGTCGGTCTGTGAGAACTACAGCGACGTCCAGGTGCCGGTCCTCGCGTCGAGCGGCTGGGCGGACGGGTACTCGAACGCGGTTTCGCGGCTGCTGGCCAATCTCGACGTGCCGCGGCGCGGGCTGATCGGGCCGTGGTCGCACAAGTACCCGCATCTCGGACGGCCCGGCCCCGCCATCGGGTATCTGCAGGAACTGGTCCGCTGGTGGGACCACTGGCTGAAGGACGTCGAAAACGGCGTCATGGACGGGCCGATGCTGCAGACCTGGATGCAGGACAGCGTGCCACCGTCGACCTCGTACGAGGACCGCCCCGGCCGCTGGGTCGGGGAGCCGTCCTGGCCTTCGCCGCATGTGCGTCCGTCGGAGCATCGGCTCGCGCGGCACCGGATCGCGCGGTCCGGCGAGGAGGTCCCGGCGGAGGATCTGCCGGTGGAATCGCCGCTTTCGGTCGGCCAGTTCGCCGGTAAATGGGCTTCCTACAGCGCTCCGCCCGATCTGCCGTACGACCAGCGGGAAGAGGACGGCGGCTCGCTCGTCTTCGACACCGACGAACTCGCCGAGCCGTGCGAGATCCTCGGTTCGCCGGTGGTGGATCTGGAGGTCTCGGCGGACAAGCCGGTCGCGCAGGTCGCCGTCCGGCTGTCCGACGTCGCGCCGGACGGCAGGGCCACGCGGGTGACCTACGGCCTGCTGAACCTGACCCACCGGGACGGGCACGACGACCCGGAACCGCTCGAACCGGGTACGCGATACCGGGTGCGTGTCGAGCTCAACGCCGTCGCGCAGGCTTTCCCCGCCGGGCACCGGATCCGGCTGTCGATCTCGTCCTCGTACTGGCCGCTCGCGTGGCCTCCGCCGGAACCGGCGAGGGTGACCGTCCACACCGGACAGAGCACGTTGACGTTGCCGGTGCGGCCGATGGCCGAAGCGGACGAGGTCCCGGCCCGGCCGTTCGGTGAACCCGAAGGCACGGAACCACTGCCGGCGACCCAGGTCGAGCCCGGCGAACAGCGCTGGACCGTTTCCCGTGACCTGATCGACTACCGCTCCGCGCTCGAAATCGTGAAGAACGAGGGCAAGGTCCGGTTCGAGGACATCGATCTCGACGTCACGAGGAACGTCTTCGAGCGGTACTCGTGGGTGGCCGACGACTTCTGTTCCCCGGTGGCGGAGACGGCGTGGTCGATGACTTTCGCCCGCGGGGACTGGTCCGCGAGGTCCGAGACCCGGACCCGGGTTTCGTGCACTCCCACCGAGTTCGTGATCGACGCGCAACTCGACGCCTTCGAAGGCGAGCGACGGACGTTCTCCCGCAACTGGCATCGGACGGTTCCCCGTGATCAGGTCTAAGACGAGTCTCACGGCGAAGTCGCTGCTCGCCTGGCTGCGCCTCACCAAACGGAAGCGTACGTATGCCGAGCTCGACCGATTCCGCCGGAGCATCGAAAGCAGCCAGGCGAAGGGCGACCGAGGGCCGATCCGCGCGATCCGGCGCCGGTTCGACGTCGAGCGGTCCGAAGTGGACGGACGGCCGTGTTACACGATACGCCCGCGACGCGGCGGGGTCGCCAAACACGTGCTGTACTTCCACGGTGGTGCTTACGTGCACCAGATCCAGCACGACCACTGGCGGTTCTTCGGACGGCTGATCGACCGCACCGGCTGCTCGGTCACCGTGCCGATCTACCCGCTGGCCCCGGACCATCAATGCCCGGAGACCACCGCGTTCGTCCGTCGCGCCTACGACGAGTTCGCCGCTGCTGCCGAGCCGGAGGACCAGATCGTGATGGGGGATTCCGCCGGCGCGGGCATCGCCTTGGCGCTCACCAAGGCGTTGCGGGACGAAGGCAGGCCGGTGCCGAAGGAGACCGTCCTGCTGTCGCCGTGGCTGGATCTGACGATGAGCCATCCGGCGCAACCCGCGCTGGACGAACGCGACCCGTATCTCGCGCTCACCGGTCTGAACGAGGCGGCGAGACTCTACAGTGGACGATTGCCCCGCACCGATCCCAGGCTCAGCCCGCTGTCCGGCGATCTTTCCGGGCTCGGGGCGCTGACCGTCTACATCGGAACCAAGGACGTCCTGCTCGCCGACGCCCGGCGGCTTCACACGCTGTGCACCGAGCAAGGCGTGCCGTTGAGCTATCACGAGTACGAGGGCATGATCCACGCGTGGATGCTGGCCTCGATCCCGGAAGCGAAGCTGGCGCTGGAGGAGATCGCTCATCTCGTGGATCGCTCGCTCGTGAAATCGGTGTAGCCGCGTGACGAGTGGGTAACCGGAAGACAACGGCCGGCGCAGCGAGGTTGTACGTCCACCGGCCGTGAGGTGGACCGGCGTGGGCAGCCCCGGCGGAGCAGGGACGCCGGCGCGCCGGTCACCGCGTCCACTTCTCGGCTGGAGTGCTCGATGGAACGGTTGGAGTCACTGGGGGACCTCGCCGCGCTGGTCAGGCGGCGGAAAGGACTGTACGTGCGGTGGGCGCCGACCCCCGAGCATCGCCCCGGCACGAGCCGGGACGAACTCACCGGCGCGGAACTGCCGGGGCTTTCGGTGAACCCCCTCGATCCCGAACCCTGGTGGCGGGATCAGCCGCTCGAACTCTGGCTGGCCCGGCGGCTCTACGACTACTGCCACCTCAGCCACGAACGCCGTCGTGAGACCAAACCCTGGGTGCTGGCGGGCCGGATCGTGGGTTCGGGTCCGGACAACGAGCCGCTGCTGACCGATCCCGAACCAGTCGGCCGGATCTCCACCGCGGTGCTCGGAGAGGCCCGGGATCTGTTGCGGGACCGGGCGCGGCACGACGCGGACTGGGGCCCGTTGCGCCGCCCGCCGGAACTCGGCCGGGCTTGAAGCCGTAAGACGCGTGCTTGGGGCCGTAACTCGCGTGATTGGAGCCGTAAGTCACGAGATACGGCTCCAATCACGCGAGTTACGGCTTCAATCACGGGCTGCCTGGACGGCGAGGAGGTCCACGACGTCCTCCGCGACACGCCGCTTCTCGAATCGCGCCCGTTGCCGATCGGCCCCGCCGCCCTCGGCGGCCAGCCGCGCACACCCGTCGCGGACGAAGTCGAGATCACCGGTTTCGGCCAGCGCACCCGAGGCGAACGTGACGACGTCGTCGAGCACGTCGGTCGCCGGGGCGAGGTCGCCGGTCCGGAAATGCGGGCAGCGCCCGGAGAGTCCTTCCCGCGACGCGCGCCAGATCTGCGCGCGCAGCACCTCGTTGGACAGCTTCGAGGGCTGTTCCTCCGAGGCGAGGATCGTGCCGACCAGGCCGCGGATCAGCACCCCGTAGAGGACCGCTTCGCCGGCGGTGGCCGCGACGTCGCCGAGCCGGAATTCCACCGTCGGCTGTTTCTCGGAAAGCCTTACGTCCCAATAGACCATCGCGCGATCGAGGATGGCGCCCGCCCGGAGCCAGGCATCGACGATGCTCTCGTAGTGGTCCAGCGAGCCGAACATCGGCGGCGCGCCCGCCGAGGGCCAGCGGTTCCATTGCTGGTAACGCCAGCTGGCGTACCCGGTGTCGTAGCCGTCGCAGATCGCGGAATTGGCGGTCAAGGTCAGCAGCGCGGGCAGGAAGGGCCGCACGTGGTCGATCACCCGGATCCCGGTCTCCCGGTCCGGGACGGCGATGTGCACGTGGCAGCCGCAGGTGTGCGACGTCCGCGCGGTCGCCCCGAAATGTTCGGACATCCGCTCGTAGCGCGGATTCGGGGTGATGGCGGGCAGAGCCGTTTCCGCGAGCGGCGCGCTTCCGCTGGGCAGCAGGCGGCAACCCCGCCGTGCGGCGGCTTCGGCCAGGTCGGTGCGCAGAGTCGTCAGCTGCCGCTCGGCCTCGTCGCGGGTCGTGCAGACGCCGGTGGCCGATTCGGCCTGGGAACGGGTGAGCTCCTGCTGGAGTTCGCCCTCTTCTTCGTCCGCGGCGTCCACGACGGCGTCGCCCGCCGGCGAAAGGTGACCGGTCCGGTCCACCACGAAGAACTCTTCCTCGACCCCGAAGGTGAGTACGTCGTTGTTCACAACCGCTGATACCCGCGGCCTGTTCGGCACAAACTTTGTTTTCGCAGGTCGTGGACGGGGTATTCCACGGCAATGAGCCCGAAGTCGCAGGAGCCGCCGTATCTGCTGGCCGCACAGGCCGGATCGGTCGTACGCCACCTGCACAGCAGCCTGCGGGCGGGTGAACCCGCTTCGCCCGCCGACCTGTGCCGGACCATCGGGGCGTTGCAGCAGCTCGCCGACGACCTCGTCCAGGTTCTGCCCGGCCTGCAGGGCCAGCTCGAAGAATGCCTGCTGGCAGGCCGGGTCGGCGCGGGCGACACGGCTCGCGAGGCCTGGGACAAGGTCGCCGACGTCGGTTACGCGCTCGCCCAGGCCCGCACGGGCGGTCTGCTGCTGGCCGCGGAACTGCGGGTTTCGCGACGCACGCTCGGAGAACTCGCTTCTTCGTGAGACGCCGGGCTCAGCCGACCGGCTGGGCCCGGACCACCGCCACCGGGCAATGCGCGTGATGCAGCGCGTCGTCGCTGACCGAACCCAGCAGAAGACGCCGGAGATCGCCGTGATCGCTCCGGCCGAGCACCAGCAGCGCGGCCTCACTGGATTGCACGGTCAACGCCTGCGCGGCGGGCCCCACCCCGTGCACCGTCTCCACGGCGACGTCCGGATAGCGCTCCCGCCACGGCTCGAGCTGCCGTGCGACGAGCTCGTCGGCCACCTCCTGGGGGATGCCGGGCGCCGGATCCAGCACCGGCCCGCCGAGCAGCGGCTCGCTCGCCGGACCCCAGAGCGGCATCCGCGCGACATGCACGGCGTGCACGGTGAGCCCGTGCCGGGAGGCGAAATCGAAGGCGAAGCCCGCCGCCTGCGAGCTTTGCTCCGAGCCGTCGGTACCGAGGATCACCGGCCCGCCGGGTGGCGGCTCGTCCCCGCGCACGACCACGACGGGACGGCCGGCGGTCTTGGTCACGCCGGATTCCGTCGAGCCGAGGACGGCCCTGGTGAACAACCCGGTGTGGGATTCGCCGAGCACGATCATCGCCGCGTCCGTCTCGTCGGCGACCGAGGTCAGCACCTGTTCCGGAGTGCCTCCACGCACGACCGTGCGGACGTCGAGATCCGGGTCGGAGCGTTTCAGCGCTTCGGCCATCGAGGCGAGCTGCCGCTGGGCGGGTTCCACTTCCGCGGCTTCGTCGGCGGCCTGGGGGACCGCTTCGTTCAGCGGTGTCGCGACCGGGTCCGATCCGGGCGGGGGAAGCCGGTCGCGGGTGCAGTACGCGAGGACCAGGCCGAGGCCGCGGGTCTTCGCCTCGGCGACCGCCCAGCGAACGGCGCGGCGGGCCTCGGGCGAGCCGTCGAAACCGGTCACCACCGGCCCTTGGCCCGTCTGTTCAGCGGACATGGGACATCACCTCCGACCCGCTGGTGATACCCGCTTTCCGGGGTCTTCAAGCGGACGGCCGGTTTCACTGCTCGGCGCGCCTGGGTACTTCCACATATGACTTCCCTGTCGACGCCCCGCGCGCTTGACAACAAGCGCGCCTTTTCAGTGTCCTCCGAACGGCGGGCACTCGAGGAACCACGGGGACGTCTGCGGCTGCACGTGAGCAGGCCGACCAGGGGGACCACCGTCGTCAAGATGAACGGCGAGGTCGACCTCGGGACCGCGCCGCGCCTCTGGGAGATGCTCGACCAGCGACTCCACGGCAGCGGCACCACGGTGATCGTCAACCTGTCCGAGCTCGAGTTCTTCGGGGTGACGGGGATCCGGGCACTCGAACGCGCGCAGTTGCTCGCCGACGAAACAGGGACGAATCTCTTCGTCTTCCCGGGCGAGTGCCGTTCCGCTTGCCGCCTGCTCGGCCTGTGCCGGAACGGAGCCCTTCACGTTCTGTGACGTGTCACAAGGCATTGGGCCGGGTGGCGGCGCGAGCCGCAAGGGCGGCGTTCAGCAGCGCGATATGTTCGAGCCGGGTGGGATCCAGCCCGGTGAGCTCGGCGATCCGGCGCAGCCGGTAGTCGACCGTGTTGGGGTGGACGTGCAGGGCCGCCGCCGTCTGACGGCGCCCGCCCCGGTCGAGGAAGGTCTCCAGCGTCTGCAGCAGTTCTTCGTTGCCGTCCAGCGGCGTCAGCCGGGTGGCCAGCCGGTCGAGTGCCGGGCCCGGACGCGAAAGCTGGTATTCGAGCAGGACGTCGTCGAGCCGGTACAGCCCGGGCGGCCGCCCGGTTCCGATGGCGACCGCGAGTACGTCCTGCGCGAGCTTCGCCGCGGCGGGCACACCGGACGGCTCGGCCGCGGCGGTCCCGGCGATGACCTCGGCGCCCGCCGTCCGGGCGACGTCGGCGAGCACCCGCTCCAAGCGAGCCCAGTCCCGGGTGGACAGTTCGTCGGCCGCGGTTTCGTGCGGCAGCAGGGCGAGCCCGCCGTCCGGCGTGAGCGAAGTCAGGACGGTGCCCCGGATCTGGCGTTCCAGTTCGACCCGCAGCCGCCGGAGCTTCCGCCGTCCGGCGACCAGCGGGTCGACCCCGTCGACCTCCTCGTCCGGATGCGCTCCGACCGACGCCGCGAGGACGATGTAGCACGGCGGCAGCCGCAGGCCCGCCTGTCCAGCCGCGACCTCCGCGGGTTCGCCGTCGAGCAGCGCGGAGAGCACCGTGTGCCGCGCCGAACGCTCGTCGTCGAACATCGTGCGGCGTTCGTCGAGGTAGCCGGCGCCGACCGCGGGCGTGACCACCTCCAGATAACGCAGGGTGAGCGCGTTGACGGCCAGGACGTCGGCGACCTCGTCCGGACGCGCGTCCGGCGTCAGCGACGCCCAGACCACCTGGATGCCGATGTGGTACGCGGTGAGGACGACGTCGATCGGGATGCCCTCCTCCGCGCGCCGGGCCGCCGATTCGCGGAGGAAGTCGAGCTCCCGCCGCGTCGGCGTGGCGCCGGTGCGCAGGGTGTCGATGAAGGAACGCAGGTTCTGCTCGATCACGTGCGTGATGTCGCCGCTGAGCTCCTCGGCGGGCAGCAGGCCGTACTCCGGGATCCGCAGGACGATCTCGGAGAGCACCGTCTTCGCGAGCGAAGGCAGGACTTCGGTCAGCCGTTCCGCCAGGGGACGTCCGCCGATACGGAAGCCTGGATCCTTGTCACCCGTCACAACCGCCCATCATGACAGCTGGTCAGTGCGTGAGCACGTCCCGTGCCGAATCGAGCGTCGGGTGCACGGTGAGGACCGCGTCGAGGCCGAGCAGTGACATCGGGCGAAGCAGGGCCCGCTCCTGGGTGACCAGGATGAACGGGACGCCGGCTTCTTCGGCTTTCGCGCGGGTCTGCACGAAGACGGTGAAGCCGGACGAATCACAGAACGTGACCGCGGACAGGTCGGCGATCAGTACCGACGGCTTGAACCGGAGCTCCTCGTCCAGCGCTTTGCGCAGGTCGTCGGAGACGCCGAGATCGATTTCGCCGGATACGGTGACCACCGTGTCGGTGGCGGAAGCCGTGATCGAGATGTCGAGAGGGGACACGAATCTCCGTGTCGGTCGGGGCGGATCGGAAGCGGGAGCGCGGTAGTCGGTCAAGTTGACTCCTTGCCGGTTTGGAGGGCCGGCAGCTGCCCGAGGGCATGCCGGACCCGGAAAAGGGACCCGGCGGCTGGTGTCTGAACCGCGACAGGCCAACCGTAGCAGCCTCGCGGCCCGTTACGCCGGTTGAGCGGTCACGCCGTCCGCGCCCGAGCCTCGCCGACCGTCACCCGATCGAGGTCAGGGTGGATTTCGTCGGCCCGATCCCACAGTCCGGCCGCCAGTTCGGCGGAGCCTTCGGCGGCCGCGACATTGCCGAGCCCGGTGTAGGCGCGGGCGGTCTCGTACCGGCTTCCGCAGGCCTCCGCCCGGTCTGCGGCGGCGCGGTAGGCCGAGGCGGCCAGATCGTGGCGTCCCGCGTGGTACCAGGCCCAGCCCAGGCAATTGAGCGCCATGGTGGCGTCGAGGTCCAGCCCCAGTTCGTCGAAGACGGTCAGCGTCCGGCCGGCGATCGCGGCGGCGTCCTCGGACCGCCCCAGCGCGGTCAGCACCAGCGCGATGCCGCGATCGGTGATCGCGGCGTTGCGGCGATTGCCGTCACGGACGTAGAACGCGTGCGCCTGCCGGAGATCCCGCAAGGCGTCGTCGTGGTTGCCCCGGTAGTGCTCGGCCCAGCCGTTGTGCGCGAGGGTGGTGGTCTCGCCGTGCCCGTCACCGATCCGCCGGAACAGCGCGAGCGCTTCGCCGTAGTACGCCGAAGCTTCGTCCAGGTCGCCGCGATCGACGTGCGCGACCCCGAGGTTGGCGGTGGTGGTGGCCAGTGCCCACGTGTCCCCGAGCGCTTCGGCGGACGAGCGCGCCCATCGGTGGGTCTCCAGCCACGGGTCCCAGAGTTTGGCCACGAAGAAGAAGTCGCGCAGGAAGAAGGCGAGTTGCCAGCATCGCTCGTGTTCGCCGCGTTCGCCCGCCGTCCGGCAGAGCGCCACCAGGCCGGGCCATTCGGCGCGGAACCAGGACATCGCCATCTCGCTGTCGTCCAGTCTGGTCGGTTCCGGGACGCCGGGGTCGAAGACGATCTCCGGGAAGTAGCGGTGCGGGGTGATCTCCCGGTCGGCCAGCGCGGCGGTCCGCACCGCGAAATCGGTGAGCCTGCTGAAGGCTTTCATGCCGTCCTCCGCGTCGGTGAGCACGAATTCGGTGGCGAACGCGCGCAACAGGTCATGGAATCCGTATCGGTCGGAGTCCGGTTGGGTGAGCAGATGGGCTTCGTGCAAACGGTCCAGCAGCCGATCGGCCTCCCGGAACGGAAGCGCGCTCAACGCGCTCGCGGTATGGACGTCGACGTCGGTTCCGGGATGGACGGTGAGCAGCCCGAACAGTCTCGCCTCGGCGGTGCTCAACTGCTGAACGGACAGCCGGAACGCGGCGGCGAGCGAACGTTCGCCGTCGTCCAGTTCACCGAGGCGGGCCGATTCGTCCGCCAGCCGCCGGTCGAGTTCCGCGACGTCCCACGCGGCATGCGCGCGGAGCCGCGCCGCGGCGATCCGGATCGCGAGGGGGAGCCGGGCGCAGCGCCGGACCACCCGGGTGACGGCGGGTCCGGCGGGAACGCCGGTGATCGCGGTGAAGAGACCGACCGCCGCGTCGAGCGGGAGCATGTCCAAGGAGACGTGCGCGGCGTCGTCGAGCGCGCTCAGCCTTGACCTCGATGTGATCAGCACGCGGCATTTCGGTTCGGCGGGAAGCAACGGACGCACCTGCGCCGCGCTGACCGCGTTGTCGAGTACGAGAAGCAGACTGCGGCCGCGAAGCCGGGATCGGTACAGCGCCGCGCGATCGGCGGGCTCGGCCGGGATGCCGTCCGCGGGGACACCGAGTATGCGAAGCAGCCTGTCGTGCACCGCGGCGGGTTCGCCGGCTTCGTCGCGCAGGTCGACGAACAGGCAGCCGTCGGCGAACCCGGACTCCAGCCGGTGCGCGCAGCGCACCGCGAGTTCAGTCTTGCCGACACCGCCCATGCCGGACACCACGCAGACACCCCCGTCGGCTTCGAGCGCCGCGCGGATCGCGCGCAGTTCGGCCGCCCGTCCGGTGAAGGAGGAGGTCGCCGGTGGCAGACCGGACGGTCTGACGTCCGGCCGTGTCCGGCGCCGCACGGGTTCGCCGGGAAGGAGCGGTTTCAACTCTCCTTCCGCGCCGAGTTCCGTTTCGCACAACTCCGCGAGTGCGGGATTCGGCGCGGAAATCCCGGTCTCGACTTTACTGAGGTAACCCTTGCTGTAGTGAGTGCGTGCGGCGAGTTCGGTGAGCGAAAGGCCCGCCGCTTTACGACGGCGACGCAACTCCGCTCCGAACGTTGCTCTCTCGTTCATCGGCCCCCATCCTCGTCGGAGGATCAGTATGGCCGTGCGGACGATGTTCCGGCAGTGGCTTCCGTCCGGCGGCCGGATCCGCGGATCCGGCCGCCGGACGCGGGTGTGTTCCATGCCGTGTCCTCAGCCGAACACGATGCCGAGCAGGGCCAGGATCAGGCCGATGGCGTGGGTCTGCATGGTCAGTCCACCTCCTTTCCGTGTGTGGCGACCACGGGAGAGACCGGGTTCGCGGGCGCGGTCCCCATCGCGTTGCCGAGCGCCACCCCGATGAGGAGCGCGACCACCCACAGCCAGAAAGCGATCCGTAAGAGCAGCGAAAGCGAGCACTTGACGGTCATTCCGACTCCTTCGGTGAGCGCATGAGGGCAACACTCGACAACGCGGGAAAACCGCTGGTTGAGGTGTTATCGCCGCGAATTGGGGCGGCTCACCAAGAATGCGTCGCCGGTCCGGGAGCGACAAGGAGTTTCCTGTTTCCCGTATGAGCGGGAAAGGAAAACCCAAAATAACGATCGGCGATACACCGCCGCCACCGGCTGGACACGGGCCGCCGGGCTGGTGACTATTGACGACCGTGCTTGAACCACTAGGGGAGGACTGGTGACCGTCAGCGCTGCGGATCTGGCCGGCGAATTGAAGCTGCTTCGGAGAGGCCGGGGAATCGCGGCCCCTCAGCTGGCCGAACGGGCGGGACCCGCGTTACGCGCGGTTTGCGGCATGGCCGAAGACGAGGGGAACGCGGCGATCCGGCGGACGCTCGGTGAATGCCTGTCCGGCTGGGCGCGTTCGCTGCCCGAGGACCTGTGCACCGCCGTGCTGGCCGCGCTCGGGCTGCATCCGGACGCGGTGCATCCCTTCTATCAGGATCGGGTGCGCTGGCTGGCCAAGCATCTGCAGCGCGACGACCGGACCGCCCGTCGCCGGATCGACGACGGCATCGAGCAGCTCGCCGAGGTCGCCGCCGCGTCCACAAGCGAATCCGACGAAGCCGAAGCGACTCAGCCCAGCCGGCGGTGGCACACGGAGGAACTGCGCGTGGCGGTGGCACTCGACCAGCCGGTGCCGGAGGTCCTCGAATCCCGCCGGATCGTCGCCGACGCCGACGACATCGCCGAACTGGACCTGGCCCTCACCCTGACCGACTCGGTCTACCGGGGCGAGGCCATCGGCAGCGAGGATCTCCGCGTGGACGTGTTCCACGGTGGACGGCTGACCGGACGGGTGATGGAGTCCACCGATCGCGTCGGACTGGCGTTGCGGTTGCCCAGCCCGCTCAAACGGCTGAGCAAACACGAGATCGCCTTGCGGTTCCGGGCGGAGTTCAGGCATCCGCATTTCGTCTGCGTCCCAAGGCATCCGGTGGATCTGTTCGATCTGCACGTCCGGTTCGCCCTGCCGATCCCGGTGGAAGTCGTCCTGCTGGAACGGGTCTTCCAGGACGACGCGAGTGACGAGGCGGCACGCGGGGGCTTCCTGACGCCGGACGCGTCGGGCGAGGTCCACGTCCAGTTCCGGCATCTGACACCGGGTTTCGCCTACGGAGTGCGCTGGCGGCCGTCGGAGAACTGACTCGCCGTGCCCCGCAGCACCCGTTTCGCCGCGATCGCCTTCTCGGACAACTCCGTCGCGGGGCCGAGCGTCGCGACGATGTCGTGCGCGGCGCCGTCGACCAGTTCGGTGGCCCGCCGGTACTGGTCGCGTCCGCTGAAGGCCAGCGCGAGGCCGAGGTCGAGCCTGCTTTCGAGGGTTTCCGGATGGGTCACGCCCAGCAAGCGGATCTGTGGCTGGAGGATCTCCTCGAGGAGTTCGGCTTGGCGGCCGAAGTCACGCGACTGTCCGTGCGCCAGGGCCATGCCGTGCCTGATCCGGTACCGCAAGCGGTTCTCGCCACCGAAGACGCGGAGGACGGTCCGCTCGGTCGCGCTCAACGTCTGCAGGGCAGGCTCCGGCCGCCCTAGCAGCAGGAGCGCGCGGCCGGCCAGGGCCGCGGCGGTCAAGGCGGCCGGGCTCTCCGCGCCGTGACGCCGTCCATACCGGCTTTCGAGTTCGCGCAGGGCGGCGACGGACCGGTCCGGGTGAAGGTCTTGGAGATCGAGCGTGACCGTCGCCTCCGCCCACAGCAATTCGGCTTCGGCGCACCGGAAATGCCGCACCCTTCCGGTGGCGTGGAACGCCGCGATCACCTCCGCCGCGGCTTCGCGTGCCCGCCGCGGCCGGTCGTCGAGCAGCAGGGCGCGGGCGTATTCCAGCAGGGCCGACGGCAGGAGGTCGCCGGATGGCGAGTCGTGAAGCTCCGGCAGGACCGTGTCGAGCGAGGCGATGGCCTCCCTGGCCCGGCCTCGGAGACGCAGGGCCTGTGCGCTCGCCACGACCGCGGATGGCCGGGTTTCACCCCGCCAGGGAAGCTCGTTCCAGAAAGTCCGTTCACCGGCGCGGTAGTCGCCCTGACAGTCGAATGCCTGTGCGGCGACCAAGTTGGCCGCGCATCGCTCGTCGTCGTCGGCCGCGGACAGCAGCGCGTGCCGGGCGTGCCGGACCGCCTCCGGGTACAGGCCGCAGGCGATCTCCACCCGTGCGGCCGTCACGAAGTCCGTGCTCGTGGCGCCTTCGGTGGACAGGATCACGGCATGGACCTCACCGGCGGCGAAGAAATCCCGGTGCCGTTCGTGAGCGGCCGCGACCGGGCGCAGCAGCCGGATCCGGAGCGCCGCGGACGTGCGCTCGGCCAGGGCGCGGGCATGCTGGAGGAGGAAGTCCCGGTACTCGGCGCGTTCGTCGGAAAGCAGGCGTAGCAAGGACTTCGCCGCGGACGTGGGCAGGTCGCCGGGATCGAGCCCCGCCCTGGCCACCTCGGCGACGAGGGGTTGCAGCCGCAACCCGCCGTCCACAAGCGAGGCGAGACCTTGTTCTTCCAGATCGCCGACGGCTTCCACGGAATCGTCTCCGAGCACGTCACGGGCGATGCCGAGCGGAAAGGGGGCCGGTGCCAGCATCGCGCCAAGGCGGATGATCCCGGCGGCGACCGGACCGCAACCGGCGAGCAGACCACGGATCGCCGGCGGTGCCGTGTCCGGACAGGACGCGAGCGGTTCGCCCCGGCGTCGCCCGGCCAAAGCGTTGGCGCGCAGCGTGATCGGATGCCCGCCACAGTGTTCGACGAGACGGAGCACCGCTTCCCGCTCGATGTCGTCGACCGGTACGCGGCAGTCGCTGAACAGCCTGAGCCCTTCGGCCGGTGTCAGCCCGGTGAGGTCCAGCGTGGCGACGTCCCACGGAGAATTCCCCAACCGGCTCACGAGCACTGTGGACACCGTGGAGCCAGGGAGGAGCAGCCGTTCGAGGACGTCCGGAGGGAGCCCTGGCGGCACGTCGTCGATGAGGACGAGAACGCGACGCCCGTCGGCGCCGATCCGTTCGGCGACGTGGTCGCGCAGCCGGTCGAAGCCGATGCCGGACAGATCGGCGCCCAGCCGGCCGCCGGCCGCGCGGGCCAGCGCGAGGTGGAACTGGGACAGGACCTCTTCCGGCGCGTGCTGTCCGAACGGGCCCAGCCGCAGGACACCGCCGTCGAAGGTGTCCTGGAAGAGGCGGGCGTACTGCTCGGTCAACACGGTCTTGCCGACGCCCGGCAGGCCTCGCACCATCAGGACCGGGTGCGCGTGCAGGCCACGATGGAGCGCCAGGAGTTCGCGATACCGCCCGACCATCCGGGCCGGGCGTCCGCGGCGGGCGTCGGCCACCTTGCGCCGGACGAGCCAGGCGAAGGCGGGCAGGTCCCGCGGATCGACGGCCTGTTCGCCGTCCGCCCCGGGATCGACAACCAGGGCCCGGTCGGCACGGGAGCAGAGGACCAGCACGACACGGGAGTTCGCGAGCGCGTCGGCGCACTCGTCGACAGCGGTGTCCCGGAGAACACGGAGCCCCGCGTCGCGAAGTGCCGCTTCCGGTTCGTCCACCGGGGCCGCCTCCGCAGTGAAACACAACAAGACATCGAAACGATCCGTCATCCGCGCTCTCCCCGTGATCGTGGCGATTCGACAGCGCAGGGATCGATCCAGGGGCCGGTTTCGCTACCGATGATCGCGCCCTGGCGAAAGGTGTCCTTGATCTGGCCGCTTTCCGGCGAACGGCAACGGACAAAATCAGGACAACAAACTCCGGTGCGCAACACCGTCCGCGATTTCCTCGATTATCGGGCATTCGGACCGCGAACGCCCGGGAGAGAACATGGGAATCGCCCTTGACACCACGAGCGAGGGAAACGGCACGTCCGGTGTGCTGATCCTCGTCGTGATCGCCGTCGTGTACCTGGGCTACATCGCCTTCAAGAGACACGGTTTCCGCCCGCGGCGGGTGGAAACCACGCTGACCGGGCAGCAGTTGCGCCAGGTCTTCAAGAAGAAGATCGCGAGGAAGGGCTGGTCCGTCGCGGACGACGGCAACCCGATGATCGCCCGGTCCCCGGAATCCGACGGAATCCGGCAAGGGATCTCCCTCAAAATCTCCGAGGCGGACGGACGCACCGTCGGGGAACTGGCCGCGATCCTGCACAAGAAGAAGGTCTTCGGCGATACGGCGAAGGCATACAGCCTGCGGTGGCGGATGAACGCCTTCCTCGCACAGGTGCGGCGGCTCGATTCCACCGCGAAAGTGATGGGCTGAGCCGATGCCGACCATCGACACCCGCCCGATCGACGGCGAAGTCCGGGGTTACCGCACCTTGGACACCCTCCCGCGCCCGTCGGGCCGGCTGACCAAAGAGATGCTCGATCCGCTCGTCATGGCGGCGAAGGCCGGTGACGAGGACGCCGTCGACAGGCTGCTCGCCGTCGTCAAACCGATGCTGGTGCGCTATTGCCGCGCGCGGATGGGCGGACGCGACCTCTCCTACCTGTCGGCCGACGACGTCGCGCAAGAGGTGTGCCTCGCGGTCTTCAAAATGCTGCCGGTGTACGAGGATCGCGGCGGCTCGTTCCTCTATCTTGTACGGGCGATCGCGGCCAACAAGGTCGCCGACGCCTTCCGCGCGGTGTCCCGCGACCGGTCCGATCCCGTACCCGAACTGCCGGAGGCCGGGCCGGTTCGCAACGAGCCGGAAAGTCACATGCTCGACGTCGACCTCGGCGCTCGGCTGGGCAGGCTCGTCGCGCGGCTCCCGAAGCTGCAGCGGGAGGTGCTCACCCTGCGGATCGTCGTCGGGCTGACCGCCACCGAGACCGCGGCCGCGCTCGGGCTGTCGCCGGGGAACGTCCGGGTGAAACAGCACCGGGGGCTGGTGAAGCTGCGGGAACTGGTGGAGGAGGAGGACTTCTCTTGAGGGGCGAGGGTGACGTGGCCCGCAAGTCCGTGAAGGCCTCCTTCCCTACTCTGAAGGTAGGGAAGGAGGCCTTCACGGACTACGCGATCGTCACCCGCGGCTCTGCAGCACCACCAGCCCCAGCAGTCACAGCGGATGCGCGTGAAGGCTCCCTTCACTGCGTCTAATGTGGCGAAGGGAGCCTTCGGCCCTGGTCAAGCGCGGGTCGTGAGTGGCGTTTCGGGTTAGAACCCGAAACGCCACTCACGACCACCTGCACCGACCACGCCACAACGAGAACTGCTGTCCCTTATGGACAATTGACTCTTCGTCGGCTCCCCCTGGGCAAGTCTGACGCACTTCCTCCAGTACATGATGGCCCCCTTCCTTGCTCTAGGCGCAAGGAAGGGGGCCATCATGTACTGGTGCGCAGCCACTGTGGCTGGAGGTTGGGCGAACGTGGCGACCGGGAGCGACACCAGGCCTACTCCAGCACGGGATCGCCCCACGCCAGTTCCGGCAGCCACCTGCTCTCCGTCGTCCCCGGACGGTGGAACTCCAGCCGGAGCCTCAGCACACCGGTGACGCCGACTTCGATCTTCGCCGGTTTTCCCAGCGCCACCTTGACGTCCGGTGACGGCCGTCCGTCGAGGAGGACGCGGAAGTGTCCGACCTGGAAGGGTTCGGCCGCGTCGTCGAGGACGCCGGCCATCGCGGTGAATCTCCGGTAGGCCATCCCGAGGTCCACTTCGACATAGGCGAGCCGCTCCGCCGCCCGCAAGACGATGCTGTCCGCGTAGTGCACGTCGTTGATCCGCGCGCCTTCGGTGCGGATGCCGTCGCTGCACGCCCGCCATTCCAGGCCGGTCGCGACCGAGGTCTTGCCGGGACCCGCCGCGTTCACCGCGCCGCCACGCCACTGGCCGCGTTCGGGGCGCTGATGCCGGGCCCTGCCGGTGATCGCGGCCAGAAGATCCTCCACACCCTCCTCGGTGAACACGTCGACCGGATATCTCGTGGTGGAGTGCGGGTTGAGGAAGTTCGGGATGTCGTCGACGGACTGCTGGGGGAACACGACCGGCAGGATCCGTTTGATCTCACCGCCGAGATCCCTGGTCAGGCGATCGCGGATCCGCGCCGCCTCGAACTGGGAGCCGCGGCCTTCGTCGAACGCCGCGTTTCCCTCGGCACGGCGTTTGTAGTCGGGCGAGGCGATGACGACCACGAAATTCGCCGTGTCGAGGTGTTTCAACGCCCACAACGACCAGTCGCGACGTTCGCCGTCGTCCCATTGATCAAGGTGCACTTCGAGACCGATCCGGCCGTGCAGGAAATCCGCGAAGCGGCGGACCCGTTCCTTGTGCTCCGGTGAATCATGTGCGTAAGTGACGAACACATGCGGTGGCTCGTTGTCGGCCATCGAAACTCCTGTCGGGTGAAGGGCGCACTGCCTGCCGGATGGTCGCATTCTCGACGATCGAACGCGTGCGGGCATCCATTGTCGTCCGCTTGTCATCTTTTTGTCTTCGGCGGCTTCGTATGCGACGCCGTGTCCAGTTTTTGTCGTGTTTTTGGACCTTTTTGAGAGTGTCTTCGACCCCTACGATCGGTGCTGTCAAACGGATCCGGGGGCGAAGGAGCGATGGCGCTCGTGTACGAGTACGACGTGTTCATCAGCTATCGCCGAGGCGGAGGCGACGCCCCGGACTGGGTGCGGAATCACTTCCACCCTCGGCTGCAGAGACTTCTGGACGACAATGTCGACTATGACGTCAAGATATTTCTCGAAGACAGTGTCGCGGTCGGCGGGAACTGGCCTCGGGAAGTCCGAGAGGCGTTGCAGCGTGCCCGGATCCTGGTTCCGGTCTGTTCCCCGAAGTACTTTCGCGACGAGCGGTGCCTCGCCGAATGGCACACGATGGCGAAGCGGGAGGAAATCGTCGCACGGGAAGGCGTGACGAAGGCGGGCCGGTTGATCTATCCGGTGATCTTCAGCGACTCGGATTACTACCCCGCCTGGGCGCACGAACGCCGGATGCGCAGTTTCCGGGACTGGAACAAACCGCATCCGCAGTACCAGAAGACCCCCGAGTACATCGAGTTCGAGGACGAACTGGGGCGGATGGTGAAGGAACTGGTGGAGATCATCGAGCAGGCACCGCCGTGGTCTCCGGAGTGGCCGATCGAAACACCACCGCCCGAACCGCCGCGACCGTCGAAGCTGCCGAGGTTCTGATCCATGCCGGGAACCGTGGTCACCTTCTACTCCTTCAAGGGCGGTGTCGGCCGGAGCTTCACCATGGCCAATATCGCCGTTCTCCTGGCACGCTGGGGATATCGGGTGTTGTGTTTGGACTGGGACCTCGAAGCGCCCGGTCTGGACACCTACTTCCGGCCGATGATGAGCGCGCCCCCGTCGGGCGGCGTCGTGGACTTGATCGACGACTTCCGTGAAGGCAGGCTGGCTCCGGGCGCGCATACGACCCGGCTGACCGGGAAGGTGAAGCTCGACGTCATCACCGCCGGCCGCGGTGACGACGCCTACGTCCGGCGAGTGCAGGATCTCGACTGGGAAGGCTTGTACGAACAGGGTTTCGGCGACTACCTCGAACAATGCCGTGAACAGTGGACGGCCGCCTACGACTACGTCCTCATCGACAGCCGCACGGGCATCTCCGACATCGGGGGTATCTGCACCGCCCATCTTCCGGACCGGCTCGTCGTCCTCTTCACGGCGAACGTGCAGAGCATGCGGGGTGCGGTCGACATCGCCGAACGCGCCAACGCCGCGCGTGACCGCATGCCCTACGACCGGCCGCAGCTGACCGTGCTGCCGGTGCTGTCGAGATTCGACGCCCGCGAAGAGTACGCGCGCTCGGAGGAGTGGCGGCGCATCTGTCTCGAAGAGACCAAGGACCTGTTCCGCAGCTGGCTCGACCGCGACGTCTCGCCGGACGTGATGTCGCGACATCTGACGTTGCCGTACGTCTCCTTCTGGACCTTCGGCGAACAGCTCCCGGTGATGACGGAGATCAGCCCGACCGCCGACCAGATCAGTTTCGCGCTGGAAACGGTCGCGGCGGTCGTCGCGCACGACTTCGACCGGACGGACCTGCTCGCGGAGAACCGCGACGCCTATGTCGCCGCGGTCCGGGCGGAGAAACGCACCTTCTCCCACGACGTCCGGGTCAGCACGACCAGACCGACGATGTACCTCGCCGAAGAACTCATGAAGTACCTGGTGGAGCTCGGTGTCCGGCCGGTGCTGTCGTTGTCCGGGGAACGGTCGCTGCTCGAAAAGACCGCGGACGACGCGAAACATCTGTGCCTGATCGTCGACCGCGAGGTGAGCCGCTGGCAGTCGGCCGAGGTCGAACTGTTCCTGCACCGGACCCTCGGGCAGGACCGCCGCGTCGTCCCGGTGCTCACCAAGGGAACCGAGCCGAACAGCCTGCCGGGGTACGTCGGCAATCTGCGGCATCTCCAGTTCGGCCCGTCGCGCGGGCCGATGGAGATCGCTCAGAACCTCGTCGACCAGCTCAGAGGGACGACGGCACTCGTCGAACCGGGTGACCTCGACGTCGCCGGCGTGCTCCGGCAGACCGCGCACGCCCGGCTCCGGCCGCTCATGTGGGGCTTCGTGGACGAAATCGTCGCCGAGCTGCAGATCGCGATCGGCGCGGGGGACCGGGAACGGGTCCAGGACCTCGCCGAGGAGCTCATGTCGGCCACGCGGGTCCGCGCGACCGACGCGGCGCCGGGACATCGCGTGCTCGCCCCGCCGGAGACGCGGGAGGCGATCGAATGGGCCGTGCGCACCTCGGAGGCCAGGGTGACACGCCAGGGATTCAGCGGATTTCTCGATCAGCGCTAATCACGTACGGAAGGATCACGGATGACGGATCGATTGGGACAGAAGCAGACCGCGGCGATGCTGGCGCTGATGGTGGTCGCCCGAGAGGTGTCGAACCCGGAGCTGCGCGAGATCGTCGGCTTCGCCCTCGACGGCAAGGAACGCCGTCAGCTCAACGGCCTCGATCTGGTCGCCAGCGAACAACGCGGCCGTCCCTTCTACCACGAGCTGACCGAGCGTGGCTGGGCCTGGTGCGAGGAGGAACTGAGCCAGGAAGAGGCACCCCTGCCCCGGAGCAGTCTGGGCAGCGCGCTGTACGTCGTGCTCGGCGGGCTCGGCAGACACCTCCGGCGCGAAAAGCTCCGGCTCGCCGACCTCTTCATGCCCGAGGTCGACCTGACGGTGGAGGAGATCGAGTCCCGGATCCGGATCGCCTACCGCAAACTGTCCCGTTCGCCGCGTGACTGGGTCTCGTTGGTGGAGCTGCGGCCGATGCTCGGTGAAGCGTCCACTGTGGACGTCGACGCGGTACTGAAGGAGCTCAGCCGGTCGGGACAGGCGCATCTAGTGCCGGAATCGAATCGCAAGGCGCTCACGGCCGCCGATCACGAGGCGGCGATCCGCATCGGCGGTGAGGACAACCATCTGATCTCGATCGAGGCGCCGTGATGGACGAGCTGAGCGCGCTCGCGGCCCTGCGGTTCGACTGGGCCGACACCCCCGATCACGTGTGGCGTGATTCGCCGTACCACGTCGACGGCCTGCACACCGGCGTGCTGAAGCAGGTCAGCTCGGGGATCAAGGAGGCCGTCGCCAGCGACGGCCCGAGCCCGATCGGGCTGGTCCTCCAAGGGAAGAAGGGCGTGGGCAAGACCCACCTGCTCGGGCTCGTCCGGAAACAGGCCCACGACGCCCGCGGCTACTTCTTCCTCAACGACCTCACGGCGGGCGACGCGTTCTGGGAGAACACCGCCGAGGCGATGCGCAGAGGTCTTTCGCGGCTCGACGGCTCCGGCGTTCCTCAGCTCACCAGCTTCCTGCGGCGCGTCTGCCTTCGCGCGAGTATCGACGCGAACGTCACCAAGAAGATCCTGGACGGGCGTGGTCTGTCGAGGGCCGACGTCGACACGTTCGTCGACGGCCTGCGCACTCTCGATCGGGACGTCGCCAGGGAATGCGCCGACACGGCACGGGCGCTGGTGCTCTACGCGAGCGAAGACCCGAGCAAGAACTACGTCGGGGACGACTACCTCGGTGTGTTCCCGGAGTCGAAATCCGGGGACCGCCGCAAATGGGGGATCCGGTCGGACCCCAAATCCGCGAAGACCCAGGTCAGGAACATCACGCGGCTGCTCGCGCTCACCGGGCCGATCGTGATCGCCGTCGATCAGCTCGACACCTTGGTGGCCCGGTCCGCCGTCGGCCAGCGGCAAGTGCGGGACAGCGACGAACAGGACCTGCTCGTCGCCCAGATCGCGGACGGGCTGATGGGCCTGCGGGAAGTGACCAGAAGGACCATGACGGTCCTCGCGTGCCTCCCCGGCACCTGGGAGCTGCTCAAGGAGAAGGCCACCGACACCGTCCCGGATCGCTTCCGCGAAGCCTTGATCCTCGGCCGGGTCACCGATGCGGAAGTCGGCAGGGCCTTGGTCGAGAAACGCCTCGGAGTCGCGTACGAGGCGATGAAGTTCGTGCCGCCCAATCCCACCTGGCCGGTGTCGCCGTCGGCCTTCGACGGGGAATGGGAGGAGATGTCGCCGCGAGACGTCCTGAAACGGATCGGCGCGCATATCGACGCCTGCGTCCGGGCGGGCCGGGTCATCGAGCTGACCACGTTCGACGAAGGCGGTGTGCGGTCGGCCGGACCACCGCGTCCGGCGATGGCCGCCGATCGGTTCGCGGAACTGGACAAGCGGTTCGAGGAGTACCGCTCGGAGGCCGAACCGTCGGCCTTGCTGGATCCGAAGGTCGAGGACAAGGTGATGCCCCGGCTGCTGTCGGCCGCGATCCGGGGATGGATCACCGAGGTCGGCAACGACAACATGGAATGGGTCCATGGCGCGAAGAGCGACCGGAACGAGCTGCATGCCTGGCTCACCCGAACGGTGGATGAAGCGTCGGACCTGGAGGAACACTGGGCGTTCCGGGCCATCGCGGCGTCGCATCACATCGCCGCGCTGCACCGGTTCCGCAAGGCGCGATCGGCGGCCGGGGTCCGGAAAGGCGCGGAGAACCGGCATCTGGTGCTGCTGCGCAACCCGGCGTGGTCGCCAGGGGTGAAGACCCAGGCGGAACTGAAGGAATTCTTCAAGCAGGGCGGTAAATCCCGGGGAATGTCCGATGCGGACGTCCGCACGTTCTGGGCGCTGGACAAGATGTTCGCCGAGGGAAGCCGGGAGCTGCACGAGTGGCTCGTCGACCGGCGGCCCGCCGGCCGGTCGGAACTCCTGTCGGAAGTCCTGCCGGAACCGTTGCCCCGGGCGGCGTCCACCGAGACGTCCCCGGCGGCCGAAGGGGAGGTCACCCTCGGCACCGTGTCGGGCAGCGGGAAACCGGTCCGGATCGAACTGGCGGCCCTGCGCAAGCACGCCGCGGTGTTCGCGGGTTCGGGGTCCGGGAAAACGGTGCTGCTGCGGCGGATCGTGGAGGAGTGCGCGCTGCAGGGCGTTTCCGCGATCGTGCTGGACCCGAACAACGACCTCGCCCGCCTCGGCGACGCCTGGCCGGAGCCGCCCGAGGCCTGGGGAGCGGACGACGCCGGGCTCGCCGAGCGCTATCTGGCCGAGACCGACGTCGTCGTGTGGACGCCGGGGCGGGCGGGCGGCAGGCCGCTCGCGTTCCAGCCGTTGCCCGATTTCGCCGGAGTCCTCGACGACGAGGACGAGTTCAACGCGGCCGTCGAGGTCGCCGTGGCGGCACTCGCACCGCAGGTGAAACTGACCGGCAGCACGGGGAAGGCCAGCGTCGGGCTCGCGGTGCTGCGGCAGGCCGTCGTGCACCACGCCCGGACCGGATCACGGAGCCTGCCCGCGCTCATCGAGGTGCTCGAAGACCTGCCCGACGGGGTGAGCACGTTGAACGACGGGCGAAAGCTGGCGGCCGAGCTGGCCGAGCTGCTGAAGGCCTCCATGGTCAACGACCCCCTCCTGGCGGGCGGCGGCGAGCCCGTCGACCCGGCGCTCCTGCTCGCTCCCGGGGAAGGCAAGCGGGCACGGGTATCGGTGATCAGCTTCATCGGGCTGCCTTCGGAGAAGCAGCGGCAGAACTTCGTCAATCAGCTCCAGATGGAACTCTTCGCCTGGGCCAAGCGGAATCCGGCAGGAGACCGGCCGCTCGGCGCCCTCTTCGTCATGGACGAGGCACAGATGCTCGCCGCGTCGGGGACGCTCACGGCGAGCACCCGCAGCACCATCGTGCTCGCCTCGCAGGCGCGGAAATACGGCCTGGGACTGCTGTTCGCGACTCAGGCGCCGAAGGGCTTGCACAACCAGGTCGTCGGCAACGCGATGACGCAGTTCTTCGGCAGGCTCAACAGCCCGGCGCAGATCGCCGCCGCGAACGAACTGGCCAGGGCGAAAGGCAGCCCTGTCGACGACATCTCACGGCTGGAACGCGCCCAGTTCTACGTGTCGGGGGAGGCGTTCGGCTTCCAGCGGGTGACCACCCCGCTGTGCCTCACCCACCATCCGGCCAGCCCGCTCAGCGTCGAGGAGGTGCTGGCCCGCGCCCGCGGCGAAGCCGAGTGAAACCACAGCCCGTACGCATCGACAACTGTGCTCGCTGGAAAGGATTTCGCACCATGGCAGGAATCTTCATCACCGTCCGAGCCGGTGACGGCCAGGACCGGCTCCGCGGTCTCGACCGGAGTCTCGGTCACGTGTTCGGAAAGGACCGGATCGTCCGGTCCGGCGACGCCGCGTCCGTCCTGGTGGTGCCGATCGGCACCGAGGGGCTCGACGAAGCGGTCCAGGAGGAGGTCACCGAGGCCTCGCGGCTCGGCAAGAAGATCGTCGCGGTCCTGGTGGACGACGCCGTCATGCCCGGGGAAATCACCGCCGACTCCCACCGGCGCCTCGGCGGACGTACGGCGGAGCAGGACATCGCGGGCCTGATCACCGAACTGACCAGGGTCGCCCCGGAATTGGGCATCGGGGTCGTCCCTGGCCTCGAAGATCTGGCCGAGTGGCTCGAATCCTGGCGGGACGAAACGCGTCCCGTCCTGCCCGAGAGCCTCCCGCTGCTCGGCCGCGCCCGCGAAAGGGACCGGCTGTGCGACTGGCTGGACGCCGAGCCGTCGGTCCTCCCCGTGTACGCGGGCAGCCGGACCGAGGCGGCGGCGTTCGTCGCGACCGCGTTGGCGGCCCACCGTCCGGGGCTCCGGGCGGTCCGGGTGTCGAGCCCGGAGGCTTGGCGTCAGTGCCGCGAACTGGACGGGCCGTTCGTCGCCGTGGTGGACGGCGTCGAGGTGGGGGAGGAGACGATCGGCGGCCATGTCCTCGTGGTGCGGAGCACACCGGACCGTGCCGGTGGCGATGTCCTGGTACTGCCCCGGATCCCGCGCGACGAGGCGGCGGAGGCGTTCGCGGCGGCCGGTGTCCCGTCCGCCGACGCGACCGCCTGGGCCGACCTCGCCCGGCGGAGTTTCGGTGCCCTGCGCCGCAAACTCGCCGTCGCCGGTGACCTTCCGAAATGGGTGAACCCGCTGGAGCGCGATCTCGCCGCGCCGTTGCTGCTGATCGGCCGGTGGTCGGCCGGGGCACGGCACGATCTGGAGGAGATCGCCGCGATCGCCGGCCGGGAGATCGACGAGCTCACGCGCTTCTTCGCCAGGGCCGAGACCGGCGACGACCCCCTGCTCGCCCGCTCGGGCGACGTCGTACGGCTGGCGGATCCGCACGACGCCTGGGCTCTTCTCCACGGCAGGCTGAGCGCGCAGGATCTGCGTCGCTGGCACGAAGAAGCCGTCAAGGTGCTCACCGAGCGGGAGCCGGGCCGGAAATGGTCGGCGGACATGCGGCAGGGGCTGGCGCGGAGCGCGGCGCTCCTGGCCGCCGAGGGGGATACGGCGCTGTCCGGCGGCGTCTCGGGCGCCGACCACGCCACGCGGTTCGTCCGCGAAGTGCTCGGCCAGGCCAACGACGACGGGGACGGAGTGCTCTGGCGTTCGCTCGCCGATGTGCTGCCCTTGCTCGCGGAAGCCGCTCCTCACGAGTTCCTCAGTGCCGTCGACCAGGCGCTGACCAGCGATCCGTCGCCGCTGAGCGGCACCTCCGAGGGGCTGATCGCGGCGCTGGAAACGGTCGGCTGGTCCGACGACGCGTTGCCGATGGTGGTCTCCCTGCTGGCCGAGCTGACGCGGCCGGGGCGGGAGGCAGGCGACCGGCCGCTCGAATCCCTGATCACCCTCGTGCAGCCGTGGTACCCGTACCTCGACCTGCCCGGCGGGCAGCGGACGGAACTGGTCAAGGCGATCGGCCGTCGCTCGCCGGAAGCGGGCTGGCGGCTGGCTCTCGCCCTGCTGCGCGGTCCGCGCGGACATCTGCTCGCGAGCCCGAGCCGGCCCCAGGTCCGTCTCGAATGGACGGTCCCGGCAGCGCCGGTCGCCGCCGCCGACGGACCGGAGTTCGAGGACGAGCTGGTCGCCTCGGCGTTGTCGGCACTGGCGGAACGGCCGTATCGGTGGTGCGAATTCTTCGAACGGCTGCCCGAGCTGAACGCCGCGCAATGGGACCGCGTCGTGGAGGCCTTCACACGGCTGGACACCGAACGGCTCTCGGCGGACGAACGTCTGCGCCTGTGGGGCCTGCTCACCGGGGTGACCGCCGAGCACCGGCATCACGCCGGCGCCGGCTGGACGCTGCAGGAGGAATTGCTGCAATGGCTGGAATCCTGCGCCGAGCTGATCGAGCCCGCGGTCAATCCCGGGCGGCACGGCCTGTTGTTCGGCCGGAACCCGTACCTGGACGGCGGCGAATCCCTCGAACCGGAGGCGCGTGAAGCGGAGATCGGGCGCCTTCGCCGCGACGCCGTCGGCGGTGTCCTGCGCGAACACGGCGCCGCCGGGCTGAGCGCGCTCGCCGCCGAGAGCGCCCTGCCCAGGCTGGTCGGTGTGGTCGCGGCCCACGTCGCCGCGGACGACCTCCGGGAAGACGCGCTCGCGGAGCTGGGGCGCGAGGACTGGGCGGCGGGCTGGGCGGGCGAGATGGCCCGCTCCCAGGGCGGCGAATGGCGGCAGGAGGTCGCGATCCAGCTCAAGGAGCAGGACCGGCTGGTCGACTATCTCCTGGCCATCCCGGTGGACCACGCGCTGGAGCTCTTCGAGTCCGCCGACGAAGCGGTTCTCGAGGGCTACTGGACGCACGTCGGTCCGTGGCCGCTTCCCGAAGGACAGGAGTCGTACTTCGTCACGCAGCTCGCACGGCGCCGGCCGTGGGCCGCGGTCAAGGCGCTCGCGGCGGGGGTGCGCGACGGGGCGGCCCTGCCCGCGTCCCTGATCGAGGAAGTGCTGCTCCAGGCGTCCGCCGACGGTGTCGAGGCCCCCGATCGCAAGGCCGTCGCGAACGTCGGCCCGCTGCTGGACCAGCTGGCCGAGGCCGGTGGTTCGGACGTCGCGGTCGCCCGGTTGGAGCTGCGGTTCCACGCGGCGCTCAAACACCACCGGAAACCGCGGAGCCTGCAGCGGATCCTCGCCGAGAACCCCGGCGCGTTCGTCGAGCTCTGCACCCGGATCCAGCCCGCGGACGACGGCGCCCCGAGCGTGGAACTGGTCGGCGCGTGGCTGACGATCTTCGAGACGCGCACCATGCCGGGGACGACCGATTCCGGTCTCGACGGTGCCGCGCTCAAGGCCTGGGTTTCGCGTGCCCGCACGGAGTTCGCCGAACGGGGACGGGCCGAGTTCGGGGACCGGGCGATCGGCACCCTGCTGGCGAGCGGTTCGCCCTTGCCCGACGACGGATGGCCGCCGGAGCCGGTCCGGGACGTCCTCGATGTCGCCGACGGCGGGTATCTCCGGGAAGGCTTCGCCACCGGGTTGACCGTCCAGGAGGGTGACGCGGGGGATCTCGCGCAGCGTCATCGCGGCTGGGCCCGGCGGATCAACGTCGGCTGGCCGCGGGTCGCCGCACTCCTGCGTGAGCACGCCGACGACCTGGCACGACGCGGATAGCGGTCAAGGCGCTCCGGGTGGCTCCTCCACCCGGAGCGCCTCGTAGGCTGGGCAGGTGACCGGGACGACGACGGCCGAGGTGCTGGCCGAACTGGCCGAGCTCGAGGATCCGCGCGCACGCCAGGTGAACGAGAAGCACGGCGACGACCACGGGGTGAACCTCGGCAAGCTGCGCGCGCTCGCGAAGCGGCTGAAGACCCAGCAGGAACTCGCGCTGGAGCTCTGGGCGACGGACGACACCGCCGCGAAACTGCTCGCGCTCCTCATCTGCCGCCCGAAGGCGTTCGGACGCGACGAGCTGGACCGCATGGTGCGCGAGGCCCGCACCCCGAAGGTGCACGACTGGCTCGTGAATTACGTGGTCAAGAAGAATCCGCACGCCGAAGAGCTGCGCGTGGCGTGGTCCGCCGATCCGGACCCCGTGGTCGCGAGCGCCGGCTGGGCCCTGACCACCGAACGGGTGGCGAAGAAGCCCGAAGGCCTCGATCTCGCCGGGCTGCTCGACGTCATCGAGGCGCAGATGAAGATCGCGCCGGATCGCCTGCAATGGGCGATGAACCACTGCCTGGCGCAGATCGGGATCGAGCACGCCGAGCACCGCGCGAGGGCGATCGGCATCGGGGAGCGGCTGGAAGTGCTCAAGGACTATCCGACCCCGCCGAACTGCACGTCGCCGTTCGCGCCCGTCTGGATCGCGGAGATGGTGCGGCGGCAGGACCCCGCGCGTTCGTGACCCGGGTTTGAAGCGTCGCTCAGCCGAGCGCGTCCGCCTTGATGGCCTCGAACTGGGCACCCATGCGCCCCGCGAGCGCCTCGGCCGCCCGCAACGGCCGGACCATCACCTTGAAGTCGACGATCTTGCCCTCGGCGTCGAAGGTCAGCAGGTCGCAGCCGTTGATCTGAAGCCCGTCGACGGTCGCTTCGAACTCGTACACGTGGTGCGCGCCGTCCTGGATCTCGCGGACATACCGGAAATCCTCGAACACCCGCAGGACCCCGCGCAGGATCGCCGCCGTGATCGCCTTCCCGTGGTAGGGCTTGAACGCCACCGGGCTGGTGAAGACCACGTCGTCGGCGAGCAACGCCTCGATCGCGGCGGCGTCCTTCGCTTCGACTGCTTCACGGAACGTAGGCATGGCGATCTCCTCATAGTCAACTTGTTGAGTAGATGCCGCCGAGCGTAGGTGATCACCGCTCCGCTGTCCAACAAAGTGTCCAGTCAACTTTGCGACTAATCGCCGCGGTGCTTATCATCGCGCCATGGCGCTGCGGAACGCGATCCTCGCGACGCTCCTGGACGGCGAGTCCTCGGGCTACGACCTGGCGAAGAGCTTCAACGCGTCGGTCGCCAACTTCTGGACCGCGACACCGCAGCAGCTCTACCGCGAGCTGGACAAGATGGAATCGCAGGGCCTCGTGGCGGCCCGGGTGGTCGAACAGGAACGACGTCCCAACAAGCGCCTCTTCTCCTTGACCGACGCCGGCGCGGCCGAGCTCGCCGGCTTCACCACGCGGGCGCCGAAGCCGACCGCGATCCGCGACGAACTGCTGGTGCAGGTCCAGGCGGCCGAGGCGGGCGACGACGAGGCGATCCGGCGCGCCGTCGCGGACCGGATGGCCGTCGCCGAAACGAAGCTCAAACGGTTCGAGCGCCTTCGGGAGCGGTTGCTCGGCGACTCCGCCGAGGAGGAGTTCCTCGCCACCGCGCCCCGCGTCGGGCCGTATCTGACCCTGGCCCGTGGGATCATGTTCGAACAGGAGAACATTCGCTGGTGCGCGCGGGTTCTCGCGGTGCTCGAACAGAGGTGAACGGCTTGGTTGAGCGGAAAAAGGGGCCGAAGTTCCGTCAGGTGGTGCTGGACGGCACCGACGTCCGCGTGCTGGCGGAGTTCTACCGGCGTCTGCTGGTCTGGGACTACCGCCCTGGCGACGAAACGCCCCCGCCCGGCGCCGAGGACAAGGACTGGCTGGTGCTGCGGAACCCGGACGGCGGGGCGCAACTCGCCTTCCAGCAGGTCGATCGGCTGGAAGAGGCGAGCTGGCCGGATCCCGAACCCGTGCCTCAGCAACTGCACCTGGACCTGACCGTTGACTCGGTCGAGGAACTCGACGAGCAGCACGCCCGCGTCCTCGAACTCGGCGGGCGGCTCCGGTACGACCGCAGCGACGACCCCGAGGAACCGCTGCGCGTCTACGCCGATCCGGCGGGGCATCCGTTCTGCGTTTTCGTCGCCTGAGCGCGCTCAGGCACGGCAGAGCACCGCGTCCGGAGTGCGATTCGAGCCGACACGGCCGGTGTACGCCACACCGGCGACGTATTCGCCCGGAGCGCATTGCCCTTTGTAGTGGCCCGAGGCGAAGTCGCCGCCGGGATTCCCGGACGGCCGGTTGTCGCCGCGGTCGAACCAGACCGTCCGGCCGGTGCTGCCCAGCGGGGTGGCGGACCGGCCGCAGAGGAGCGCGGAGAACGCCGCGCCGGTGACGCTGTAGCCGACGGCGGCGTGCCCTGGCGGGCATTGCACCTTGGTGTAGCCGGACGCCCAGTCTGTGTCCACATAGGACTCATCGCGGACCACTGTGTATCCTGTCGGCGCGGCGAGCGTGCCGGTGCACAGGCCCCGGTTGCCGGTATGGGCAAGGCCGCTGAGCCGCTGGCCGTCGGGGCAGGCGCCCTTGCGAGCGCCCGGATTCCAGTCTGCCATGGCGCGAACCTTGCGCGAGGCCTGGAAATCGGCGTAGTCGAGGTTCAGCATCGACCAGCGCTCGGCGTCGGGAATCCGGCCGGAGCGGGACGGCGCGTCCACCAGCCGTCGCCAAGCCGGGCCACGCCAGTCCGCACCGTCGAGCACGTCGACGCGCCTGCCGCCGGTGTCCCAGGAGAGCAGCGACCAGCCGTTGCCCGTTCCGCCTTCGTGGAAACCGACCGCCGGCCAGTAGGCGAAGTCCGTGTCGGTCTCGGCGAGGTAGCCGACGAAGTTCTCGAACCAGGCACGGCTCGCCGCGTCGGTCGTGTGACGGCCTTCGCCGAACTCGCTGATCCAGAGCGGTGCGGTGTAATGCTTCCCGGTCTCCGCCGAGACGAAGAACGCTTGCCGGTGAAGGACATCGCGAAGTTCCTGAGGTGACAGGTCACGGTAGCGCGGGTCATGGGTCTCGCCGGTGCCGGTCGCCCCGGAGTGGTTCGGACCGGTGTAGCCGTAGAAATGCGCGGCGTAGACCAGTTTTCCGGAGTCCACGAGCGTATGCGAGAGCGTGCGAGCCGGCTCCAGTGTCGGCCTTCCGTGGGGAAGGCCGTCGACGGGCAGGCCGGTCCAGTTGATGCCCTCGACGATGAGCAGCAGATCGGGATTGGCCTCGGTCTGGATGCGGTCGGCCACCCGCTGGCTCGCGCGTTGCCAGTCCGTGCCGTTTCCCCAGCCCCAGTTGGGATCGTCGAAGACGTTCCGCCGGACCTCGTTGTACAGATCGGCGCCGACGACCCGCTTGTTCGCGGCGTAGCGGCGGGCCATGAACAGCCAGTCGTCCTGCCAGCTCTGCTCGGTTTGCGCGGTGTTCCAGCGTTCGTTGCCGTCGAGACCGCAACACCAGCGCGAGGTCGTGGTGTGGTTGTTGAGGATCACCGCGAACCCGCGCGCGGTCAGCCGCGCGACGACGCGATCGTAGACCTGCAGCGGAGTCAGGCCGCGCAGTCCCGGGTTCGCCGGGAGATCGGGGACGGGCTTGGTGTCGTGGATCATCGCGTTGGAGAAGGGCAGCCGGACACTGTTCAGGCCCAGTTCGGCGAGCCCGTCGATGACGGTGTCGATCGACGCGCGGTCCAGCCCGAGCGGGGTCTGGTAGGCGATCTCGCCGGCGTGGTGCGCGGCCGGATCGTTCACGTCACCCGAACCGGTCCAGGTCCCGCTCGCGCCGTGCCAGTTGGCGGCCTTCAGCTTGAACCGGTCGCCCGCCGCGTCGACGATGTAGCGGCCACGCGTGCTGAGCGGCGCCACCCAGCCCGACGGATCCGCCGCGGCGACTGCGGGCGGGGGAATCACGATTCCGGCGGTCACCAGGACGGCGAGCAGCACACTCTTGATCCTCACCAGCCGGAGGCTAGCCACTCGCGCGGCCGGTTGTATACGGACGATCGGGTAGCTTGCCCGCATGACCACCGCGTTGATCATCGGTGACCTCCAACGGGGTATCACGGGCAATTACCCGTTCACCGGAACAGTCCTGCCGCCGATCAAGAGTCTGCTGCCGCGGGCGCGGGCGGCCGGGGCGCTCGTCGTGTTCGTCCACTTCGCACTCCGCGGCAACGGGACCGACCTGCCGGCCGGGAACGCCTTGTTCAAGTCGTTCCACGAAGCGGGGGACACCTTCCACGAGGGCTCGGCCGGGACCGAGATCGACCTGCCGGTCGCCGACGAGGACGTGGTCGTGCTGAAACGCCGGGCCAGCGCGTTCGCCGGCACCGATCTCGATCTGGTGCTCCGGGCCCGGGGCGTCGACACCGTCGCGATCGCGGGGGTCGCGACCAGCGCGATGGTGGCCGCGACGGCCTACGACGCGGCGGATCGTGGCTATCACGTGACCGTGCTGCGCGACGGTTGCGCCGACGGGGATCAGGCGATGCACGACTTCTTCGTGGACACCGTCTTCCCGAGCCGGGGGTTCGGGGTCGTGACGTGCGCGGACTGGCCCGGCGAATAAATCGCGCGAGCGAAGCGCCCGGATGTGGCACGGTGATCGGCGAGCTGATCGAGGGGGCCGTGGATGGAGACGAAGCGACTCGGGCGCACCGACGTCGAGGTGACGAGGCTGGGCTTCGGCGGTGGACCGCTCGGGGGCTTGTTCGCGCCACTGGACGACGACACCGCGGCGGGGGCGCTGGCCGCGGCCTGGGACGGCGGGATCCGGTACTACGACACGTCTCCGCACTACGGGATCGGGCATTCCGAGCGCCGCGTCGGCGAGTTCCTGCGCTCGCGGCCGCGCGATTCCTACGTCCTGTCGACGAAGGTCGGCCGCCTGCTGATCCCCCAGGAGGCGGACGGGAAGCTGGATCCGGCGGGCTTCCACGTCCCCGCGGCGCACCGCCGGGTCCGCGACTTCACCCGTGACGGGATCCGGCGCAGTGTCGAGGATTCGCTGGAGCGGATGGGCCTGGACCGGATCGACGTGCTGTACCTGCACGACGCCGAGGAGTACTTCGCCGACGCGCTGCGCGAAGGCTATCCGGCCCTCTCGGAGCTGCGGTCGGAAGGGATCGTCGGCGCGATCGGCGCCGGTATGTACGACACGGCCATGCTGACCACTCTGGTCAGGGAGACCGATGTCGACGTGGTCATGCAGTCCGGGCGCCACACGCTGCTCGACCACAGCGCGCTCGACACCTTCCTTCCGGCGTGCGAGGAACGCGGTGTCTCGGTGATCGCGGCGTCGATCTTCAACTCCGGGCTGCTCGCCGTGCCGCGGCCGGCCGAGGGCGCGTACTTCGACTACAACGCCGCCACGCCGGAGGTCGTGGAGCGGGCGAACCGGATCGCCGACGTGTGCGAGGCGCACGGCGTGACGCTTCCCCAAGCGGCGATGGCCTTCCCGCTGCAACATCCGGCCGTCGCCGGTATCGCGGTCGGGATGCGGTCCGCCGAAGAAGCGCGAAGCAACTTGGAATCCTTCGAAGTGAAGGTCCCCGCACAGGTCTGGGCCGATCTGCGGGCCGCGGGCTTGATCCGTTCGACAGCGATTAGGGTGGACTGATGGTGTCGGTCAAACAGGTACAGGTCACGTTCGATTGCGCGAAACCCGAGCGCCTCGCCCGGTTCTGGTGCGAGATCCTGGGCTACGTCGTGCCGTCGCCGCCGGAGGGATTCGACACCTGGGACGACTACAACCGCACGTTGCCGCCCGAGAAACAGGACGCGGGCTTCGTCTGCAGTGACCCCACTGGCGTGGGCCCGCGGCTGTACTTCCAGCGTGTCCCCGAAGGCAAGGTCGTCAAGAACCGGGTGCATCTCTGCGTGCGGGCGGGCACCGGCCTGGTGGGGGAGGAGCGCCTCGCCGCGCTCCAGGCCGAATCCGACCGCCTGACGGCGCTCGGGGCGGTGCAGCAGCGTGTCCTGCTCGCCGACGAGGAGAACGAGTCGTGCATCGTGATGCAGGACATCGAGGGCAACGAGTTCTGCCTGGACTGACCTCAGCCGGTGGTGCGGATGCTGAACGTCGTGACGCAGAAACCGCCGTCCGCCTTGAGATCCGAGATCACGATGCCCTTCGCCGACCGTCCTTTGGCGACTCCGGCGACGTCGGCGAGGACGAACCGGGACGACCCGTTGACAGAGGTCACCTGAACACGTGACCCCAGCGGGATCAGGGAATCGATCTTGTCGTCCATGAACCTCTTCTGCGCCTCGCAGGCCAACGCGATCGCCCCTGGCTTGTCGCTTCCGGCGATCTTGGTGAGGAAGTCCACGATCACCTGAACGCCCTGCGCCGGCGGCGTGGCCGGGCTCCTGGTGGGGGTGATCCTCGGACGGCTGACCCTGGTGCTGGTCGGGCTTTCCGTGGTGCTCGTTGGCGAGGAGGTCGTCGTCGCCGGGCTGGAGGTGGGGGTGGGCAACGAGAGCCCGGGACCCTTGCGGAGCAGGAAACCGGGGGCGGCGAAGCCGGTGATGCAGAAGGCGACCAGTGCGATCACCGCGACGAGGATCCCGACGGCCACGCCGGGCTTGACGGTCGCGGGGCGGTTGTTCTGCTGGTCGGGCAGGCCTGGGTAGGTCATCGGAGGAACCTTCCGTGCGGGATCTGGACGGGCGATCCGACGGGGTCTCTCCGGTGGGGGTTCCGATCCTTTCGGGGTTCTTACGGCTTCGCGAAAGGCGTGCTGGAGTACTCCATTATGGACGGTTTCGGTGCCTCACGGTGGTCGTGAGTGGCGTTTCGGGTTAGAACCCGAAACGCCACTCACGACCCGCTGTAGCGACGGTCAGCAGGGGTTCAACAGCCAGCAGAGCCGATAGTTCGCCTGGTAGGTCGTCGACGTACCGGGCGCGATGATGTTCTGCGCCCGCGCGCCGCCGTGCGCCCAGCCGGTGAAGGCGTACTTCAGGTTCAGCGGGGGCAGTTTCTGCGGGCTGTCCGCGCTGATCGAGTTGGTGGATCCCGCGATCACCGTCCGGGAGAACGGCGTGCGTTGCTGCGTGCCGCCGACGGTGAGCGTCGCCTGGCTGGGACTGGAGGTGAAGTTCAGCGACACCGTCTTCGGCTGGAGGTCGACGGTCTTGCTGCCGGTCCGGCCGGTCGAGTCGGTCGCGGTGAGGGTCAGTTGCAGGTACGACGGGTAGTCGTGGTCCGGCGCGACGAACGACCCGGACGCGACGCCGGGGAAGTCCTGGACGTTGTGCGTATGGCAGGTGCCGTTGGTCGCGCAGTGCCGGATCGCGAGCCGCCACGACAGCGCCGATGCCGGGAGCTGCCCGTCCTGGGCGTCGACCGCGCGGCCCGAGAAGGACACGGTCTGGCCGACCGACCAGGTCAGCGTCCCCGCCGGGCTGTCGATGACCGGCACCGGGTCGAGGCCTTCCGGGTTCCCGACGGTCACCCGCACCGTCGTGGTCGCGCTCGCGCCGTGGGAGTCCGTCACCCGGAGCCCGGCGTCGACGGCGGCTGCCGCGGTGTAGGTCCAGGTGGGGTCGGCGGCCGACGAGTCGTCGTACGCGCCGTCGGCGTCGAGGTCCCAGGCGTAGGACAGGGTGTCCCCGGCGTCCGGGTCGGTGGACGCGGTGCCGTCGAAGCGCACCGTCAGTGGCGCCGGTCCGCTCGACGGGGTCGCCGTGGCCACCGCGGTGGGCGGCCGGTTGGTGCCCCCGGGATGGCTGACGCGACGGAGTTCGCCGCTGCCGAGCGCGACGTAGAACAGGTCGCCGCCGGGGCCGGTCAGCACCTGCACCGGGACGTTGACTCCGGTCACGAAGGGCACGAGACGGCTCGCGTTCGGCTGGCCGTCGACGGTCTGCATGGCCCAGATGCAGCCACGGGAGGAGTCGGCGAAGAACAGCGCGCCGGAATACTCGGCCGGGTAGTTGCTGCCGGATTCGAACGCGATGCCGCTGATCGAAGAGCCGCCCGTGGGGCACGGGTCGCTCGCGACCACCTTGGAGCGGTGGTTGTAGGCGTAGTACGGGGCGGAGTGCCCGCCGGAGGAGTAGAGGGATTCGCACCGGTCGAGGTTCGCGCCGTCGTAACCGGCCTGCCTGGCGTTCCCTTCGAAACAGGGCCAGCCGAAGTTCTCCGCCACGCTGTCGCCGACGTCGGCGACGCGGTTGATCTCTTCCCAGGTGTCCCAGCCGACGTCGCCCGCCCAGAGTTCGCTGGTGCCCGGCCGGAAGCCGAAGCGGAACTGGTTCCGCGCGCCATAGGCGATCACGCGCCGCGCGTTGGCGTCGGAGCTGTTCGCGAAGGGGTTGCCGGGGACGCCTTCACCGGTGTCCGGGTCGATGCGCAGCAGCGTGCCGTTGAGCAGGACCGGTTGGCCGGCGGCGCGTCGCGGCGACTGCGAACGCAGCGCGCCGCCTTCGGCCGCGGGCGGCGTGAGGTTCGTCCCGGCGGGTGAGGGCGGATCGGCACAGGGGTTCCCCACCTGGCCGTAGTCGGCGAACGAGAAGCTGGCGCCGTCGCCACCACCCGCGTACAGGGCGCCGTCCGGGCCGAAGGCGAGTGCGCCGACCGAGTGGCTGGGGAACTGCTGGCACCAGCCTGTGACCAGCGGTTTCTCGCTCACGGCCGTGCCGGCCGAGCCCATCGTCAGCTGGGAGACACGGCCGGTCACGACGCAACCCTTGTCGGTCGCGCCCGGCGGGGTCGGGCAGGCGTCACCCCAGCGCGGCGCGGTGCCGCCGGGCTCCGCGTCGAGGGTGTACGAGACGTAGACGTACGGCCTGGCGGGGAAGGCGGGGTCGACGGCGAGCCCGAGCAGGCCGCGGTCCCAGAAGTCCTGCGTCTGCGTGCGGAGGTCGGCGAACACCGTCGCCGTCGGGTCGGCGAGCGAGTCGAAGACCTTGACCAGGCCGCTCTTCTCGGCGACGAACACCCGGCCGTCCGGCGCGAACGCGGTGGCGGTCGGCGAGCTGAGCCCGCCGATCGCCACCGTGTCGGTGAAACCGGTGGGCACGGCGGCTTCGGCCGGTGCCGCGGCGACGAGCCCGACCGCGAGCGCGCCGACCAGCGGGCCGATGACACCCACCGCCAGCGCGCGTCGCGATCTTCGGGGGAACAGGAAACGACGGGAATTCAACACGCGAATCCTCCTGCGGCGGGGACCGGACGGAACAAGACAGCTCTCCGGTATGCCGCAGGAAGGCCGAAAGTTGTTACGCCTCTGACAGGAAATGCGCACAACTCGCTAAACGGATCAGGGGGTGGCGGCAGGAAATCCGGTCAGGCGGGCGAGTGCGTCGAAACCGTCTTCGGTACCGGGCCAGTGCGCGCGGACGGCGTCGAGCCCGGCGCGGCGGACGACGCCGCGCAGGACGAGGGTGACGATGATGGCGTCGTCGGCATAACCCAGAACGGGGATGAAATCGGGGACGAGGTCGATCGGCAGGGCGAGGTAGACCAGCAGCAGCGCGAGCCTGATCCGGACGCCGCGGGACAGCGTCTTGTCCGCGGCCAGACGGCGGATGAGCCGCAGGACGTCGGGCAGCAGCCGCAGCGCTTCCCGGAGCAGTCCGCCCCGGGGTCGGGCGAGCACGAGTGCCACGACGAGCGCGAGCCAGGCCAGGAGCAGCGCACCGGCGACGCCGAGCAGCAGATCCCACCAGAACGAGCCGGTCATCGCTTCGTCCCCGCCCGGATCTCGGGCGCTTCGGCGCGCAAGGCGGCTTCCTCGAAGGCGGCGAGTTCGGCCGCGGCCAACTCGACGGCGTCGCGGGCTTCCTGGCCGCGTGAGGCGCCGAAGTAGTCGCGGGCGGCGATCTTGGCGAGCCAGCTGCGGAACCGGTGCAAATCGGCTTCGGATTCCTCGACTTCCGCGTAGGTGGCGTTGCCGCGGGCCTGCTCGTCCGCCAGTTCCCGGTGAAACTCGGGCAGCCGCTCGAGGACCTCGGCGTACTCGGCGTCGCGGGCCTCGTTCAGTTCGGCGATCACCGCACACTCTTCGGCCGGGTCGGTGAACGCCATCGGCAGCGCACGGGCCGTCCCGCCCTGATGGCGGACCCGGTCGAGCAGACGGCGGATCTCTCGCACCACCTCCGCCCGCGCGGGCAGCAGGCATACCGATTGCTGCAGGTAGAGCGCGCCCAGGGAACGGAGTTTGCGCCAGACCTGAACCCGCAGCGAGTCCGGTCCGCCGGCGGTGGACACGCTGATCACCAGCCAGTTCCGGCCGTCGGGTTCGTCAGTCACGGTGCCATGTTACGCCCGTAACATCGGTATGGCTCAGCCGTAACCCTGGTCAGCGGGTCGGCGCGACTTTCTGATCCACGTCGCGGCCTAGCGCGGCATCGTCAGCAACGTGGGTGCCGCCGGGATCGAGTCACGGTCCACGGAAAAGACGGTGAGGAAGTAGTTCGCCGTAGCGCAATTGACGTTCTCCCCGCCGGTGAGCTTCGCGGTCAGCGTGTCGCGCTCGATGGTCAGTTCGGCGCCGTCCTCGGCGCAACCGGGCACGACGAAGGCGAAAGCGCGCCGATCGGCCGGCGGTGCGAACGACAAGGCGGCACGGACCTCGTCCGGTTTCGCGAGCTTGGCGCGTTCCAGGATGCGCTGGAACTCCTGCCCCTCGGCCGTCCCCAGTTCCGCGGGCTTCAACCCCGCCGGCCGAGGGGCCGAGCCGAGGCCCACGAAGGACTCCAGCTTCGCCTGACTCGCGCCGGCGCCGGCGCCGCATCCCGCCAGGACCAGGAGGAGGCACAGTGCGATCCATCTCATGGGCCGAGGACGTAATGGGTGGGTCATTCGGTTGCGTCGACTTGGTCTCGAACCGGCATCCCGCCGCGTAAGCCTCGGTGAGGCGTGTCGCGAAAGCCACTTTCGGGACATCCAACGTCGCGAAAGTGGCTTTCGCGACACGCGCCCGGACGCCTGGGCCGACCGCTCGCGCTGGCGTTGTGAAAGCCACTTTCGCAACCTTCAACGTTGCGAAAGTGGCTTTCACAACGTGCCCCACCGTAAGCGTCCACAAAGGACTGAATCAGCCGAGACGTCCTCGCCGGAAAGGCTCGACCCCGACGACATGGCGGACACGCGTCGGCTCGACGAGAACCTTCACCCGCCGTTCTCCGGGAATCCGCCATTCGAACCGGTCGGTGCCGACGTATTTCTTCGCCAGCCGGTCCATACAGCGATCCGCCTCGTCGCCTTCGACGAACTCGACGGCCCGGCCGTGGATCACCACCCGGTCGTAGGGATCGGCCATGTCCAGGCACGACAACGACACGCGAGGATCGCGGCGCAGGTTCTCCTCCTTCACCCGGCCGATGGCGGTGTTGAACACGATGAAGTCGCCTTCGATGTCGACCCACATCGGGGAGACCTGAGGCGAACCGTCCAGGTTCACCGTGGCCAGATGCCAGAAGTTCGGTGCCACGACCCAGTCGCGGATCTGCTCGTTCAACTCGGCCACGAGGCCCTCCAGTGAGTCGTCGATCAGGACGACGATTGTCGCGTGACCGGCCGCGGATGTCACCCGTCGGCTATTGACAGACATGACAGTATTTTTCCAACTAGCTGACTAGTGCGTTGCCTGGGTCGTGGTCGAGCGGACGACGAGCCGGGCAGGCGCCTCTGGGGAGAGGAACTGTGCATGCAGCCGACCCGCCGTATCTCCTTCGTTCTCGCGCTCGGCGCCGTGGCGGGGCTCGCGTTCGCGCCACCGTCTCTCGCGGGGCCGGTGTCCGGTGACGACTACTACAAGGACGCGCTGGGCAAGACCGGCCCCGAGCTCAAGGCCGCGTTGCACAAGGTCATCAGTACCGGCACCAAACTGACCTACGACCAGGTGTGGGACGGGATCAGGGCCACCGACGAGGATCCGGCCAACAAGGCGAACGTCGTGCTGCTCTACAGCGGCCGCTCACAGGCGAAGACCGCCAACGGCGGGGGAGTCGACGACTGGAACCGGGAACACGTCTGGGCCAAGTCGCACGGCGACTTCGGCACGGCCGTCGGGCCGGGGACCGACCTGCACCACCTGCGCGCGGAGGACGCGTCGGTCAACAGCACCCGTGGGAACAAGGACTTCGACGCCGGCGGCTCTCCCGTCGAGGAGGCGCCCGGCAGCCTGACCGACGACGACTCGTTCGAGCCGCGGGACGCGGTCAAGGGCGACGTGGCGCGCATGATCCTGTACATGGCCGTCCGCTACGACGGCACCGACGGTTTCCCTGATCTCGAACCCAATGACGCCGTCGACAACGGCTCCAAACCCAACATCGGCCGGCTTTCGGTGCTGCTGACCTGGAACACCCAGGACCCGCCCGACGCCACCGAGCAGCGCCGGAACCAGGTCATCTACGACCAGTTCCAGCACAACCGCAACCCGTTCATCGACCACCCGGAATGGGCGGCCTCCATCTACGGCTAGCCGGCGAGCTTCCGGTAGAAGCACACCCGGTCCTGGCCGGGGCCGTCGTAGTCGCCGTGCACGGGAAGACCGTCGATCACCCGGTCGCCGTCTTCGAGCGTGAACCCCATGGCGCGATGGAAGGCGATGGATCCGGTGTTCGCCGGGGAGGTGATCGCGCGGACCTCCGTGCGGCCCTCCTCGGCGGCGTGCCGGAAGAAGGTCGTGTACAGGCGGCGCGCCGTCCCCTGACCGCGGAGTTCCGGATCCACGCCGACGAAGTGGATGTAGGCCTCGACGTCGTTGTCGGGAGCGTGAAAGCCGACGAGAAACGCCCTGATGCCGGTTTCGTCTTCCAGGACAAGGCTCGTTCTTGAGAAGAACTGGAGGAACAGCTTGGGCAGCAGCAGCGAGAGTTCGCGGGCCTCGGCGGGGGTGCGCGAGTCGCCCCATCACCGCTGGACACGGTCGACGATCGCGCTGTGATCGGAGACGTCGGCTCGGCGCATGTCGTTCTCCTCTCGATGCCGTGGCCGTTCGTTTCTACAGGCGCTCGGTGAGGAACGCGAGGATCTCGTCCCTGGCCCGCACCGTGGGGTGGCCTTCGGCGTCGACGAGGTGGGCGGTGACGACGCTGTGCGGGGTGCCGACCACGTCACGGAAGAACGGCGGCGGGTCGGTGTTCGCGGCGGTGTCCGGCAGGACGCGCCCGTCGAAGGCGTCACCGAGAAGAGCCCGGTACGCGGCGAAGCGCTGTCCGGTGCACCAGCGGTCGCCCTCGAAGCGGTAGGCGAGCACCTTGAGGCCGTCGCGCGAGATCCGGTCCCGGAGCGCGGCCGCGTCGTCGTCGCCGAGTTCGAGGCCGCCCGGGTCGTCCAGCGGCAGCGACGGGTGGTTGACCACGGGGGCGATCACGGCGGGTTCGAGTGCCATGGTGAGCGCGAAGTTGCCGGTGAAGCACAGGCCGATGGCGCCGATCCCGGGACCGCCGCATTCCGCGTGGGCGATCCGCGCGAGCCCGCGCAGCCACCGCGTGACGGGGCTGGTGCCGCCTCCGGCGAACGCCCGGAATTCGGCGCTGACGCAGGCTCGGCGGACCACTTCTTCGCCTGCCTCGGCGGTGGGGTAGGCGCCGTCGACCCCGAAGAGTGAGGGGACGTAGACGGTGAACCCCGCGTCTCGCACCCACCGCGCGAACCGGAGGACGTCGGGGCTGATGCCGGGCATTTCCGGCATCAGCACCACGCCGGGGCCGGAACCCGCGACGTGAACGGTCTTCGTCACGCCGTCCACCTCCACCGGGCGGTGGGAGAAGTCGGCGATCGCATCATCGGAGTGTTCGCGCATGACCGCAGCTTCGACGAGGGTGGCGATCAAGGGAATGGGCCGGATCGCCGGATATCGGGGTAATCTCGCCACGTGTTGCGAGTCGGTGTCCTGGCATACCCGGGCTGCTTCGCGTCCGAAGTCTTCGGTGTCCCCGATCTGCTCACCATGGCCACGTACGTCGCCGGCCCGGACCACGCCGGGTACGAGGTTTCCGTCGTCTCGCCCCGCCGCCGGGTCGTCGCGTCGGGAGGTGTCACGTTGACCGTCTCTCCGCTGCGCGAGGTCGACGTCCTCGTCGTGCCGGGCTTCGAGCACATGCCCGGCCAGGACATCGACGCGAAGCTGGCGCGGCTCGCTGGAGAGGTCGAGGCGATCCGTTCCCACGCGGCCGCCGGCAACGTCGTCGTCTCGATCTGCGTCGGCGCGTTCCTGCTCGCGGAGGCCGGGCTCCTCGACCATCGCCGCGTCACCACCTCATGGCTCTTCGCGGACGAGCTGGCCCGACGTCGTCCTGAAGCCCTGGTCCAGCCAGAGCATCTCGTCGTCACCGACCGGGGAGTCACGACGACGGCGGCCTTCAGCGCCATGTACGACTTCGCACTCGGACTGATCCGGGAACATAACGGTGCCGAAGTGGCACGGAAGACGGCGCGGGTGGCGCTGGTCGACGACGCGCGGTCTTCGCAGACGCCGTACGTCGACGCGCGGCTGCTTCCGCGGCCGGGCAACGGGTTCGCCCGCCCGGTCATGCGCTGGCTCGACCAGAACCTGGCCGCGCGCTACGACCTCGCCGCGCTGGCCGGACGGTTCAACGTCAGCACCCGGACGATGTTGCGGCGGTTCGCGGCGGAAGCCGGGCAGAGTCCGCTCGAATACCTGCACTCCTCACGCGTCCGGCGCGCCCGCCACCTCCTGGAGACCACGGACCGCACGGTCGCCGGGATCTGTGCCGCCGTCGGCTACCGGGACCCGGGGACGTTCGCCGCTCTTTTCGCGAAGCACACAGGACGGCGGCCGCGGGACTATCGCGCCGCCTTCCGCCGCGACGCGATTCAGTGATTTTCCCATTATCCGTCGATGTCCGACGGAAATGTTTTCACGAGTGTCGCCTTCCGGAAACAAAGACCATCTTCCCGTGCTGTAGAGTCCCCATTCGGGGTGATGATCTTCGGTGGGGCTTCTGCCTGCCGGATCATCTGATGAGAACGATGGGGTTTCTCGAGTAATCGGCGTGATGCCGTCCGTGTCGTGTGGCGCGTTCGCCGGTTTTCTCGAACTGGGGCAATTGGGGGTTCATCGAGTGAGCAGTGTCGAGCTGGCCGGTCCGCCGACGGTGGCGGAGCCCGGCCACGACGGAATCAGGCCGAGACCCGGCGGCGCGGCGTCCTCACGCCGGAGGTTCCCGTCGTTCGCGGGAGCATGCGCCGCGGTCGTCCTCGGTACGGTGCTGATCGCCGTCCACGCGAGTTTCTACGGAAACTGGATGATCGACGACGCGGCCATCACTTTTGCGTATTCCCGGAACCTCGCCGACGGTTTCGGACCGGTGCTGCAGCCGGGAGTGGAACCCGTCGAGGGCTTCTCGAACCCGGTCTGGATGGTGCTGCTGGCACTCGGGAAACTGCTCGGCCTGTTCGACAGCGGCACGATCTTCGGCGTCCCCGATTACGTCCTGTTCCCCAAGGGGCTGGCCCTGCTCTGCTGCTCGGCCATCCTGGTACTGGTGTACGTCGCGGCGAAGCGGGTGACATCGCGGCCCGCCCTGGTCACGCTGATCGCCGGCGCGGCGCTCGCGGCCAACCCCTCCTTCGTCATCTGGTGTTTCTCCGGTCTGGAGAATTCCGTTTACGCGCTCACGGCCACCGCGCTCGCCGTGGTCATCCTGTGCGGCGTCGATTCCGGCACGCTCCTGACCGCGAAGATCGCCGTGCCCGCCGGAGCGCTCGCCGCCCTCGCCGGGCTGAGCCGTCCGGACGGCGTCATTTACGCGGCCGCGTTCCCGATCGTGGTCGCGCTGTTCACCCGTCGCGGCGGCGTGCTCGCCGGCCTCCGCGCGGTGCTGCTGTCCGCGGCCGGGTTCGTCGTTCTCTTCGGCGGCTATCTGCTCTTCCGCTGGATCGAGTACGGGCGCCTGCTGCCCAACACCGCGGTCGCCAAGGCGCAGCCGCTCCCGGCAATCGGCGACATCGCCAAAGCCGGAACGGTCCTCCAATACGCGGGCTGGTTGCTGGTCGCGGTGGCGGTCGTCTGTCTCGCGCTGGTGATGCAGAAGCCGTCCAAGCTCCGCGCGGCGATGGTCGCGCTGCTGGTCCCGTTCGCCTTGTCGGTGATCGCCTTCTGTGTCCTGCAGGCCGACTGGATGGGGCAGCTCCGATTCGCCACCCCGATCTGGGCGCTCGGCACGCTCGGCGGCACGATCGTGATCGTCGAAACCCTGCGCCGAGCCCGTGTCCGGGGCCGTGTCGTGCTGGCGATCACGCTCGTCATCGCGGCGGCGTCGTCGGTCAACGGCTTCTACACGCAGGGCAAGAACTACCGTGACACACCGAAAACGCCGTTCTGCAGCGTCGTCGAGCGCGACGCCAGGGTGACCAACGGGGTGGCGGATCTGTTGAGGCTGCCCGATTCCGCGAAGGTCGGTGTGATCGACCTCGGCGGGATGGCACTGGTCAGCAGGCTCCAGGTGATCGACCTCGCCGGTCTCGCCGACCGCGTCATCGCCGACTTCCTCCGCACCGCCGATTTCGCCGGAGAGCGCCGCTACGTCTTCGACGAGGCCCGGCCGGAGCTGATTTCGCTCATCGGCACCTGGGACACCACGCTCGGCTTCGCGCAGGATCCGCGGTTCGAGCAGGAGTACGAGGTGCTCTACCGCAGCCCGCGGGGCCCGGCGGCGTTCGGTGACGTCGGGGTCTGGGTGCGCAAGGATCTCGTGCGGGATCCCGCGCTGCTCGCCGAGGCGCGGAAGTACGTCACCACCGAGACGGAGAAGGTCGTCGCGGTCAACGCGGTCGCGCATCTGCGGTCCTGCGGTGACATTCTGCGCCCGGGGCAGACACCCGGCTCGTGAGTGGCGTTCCCGCGCCGCATGTCACCCGTGGCCTCCAGCTCGACGCCGCACCGCCGACGGCGGCCGACTGGAACGTCAGTCGAGGCCTTCGACGATGCGGAAGTCGCGCTCGAACCCGTCGGGGAGTGCGGCCAGCGCCTCCTTGTAGGCCGCGCTCTCGTATGCGGCGACCGCCTGCTCGAAGGTGTCGAACTCGATCAGGACGACGCGCTCGGCGATCCCGGCTTCGTGGGCGACGACCCGGCTGCCGCCGCGGGCGAACGTCCGCCCGCCCGCGGCTTTGACGGCCCGACCGGCCAGCTTGTTGTAGACGTCAAGCGCCTCGGGGTCCGCGATGGTGGGGTAGACGCTGACCCAGTAGCCCTTGGGCATGGAACCTCCAGTGTTCGGATGGACTCGTGGCGCTAGGGGACCAGGTCCGGCCGGACCTTCGCGATCTCCTGGGTCAACTGCCGGACGATGGCGCTGCTCGGCAGTCTCAGCTCCACTTCGGGACCGGGTGTGGGCGGGCGCGTGAACAGCTTCGAGTGGCGGTTCTCGAAGTGACGGTCCTTGGGAGTGAACACCAAGGCGGACAGGACGGCCTTCGAGTTCGGATCGCCCTGAACCGGCGGGCGCGATTCCTGGCCGCGCACCGCGCGCACCTCGTCCCATCCGATCAGGTCGGATTTGCGGCCGGCTCTCCACCACAGACCACGTTCATCGGCCGCGAAGCGAATCATGTGGGGGACGGAGCCGATCATCAGCATCAGGCCGCTCAGCGCGAGCGCGCCGAAGATGAAGGACGCGGGGCCCTCGGGCATTTTCGATCTCGGTGACGGCGTCCCGACGTCCGGGAAGATGGCGGCCAGACCGAAGAAGACCAGCATGGCCAGTCCGCCGATGAACAACCAGCGACTGGATCGGTACTCGACTACGGGTGTCCCCGGGGTGGGTGACCATGTCTGTTCGGGCACGACCGGCAGCGTAACCGAAGGTGGCTCGGTTGCCCGTACGGGCAGCACGGCGTACCCGAAGGTCTGCCGTCGCGAGACTGGCCGGTCGACGCCATCGCGATCATCGTGGGAAGACCGCCGTCCGAGGAGGTCCGCAGTGATCCATGAGGTCGACGAGGCGCTGCGGCGGCTGGTACGGGGCGAGACCCGGCGCGGCAGCGAGATCGAGGTCGCGTTCGACGCGCCCAACAAGGAATGGGCGGCGCGGCGCAACGCCCCGACGGTGAACGTCTACCTCTACGACGTACGTGAGGACCTTCGACGCCGTTCACGAGGCCTGCTCAACGAGTACGACCAGCTCGGCAAGGTCTCGGCGCGGCACCTGCCGCCCCGGCACATCAAGCTGTCCTATCTGGTCACCGCGTGGACGCAGCGGCCGGAGGACGAGCACCGCGTGCTGTCCGACCTGTTGCTCGGCCTGCTCGCCCACGACGCCGTCCCCGAGTCTGCGCTCACCGGGTCGCTGGCCGAGCTGGGCCTGCCGGTGCCGATGACGGTCGCGTTGCCGCCACCCGAGGACCGCGCGTTCGCCGACGTCTGGACCGCTTTGGGCGGCGAACTGAAACCGTCGCTGGACGTCGTCATCTCCGCGCCGGTCCACAGTGGACGGGTGGTCCCGGCCGAACAGCCGCCGAAGGAAGGCCTGAAGCTCGACGCCCACGACGGTGAGCTGGTCGGGCACCACGTGGCGGAGAGCGGGGCGGTCGAAGGGCAGCGCCGGGTCGCGATGGCGCGCACCCACCGGAAGTCCCGATGAGCCTGGAGTACCTGTTCGAGCGGCTGGCGCGGCTCGAACAGCGGATCCGCGACGCGGTCGAGAGCCGCCGGGCCGCCGACCCGAACCCCGACGACCCCTTCCGCGGGCTGTACCTGTCGAACGAGACGATCGACGCCCTGCTGGAGGGCCACCGGGAGCCGTTCCCGCCGTTCACGGATTCCGTGCCGGGCGGCCGCCTGTATCCGCTGGCGGAGCGCGCGGGACTCACCGGCGTCGACGTCGAACTGCTGCTCGTCGCGCTCGCTCCCGACCTCGACAGCCGGTTCGAGCAGTTCTACGGCTACCTCAACGACGACGTGACCAGACGGCGGGCGACGGCGGGGTTGGCCTTGCGCCTGTGCGGCGTCCCCGAAGCGTCGGCCGCCGGCCGGGCACGGCTCGACGCCGATGCGCCGCTGATCACGTGCGGCCTGCTCACCATGGAAGACGAGGAACGTCCCTTCCTGTCACGCACGCTCCGGGTGCCCGACCGGGTGGTGAACCACCTGCTCGGCGACGATCGGCTCGCCCCGGAACTCGCCGGGTGCGCACATCTCGGCACGAGGGTCACCGACGTGGCCGGTGCCGATCGGCTCATCCGGGCGATCAGAGGCCAGGTCGGGTTGGTCTATCTCAGGGAGCATCCCGGCGGCGGTGCCGAAGAACTCGGTGTCGCGGCGCTGACCGGGGCAGGCCATCCCGCGCTGGTGGTCGACGCGGCACGATGGCAGGCGGAATCCCGGCACGGCGAGCTCACCGGGTCGCTCGTGCGGGAGGCGTTGCTGCGCGGTGCGGGGCTGGTGCTGGGCCCGGTCGACGAATCGCCGCGTCTGGAGAAACTCGCTCATCCGGCGGTCCCGTTCGTCGTGCACGGCACCGGGGCCTGGGATCCCCGGTGGAGCGCTATCCCGCCGTTGCAGCTCGACGCGTTCCCGTTGTCCGCGGCGAGCCGGGTGGATCTTTGGCGCAGCCATCTCGACGGCGGGCTCGCTCCGGATGTCGATCCGGGGGAGGCGACCGCGCATTTCGTGCTGGGGCCGGGGCAGATCGCCCGTGCGGCGAAGGCGGCGTCGGTGACGGCGCTGGCCGACGGCGGGCCGGTGCGGACGTCCCATCTGCGCGCGGGCGCGCGGAGCCAGAACGCGGCCGGCCTGCAGCGGCTCGCCCGGCGGATCGAACCCGTGGTCGGCTGGAGCGACCTCGTGCTGCCCGCGGGCGTACTGTCCCTTTTGGACGAACTGGCCGCGCGGGCACGCTACCGGGACCAGGTGCTCGACGAGTGGCGGATGCGGCCGGGCGGTGGCCGCGGCCGGGGCGTGACGGGGCTTTTCGCCGGCGATTCGGGGACGGGCAAGACGATGTCCGCCGAGGTCATCGCCGCTTCGCTGGGGCTGGACCTCTACACCGTGAATCTGGCGACAGTGGTCGACAAGTACGTCGGCGAGACGGAGAAGAACCTGGAGCGGATCTTCACCGAGGCCGCCGGAGTCAACGGAGTGCTGCTGTTCGACGAGGCGGACGCGATCTTCGGCAAACGGTCCGAGGTACGCGACGCACACGACAGGTACGCGAACATCGAGAGCGCGTACCTGCTGCAGCGGATGGAAACCTTCGACGGTATCGCCGTACTGGCCACCAACCTGCGAGCGAACCTCGACGAGGCGTTCACCCGGCGGCTGGACGTGATCGTGGACTTCCCGTTGCCGGACGTCGAGTTGCGGCGCCAGCTGTGGGACCGCTGCCTCGGCGCCCGGATGCCCCGCGCCGACGATCTGGACCTCGGGTTCCTCGCCGAGGCCTTCGAGCTGGCGGGCGGGCACATCCGCTCGGCCGCGGTGACCGGCGCCTATCTGGCCGCGGAAGCGGGCCGCCCGGTGGCGATGACGGATCTGGTCGGCGCGGTCGCGCGGGAGTATCGCAAGCTGGGCAGACTCTGCCTGGACCGCGAGTTCGGGCCGTATCTGGCGATGGTGACCGACGGCTGACCTGCCCGTTCGGGCAGCCGATGCCGCCCTTCCGGCCGCGCACCGCAACCTGGCGCGCGGCGCGGCGACGGCGCAAGCTGAACGGGCGGCGTAGCGACCGAGGGAGCGGACCATGCGCGGGCACAGTCACGACAACGACCTTGAACCGAGCCTGCGGCCGAAGGGCGACCGGATAGAGCGGGACGAAGGCGGTCTGCTGGGCCGCGCCGCCGCGGCCGGGCGCACCGATGTCCTCGGCCCCGCCGGCCTGCTCGACCTGCAGCGCGCCGTGGGAAACGCGGGCGTGAGCACCCTGGTCGAAGAAGAACGTTCGCCGGTGCACGACGTCGTCGGCTCAGGCGGCGGCGCGCCTTTGGACGCCGCGACGCGTGCGGACATGGAGGGCCGCTTCGGGCACGACTTCAGCGACGTCCGCGTGCACACCGACGGCGCCGCCCACGATTCGGCGAAATCCGTCAACGCGCAGGCCTACACGGTGGGTTCGAACATCGTGTTCCAGCGGGACAAGTACGACCCCGGTTCGGATTCGGGCAAGCACATGCTCGCGCACGAACTGACCCATGTCGTCCAGCAACGCAGCGGGCCGGTGGACGGGACCGACGCCGGTGGCGGGGTGAAGGTGTCGGATCCCTCGGATCGGTTCGAGCGCGAGGCCGTCGCGAACGCGGACCGGCTGATGTCGGCTCCTGCGCCTACCTCCGCCGTTCAGCGTTGTGAGGACGGTGGGCACTCCGCCGAGGATTCTGCCGCTGTTCAGCGCGAAGAAGCTCCTGAAGCCGAGGAAGGCGAAGAGGAGAAGATGGCGCAGACTTACGTGCAGCGCGAGGAAGAAACCGAGGAAGAATCCTAGGTTCCCCTGCGGGGCTGTCCGGTTGATCAAGCACTCAAGGGCCTGCCGACGTGATGGTCAAGTTGCCGTCCGCGTCCTCCTTCGGCGGCGCGCCATTCACACTCCAACCGCTCAGTGCCGCTGCGCAAGCGGCGGCGTCCGGCCAGTCCGGGTAGAGATTCCGGGTATTCGAATAGTCGATCGACGCTTTGAGGGTGAGCTTGCTGCCTTCCGGAGCCTTGGCGTTGTGCTCTCTGAGGCGGTCCAGCAGCAAAGCGCGAAGACTTTTCAGAGTGCTCGCACAGCCGGGGCACGGCGAGTATTTGCCGGTGAGGACGATGTTGACGTCGGTGACCACGGCGGACTTGTCGGCATCATTGCGGATCCAGTCGGACAGTTGCCGTTCCGCATGACTCGAGTTCGACATCTTCACCGGGTTTCCGGTGTTCCAGGTCCGCAGCTTCGCTTCGGTCGATCCTGGTGCCGGTGGCAAGATGATCCCACCCACCGTGCCGCCCAGCTGCCGGTATCCGCGCGATTCGCCGAAGGTGGCAGGCAGAGTGTTCTCCACCATGACCGGCTTCCCGTCCTGCATCAGCACGTTGCCGCTGCTGTCCTTGGCCGCGGTGGAGCCGAACCGTTCCTTGTACTTCGGAGGTTTGTTGAAGGTGACACTGGCGTTGACGGTGACCGTGGCCTGGGCGTCGCGTGATCCCTTCTTGCCTTTGATCACAGCAGTGCCGGGGCTGGCAGTGGCCTCGACACTGAACTCGTCCGCGGTCTGGCCCGGAATCACCCTGAGATCCTTGAGCCCGGCGGGCCGGAGCTCGCCGAGTATCCTGGCCGCCGCCTGACGCAGGTCCTGGATGCTGTGCAAAGTGGGTCCGGCGGCCAACAACCGACGGCGTGCGTCCTCCTTGACCTTGCGGCTGCTCGCGGTGTCCTTGTCCCCGTCCTTCTTGCCCTTCAGCTTCGACCAGATCTTCTTCCCGGCCTTGACGATCGTCCCGACCACCGTGTCGATCACCTTGCCGACCGGGGCCTGGACCTTCTCCAAGATCGACTTGATCTTCTCCGAGATCCCGCCCAGCCCGAGCAGGCTCGCCAGGAACCCGAGCACCATCGGCAGCGCCTTCGCCAGCGTGCGCTCGATCAGCCCGGCCACCGCGCCCGCGCCGCCCCGCGCGATCGACTCGACCGAGTCCAGCACCGACGAGACGAACTCCTTGATCTGGGCGGCCTTGTCGACGAAGAACATGACGATGTCGTAGATCGCCTTGCAGGCCTTGATGAACGCGGCCGCCGGGTTGAGCATCGAGATGATCCAGGTGATGCCCGCCTTGACGATCTTCTCGATCACGAATTCCTTGATCTGGCCGAGCACCAGCTCCTTGAGGTCGCCCAGTTTCTCGATCACCCAGCGCCAGAGTCCCGGCACGCCTTCGGTGATCAGGATCTTGACCACCTCGAACGTCTGCTCCAGTTTGGCGAGCACGGGTTCCGGGATGAAGCGGAGGATTCGCGCGCGGACACTCGCCCAGGTGAGGCCGAGCAGCGACATGATCATCTTCAGGATGCCCTTGGCGTCCAGTGTTTCCGGGATCTCGATGCCCGCGCTGGCCAGGTTTCCGAGCAGCCAGGCCTTCAGGCCGTCCTTGAGGTGCTGCACGATGTTCGCGCCGAAGTTCATGACGCCGGTCTTGACCGCGTTGACCAGGTTGCCGAGGAACTCGATCGGTTTGGCGATGATCAGGCCGACCGCGTTCGCCGCCCGCGCCAGCACGCTCAGCAGCATGTCCTTCAGTTTGAGGATCGTGTCGATCGCGCCGCCGATCGCCTCCTTCGCCTTGTCCCACAGGCCTTTGTTCTCCGCCTGCAGCGCCTTGATCTCCTCGTCGACGGCGTTGCGGGCTTCGCTGTACTTCTGTGCCAGATCCTCGACCAGCGCCTGCTGCTTCTCGTCGACGGAGTTCTCGAGTTCGTCGAACTGGCTCCCGAACTCCTTGGCCGCCTCGCCCGCGATCTTGCGCAGAGCGGGGGACTGCGAGTCGACCTTCTGCCGCACGCGTTCGCGGCCCTCCGCGATCAGCCGTTTCGCTTCGGTCAGCTGCCGGCCGACGAAATCGGCGATCTCGCCGATAACGGCCTGCATCTTCGACTCGTAGACCTTCTTGGCTTCGAGGAAGAGGTTGTTCGCCTCGGCGGGCAGGCCGGCGAACAGGTCGTAGCTCCAGCGGGCCGCGCCGGCGACGCCGTCGTAGCGTTCGTCCTTGTACTTCTTCATCCGCGCCTGGTGGTCGGCGGTGAACGCGGCCTTCGCCGCCGCTTCGCCGGTCTCGAACCGTTTGGCCACTTGCTCGTCGAGCGCGCCGAGGACGCCCTCGACCTTCGTCTTGGTCTCCTCGAAGATCGCCTTGATCTCCGCGGTGATCCGCGCCCGGTCCTGTTCGTCCTTGGCCTTCGTGGCCGACTTCGCCGCCTGCCCGCGCTGTCCGGACGACGACCGCGCGCCGGTCATACCCGCCATCGCGGCCTGGCCGGACGCCTGTGCCGCGCCCGTGACGGCGGCCAACCGGCCCGCCTCCGACTCGCGGACCGCCGCGGGTGCCGACGCGGTGTGCTGTTCGCCTTCTTGTTTCGCCGCGAGCGCGCCGGTGAACTCGGGTTCGTTGGACTGCGCCAGCTGCTGGTCGGTGACGCCGGCCTCGGCCATCTTGCCGTGGGTTTCGCATTGGTCGGCGCGAAGGTCGGTTTGGGCGGGCGGGGCCTTGTCCGGGGTGGCCTTGCGTGGGTCCGGCGGGGACAACGCGGGCGGCGGCGGGGTCTCCGGCAGCGGTTTCACCGGTTTTTCCGTTGCCTTGCCGGTGTCCGGCGCTTCTTTGGTGCGCTCGGTGACGTCCTTGGCGGAAGCGTCCTTGCCGCTGGTGACCTTGCCCATCACTTCGGACTTGATCTGGTCCGCCTTGCCGGACGAGGCGAACTTGTCCGCCTCGTCGAGATTTCGCGGCGCCTGCTTGGCGACGGCGGCGTTCACCGCGGCGACGAAGGCGGCCTTGTCGAACCCGGCCGGTTTGGCGGCGGCCATCTTGTCCGCCTGCGCCGCCTTGGCTTGGGCTTCCTTGTCGTCGGCGGGTGCGACCGCGGCATCCTGCGCCTTCTTGACCTCCGCGGAGGCGGACGGATGCGCTTTGGCCGCCTTCGCCTGCCCGCTGACGTCTTTCTTGAGCGACCCGAGCTTCGGGTCAGACGCGGGCGTCACCCCGGTGGGCGCGACCGGGGGAGCGGGGCAGCTGCTGCGCTGCAAACCGACGAGGCGGGTCACCGCCGCGTTGCCCGCGGCGGCCTGCAGCCGCAGCAGCGCGGGCGGGGTGGCCCGGCGCGCGGGCTTGACCGGCCGCGCGGGTGGCGTGGCCGGGGCCTGTGTCACCTTGTCCCGGCCCGCCGGCATGCCTCCACTCTCGGCTTCGCCGGGCAGGTTGCCAACAGCCGGAGGGGCGGGCACCGCTGCCCGAACGGGCAGTTGCCTTTTCGGGCAGAGATTGGTTCCCGCCGACCTATCCGCTCGGTCGTTCCGCCGCGAACGTCCACCCAGGAGCATCGCCGATGTCAGCGAGTGCACCGAAAAGGGGAGGCACGCATGCCCACCTATCTCACGCCGGGTGTGTACGTCGAGGAGATCGAGGCCGGCGCCCGGCCGATCGAGGGTGTGGGCACCGCCGTCGCCGCCTTCGTCGGTTTCGCGGCGGACGGCCCCTTCAACACGCCCACCCTGGTGTCCAACTGGACCCAGTTCACCCAGACCTTCGGCGATTTCGTCGAAGGCTGCTATCTGGCTCAGTCGGTCTACGGCTATTTCCTCAACGGCGGTGCCAACTGCTACATCGTCCGCATCGGCGGTCCGCGAGGGCAGGAGAACGGTGCGGCACCGAAGGCGGCGACGCGCCAGGCCGTGCTCGGCGGCTACCGTTTCGTCGCGAAAGAGCTCGAGAGTGGCGGACAGACCGGGGAGCTCACCGTCGAGGTCACCGAACCCACCGGAGAGAACCCCGGTGACGACCGGTTCACCGTGCTCGTCAAGAAGGACGGCAAGGTCGTCGAGACCCACAACGTGACCACCAAGCGCACCAAGGAAAACGTCGTCACGATGGTGCGCGAGAAGTCCAGCTTCATCACGATCGAGGAGCTCGCGACCGGCGGCGCGGTGGCGAAGCCGGACCGGGGCACCGCGGTGCTCACCGAGCCGCCGCAGCCCCCGCCCGTCCCGCGGCGCATCGCGGCCGACGACTACGTCGGCGACGTCGCCGACCGCACCGGTTTCGGCGGCCTGGAGGCGATCGACGAGATCACCATGGTCGCGGTGCCGGACCTGATGGCCGCCCACCAGCGCGATCTGATCGACCTCGACGGCGTCAAGGCCGTGCAGCTGGCGATGATCGCGCACTGCGAGCTGATGGGCGACCGGATGGCGATCGTCGACCCGCCGCCCGGGCTCAACCCGCAGGAGGTCCGCTCCTGGCGGATGGACCAGGCCGGGTACGACTCGAAGTACGCGGCGTTGTACTACCCGTGGGTGCAGGTGCTCGACGCCGCCAGCGGGACCAACACCTACGTGCCGCCGAGCGGATACATGGCCGGCGTGTGGGCACGCACCGACGCGACCCGCGGTGTCCACAAGGCACCGGCGAACGAGGTCGTCCGCGGCGTGCTGGCGCTCGAAACGCATCTGACCAAGGCGGAGCAGGAACTGCTCAACCCGATCGGCGTGAACTGCGTGCGCTCCTTCGCGGGCAAGGGGATCCGGATCTGGGGAGCGCGCACGCTGTCGAGCGATCCGGCGTGGCGTTACCTCAACGTGCGGCGGTTGTTCAACTACCTCGAGGAATCGATCCTCAACGGCACCCAGTGGGTCGTGTTCGAGCCGAACGACGACGCGCTGTGGGCTCGCATCCGGCGCACGATCAGCGCTTTCCTGGTGATGGAATGGCGCAAGGGCGCGCTGTTCGGCCTCACTCCCGACGAAGCGTTCTTCGTGAAATGCGACCGGGAGACCAACCCGGCCGAGGGGATCGATCTCGGCCAGGTGATCTGCGAAGTGGGCATCGCGCCGGTCAAACCGGCGGAGTTCGTGATCTTCCGGCTGGCCCAGATGTCCGGCGGCACCAGCCTGGTCAACGAATAGTGAAAGGGCTCCGAAATGGCACTTCCCGATCTTGACAAGGCTGTCGGCTGCTCCTTCGGGCTCGAGATCGACGGCGTTCAGATCAAACAGATCTCCGAGGTCTCCGGTCTGAAGATGGAGCAGGACGTCATCGAGCTCAAGCAGAACACCGTGGACGGCAAGTACGTCATCAAGAAGCTCCCCGGCCGGCCGAAGGCGGGCGAGGTGACGCTGAGCCGCGGTCTGACCGAGGACAGCAGCTTCGAGAAATGGGTCAAGGACGCGCACTTCGGCAAGATGGGTTCCGCTCGCAAGGGCGGCGCGATCATCGTCTACGACTACGAAGGCGCCCCGATCAAACGCTACAAGCTCACCAACGCGTGGCCGAAGAGCCTGGAGATCGGCGCGCTGAAGGCGGGCGACACCAGTGTGCTCACCGAGAAGCTCGTGGTCACCTACGAGCAGATGGAAGTCGAGTGAGCCCATGCGCAGGGTGATGGCGTCGGCGCCGGCCGAAGAAGCCCCCGTCGTGCCGGAAGCGCAGGCGCGGCCGAAGCTGCGGACCGAGTTCGCGTTCGAACTCCCGCGCGGTTACGTCGACGACGCGGGGAACGTGCACCACTCCGGCGTGATGCGGCTGGCGACCGCGCGGGACGAACTCGTCCCGCTGCGGGACGACCGGGTGCGCGAGAACTCGGCCTTCCTCACGGTGGTGCTGCTGGCCAGGGTGATCACCCGGATCGGCGACGTCACCGACGTGCACGCCGGAGTCATCGAGAACCTGTTCGCTTCGGATCTGGCCTTCCTGCAGGACATGTACCGGCGGATCAACAGCGAAGGCCATACGCGGGCGGGTGTCGCCTGCCCGGAGTGCGGCCACGAGTTCGTCGTCGACGTCGCCGGCGGCCGCCTGGGGGAATCGTGACGTACGCGGCCGGACGGCTGCACGAGGAAGTCGCGTACGTCGCCTACCACCTGCACTGGTCGCTCGACGACATCCTCGACCTCGAACACCACGACCGGTTGACCTACGTCGCCGAGATCGCCCGGATCAACACTCGGATGAGCGAGGGACGGTGACGCTTCGATGTGGACGTGGCGCAGGAAGGAGCCGGGCCCGCCCCCGGAAGCGGCGGCACCGGCCCCGCTGCCGGTGACCCGGGCCGAATGGCGCAGCCTGCCGCCGATCCAGCGCGTCGTCGCCGAGCATCCACTGATCAATCCGGTGCAGAGATTCAGTGCCTCGCTGACGTCCTGGCGGAGCCCGGCATACCTGGAGCCGTTGGGGCATCGGGTCGGTCCTGCGGAACCTTCGGGTGTCATCGACGGTCTCGCGCGGGCGCCGATGGCCCCGCCGGACATGCCTGTGGTGCAGCGGTCCGCCCGCAAACGTGGTGTGCTGTCCCGTCTTTGGGGAATGTCGGTGCAGCGGAGCGCCGAACCGGACGGTCCCGAAAGTCCTGTCCCTGAACAGGAATCCGTCCCTGCCGTGCAGTCGTATGAGGAGCCGTTGCCGGAAGAGCCGGGGCCGGCTTTCGAGCCGGCCATCGCGCTGGAGCCGACGGCCACGCTCGTGCTGCCGGCCGTCGCGGCGGCGTCGCGTGACGCCGACCGGCCGTCGATGCCGTTGACCACCGCGGGCTCGTCGGCTCGCCCGCCGATGAGGACGGTCCAAGCGATCCGGTCGGAAACCCCGAGCGCTCCGATCCCCACTCCGGAGCCCGAAGTCGAACCACGGGTAGTCGAGACTTCCGAGCCTGGCCACGACCCGGTCGATACCGAGACCGTGCCGGTCCAGGTTCCGGACCCGCTCCCCGCCGAGCCACCCACTTCGGCGGTGGTGACACCGCGGCCCGCGCTGCCGGTCGTCCAGCGGACGGAACAGGTCGAGGCGGCGCCACGGCGGTTGGGGCTCGGTGCGCCGATCTTGCCGGACTCGGTCCAGGCGGAGCCGCCGAGTGTCGACGCACCAGTAGTAGAAGACAACGTCGCCGAGGCGGACGCGCCGCTGGCGGGTGATGTCGAGACTCCGGTGCTGCCCACGGTCTCGGCACCGGGTGACGTGGCGCGGGAGGAGCGGACTCTTCCGGCCATGCCTGTGGAGACGCCGACTTCCGCACCGGCCGTCCAGCGTTCGGTCGTCGAATCGGCTCTGGACCTTCCGTCGCCGGAACACCGGGAGGTGTCGCAGGCCGGGGCTTCGGTTCGGAAGCCGGTGCAGCGTTTGCGGGGTGAGTCGCCAGCGGAACCGCCCCCGGTTCGGGGACCGGTGCAGCGTCTGCGTGATGAGTCGCCGTTGGGACCGATACAGCGCCTGCGCGATGAAACACCGGCGGAACCGCTAGCGGTTCGGGAACCGGTGCAGCGCCATGAATCGCCAGGCGAGCCTGTGTCGGTTCAGCGGCCGGTACAGCCCTTGCGGGACGAGTCGCCAGTAGGGCCGCTGTCGGTTCAGGGGCCGGTGCGGCGCTTTGAGTCATCGGGGGACCCGGCGTCGATCCAGAGACCGGTGCAGCGCTATGAGTCACCGGGCGAGCCTGCGTCGGCTCCCCGGCCGGTGCAGCGCTTGCGTGATGAATCGCCAGCGGCTCAGCGTCTGCGCGACGAATCGCCGGTGGAGCCTACGTTTGTTCAGCGGCCGGTGCAGCGCCTCCGCGACGAACCGCCACAGGAGAATGCAGAGGCGCCGACCTTGGTCTCCCGGGCGCTCGAACCGCCGCCGAGCCTGCCGACGGTCACCTCGTCGCGCTCTTCACCCGAAACCACCTTCCGCCCGCCCGAACCACCGCGAATCCGTTCCGGGACAACAGAAACCCCAGAGTCGCCCGGCGGCTCGGTGAGCGCGCCACCGGTATCGGTGATCTCGACGTCACCGCTACCGGTGGCACGAGTCGTCGATGGCACGACCGCGGTCTCGCCCGCACCGGCGGCGGTGAGCCAGCGCCCGACCCTGACCGCCTTGCTGAGCGGGGGCGGTGCCACTCCGCTGCCTTCCGTATCACCGAGGACTCCGCCCATGCCAGAGACGATCACGGCCAAGGCGGTTGTTCAACGCCAAGACGCCGAAACCTTCCATCAGCCGACGGCGATGCCTCCGGTGGCGAGAACCACCGAAACGCCATCCGTCCAACGCATTGTGTCCAGCGAGCCCGTCATCGACGGCAAGGGTCTCGTGCTCAACCTGCCACCCGCCGTCGTGCCGCGACAGCCTGAGACCGCGGTCGTCCAGCGCGACCCGGAAACGCCACCACCGCCGGAGCCTGTCGCACCGCCACCCGCGGCGCCGGCGCCCGCGACGGCGCAGGCGGCGCAGGCGGCGCAGGCGGCACCGGCCGCGCAGCCCGAGACCGAGGAACTCGTCAAGAAGCTTTTCGACCCGCTGCTGCGGCGGCTGAAGACCGAACTCCGCCTCGACCGTGAGCGCCGCGGCGCGCTCACCGATCGCCCGCACTGAAGGAGAAGCCGATGCCGGACGCGGAAGAAGCCGTCGCCGTTTGCTACGTCGTCAAGCTCGACGACAAGAACCTCGGCAACCTCGGCGCCTTCAGCAGTTGCGACGGGCTGGGTTGCGAGTTCGTCATGGAGCAGCGGGAAGAGGGCGGCAACAACGGGATGGTCTGGCAGCTCCCGACCCGGATCAAGTACTCCAACATCAAGCTCTCTCGCCCGGTCACCGAGGCCAGCTCGCAGATCACGAAGTGGTTCGCCGGTATGGCGGGCGGTATCGAGCGCAAGACCGCGACCATCGAAGCGCGCACGCTCGACGGCACTGTGATCGCCAGCTGGTCGCTCGAAGGGGTCGTTCCCGTGCGCTGGAGCGGGCCGCAGCTTTCGCCCGACTCGCCCAAGGTCGCCACCGAGACGCTCGAACTGGCCCACCACGGCTTCCTCAGCCCGGCGAAGAAGGGCTAGCCATGTCCTCACCTGTCACGTTCACCTCCGCCGGATCCCAGCCGCCCGCGGCGTACGGCTCCGGCGAACCGGCGCCGAACAACCTCCAGCGCGCGCTGCTGGAGGTCCGCAAACCTCCGCAATCCGGGGGCACCGGGCAGCCCGGCGCCAAACTGTTCGAGATCAAGTTCCAGTTCAACCCTAAGGAACTCTCGCTCACCAAGAACGCCAAATGGGGCCGTGACCCGCAGCGCAACGCGAAGAAGAGCGGACCGCCCGAGTTCAAGGGCTCGGACCCGTGCAAGCTCGCGCTGGAGATGTTCCTCGACGCCACCGACAAGATGGACGACGCCGTCGTCAAGAAGGTCGAGCAGCTCTTCACCTGCTGTGTGGCCACCGAGGAAAGCCGCCAGCACGGCAAAGGATCGCCGCCGTGGGTGATCTTCAAATGGGGCGGCATGACGGGCTTCCCAGCGTACGTCGCCAGTGTGACCGCGAAGTACACGCTGTTCACCCCGTCGGGTACTCCGGTGCGCGCGGTCTGCACGGTGAACCTGGAGGAGATCGCGGGCGAGCTGAGCGGGCAGAACCCGACCTCGGGTGCGCTGGCGGCACGGGACACCCACGTGTTCGTCGCCGGTGATTCCCTGCAGGCGGTGGCGTTCCGCGCCTACGGCGACGCGGGGAAGTGGCGCGAGATCGCCGACGCCAACGACATCGACGACCCGATGCGGCTGCAGCCCGGCACCCGGTTGCTCGTGCCGGCGCTGGAGGAACTCGATGGCTAACGAGAGCTTCGCGAACAATCTCATCGTCGAGGTCGCCGGGGGCCCGCTACCCGACGACGTGAAGACGCTGCTCTCCTACGCCTACGTCGACGACAGCCGGAACCTGCCGGACATGTTCGTCCTGCGGTTCCGCGATTCCGGGCACGTGGTGCTGGACAAGGGGAAGTTCACCGTCGGCGCGCAGATCAAGCTGAAGGTGCAGACCTCCGATCCCGAAGCCCCGCAGGAATTGCTCTCCGGCGAGGTCACCGCGGTCGCGATCGACCTCGACCGGATCGGCACCTTCACCGAGGTGCGCGGGTACGACCACGCGCACCGCCTGTTCCGCGGCCGCCGGGTCGCGGTCTACCCGGGGATGACGCTCGCGGACGTCGTCACCAAGGTGACCCAGCGCGCCGGGCTGAAGGTCGGCAAGATCGATCAGGTCCCCGGTGTCGGCGGCCGTCCGCATACGCAGTTCAGCCAGGACAACGTCAGCGACTGGGATTTCCTCTCCCGGCTGGCGGAGTCGGTCGGCGCCCAGATCGCCGTGCGCGAGGGCGCGCTGAACTTCCGGCTCGCGGAGAAGCCTTCGGCCGCGCCCGCCACCACCGCGAAGGCCAACACCGACCCGCTGGTGCTCGAAGCACACCGGACGCTGGTCAGCCTGCGCGCCAGTGTCACCGCGGCCGAGCAGGTGCCCGAGGTCGAGGCCAGAGGCTGGGACGTCACGACGAAGAAGCCGGTGGTGGCCGCCGAAAAACCGAAGAACGCGAGCACCGAGGTCGAGGGTGTCGACCCGGTCGCGCTCGCGAACAAGTTCTCCAGCCCCAAGTACGTCTCGGCGGATACGCCGCGCCGGACCCAGGCCGAGGCCAAAGCGGCGGCGGTCGCGCTGTCCGAACGGCTCGGCGGCGCGTGCACCGAACTCGACGGGGTCGCCAAGGGCAATCCGAAGCTCCGGGCGGGCGCGGCGGTGACACTGACCGGCGTCGGCAAACCGTTCGCCGGCAAGTACACGCTCACCAGCACCCGGCACCTGTTCAACGCGGAAGTCGGCTACACCACCGAGTTCGCCGTCTCCGGCAGGCAGGAACGCTCCCTTTACGGGCTGGTCGCCGGTGGCTCCAAGACCTCGGCGTGGCCCGGAGTGGTACCCGCGGTGGTCAGCGACGCCAAGGATCCCGCCGGGCTCGGCCGGGTCAAATTGACCTTTCCCTGGCTGGATCAGAACTTCACCAGCAACTGGGCGCGCACGGTGCAACCCGGCGCGGGCAACGGGCGGGGCGCGATGGTCATGTCCGAGGTCGGTGACGAAGTGCTCGTCGGCTTCGAGCAAGGCGACTTCGAGGCGCCGTATGTCCTGGGCGGGTTGTATAACGGCGTAGACGCGGTGCCGAAGTTCACCGCGTCGCCGATCGACGGCAACAGCGGCGAGATCGCCGTGCGGGGTTTCGTCTCCCGCAAGGGACACAAGCTCGAATTCGCCGAACAGGACGGCATCGTCGTCGCGTCCGGCGACGGGAAGCTCGTGGTCAAACTCGACCAGAAGAACCAGATGATCGAGGTGACCAGCGGCAAGGGCGTCACGGTGAAGGCGCGGAACGGGGTGAGCATCGACGCGGGCAGCGGTCCGCTGGAGCTCAAGGGCCAGAAGGTGTCCGTGAAGTCGGCGACCGAGGCGACCGTCGAGGCGAGTAGCAGCCTGAAGCTGTCGGGCACGGCGGGCGTGAACGTCGAGGGCGCGACGGTTTCGGTCAAGGGACAGGGCCAGACGGAGCTGACCGCGAGCGGTGTCGTGACCGTACGCGGCGGCGTGGTCAAGATCAACTGAGGGGAGCAGGCATGCCACCAGCCGCGAGGGTCGGCGACCCGACCGGGCATCCGGGCGTCATCGCCGGACCCGGTGTGCCGACCGTGCTCATCGGCGGGATGCCCGCCGCCACCGTCGGCACGCTGCACACCTGCTCGTTCCCGCCGCCCGCCGTGCACCCGCCGACGCCGATCGCGCCACCGGGCTGTCCGACGGTGCTGATCGGCGGCCTGCCCGCGGCCCGCATGGGCGACCTGGCCGCCTGCGGCGCGCCGATCGTCCTGGGCTGCCCGACCGTCCTGATCGGAGGCTGACATGGATTTCCTGGGCAGGGGACTGGCGTTCCCGGTGCGCACCGACGCGACGGGCTCGATCGCCTTGGTCGGCGGCGAGCGCGAAGTGGTCGAGAGTATCCGGCTGATCCTGGCCACCGCTCCCGGTGAACGGCCGATGCGCCCGGAGTTCGGCTGCGCGGTGCACGACCTCGTGTTCGCGCCCGCCGACTCGGCCACCGCGGGACAGATCGCCTACGAGGTGCGCACCGCGCTGGAGCGGTGGGAGCCGCGGATCACGCTCACCGACGTGGTGGTCGGATTCTCCGAGGCCGAGCGCGGCACACTGCTCATCGACATCAAGTACCAGCTGCGCGGCACCAACGACCCGCGCAACCTGGTGTTCCCGTTCTACGTCATCCCGCCGCACGAGTCCATTCAGGACGGTGTGTGATGTCGCTGCCCGTGCCCAATCTCGACGACCGCCGGTTCCAGGATCTGGTCGACGAAGCCAAGTATCTCGTCCAGCGCAACTGTCCTGAATGGACGGACCACAACGTCTCCGATCCCGGCGTGACGCTGATCGAGACGTTCGCGCAGATGGTCGACCAGGTGCTCTACCGGCTCAACCGCGTGCCGGATCTGCACTACCTGCGGTTCCTCGACCTCATCGGCGTGCGGTTGTTCGCGCCGACCGCCGCGCGCACCGACGTGACGTTCTGGCTCTCGGCGGCACGGGACGTCCCGGTGATCGTCTCCGCGGGAAAGCAGGTCGCGAGTGTGCGCGACGAGGTCGAGGACCCCGTCGTGTTCACCGTGGAGCGCACGCTGACGATCGTGCCTTGTTCGCTCGCGGGCCTGGCCACCGGCGACGCCGACCCCGGTGTGCCGCCGGTCGACCGCACCGACGACCTGCTGGTCGGCGGCGAACCCGCGTGTTTCGCCGAAAACCCCGCGCCCGGCGACATCGTCTACTTCGGACTGTCGGACGCCGTGCCCGGCTGCGCGGTACTGCTGCGGATGGACTGCGAGGTCGAAGGGCAGGGTGTCGATCCGCACGACCCGCCGTGGGTGTGGGAGGCCTGGGACGGGCACGGCTGGGCCGCCGGTGAGATCGACCGGGACAGCACCGGCGCGTTCAACCGGCCGGGGGACGTCGTGCTGCACGTGCCGCCGGGGCATTCGGCGTCGGTGCTCGCCGGGCGGCACGCGGGCTGGATCCGTTGCCGGTTGACGGAACCGAAGCAGAATCAGCCGTTCTTCCAGCGATCGCCGCGGCTGCGCTCGGTCGAGGCGTCGACCATCGGCGGCACGGTCGGCGCGGTGCACGCCGAGGTCGTGCACGGCGAGATCGTCGGCACCTCGGACGGCCTGCCCGGACAGCGGTTCCCGCTCGGCAGGCGGCCGGTGGTGGCGGGCGGGGACGAGCTGATCGTGGAGGTGTCCGGTCCCGACGGCTGGCAGGAGTGGACCGAGGTGTCCTCGTTCGCCGAATCGGGCCCGGAAGACCGGCACGTCCAGCTCGACCGGGTCGCCGGTGAGATCGCGTTCGGCCCCGCCGTGCGCCAGCCCGAGGGCGGCATCCGGTACTACGGCGCCGTTCCGGCCAAGGCCGCCGCGATCCGGGTGCCCGTCTACCGGGCCGGTGGCGGGCGGCGCGGGAACGTCGCCCGTGAAGTGCTCGAGGTGCAACGGGACCCGATCCCGTTCGTCAGCAGTGTGGTCAACCGGCGTCAGGCGACCGGTGGGGTGGACGGCGAATCGGTGCGGGACGCGGCGGTCCGCGGCCCGTTGCTGCTGCGCACCCGCGACCGCGCCGTCACCGCCGAGGACTACGAACAGCTCGCGCGGGAAGCGGCGCCCGAGGCGGCGAGGGTGCGCTGCGTACCCGCGCACGGCCCCGACGGCCGCGAGACCGGCGCGATCCGCGTCCTCGTCGTGCCCGCCGTTCCGGACACCGGCGAGCTCAAGTTCGCGACGTTGATGCTCGACCCCGGGATGCGGACCCGGATCGAGCGGTATCTGGACGAACGCCGCTGTGTCGGCGCCCTCGTGTCCGTGGAAGCGCCGTTCTACCACGGTGTCACGGTCGTCGCCCGGCTGCGGTCGCGCCGCCGGACCAGCCCCGGCACCCTCGGCCCGCGGGCGACGCAGGCGCTCTACGACTACTTCAACCCACTCACCGGCGGGCCGGACGGCGACGGCTGGCCGTTCGGGCGGCCGGTGCAGTCGGGTGAGGTTTTCGCGGTGCTGCAACGGCTTCCCGGGGTCGAGATGGTGGAGGACGTACGCTTGTTCGCGGCCAATCCGGTGACGCGGGAACGCGGCGAGCAGGTCGACCGGCTCGATCTGCCGCCCCACGCGCTCGCGTTCTCGTTCGGGCATCAGGTCCGGGTCCGGGAGAGTGACCGATGAGAGCGGCCGTGCCCGGGCTGCCGAGCCCGCATCCGATCGGTGAGCAGCTGCCCTCGGTCTACGCCGAGGACCGGTTCGTCCAGGGCTTCACCGGTGCGCTCGACGAGGTGCTCGCACCGGTCTTCGCCACGTTGGACAACTTTTCGGGTTACCTCGACCCGAACCTGGCGCCGGAGGATTTCGTCGGCTGGCTGGCGCATTGGGTGGCGTTGCGCGTCGACGAAGGCTGGAGCCCGGTCCGCTTGCGCGAACTCGTGACCCGGTCGGTCGAACTGCATCGGTGGCGCGGTACGCAGCGCGGGCTCGCCGAACACGTGCGGCTGCTGACCGGTGGCGCGGTCGAGGTGACCGACAGCGGCGGTGTCGTGGCGTCACCGGAGCCCGGGGCACCGCTCCCGGATCCGGGAGCGCCGTGGGTCCACGTGCGCGTGCGGATGCCTGATCGGAGCCCGATCGACGAACGGCGGCTGACGGCGACGGTCGTGGACGCGGTGCCCGCCCACGTGCGCGTCACGGTGGAAGTGGTGGAGGGGTAGCGGATGGTCATCTACCGGGAATGCGGGCATCAGGGTCCGGCCGACGTCGAGTTCTGCGGCGAATGCGGACGGTACCTGAAGTGGGATGACGAGGAACCCGTCGCGGTGCGTCAGCCGGTCGCCCAGGCCCAGGTCGTGCAGCCCGCCGAACCGCTCGCGCCGGTCCGGCAGCCGCCGCAGCGGACGGCCGAGGAGCAGGTGCTCCGCCCGGGCGACCTGATCTGCGGCAGATGCGGCAAGGGCAACGTGCCCACCCGCAATTTCTGCGGCCGGTGCGGCGCGTCCCTGGCCGAGTCGGAAGTCGTGAAGACGTCGTGGTGGCGTCGGCTGTTCCGCCGCGGACCCCGGGAGCACAAGGCGGGGGAGCGGCCGGGCAAGGACGGCGTCCGCCGCCGCGTCGGCCGGGCCGGTGCCGCGCGACGCCAGGTGGGCAAGGCCGTCCGGCGGGTGATCGCGGTGATGCTGGTGCTCTCGGCGCTGATCTACGCGCTGTACCAGCCGTTCCGGGGCGCGATCAACACCGCCGCGGCCGGCCTGTGGAGCCAGGTGACGGGGATCTTCGAGACGAAGCTGAACCCGGTGCGCCCGAGCAAGGTGACCGCGAACGCGCAGTCGCCGGGCCATCCGGGAAACCTGGTCAGCGACAACGCCAAGAACACTTTCTGGGCGGCGACCGCCCAGGGCGAACCCGTGCTGGTGTTCACCTTCGACCATCCGGTGGATCTGCGGAAGGCGATCGTGCATTCCGGCAACGGCGCGAACTTCCAGGCCGCGCACCGGCCGAAGACCTTGCATCTCGTGTTCTCCACCGGCAAGACCTACGACATGGTGCTGGCCGACACGCCGGACGCCCAGGAGATCCCGATCGAGAACAGCGCGGGCGCGACGAGCGTCGAACTGCACGTGGTCGGGCTGCATCGCTCGCTGGACGGCATGGACGTCGCGATCTCCGAGATCGAGCTGTTCGAGGCCGGCTGAGGAAGGACTGGATGACCATGCGCCCGAACCGAGCGGTGGCGGCGATCGCGTTCGTCGCGGTGCTGGGCGGGGCGGCGATCACCGGGGTGCTCGCGCCGACCGCGGCGCAGGAGCCCGCGCCTCCCGCCGCGCCCTACCGCGTCGGCTACGTCAGCGCCGCGACCACGGCCTTGGTCCAGGCGTCCGGCGCGGCACTGCCCCCGGGCGCCGGGGGCGTCGATTCCGACGCGTCCGCAAGCAAAGGCGGCCAGGTGTGGGTGAGCAAACGGGCCGTCCGTGACGGCGCCGAACGCGACGGCGAGATCTGGTACCTGCGCGACGGCACCAAGGTCCCGGTGCGCCTGACCGACGACGCGACCGTCGACACGCATCCGGCGTTGTCGCCCGACGGTTCGTCGGTGGCGTTCGTCTCGGAACGCACGGGCAGCAAGGACATCTTCGTGATCGGCGTCGACGGCCGCGGGCTGCGTCAGGTGACGTCGGGACCGGCCTCGGACGATTCGCCGAGCTGGTCGCCCGACGGCGGCCGTCTCGTGTTCAGCGGTACCGGCGAGGATCCGGCCGGTGACCTCTACACCGTGCCGTCGGGCGGCGGCGCGCCGACGCGCCTGACCAACGACCCCGCCGCGGACACCCAGCCCGCTTGGGCGCCCACCGGTTCCCGGATCGCGTTCACCACCACCAGATTCGACCCGGCCGGGGACGTCGTGGTCATGGCCGACACCGGCGGCGCCGTCACCCGCGCGGTACCGGAGCCCGGTGACTCGTCCGAGCCCGCGTGGTCGCCGGACGGCGTGCGGCTGGCCTTCACCACCCGGCAACCGGATCCGCTCGGTGACGTCAAACAGGTCGCGGGTGGTCAGGTCTCGGTGATCTCCGCGCTGTCCGGCATCGGCGAGACCGAACCGACCTTCCGCGCAGACGGGCAGCCGGTGTTCACCCAGCTCCGCGGCGGGGCCACCACCGACATCTGGAGCGCGGACGCGCGCGGCGGCGACCGCCGCGACCTCACGAACCGGCCGGACGTGGACGAAGCCGATCCCGCCTTCTCCCCGGACGGGACTTCGCTGGCCTACACGGAATTCGGCACCGGCGAGAGCCGGAACAGTCAGATCGTCGTGGCGAACGCCGACGGTGGCGCGCCGCGAGCGCTGACCGCGGCCGAGCGCGGCAAACGGGAGCGCCATCCGGCATGGTCGCCGGACGCGACGAAGATCGCGTTCACCCGGACCGTGTCGATCGGCGAAGGCTCCGACAGCTTCGTGCGGATCGTGCGCGTCGCCGACGGCCGTGTTCTCGGCGAAATCCCGATCCCGGCCCATCTGCGCGGTGACGACTCGCAGCCGGTTTGGTCGGCGGACGGGACGAAGATCACGCTCACCCGTGCCGCCACCCGGATCGGGCCCCCGGGACCGTCCAGAGTGGACCCCGCGACGGTGGACGTGCCGGTCGGGCGCGGCGGATCGACACGGATCGGCAAGACGGTGCAGACCGACCGGATCCGGTCCTTGCCGGACGTCGTCCTGCTGATGGATCAGACCGGCTCCATGGGCGGGGTGATCGAAGGGGTCAAGACGAACCTCGGCACGGTCATCGACAGCGTGCGGGAACGGGAGAAGGAAGCCCAGTTCGCCGTCGCGGCGTTCGGCGACGTGAACGACGACAAGGATCAACCCATCCCGCGGTCGTTCTACGTTCAGCAGCCGCTGACCCCGGCGGGTACCGAGGCCGAACGGAAACTGCTGTCCGACGCGTTCGCCCGGATCAAGGCGGGCGGCGGTGGCGACACCGCCGAGGACTGGCTTCTGGCCTTGCAGAAGGTCGCGACCGGAGCCATCACCTTCCGCCCCGGCAGCAGCCGGGTCGTCGTCCTGGTCGGCGACGCGGCGAGCCACGAGACCCCGCCGAGGGCGGAGGTGATCGCCGCACTGAACGCGGCGAAGATCAGCGTGGTGGCCGTTCCCGCGGTCACCGGCGGGTCGAGCACCGATCCCGACCGCGGCCTCGACGCGCGGAGACAGGCGACCGCGATCACCGGCGCCACCAACGGTGTCCTCACACCCGACACCGACGCCGGCCGGATCTCGGAGGCGATCATCGCGGGTATCGGTGATCTCCCGGTCAGCGTCCAGCCGGTGAGCTTCTGCGATCCCGGCCTCACGCTGACGTTCGATCCCGCGGGGCCGCAGAGTGTTCCCGGCGGCACGAACGCGCGGTTCACCGAAACGGCGACGGTGTCGCAGACGGCCGCGGTGGGTTCCTTCCTGCGTTGCCGCGTGGAGTTCCGGTTGAACGGGGAGTCCACCGTGCGGCCGGGATACACCGAAAACGTCACCGTGCGCGTCAAGGATCCGGCGCTGCCGCTGATCACGCTGCACGACCGGACGGTGACCGGGACCGGCCCCACGGTGATCGAGTATCCCGCGACCGCGATGGACGTGGACGGGAGCCCGCTCGAGCCGAACTGCACGCCGTTGTCCGGCAGCCTGTTCCCGGTCGGGGCCACCACGGTGACGTGCACGGCGCGCGGAAAGAACGGCACCGCCGTCGAGACCGCGGTCATGGCCGTCGCCCCGCCGGGAGAGGAGCGACGGAAGCAGCTGTGGCAGGTCACGTTGACCCAGCCTTCGCCCGACGTCGTCGTGCCGGGAGACCAGCGTGACCTTTCGTCGCAGTTCGGTCCGGGTTGCGGGTCCGGTGCGGAAAGCGCGGCGGACGTCTCGCCGGACGGGGCCACCCTCGCGTTCCAGAGCGGCAACGCGCTGGTCTGCGTGGCTCCCGCCGACGGCGGCGCGGCCCGGATCCTGGTGCAGCGCACGGGATACGTCGACGATCCGGCCTGGTCGCCGGACGGCGGGCTCGTCGCGTACACGAACTCGCCGGGCGAGTCCCCGCCGCGGATCGCGGTCGTCCCGTTCACCGGCGGCGACGGCCGGATCCTGATCGACGGCCCCGGTGGTGCCTCGCAGCCCACGTTCCAACGGATTCCCGACCTCGCGGTGAGCACGAGCGCCGTACCCGCCGCGATCCCGTTCGAGGGGCTCACCACGTTCGAGTTCGTCGTGACCAACCGCGGCGCCACCGCGTCGCCCGTGGTGGGTTTGTTCGTCCGGCTGACGGCCGGACTGCGACCGGCGGCGGCCGTCCCCACCAAAGGCATCTGCTCACCGGAACTGGTGTGCGCGTTCGGCACGCTGGTGCCGGGCGAGGAGGTACGGGTGCGGTTCAGCGCGACCGGTCTGGTCGCCGGAGCGCAGTCGGCGACCGGAACGGCCACCACGGCCGGACCCGACGCCGACGCACGGAACAACTCCGCCGCAGCGGTCGTGACGGTCGGCGAAAAACCGGCGCCACCGGTGACCCCTGGATCCTTGTCGGTCGGGATGTCGGTCTCGGCGGTCCCGTTGTTCGCCGGCGGCGACGACGTGGTGCTGACCTACCTGGTGCACAACGGTTCCCAGGCCCCGATGCCGGCCGTCCGGTTGGTGACCCAGCTGCCACCGCAACTTCCCGCGACTTCGGCCGCACCCGGCTGTGCGCCCGGTGGTGGAAGTTGCGCGCTCGGGACGCTCGGGCCGGGGCAGACCGTGACGGTCCGGATCTCGTTGGCCGCGAAGGCCGCGTTCGAGGGCCAGGTGTCCGGCACGGTGAGCACGACCGGGCCGGACAACAACGCCAGGGACAACACGGCGACCGCGCGTGTGGTGGTCCGGCAGCCGGTGGTCGAGCTGGATCCGAAGATCGGCACGCTCGGCTTCGTCCCGCGGGTGCGGGGAACGGACTTCCCGCCGGGCGCAGTGGTCCGGCTGGCCTGGTCGGCGGGCATCTCCGCGCCGGGGCAGGTCACCGTCGGCGCCGATGGACGATTCGAGGCGTACTTCCTGATCTTCCACCACGACCTGATCGGCCCGCGCACGGTGAACGTGACCTCGGTCGGCGGCCCGAAATTCGGGACGGCGGCGTCGAATCCGATCCTGGTCGTGCTCCGCACCCTGCAACCCCCGTTCATCACCCGAGGCTGAGCACTCACGACCACCTGGACCGATCGGCCGCACTCGCGTGATCGAAGGCGGAACTCGCGTGATCGGCGGCGGAACACCCCGAGTGCGGCCTCCAGTCACGCGAGTTCCGTCTCTGATCACGCGAGTCACGCCTTCGCTCACGCCGCGCCCTGGGGGTCCGGTCCGTGAAGGCATCCTTGAGGGACCCAGAGTCCCTCAAGGAGGCCTTCACGGACTTCCGAGCACACCGGGCCACTGCCCCTATGGGCAAAGACCAGCGCACGGCCGCACACCCGTCCGCTGGTGCCCCTCGTGGCGCCGGACGCGCAGACTTCCGGGTATGGGAGCAACGGCGACGCTGTCCGAGGCGGGTCTGGTCGCGGAACCGGGCCAGGAGATCAGCTGCTCGGTGACCATCCGCAATGCCGGCCGGGTCGTCGATCAGTTCGCGATCGAGGTGGTCGGCGATCCGGGTGCCTGGGCCACGGCGGAACCGGCGACGGTGAACCTCATGCCGGGCGAGGCGGGCACGGTCGTCGTACGGTTCGCGCCGCCGCGGTCGTCCGACGTCCGGGCGGGCGTGATCCCTTTCGGTGTCAGGGTTTTCTCGAGTGAGGACCCGGCTGGGTCGGTGGTCGAGGAAGGCAGCATCCAGCTCGGCGCGTTCACCGAGGTGACCGCCGAAGTCGTTCCGGCGAAGGTGGAGGCCGGTTCCAAGGCTGATTTCGAAGTCGCCGTCGACAACCGCGGCAACCATCCCGTCGCCGTCGAACTGAGCGCGCTCGACCCCGAGGACGAGCTCGACTTCCAGCTCGAACGGAACCGGGCCGACCTCGCGCCGGGCACGGCCGCGTTCGTCCGCCTGCGGGCCAGGCCGCGGAAACGGTTCCTGCGCGGGCAACCCGTACGGCACCGCTTCCAGGTGTTCGTCGTCGCGGACAACGCCGAACCGCTCAAAACCGAAGGAACCATGGTGCAGCGGCAGTTGCTGCCGAAGTGGTTGCTGCCGGCACTGGCCGCGCTCCTGGTGTTGCTGCTGGCCTTGGTGACGCTGTGGTTCACCGTGCTGAGGCCCGCGGTGAAGTCGGCCGCCCGCGAAGCCGCGCAGGAGCAGAACCAGGAGGTGATCAAGGCCGCGCAGGACGCCGGTGGCGCCGCGGGGGAGGCGAAGAAGGACGCCGTTCAGGCCAAACAGAACTCCGAAGACGCGATGAAGGCCGTCGGGCTGACCCCGCCGCCGGACGGCGCGCCGCCCGGCCCCCGGGCGTCCAACGGTGTCCCGAACCCGGCGGGCAACGCCAACGGCACACCGACCGACTTCCGCGTGGCGGCGGACGCGGCGGTCGACTCGAACGTCAACCGCTTCGCCGAATTCCCCTACGCCGTGCCGGATGCCGCGAAGACGCTGGTCGTCACCGATCTCATCCTGCAGAACCCGCGTGGTGACAACGGAACCCTGCGGCTGTTGCGGGATTCCGGCGGCACCAAGACCGTTCTGCTGGAAGTCGGCCTCGCGAACTTCCGCGACCTCGACCACCACTGGTTGCAGGCATGGCGGTTCGCGCCCGGGGAGAAGATCGTGCTCGCGGTCAGCTGCCAGACGCCGGGAGGCGGCAGCCGGTGCACCCCGTCGGTGTCCTTCTCGGGCCGCATCGAATAGTCCGGATCAGATCAATCCCTCGCGCAAGGCGAACGCGACGGCGTGCGCGCGGTTACGGAGCTGGAAACGGTTGGTGATGTCGTGCAGGATCGATTTCACCGTCCGCTCGGAATAGCTCAGCTGGTCGGCGATCTCCTTCGTCTCGAAGCCGTCGGCGACCATCCGCAGCACCTTGGTCTCGCGTTGGGACATCCCGGCCAGATCCCACCCGTTCGGTTGCAGCACGTCCCGCTGCAACCGGGACACTCTGGACAGCAGGCGGCCGAGCAGATCCGGCGGCAGCGCGCCTTCCCCGGCGGCCGCGGCCTTGACCAGCCGCACCAGGGTGTCGGGGGTGGCGTCGGCCCGCCGGATGATCGCGGAGACACCGTTGCCCACGACGTCCAGCAGTTCCGAGTCGTCCACCTCCCCGGCGACCAGGACGACCCCGGCGCAGGCGGCGCAGTGGAGGCTGCGGAGCAACTGCTGCGCCTCCTCGTTCAGCCGCTCGACGATGACCAGTACGACGGCCGGCTCGTCGGTGTCGTCGGCGAAGCGGATCTCAGGGCGTGCGCGCAGCGCGGCGGTGACACCCGCGTGCGTGATGGTGTCGGTGGCATGGAGCAGCACCGGGATCTGGTCGACGAGCATCGATGAACCCCTCCCGCGAACGGCGTTTCGTCATTCCCAAGGATCGTGCGGACGGGGTGTCGCGAACAGGGATCCGGAGTCCCGATATGTCCCGCTTTGCTACTCCGATCGAGCGACGCCCGCCTTCCTGATCTTGGCGATCGCCTGGGCCCGGTCGGTGACCTGGAGCTTGCGGAAGATATGGGACACGTGGTTCCGCACGGTTTTCGGGCTGAGCACCAGCTGGTCGGCGATGGAGGCGTTGCCCATGCCCTGCGCGATGAGCCGCATGATCTCCCGTTCGCGCGCGGTCAGCTTCGGGAAGGACTCGTCGCGCGGGGATTCGGTGCCCAGCAGGGAAAGCACCTGGGTCGCGATCGCCGGGCTGAAGATCGCCTCGCCGTCGCCGATCACCCGCACCGCGCGGACGACCTGCTCGTTGCGTGCCCCTTTGAGCAGGTAGCCGCGCGCACCCGCCCGCATGGCGGCGAACACCGCGGCTTCGTTCTCGAACATGGTCAGCATGAGCACACCGGTGTGCGGGCAGGCCTTCACGATCCGGCGGGTCGCCTCGACGCCGTCGAGATCCGGCAGGTTCAGGTCCATGAGGATGACGTCGGGTTCCAGCCTGCCCGCTTCCGCGACCGCGGTGAGACCGTCGGCGGCCTGCCCGACGACGTCGATGCCCTGGGTACCGTCGAGCATCGCGCAGATGGTCGTCCGGAAGGCGGGATGATCGTCCACCACGAGGACGCGCAGCGGCGGGAACATCGCGTTCACTCCTTGGTGGCGAGCGGCAGCCAGGCGGAGATCCGGGTGCCGCCCGAGGACACCGGCTCGACGACGCAGCCACCGCCGAGGCCGATGGCGCGTTCCCGCATCGAACGCAGCCCGGTCCCGCCTGCCACGGGCAACGCCTCCCCGCCCGTGCCGACCCCGTCGTCGACGATCTCCACGCGCAGGTCGCCGTCCAGCGGCCAGAGGCGCACCGTGCACTGCCGGGCACCGGAGTGGCGGGCGATGTTTACGAGTGCCTCGCGGATGATCCGGTACGCGGCGACCTCCACCGCGGCCGAAAGCGGCGGCAGCTCACCGCGGACCTCGACCGTCACCGCGAGCGGGCCGTGCTCGGCGGGGACCCGGTCGGCGAGCATTCCGGCATACCGGCGCACGGCCGTGACGAGGCCCGCGTCGTCGAGCGCGGGCGGGCGGGCGTCGGTCACGATGCGGCGCAGTTCGGTGATGGCGCCGTAGAGCTCCTCCTCCAGCCGGGAGAGGAGGCGCTCGGCCCCGGCTCGGTCACGGACGAGCAGGTCGCGGGCCGCGCGCAGCCCGAGCACGGCCACGGCGAGTGTCGGCCCGACGCCGTCGTGGAGGTCGCTGAGCACCGTCCGGAGCCGGTCCTCGTACCCGGCAGGATGAACGACGTCGGTGACGACGAATGTCCGGCGCATGTTCTCCCCCGTCGGGCGGTGGTGCGGCTCGGTGGTGCGTAGCGTTCTGGTCACTCGCTGTACTAGTCGCGGAACCCGCTCCCGGCGTTTCCCCGCCTGCCGCGAGTTCAGGTAACGGTTTGGAGCCGATGCGGATGCCTGCCTCGGCGGCCGCGACCCTTGCGGCGGCGAAATGCCGTAATAGGGGATCGAGAATTTGGGTCATAAAATGATGGTGCTCGCTTCGAAGTATGATGCGCGCGAGTGAACTTTCTCGACAGTGGACGGGCCGTCACGGACAATCGGTTCCGCGCGGCACCCTGCGAGCGAATCCTTCTGTTGCGCTCAGTTCCCTGCTCCCATCATTTGGCGAAAAGGAACCCTATGCATGACGATGACGAACCAGTAGGCCGGGTGCTCGGCAGGCGGCAGGCGTTGATTCTGCTCGGTGCCGCCGGTGCGACACTCGCCGCCGCGGGCTCCGCCACGGCGAGCACCACCTCCACCGAGGGCAGCCCCGAGGTCTGCACGTTGGATTGTGTGGTCAAGCCGGAGCAAATGGAGGGTCCGTACTTCGTAGACGAACGGCTCAACCGCTCCGATATCCGCAGTGAGCCGTCCACTGGACAACTGGTTCCCGGTACCCCGCTGGTAATCAATTTCACCGTTCAGCAGGTTCGCCAGCAGCAGTGCACCGCGCTGTCGGGGGCGATGATCGACCTCTGGCAGTGCGACGCTTTCGGGCTCTACTCCGACATTCCGTCCCAGGGCAGTCGCGGCCGCCGTTTCCTGCGCGGTTATCAGAACACCGACCAGGCGGGCACGGCCCGGTTCACCACCATTCTTCCCGGCTGGTACACCGGACGCACACTGCATATCCACGTCAAAATACGCACCATCGGAACCAACGGCCGTCCGTACGAGTTCACCTCGCAGCTTTACTTCACGCCCGAGTTCGGCGCGGCCTATCTGCGGACCGATCCGTACCGGCGGAAAGGCCCGGCCGACACGACCAACAGCCGGGACTCGATCTACCGCAACGGCGGATCCCAGATGCTGTTGCGTCCACAGCAGTCCGGGACCGGCTACACGGCGGACTTCGCCATCGGTCTCGACCTGTCGAACACGCAGGTCGGCCGTCCCGACTAGGGCACCCGCCGTCTTGTGACACCACTCGGGCCGAAGGCTCCCTTCGCCGCATCGGACGCGGCGAAGGGAGCCTTCGGCACGGTGACTCAGATCCCGGCCGCGCGGTTCCCGGCGTCGAAGCCGCGCAGGGCGGCTCCGACAGCGGCCGCCACCGTCACCTCGAAGATCTCGTCCTCGCTGTATCCGGCGGCTTTGAGTTGCTGCACGTCGGCGTCGGTGATCCGGTGGGACGCGTCGCGGACGTTCGCGGCATAGGAGTGCAGCGGTCCGGGCAGTCGTTCACCGGTCAAGGCGGCCGTTCGGATGCTCTTGTCCGTCGCGGCGGGGCTTTCCAGCACGGCGTGACGCAGATTCCGCGCCACGTCTCCGTGGTCGGTTTTCCGTCCATCGCTGAGAAGGAAGCCGGGGAACCGGTAGCCGAACCGGTGCAGCGACCTGGTGCCGGTCTCCAGCTGGCCGTCGCGCAGGACGAAGCCGAAGGCGTTGGCGAGCCGGTTGACGATGTTCCAGACCAGGTTCACGCGGAGCGCTTCGGCGACGGCGTGCCGCGGCAGTCCGGTCACGAGGGTGGCGTCGATCGAGCCGGGATCGCGGCTGACGGCCTCCAGAAACGTGCGGACGGCCGCGAGTTCGGGACGCGCCGACCCCGCGTCGTCCGGGTCGATCTCGCCGGTGCCCGCGATACGGGTGAGCTCGGCGTGGGTGACGGCGCAGAACGGGCATTCGTGCAGTCGCGCGGTGGACATGGCGAGGTACTCGCGTTCGCCGGCGGTCCAGTGGGACGGCCCGCGCATCGCGTCCGCCGTGAGCTCCAGCAGAGGACGGGCGAAGAAACCGGGACGGTACAAAAGCATCTTCACGATGTCGGGACTGGGCACCCCGGATCGCCGGGAAGTGAGTCCCAGGAACAACTTCGCGCGCCGACGATGGCCATGGTCGAGAATGGACAGTCTCATCGGGACTCCACGGTGTCGAGTTCGGCCAGCCGCTTGGTGAGATAGCGCCGGTCGGCGGGTTTGACGGCGAGTGCGTGCGCGCGCCGGTACGCGGCCGCGGCGTCGGCGTTCCTGCCGAGGCGCCGCAGGAGCTCGGCACGGGCGGCGTGCAGGAGGTGGTACCGGTCGAGACCCTCGATGCCGTCGATGAGCGCGAGGCCGTCCGCCGGGGTGGTGGCCATGGCGACCGCGACCGCGTGGTTCAGCGCGACGACGGGGGAGGGGCTCAACTCCAGCAAGCGTTCGTAGAGTCCGGCGATCCCCGCCCAGTCCGTCTCGTCGGCTGTCGGAGCTTGGGCGTGCAGCACGGCGATGGCGGCCTGCAGCTGATACGGGCCGGGGTTTCCGTGGCGCAGCGCCCGGTCGAGCAGCCCGACGGCCTCGGCGATCTCGGACCGGTCCCATCGCGAGCGGTCCTGGTCGGCGAGCAGGACGACGTCCCCGTCCGGCCCATAGCGTGCCGCGGCCCGGGAATCCTGCAGCAGGAGCAACGCGGCCAGGCCGAGCGCCTCCGGCTCGTCGGGCATGAGCGCGGCGATGAGTTCGGCGAGCCGGATCGCCTCCCGTTGGAGCTCCCGGAACTCCGGCTGGTCGCCGTCGGCAGTGTAGCCCTGGGTGAAGATCACGTAGACCACCGCGAGGACTCCGGAGAGCCGCTCCGGTAGAAGGTGGTCGGCGGGAACGTCGAGGCTGATCCCGGCGTCGCGGATCTTGCGTTTCGCCCGCACGAGTCGCTGCGCCAACGTCGCTTCCCCGACCAGGAACGTGCGCGCGATCTGTCCCGCGGTCATTCCGGCCACGCTCTGCAAGGTCAACGCGACCCGCGCTTCTTCGGCCAGCGCGGGATGGCAGCAGGTGAAGATGAGACTGAGCCGCTCGTCCCCGGCGCCGAGCAGGCTCTCCTCTCCGATGCCCATTTGCGTCACCTCCGGCGGAAACCCCAGCTCGGCGAGTTTTTCCTGACCGCGGCGCGCTCGGCGCAGCCGGTCGATCGCGCTGTTGCGCGCCGCGGTCAGCAGCCAGGCCACCGGATCGTCCGGAGCCGCATCACCCCATTTGCGCAGGGCGAGCGCGCACGCGTCCTGCAGGGCGTCCTCGGCGAGTTCGAAGTCGCCGAGCACCCGGACCAGCGCGGCGAGCATCCGGGATCGATGCTCGCGATACGTCTCCGACAAGACCGGCGCCGACGTCATACGCCGGTCGCCGCCCGGTGGTCGAGAGCAGGCACCCCGGCGATCGGGCGCACCTCGATCGTGCCGTCTTCGGCCATCGGGCACAGCGCCGCCAGCTCCAGTGCCACGTCGAGACCGGGACAGTCGAGCACGTAGGTGCCGCCGAGGTGTTCGTGGGTTTCGGGGAACGGGCCGTCGGTGACGAGCGTCTTGCCCTCGCGGACCCTGACCGTGGTCGCGGTGTGCTCGCCTTGCAGCGGATGCCCGGACACGAAGGCGCCGCGGCGGCGGCACTCGTCGGCGAACGCGTTCACCCGGGCCAGCGCCTCGGGGAAGCGCGGGTCCTGCGGCTCCGGGCGATCGCAGTTGTAGATCAGCAGCATGTACAGCACGTGTCCTCCACTCGCCGGTGTCGATCTGTCGAAGAGGATGACGAACGGGTCGACGGTAACTCGACAGGTCGTTCCGCACTCGTCCCGACATCGACTGTGTGGATTTTGGGGCGTTGGATGACCAGAAATCCACACAGTGCCCGCGCGGACTTGACCGCCGACGATAATAAGACCAAACTTCATTGGCGAAAAGAAGTGCTGCTCGCGGCCCTGGCGACGGCGGCAGCCGCCCCCGAACCCGACCCCTGAGGAGCTGACAAGTGGAATCGCCGACGTTTGTGATCATCGGTGCCGGCCTCGCCGGTGCGAAGGCCGCGGAAGCCTTACGTGACAAGGGATTCGACGGGCGGATCGTGCTGCTCGGCGATGAAGGGCAACGTCCGTACGAGCGGCCGCCGCTCTCGAAGGACATGCTCACCGGAAAAGCCGACAGCGCCTTCGTACATGACGAGGGCTGGTACTCCGGTCACGAAGTCGACCTGCGGCTCGGCGCCCGCGTGACCGCGATCCACCGGGCGGCCCATGAGGTCGAGCTCGCCGACGGCACCCGGGTCGGCTACACCAAACTGCTCCTGGCGACAGGTGCCGAACCTCGCGTTCTGCCGGGTATGGAGGGCGCGCTCACGCTGCGCCGCCTCGGCGACTCCGAGCGGCTGCGGCAGGTGCTGGCGACGGGGTCCCGGCTCGCCGTGGTCGGCGCTGGGTGGATCGGTCTCGAGGTCGCGGCGGCGGCCAGGCAGGCCGGTCTCGACGTGACGGTGCTGGAAGCACTCGAGTTACCGCTGCTGCCCGTGCTGGGGCCCGACGCGGCCAAGGTGTTCGCGGACCTGCACACCGCGCACGGCGTCGAACTGCGGCTCGGGGCCAAAGTGGCCGGGACGGGCGCGAAACACGTCAGTCTCGCCGACGGCACCCGCGTCGACGCCGACGCCGTCCTCGTCGGGATCGGCGCGATTCCGAACACCGCGCTGGCCGAAGCCGCCGGACTGACGGTGGACAACGGCGTCCGCGTCGACGCGCACCTGCGCACCGTCGACCCGGACATCTTCGCCGCGGGGGACGTCGCCAACGCCGATCATCCGTTCCTCGGCCGTCCGGTCCGGGTGGAGCACTGGGCGAACGCGCTCAAGCAGCCCGCCGTCGTGGCCGCTGGGATGCTCGGCAAGGACGAAACCTACGACGAACTCCCGTATTTCTTCACCGACCAGTACGACCTCGGGATGGAGTACCTCGGCCACAACGCCGGTCACGACCGTGTCGTCTTCCGTGGCGACGTCGAAGCCCGGGAGTTCATCGCGTTCTGGCTCAAGGAAGGCCGGGTGCTGGCGGGGATGAACGTCAACGTCTGGGACGTCGGCGACCCGATCAAGGCCCTGATCCGCGGCGGACGGCCGGTGAACCCCGACCGGCTCGCCGACACCTCGGTGCCACTCGCGGAGGTCGCCGTCGGCTGAGCCCGGAGGAGCGGCGGGGTCGGACGCTCAGGCTTTGCGTCCGACGCCGGCGTAGACGTCGTCCGGCTCGACGTCGCGCAGGCCCGGTTCCGCATGCCACAGCGGCGCGCTCACGACACCGGGCTCGACCAGGTCCAGCCCGTCGAAGAGGGCGGTGACCTCGGCGTAGGGGCGGAAATACATGGGGTCTCGACTGTTCTTCATCGCCTCGGTGACCGCCGCCATCGCCTCGGGCGCGTGGTCGGCGGTCAGATGCGACAGCGCGACCAGGCTGCCACTCGGCAGCGTTTCGCGGTAGCGGGCGACGATCTCGGCGGGGCGCAGACTGTCCGGGATGAAATGGAAGACGGCCACCATGAGCAGCCCGATCGGGCGGTCGAAGTCCAGCATCCCTTGCGTCACGGCGGAGTTCAGTACGTCCTCTGGCCGGCAGAGGTCCGCCTCGACGACGGCGGCGTTCGGGTTCCCGTCGAGGATGAGGCGGCTGTGGGCGACGGCGACCTTGTCGTAGTCGACGTAGACCACCTTGCAGCCGGGGTCCATGTCCTGCGCGATCTCGTGCACGTTGCCGACGGTCGGAATCCCCGAGCCCAGATCGAGGAACTGGGTGATGCCCTGGCCGACCATGTACCGCACGGCACGGCGGAGGAACGCCCGGTTGGACGCGGCGACCCGGCGTCCGGACGGCAGGACGGCCACGACCTTCTCCCCGACGGCGCGGTCGGCGTCGAAGTTGTGGCTGCCGCCGAGCAACCAGTCGTAGACCCGGGCCGCACTGGGCAATCGGACGTCGACACCCGCTGGAACCCGTTCACTCCGCACGGACACCCCACACCTCACAACGCATCGGCAGGCGGAACCCCTTTTGTCACCAGCACCGTACCGACTCCGATGGTCGTGGCAAGTCGGTCCGGCACCGCGCACGAACGCCAATCGTGTGACACGGTCACGCTGGGTCGGCCATTCGGCCGATGTAGACCCGGCCGATGAGCCGATCCAGTCATGATCTTCGCCCCATAGCGTGACGACGGTAAGTAATTCGTCGTCTACGGGGAGATCACGATAATGCTTCGCAAAACAGGGGTACTGGCGGTCGGGCTGGCCGCGGCGGGAGCGATGCTGATCCCGGGGGTCGCTTCGGCGGCCGGCGGGCCGACGCCTTTCGTCATCGGCGGGCACGACGCCACCGAGGACTACTCGTTCATGGTGTCGCTGCAGCAGGGCGGCAACCATTTCTGCGGCGGTTCGCTGATCAGCGAGAACTGGGTGGTCACCGCGGCGCACTGTGTGAAGGGAGCACAGCCGGGGGAGATCAGGACCAGGATCGGGGCGCGGCAGCACAACAGCGGGGGCACCGAGACCGGCGTCAGCCGGATCATCGTGCATCCGGACTTCGTCGGGCAGAACCCGCCTGGCGGGGACATCGCGTTGGTGCGGTTGGACAAACCGGTGACCGAGAAGCCGATCAAGATCGCCGCGGCGGCGGGCGGAGCGGGGACGGCGACCCGGATCCTCGGCTGGGGTGAGCACTGCGCCGACCAGACCTGCGGGGCGCCGGAGATCCTCCAGGAGCTGGACACCAAGATCAGGCCGGGGGAGGATTGCCGAAATCTGGCCACGGGCAAGGAGATCTGCACCGGTTCCGACACGCCGGACGCGATGGGCTGCTACGGCGACTCGGGCGGACCGCAGATCAAGGGCAGGCCGGGCGAGTGGGAACTGGTCGGTGCCACCAGCCGCGACGGTGACGCGGACCCGAAATGCGCCAGCGGCCTGGGCATCTGGACCGACGTGACGGTGTACCGGGACTGGATCGCCGAGCAGCAGGCGAGCAGCGTGGCGTGACAAACGGGCGAGGACGGTGACGCGACCGTCCTCGCCCGTTCGCCGTGATCCGTCACCGGGGCGCGAGTGCCTCCAAAGAGGACAGTGGCGCCTTGTGCAGGTTCGAGATGATGTTCCTCGGCTTGTCCGCGGCCTTGCTGTAGTAGTGCGCGCCGGACTCGAACGCCAGGTAGACGTTGCTGCCGTAGACGGTCAGCCCCTCGGACATGCTCGGCGCCCGGAAGCAGTGCTTCTTGGCCGTGTCCAGGTCCTTGTCGCCGGCGCCGCGCCGGACGACGTAGATGTTGCTGCGGTTGTTCCTGCCGTGCGAAGTGCTGTAGATGAACAGGTCCTTGGTGACGATGAGACCCTGCGTCTTCGTCGGCACCTCCCACGACCCCGGCCGGTAGCCCAGTTTGCCGTCGGCGCCGACGGTGTAGGAGTGCATCAAACCGCGCTTGGCGTCCTCGAACTTGCCGGCCCACAAGGTGTTGGTCGGGCCGTGGCTGGTGAGGAACGAGGAGGCGTAGACGATCTGCGCCTTCCCCTCCTGCTCGATGGGCAGCGACTTCTTGATCGCGTTCTTGAGCTTCGCCAGCGAGTACTTGCGGATCGTGTCGCCCTTGCCCGACACGAACGCCCAGCCCTGCTTCTCGAACACGGCGATCCCGCCGACGTGCGAGTACGCGAGCAGTGCCTGGCCGACCTGCTTGCCGGTCTTGGCGTCGATGCCGATGATGATCGCGCTGCGGTGACCCGACTCGTACGAGGTGACCAGGATCAGGTCGTTCGACCCGTCCCAGTTCGACCAGGTCGCCGTGCCCTGCGGGATGTTGGTCTCCAGCGCGGGGACGGGATGACTCTTGCTGAAGCGGTTGTCGTAGGCGTAGGAGGCGGATTCCCCGTGGTAGAAGGGCCCGTCCTTACCGCTGGACTTCGAGTCACAGGTGATGGCCGCGGCCTCAGCGGAGGCGGTGCCCACCACGGTGAGGCCGAGCAGCAGGGTGCTCGCCGCGGCGGTGATCGTCGCCTTCTTGAGTAGCGTCTTCATTCAGTCCCTTGTAGTCGTTGTGCGTCCAGTTCTCAACTGGGACTCGCGGGAGGCGCGGGCGGTTCCGTCGCCGCGTCGGCAGGCGGTCGAGTGTCCGCAAACGACTCGCTGCTCTCCGCAGCGGGTGTTGCGAAAGCCACTTTCGCAACCTTCAACGTTGCGAAAGTGGCTTTCGCAACGCCCCATGTCTGCCTTGCTTGCGCAAAAATGCGCAAAACGGACACCTTGACCTGGCTTCCCGGGGAAGGGTGAGCGAGCGCTCTCGGGGTGAGTGCAAACGTCGCGGCAGGCGTAAGTCTGCCCCGCGCGATCATGAATGCCATTTCTGAATCGATTGTGGAAAATTGTCCACTTTGTTTTGGTGAATGCATTCCGCGACACGGTGTCGGTTAATATCCGACACATTACCGAAAGTAGTCGACCGAGTGTCGATGGTGGCCGAAGGATGGACTGCGAAGATCGTCAAGATCGCCGATTGAGCTGGAAGACGCGGCTAGCTGCGTCTTGTGGTCCAAGATCAGTGCGCCATTCGGCCCAAATCGGCGGAAATCGTATTCCTCGTCGCGGCGGATCGTCTTAACCTTGCGTAATTCTTCACCTGCATGGTCACTGGGGAGCAAGATGAAGTCCACGCCGTTGTTGTCGTGCGCCCGAAAAGCCTCGGAGCGACTGCTCGACGCCCGATGAGAGAAGCCGGCTGCGTCAGCCGATTCGATGTGCACGCCCGGAAATCGCCCGATCGGATCGCGGTTTTCGAGCAGGGCGCCGGGCTCACCTACGCCCGGCTGGCCGGGCTCGCGGGCGGCCGCGCGCTGCGATTGCGCGACGCCGGTGTCCGGCCGGGGGAGCGGGTCGGGCTCGTCACCGGGCACGGCAGCGCCGCGATCGCGGCGATCCTCGGCACCCTCGCCGCGGGCTGCACCTATGTCCCGCTGGACCCGACCTTCCCCCGGGAACGTCTCGAGTACCAGCTCACGGCCGCGCGGGTGTCTGCCGTACTCGCGGATCCCGAGTACATCGAGCTCGCGGAGTCCTTGTGCCGCACCGGATCCGCGCGGCTCGTACACTCGGGCACGGAGACCGCCCCGCTCCCGGTTCCCGAAATCGATCCGGACGCTCCGGCGTACGTGCTGTTCACCTCCGGGTCCACCGGCAGGCCGAAGGCCGTCGCGCAGACCCACCGCAATCTCCTGCACGTCGTCGACAACCAGATCGCCGCGCTCGGTATCACCGCGGCCGACCGGCTCAGCCTGCTCGCGTCGTTCGGCTTCGACGCGGCGATTCCGGATCTGTACCCCGCCCTGCTCACCGGCGCCGCGCTCGTGCCGGTCGACCTGCGCGCGCACGGTCTCGCCCACGCCGCGCGCGAGCTGGCCAGGCATGAGGTGACCGTCTACCACTCGACGCCCACGGTCTACCGGCACCTGCTCGACGTCCTCGGCGAGACCGGCCTCCCGTTCGTGCGGACCGTGCTGCTCGGCGGCGAGCAGGCGACCCACGCCGACGTCCGCCGCGGCCGGTTCGCGCCGGACTGCGTGTTCGTCAACGGCTACGGCGCCACCGAGGTGACTTTCGCGGCGCACTACCGGACGACCGCCGCCGACCTGCGCCCGGATGCGGACGGGCCGCTGCCGATCGGGCGCGCGCTGCCCGGGTTCACGCTGACCGTGCTGGACAGCGGCGAACTCGAAGTGAGCGGGCGGCACCTCGTCGACGGCTACCTCGACCAGCCGAGCCCGGCGTTCGGGGTGACGGCCGACGGCGTCCGCCGCTACCGGACCGGCGACCTCGCCACGCTGCTTCCGGACGGGAACCTCGTCTGCCTCGGCAGGCTCGACCGGCAGGTCAAGATCCGCGGTTTCCGGGTGGAGCTGACCGAGATCGAGGCCCGTCTCGCCGAACAGTCCGGCGTGGCCGAGGCCCGCGCGATCGTGCGCGACGGCGACCTGCTCGCCTACGTGACCGCGGACGGCCCGCGTCCGGACGGCCGGACCTTGCGGGCCGCGCTGGCGGACGTCCTGCCCGGCTACTCGGTCCCCGCCGCCGTCGCCGTGCTGGACGCTTTTCCGCTGACCGTCACCGGGAAACTCGACGAACTGGCCCTGCCGGACCCGCGGGCGGCCGCGACCGTCCCGGACGAGCGGCTGACCCCGGACGAGGAACGCGTGCACCGGATCTGGTGCGCCGTCCTGGGCCGCGACCGGGTCGGGCGCGCCGAGGCGTTCTTCGACGCCGGTGGCGACTCGCTGCGGCTCGGCCGTGTGCAGGCGGGGCTGGCCGACGAATTCGGCGTGGACGTCCCGCTCCTCGTCCTGTTCGAGCGGACGACGATCGCCGGACAGGCCGCCTGGTTCACGGAGTCCACTTCGGACACTCCGCCGCCGGTCAGCGCGGAGGAGCAGACCGGGGATCTCATCGCCGTCGTCGGGCTGGCCTGCCGGTTCCCGGGCGCGCCGGACGCCGCCGCGTTCTGGTGGAACCTCTGCGCGGGCGTCGACTCGATCCACGACTACACCGACGACGAGCTGGCGGCGCTGGGCATCGGACCGGGCCTGCGTGCCGACCCGGCGTACGTGCGGGCGGGCGGCCGGATCGAGGGTGTCGAAGACTTCGACGCCGGTTTCTTCGGATTCACCGCCGACGAAGCCGCGCGGACCGACCCGCAGCACCGGCTGTTCCTCGAAACGGCCTGGCAGGCGCTGGAGGACGCGGGCCGCGACCCCGCCGCCGAGACCGGGCCGGTCGGGGTGTTCACGAGCACCTCGGTGAACCGCTACTTCCTGTTCCACCTGTTCGGCAACCCGGCGGTGACCGGCGACGTCGACCCGGACGACTGGGAGGGGCGGCTGCCCGGCCGCCAGCTCACCGACCACCTGCCCGGCCAGGTCGCCTACCGGCTCGGGCTGACCGGGCCGGCGGTGGCCGTGCAGAGCGCGTGCTCCAGTTCGCTCGCGGCGGTGGCGCTGGCCGCGCAGAGCCTCCTGGACTACCGGTGCGACGTCGCGCTGGCCGGCGGCGCGAGCGTGACGTGGCCGCGCTATCGCAGTGGCGGGCTCGTCTCGCCGGACGGCCGGTGCCGCGCGTTCGACGTCGCCGCGGCGGGTGCCGGATTCGGCTCGGGTGCCGGGGCCGTCGTGCTCCGGCGGTTGGCGGACGCGGTCGCCGACCGCGACCACATCTACGCCGTGCTGCCCGGCTGGGCGATCACGAACGACGGCCCGGACCGTGCGGGTTACGCCGTACCGGGGCCGGCCGGGCAGGCGGCCGCGGTGGCCGAGGCGCTGGCGCTCGCGGACGTCGCCCCGGAGGAGGTCGCGCTGCTCGAAGCCCACGGCAGTGGCACACCGCTGGGCGACGCGATCGAGGTGGCCGCGCTCAACCGCGTCTACCGGGACACGCCGCCGGAAACGTGTGCGCTGGGCTCGGTGAAGACGAACATCGGGCACCTCGACGCGGCGTCCGGCATCGCCGGGCTGATCAAGGCCGTGTTGTCCGTACAGCACGGTGTCATCCCGCCGAACCTGCACTTCACGGCCCCGCATCCGGAGGTCGACCTGGCGGGCGGCCCCTGGTACGTCCCCGCGAAGGCCACCGACTGGCCCGTCCGCGAGCGGCGGGTGGCCGGGGTCAGCTCGTTCGGCATGGGCGGCACGAACGTGCACGTGATCGTGGAGGAGGCCCCCGCCGCACAACCACGGGCGGAGGCGAGCGGTCCGTTCGTCCTGCCGGTGTCCGCGCGTGACGCGAAGGCGTTGCGCGAGGCGGTTTCCCGGCTGCGCGACCGGCTCGCCACGGACGCGCCGGACCTTGGGGACACGGCGTACACGCTTTCGGTCCGCCGGGCGTTCGCGTGCCGGGCCGCCGTGGTGGCGGATTCGGTCGAGTCGGCGGTCGCCGCGCTCGACGCGGTGCTGGCGAACGGAACCGACGTCGAGGGCCCCGCCGGTGCGGAGCGGGACCTGGCCGTTCAGTGGGCCGGGGGCGGCGACGTCGAGTGGGCGGCGGACGGCGATCCCGGCCGCGTCCCCTTGCCGGGTTATCCGTTCCAGCGGGAACGGCACTGGATCGACCCACCGCGTCAGCACACAACCGACCAGGAGACCCCTCGGTGACCGACACCTTGCCCGTCGTGGGTGGCCACGGCCCGCCACTGTCCTATCCGGACACCACGCTCACCGGGCTGATCCTCGCCCAGGCCGCGCGCACCCCCGACGCCGTCGCCGTCCGGCAAGGAGACGCCCGGCTGACCTACCGCGAACTGATCGCGTCGGCGACCGGCGTCGCGCGGCTGCTGCGGTCCCGGGGCGCCGGGCCCGGCACCCGCGTCGGCGTCTGCGCCGACCGGCGGCCGGAGCTGATCTCGACCGTCGTGGGGGTGCTGCTGTCCGGGGCCGCCTACGTACCGCTTGAGCCAGGCGGCCCGAAAGCGCGGCTGGCCGAAATCGCCGCCGACGCCGAGGTCTCCCTCGTCGTCGGCGACCGCGCGCGGGCCGAATTCGGTGCCACGGCGGGCATCGAGGCGCTCGACGTGCCCCCGCCCGCGGAGGAACCCGTGGAGTGCCCCGCCGGGCCGGACGACCTCGTCCACCTCCTCTACACCTCCGGTTCCACCGGCCGCCCCAAGGGCGTGCTGACCAGTCACCGCAACGTGGTCGCGTTCGTGACCGGGTTCGCCGCCGCCCTCGGGATCCGGCCCGGTGCCCGCGCACTCGGCATCTCTTCGCTCGCCTTCGACGCCTTCACCATGGACGTGTTCGTCCCGCTGACGAACGGCGGATCGGTGCAGCTCACCGGGGTCGCCGACCGGGCGGACCCCGAACGGCTGCGGCGGTTCCTCGTCGAGCACGACGTCGAATGGGGCTTCGTCACGCCGACCCTGCTGTCCATGGTGGACCCCTCGGCCGTCCCCGGCTGGCGGGTCATCGCCTGTGGTGGCGAGCCGGTGCCCGCGGAGCTCGCCGCGCGCTGGCTGCCGGGACGGCGGTTCTTCAACGCCTACGGGCCGACCGAGACCACGGTCGTGGTCGTCACCGACGAGGTCACCGGCATCCCCGCCGACCCGTTGCCGCTCGGCCGCCCGACGCCGAACCACCGGGCGTATGTCGTGGACGCCGAGCTGCGGCCGGTCGCGCCCGGCGAGATCGGCGAACTGCTCATCGGCGGCCCGGGCCTCGCGCTCGGCTACCTCGGCAGCCCGGAGCTGACCGCCGAGAAGTTCGTCGACGACCCGATCACGCCGGGGGAGCGGCTCTACCGCACCGGAGACCTGGCCCGCGTTCTGCCCGACGGGCGGCTCGAATTCACCGGGCGGGCCGACCGCCAGGTGAAGGTCCGCGGCCAGCGGATCGAACTGGGCGAGGTGGAGGCCGCGCTCACGACCCACCCGGACGTCGAAGCCGCCGCCGTGACGGCCGTCCCCGGGCCGGCGGGCACCCGGCTGGTGGCCTTCCTGGCCCCGGCTTCCGCACCGTCCGATGTGGACGAACTCGGCCGGGACCGGCTCACCGCGGCGATGCGGCCGGCCGCGGTCCGGGTGCTCGACCGCCTGCCGGTCAACCCGCTCACCGGCAAGATCGACCGGCCCGCGCTGCGCGACCTGGCCGAAGCGGCGCTGGCGGAGGAACGGGCGGACCTCGGCCCGCTCGGCACCCCGGCCGAACGCGCGGTCGCGGCCATCTGGCGGCGGGTGCTCGGCGACGGCGCGGGGACGGATTTCCTGGCCTCGGGCGGGAACTCGATCGCCGCGATGCGCCTGGTCGCGGCGCTGCGGACGGAGCTGGCCGCCGACGTCGCCACGGAGGACGTCCTGGCAGGCGGCACGCTTGACGGGCTCACCCGGCGGGTCGCGGCCGCGGCGCCGTTGACCGGGCCGGGACTGACCACCGGGCACGAGCCCACGTTGTCCCCGCAGCAGCGGCGGATGTGGTTCCTCGACCAGCTCGCCCCGGACGCCGCGCCGTACAACATCGCGATGGCGTTCCGGCTGACCGGCGTGCTGGACGTCGACGCGCTGCGCCAGGCCTTGCGCGCGGTCGCCGAGCGGCACGACGTGCTCCGCTGGCGGATCCGCGCCGTCGACGGCGCGCCGGTGGCGGATCGCCTGCCGCCGTCGGACGTGCCGCTGCCGGTGGCGCCGATGACCGAGGACGGTCTGCGGGCCCGGCTTGCCGCCGACGCCGCGACACCGGTGCACCTCGACCGCGAGGCTCCCTGGCGTGTGCGGCTCTACCGGCTCGGCGAGACGGAGCACGTACTCGGCTTCACACTGCATCACGCGGTGTTCGACGGCTGGTCGCAGGATCTGCTGTGCGCCGACCTGTCGGCGGCCTACCGGGGCGAGCCGCTGCCGCCGCCGGTGGCGTCCTATGCGGACTACGCGGTGTGGCGGGCCGGACGCGACGAACGTCGAGAGGCCGTGGATGTCGCCTGGTGGACCGAACATCTGGCCGGTGCACCGACCACAGTGGACCTTCCGCGGGACCGGCCGCGCCCGGCCGTGCAGACCTACCGGGGCGCGAGCCTGCGTCAGTCCTTTTCGGACGGTGTCGCCGACTCGGTCCGGACGCTGGCCGCCCGCACCGGCACGACCCGCGCCGGGGTGCTGCTCGCCGCGTTCGGCCAGCTGCTGCGGCGGCTCACCGGGGCGAGCGACCATCTGGTCGCCACGGTCGTCGCGGACCGGCAACTCGCCGAAAGCCAGGACGTCGCGGGGTTCTTCGTGGACATCGTGCCGGTGCGGCTGCGGGCCGACGACGCCGCGGACTTCACCACGCACGTCCGCGACGGCGGCGCGGAACTCCTCGCCGCCACCGCGCATCCGGCCGCGCCCGTCGAGCGGCTCGTGGAGGTGCTCGGCGTGCCTCGCGATCCCGCACACGCCCCGCTCGTGCAGGTGATGTTCAACGTCCTGAACTTCGCCGAGCCGAGGCTCGACCTGCCCAGCGTGGCTTCGGCGTGGCTGCCGGTCGACAAGCCGGGTTCGCCGTTCGACCTTACGGTGTACGTCCACGACGACGGCGTCGAACTGCTGTACAACCCGGACCTGTTCGACCACACCAGGATGGCGGGGCTCGCCGAGGACTACGTCGCCCTGCTCGGCGCGCTGGCCGCGGCGCCGGACGCGCCGGTCGGGACGAGTGCGCCGGAACTGCCGAGGGCGGGTGTCCGCACCGCCGCTCCGGCCGCGGCGACCCGCGCCAGGACACGGCCGGTGCCGGTCGCGGCGGACCCGGTGGCGCTCGCGGCGACCGAGGCCGTGATCGCGCGTGCCTGGTGCGATGTCCTCGGCGTCGCGGAAGTGGGGCACACCGACAACTTCTTCGACGTGGGCGGGCATTCGCTCGCCCTCGCCAAGGTGCACGCCCAGGTCACCGCCCGGCTCGCGCGCCGGATCCCGATGGTCGACCTGTTCACCCACCCCACCGTCCGCGCCCTCGCCGCGCACCTGCACTCCGATGGCGCCGCCAGCCCGGAGCTGGCTCGCGCCGCCGAACGCGTCGCCGCCCGCCGCGGCCGCACCCAGACCAGAAGACCCCGTCGCACCGCCGGCCCGGCCGGCCCCTGATAGGAGCACCACCGTGACCCACCTCCCCGAAACCGGCACCGGCGATCCCGGAGCCGAACCCATCGCGATCGTCGGACTCGACGTGCGCGTGCCCGGCGCGCGTGACGCGCGGCAGTTCTGGCGCAACCTCGTCGACGGCGTCGAGTCGATCGTGCCCGCCACCCGCGAGGAGATGATCGCCCGCGGCGCCGCACCGGACACAGTGGACGATCCGAGCTGGGTGAACGCCACCGCCGTGGTCGACGGCTTCGACGAGTTCGACGCGGAACTGTTCGGCATGACCAGCCGTGAAGCCGAGATCACCGACCCGCAGCATCGGCTGTTCCTCCAGTCGTGCCACGCCGCGCTGACCGACGCGGGCTACGACCCGGCCCGCTTCGACGGCGCGATCGGCGTCTACGGCGGGTCCGGGGGCACCGGCTACCTGACGGAGAACCTGCTGCGCAACGAGCGGCTCCTCGCCTCGCAGCACGGCGGGATCGGCATCTCGACCGGCAACCAGCCGAGCTATCTGACGACTTCGGTGTCGTACAAGCTCAACCTGCGCGGCCCGAGCCTCGCGGTGTTCACCGCCTGCTCGACGTCCCTGGTCGCGGTGCACCTCGCCTGCGAGGCGCTGCGCAACGGCGAGTGCGACATGGCGCTGGCAGGCGGGGTCAACGTGGAGATGCCGCACGGCATCGGCTACATGGGTGTCGACGGTTTCACCTCGCCGGACGGCCACGTGCGCGCGTTCGACGCGGACGCCAACGGCACGGTCTGGAGCAGCGGCGTCGGGGTCGTGCTGGTGAAGCGGCTGTCGCAGGCGATCGAGGACGGCGACCACATCCGGGGTGTCGTGCTGGGCAACGCGATCAACAACGACGGCGCCACCAAGGTCGGTTTCTCCGCGCCCAGCGTGTCCGGGCAGACCGAAGCGGTCGCGCAGGCGGTCGGCATGGCCGGTGTGGATCCGCGCACCATCGGCTACGTCGAGGCGCACGGCACCGGCACCGCGCTGGGCGACCCGATCGAGGTCACCGCACTGTCCACTGTGTACGGGAACGGGATCGAGGACACCGGCTGGTGCGCGATCGGCTCGGTGAAGTCCAACATCGGCCACCTTTCGCAGGCGGCGGGCGTGGTCTCGCTGATCAAGGCCGTGCTCGTCATGGAGCACGGGCTGATCCCGCCGACCATCAACTACCACGAACCCAACCCCGGTATCGACTTCCCGGCGAGCCCGTTCTATCCGGCCCGCGAGGTGACGAAGTGGGAGGCGGACCGGGTGCCGCGGCGGGCGGGCGTCAGCTCGTTCGGCGTCGGCGGGACCAACGCGCACGTCGTGCTGGAGGAGGCGCCCCGCCCGCAGCGGTCCCGGACGCCACATCCCGCGCATCTGCTGCGGATTTCGGCCAACACCACGGAAGCGCTCTCGGCCGCGGTCGACCAGCTCGCCGACCGGCTGGCCGGGGACGTCGACCTCGACCTCGCCGATGTGGCGTACACCCTGGCCGCCGGGCGCACCGAGTACCCGCACCGCGCGGTCGTCGTCGCCCGTGACCCGGAGGACGCGGTCGACGGGCTGCGCGACTCCCGGCGCCTCGTGTCCGCACAGGCGGGGGAAACGAACGTCGCGTTCCTCTTCCCCGGGCAGGGTTCCCAGTACGCCGGGATGGGCGCCGAGCTGTACGACGCCGAGCCGGTGTTCGCCGCGGCCGTCGACGAATGCCTGCGGCTGCTCGAAACCGAGCTGCCGGAGCTGCGCGACCTGATCTTCCGGCCCGGTGGCGAGCAGGCACTGCGGGAAACCCGCGTGACCCAGCCCGCGCTGTTCGTCGTCGAGTACGCGCTGGCGAAACTGTGGCAGAGCTGGGGAGTGCGGCCCGCGGCGATGATCGGCCATTCGGTCGGCGAGTACGTCGCCGCCACCGTCGCCGGGGTCTTCACCCTGCCGGACGCGCTGAACCTGGTCGCCACGCGCGGCCGCCTGATGCAGTCGATGCCCGCCGGGGCGATGCTGGCCGTCCAGCTCGACGAGGAAAGCGTCGCCTCAAGGCTTCCGGACACCCTCGCGATCGCCGGCGTGAACGGACCCGGCACGTGTGTCGTGGCCGGGCCGTCGGACGCGGTCGCGGAGTTCGCGGCGACGCTCAAGGCCAGCGGCGTGCAGTGCCGCGAACTGGTGACCTCGCACGCGTTCCACTCGCCGATGATGGACCCGATCCTCGCCGAGTTCACCGCGGCCGTCACCGCCGTCACCCGCACCGCGCCCGCGCGGCCGTTCCTGTCGAACGTCACCGGCGACTGGATCACCGACGCCCAGGCCACCGACCCCGCCTACTGGGCCTCGCACCTGCGTCAGGCCGTCCGGTTCGGCGACTGCGTCAAGAACCTGTTCGCGCGCGGTGGGCGCTGGGCGCTCGTCGAATGCGGACCGGGGCATCAGCTGTCCGGACTGTCCCGCGGTCAGGTGCCGAAGGGCATGCCCGCGCCGCAGCCGAGCCTGCCGGGCCGTACCGAGCGCATCGGTGACGTCGAAACGCTGTACGGCGCGGCCGGTCTCTTGTGGACGAACGGGGTTTCCCTGGAACCACGGACGTTCGGTGCTCCGGGGAACCGGGTCCCGCTGCCCGGCTATCCGTACGCGCGCAAGCGGTACTGGGTCGACCCGGACCCGGCGACGGCGACCCAGCCCGTGCGGTCGACCGGTCCGCTGCCGTTGTCCGAGTGGTTCGCGGTCCCGGCGTGGCGGCAGGCGGAACCGGAGCTGAGACGCGAGCCCTTCGCGAGCGCGCTCGTCTTCGCCGCCGACGACGCCCTGCCCGGTCTGTTGCGCGACGCGGGGGTGACGGTCACCGAGGTGCGTCCTGGCGACGGCTTCGCCGCGACGGAGACCGGATTCACCGTCCGGCCCGGGGTGCGCGAGGACTACGACGCGCTCGTGGCCGCGCTGCCCGCCCGGCCCGAGCGGGTCGTCCACGCCTGGACGCTGGCCGGGGACGAGCGCGGTATGGCCGCCCAGGACCGCGGTTTCTTCAGCGTGCTCAATCTTGTTCAGGCGTGGGGTGAGCCGGTGCGGATCGACGTGCTGAGCACCGGCACCGCCGACGTCACCGGTACCGATCTGACCCGCCCCGAGCACGCGACCCTCGCCGGTATCGCGCGGGTGGTGCCGCTGGAGGTGCCGGGCACGGTGGTGCGCCGGATCGACACCGATCGTGTGCAGGACGCCATCGCCGAGCTGTTCCGCCCGGCCGACGCGGCGGCCGAGGTCGCGCTGCGGGCCGGCCGTCGCTGGGTGCTGGACTACACGCAACTCGCCCTGCCCGAGGCCGCCGAACCGGTGCTGCGCGACGGCGGCCGGTACCTGATCACGGGCGGGATCGGCGGTATCGGCATCACGCTCGCCGAGGATCTCGCCCGCCGGGTGCGGGCGAAGCTCGTGCTGCTCACCCGCGCCGGGCTGCCGCCGAGGGCGGAGTGGGACGCGCACCTCGCCGCGCACGGCGGCACCGATCGCGCCGGGCGCGCGATGCTCGCCGTGCGGCGGATGGAGGCCGCGGGCGCGGTGGTGCACGTCGTCGCCGCCGATGTCACCGACGCGGCGCGGCTGCGCGAGGTGCGTGAGCTGGCCGAGCGCGAGTTCGGCGGTCTCGACGGGATCGTGCACGCCGCCGGGTTGCCTGGCGGCGGCGTCGCCGAGGTGAAGGAGCGGGCGGCGGCCGAGGCCGTGCTGGCCCCGAAGATCGCCGGAACACTGGCGCTGGCCGAGGCGTTCGCCGACCTGCCGATGGACTTCGTCGCGCTGTGCTCGTCGATCACCGCGGCGGTGGGCGGCATCGGGCAGGTCGACTACTGCGCCGCCAACAACTTCCTCGACGCCTACGCGCGGGGAGGCCACGGCTGGCAGGCGCGGCTGGTGTCGCACGCCTGGGGTGGCTGGGACGAGGTCGGCATGGCCGCGGAGGTGGCCGCGCCGACGACGATCCGCACCACCCGGTCGCGGGCACTCGGCCCGGTCGAGCACCCTGTGCTCACCACGCGTACCGAGGACGGCGCGCACGGGCTCGTCTCGGCGGCCACGCACTGGCTGCTCGACGAGCACCGGATCGCCGGGGTGCCGGTGGTCCCGGGCACGGGACATCTGGAGACCGTCCGCGCGGCGGTGGCCGCGGCGCTGCCGAAGCCCGGTGACGGCTACGTCGTCGAGCTGCGGGACGTCGCCTTCCTGGAGCCGTTCGGCGTCCCGGACGTCTCCACCGCGGAGTACCGCGTGGAGTTCGACGGTGACGACTTCACCGTGACCAGCCACGTCGCCGGCGCGAGCCGGACCCACGTGCGCGGATCCGCCGGATGGGTCCCGGCCGAGCCGACGTCCACTGTGGACATCGCGGCGGTGACCGGCCGGACCGAGCCGATCGACGACGGGCACGGCTTCGGCACCGGCCGCACCAGCATGGTCACCTTCGGCCCGCGCTGGGCGGCGTTGCGCGAACACCGCATCGGCGCCCAGGAGGAGCTGGCCACGATCACGGCGCCCGAGGCGGCGTCGGGTGATGTCGGCGCGTGGGGGCTGCACCCGGCACTGCTGGACGTCGCGACCGCGTTCGGCCGCGGCCGGGGGAGCGGTACCTATCTACCGATGAGTTACGGCCGGATCGTCGTGCACGACGCGCTTCCGGCGAGTTTCCGGAGTCACCTGCGCTACCGCGACACGGGCGGCGACCAGGTGGTGGCGGCCGACCTCTCGCTGTGCGACGAGACCGGCCGAGTGCTCGTCACGATCGAGGATTTCGTGCTGCGCCAGGTCGATCAGGAAGCCGTCGGCGGTGGCCTGACTTCTGCGTCCACTGTGGACACCGCGGGGACGTCGACCGGGATCCGGCCGGTGGACGGCGCCGAGGCGTTCGTCCGGGCGCTGGCCCCCGGCCTCGGCGGGCACGTGGTGATCACCACGCTGCCGGTGCGGGAGCTGATCGAACGTCAGGTCAGTGCCGAGGAGCTGGAGGAACCCGGCGAGACGGCGGTGGTGGTGTCGGAGGACGACTACGTCGCCCCGCGCACCGAGCTGGAGGCGGAGATCGCCCGGCAGTGGACCGAGCTGCTCGGCGTGGAGAAGATCGGCGTGCACGACGACTTCTTCGCCCTCGGCGGCAACTCGCTGGTCGCGATCCAGCTCATCGCCCAGGTGCGCAAGGCCACCGGCACGCGGCTGGCGATGAAGACGCTGTTCGAAGCGTCCACAGTGGCCACCTTGGCAGAGCGCATCGAGGAACTGCGCGCCGGCAAGGCCGAGGCTCCCGCCGAGTCCGCCCGGACCACCATCCCCAAGCTCGAGCGCTAGAGCCCGTTGGCGGATGCGGTGCCAAGTCCGTGAAGGCCTCCTTGAGGGACCCAGAGTCCTTCAAGGAGGCCTTCACGGACCTCTTGCCCACGCCACCAGACACTGAGAACAGGAAATCATGAGCGACACGAAGGAATGGACGTTCCCGGCCTCGTTCGGGCAGGAGCGGATCTGGCTGTCCGGCCAGCTCGACCCGGCGTCCCCGGTGTACAACCTGCACTGCCAGGCCCGGCTCGACCGGCCGCTGACCGCGGAGCAGTGGCGGGCCGCGCTCGGCGTCATCGTCGGACGGCACGAGGCGCTGCGCACGTCGTTCCGCATGGAGGGCGGCGCGCTCATGCAGGTGGTGCACGCCGAGGTGCCGATCGAGCCCGAGGTGCACGACCTGCGGGACCTGCCCGCCGACGCCCGTGAAGCCCGGCTCGCCGAACTCGTCGGCGAGGTTTCGCGCGGGGCCATCCCGCTCGACTCGCCGCCGCCGTGGCGGGCCCAGGTGTGCCGGACGGCCGACGACGAGTGGGTGCTCACGTTCGTCGTGCACCACACCGTGTTCGACGCCGGTTCGGTGCTGGTCCTGGGCACGGAGCTGGGCGAGGCGTGTGACGCCGTGTTCGAGGGTCGTGAGCCGAAGCTCCCCGAGCTGGCCATCCAGTATCCGGACTTCTCGGCCTGGCAGCGCGGGCAGCTCGAAACGTCGAGCGAACAGCTGGACTACTGGCGCAAGCAGCTCGCCGGATTGCCGCCGGTGCACGGTCTGCCCACCGACCGGCCGCGGCCGTCGGAGCTGACGTTCGCCGGTGATCAGGTGCACTTCACCCTCCCCGAGGGTTTGATCGACCGGGTCGGCGAGCTGAGCCGGGAGCTGTCGGCGTCGCCGTTCATGGTGCTGCTGGCCGGTTACGCGGCACTCCTTTCGCGACTGTCCCGAGTGGACGACATCGTCGTCGGCATCCCGGTCGCCGGTCGCGACCTGCCGGAGCTGGCCGACCTGATCGGCATGTTCGTCAACCAGATGGCCGTGCGGATCGACTGCTCGGGCGCGCCCGCGTTCACCGAGCTGGTCGGCCGGGTCCGGACCACGCTGCTGGAGGCGATCGACCACAGCCAGGTGCCGTTCCAGGCGGTCGCCGAGGCGGTCGGGGCCGAACGCGATCCCGGCGTGCAGGCGCTGTACCAGCTCGGTTTCAACTTCCTGCCCGACTCGGGGCTGGAGCCGATCCGGTCGGCCACCGCGAAGGACGACATCGCGATCGACCTGACCTCGGTGGACGGCAGGCTCGTCTACCGCACCGACCTGTTCGACCGCGAGACCGCCGAAGCCATCGCCGAGCGGTACGTGCGGTTGCTCACCGCGGCGCTGGCCGATCCGGCCGGGTCGGTCGCGGATCTGCCGCTGCTGTCGGACGCCGAGCGCGAGCTGGTCCTGACCGGGTGGAACCCGACGGAACTGTCCACTCCGGACACCAAGACGGTGCACGCCCGGTTCGAGGAACAGGCGCGACGGACCCCGGACGCGCCCGCCGTCGACTTCGGCGGGGTCCGCCTGACGTACGCCGAGCTGAACACGCGGGCCAACCGCGTCGCACACCGGCTGCGTGAGCTGGGCGCCGGTCCCGGCACCGTCGTCGGCGTCTGCGTGCCGAACTCGCCGGATCTGCTGACCGGCGTGCTCGGCGTGCTGAAGAGCGGCGCGGCCTACGTCCCGCTCGACCCGGCCAACCCGGCTCCCCGGCAGGCGCTGATCCTCGCCGACGCGGGTGTCCCGTTCGTGCTGGTCACCGGCGAGTCCACTTTGGACACCAAGACCCTGGCCCTGGACGATCCGGCCGAATGGTCCGCCGCTGCCACCGAAGACCCGGAACCGGCGGCTGGACCGGGCGACGTCGCCTACGTGATCTACACGTCGGGCTCGACCGGGCGGCCCAAGGGCGTCGAGGTCGAGCACCGGGCCGTCGACACGTATCTGGCATGGGCGCGAGAGGCGTACCCCGGTCTGGCCGGACGGGCGTTGCTGCACACGTCGCCGTCGTTCGACCTCACGGTGACGACGCTGCTCGGCACCCTCACCGCCGGGGGCGCGGTCGTCGACGGCGGCCGCCCGACGTTCGTCAAAGCGACCCCGACCCATCTCGCCATCCTCGCCGAGGAGCTGTTCCCGACAGGTGAGCTGGTGCTCGGTGGCGAAGCGCTGACCGCCGAGACCGTCCAGCCGTGGCGGGAGCGCCACCCGGGCACGCTCGTCGTCAACGAGTACGGCCCGACCGAGGCCACGGTCGGCTGCGTCGTGCACCGGATCGAACCCGGGGACGCGCTGCCGTCCGGACCCGTTTCGATCGGTCGTCCGGTGCCCGGCACCCGCGCGTACGTGCTCGACGAGCGGGGGCAGCCGGTGCCGCCGGGCGTCCCGGGTGAGCTGTACGTCGCCGGGTCGCAGCTCGCCCGCGGCTACCTCGGTCTGCCGGACCTGACCGCGGAGAAGTTCATCGAGGGACTGTCCAGCCGGATGTACGCGACCGGTGACCTCGTCCGCTGGCGTCGCGACGGCTCGCTCGACTACCTCGGCCGCGCCGACGAGCAGGTGAAGCTGCGCGGCTACCGGATCGAGCCCGGCGAGGTCGAAGCGGCGCTGCGCGAACTGCCGGAGGTGCGGGACGCGGCCGTGGCGGTCCGCGGCGACACGCTCGTCGGCTACGTAGTCGGCAGCACCGACGGCGCGGCCGAAGCACTACGGAAGACGCTGCCGGAGTACCTGGTGCCGACCCGGTTCGTGGCACTCGACGCGCTGCCGATGGCGGCCAGCGGCAAACTCGACCGGGCCGCGCTGCCGGATCCCGAACCCGATGAGGCAGCGGCGTACGTCGCGCCCCGGACCGCGGCCGAAGAGCTCGTCGCCGAGGTGCTCGGGGAGCTGCTCGGCATCGACGATCTCGGCGCGCACGACGATTTCTTCGCCCGTGGCGGCAATTCGCTGCTGGCGATCCGCGCGATGGCCCGGCTCCGCAAGCAGATCGAGGTCGACATCCCGGTGCGGGGGCTGTTCACCCTCACCACCGTCGCCGCGCTCGCCGCCGAGATCGAGCGGCGCCTCGAGGAAGACCTCGACCAGCTCAGTGACGAAGAGGTCCAGCGTCAGCTGGCCGAAGGCGGGAACTCATGACCGCGATCGACGAAACCAGTGCGGCCGCGCGCCGCGCCCTGCTCGAACGGCGGCTGCGGCGGCGAGCGGAACCGGCCGCGACCATCACGCCGCGCCCCGCCGATGCCGTCGTCCCGCTGTCGTATCAGCAGGAACGCGTCTGGTTCATGGAGCAGTTCGCGCCGGGCACCGGGTCGTACCACATCCCGGTGCCGATCCGGCTGACCGGCAGGCTCGACGTCACCGCGCTCCAGTCCGCTTTGGACACGCTGCCCGCGCGGCACGAGGCGCTGCGGATGCGGTTCCCGGAAGGGGACGACGGGCAGCCGACCGTCCACATCGAAACCTCGGTCACCGTTGATTTGTCCATTGTGGATTCTGGCAGTGAAGAAGCGGCCCGTGCGGCCGTCGACGCCGCCGCGGCCGAGACGTTCGACCTGGCCACGGGGCCGCTGCTGCGGGCGACACTGGCCCGGGTGTCCGACGAGGACCACCTGCTGGTCTTGTGCACGCATCACATCGTGGGCGACGGCTGGTCGGTCGACCTGTTGCTGCGTGACCTCGCCGCGCAGTACCACGCCCTGAGCACCGGCGGCACGGCCGAGCTGCCCGCGCTGAGCATCGGGTACGGCGACTTCGCGCACTGGCAGCGCCGCACGCTCACCGGCGGCGAACTCGACCGGCAGCTGGAGCACTGGAAGGCGCAGCTCGCCGGGGTCGAGCCACTGGAGCTGCCCACCGACCGGCCCCGGCCCGCCAAGCAGAGCTTCGACGGCGCGATCCACGAGTTCTTCGTCGAGCGCGATCTCACCCGCGCCCTCGGCGACCTCAGCCGCGAGCACGGGGTCACCCTCTTCATGACCCTGCTGGCCGCCTACCAAGTGCTGCTTTCGCGGTACTCCGGCCAGGAGGACTTCGCGATCGGCTCGTCTTCGGCCGGGCGTGGCCTGCCCGAACTGGAGGGCGTGGCGGGCATGTTCATCAACATGCTGCCGCTGCGTGCCCAGCTGGCGGACGATCCGACGTTCGCCGAACTGCTCGAACGCACCCGCCGGCACGTGCTGGACGCGTTCGAGCACGCTGACGTCCCGTTCGAGCGGCTGGTCAACGCGCTCGGCGTACCTCGCGACGTCAGCCGCTCGCCGGTGTTCCAGGCGATGTTCGTGCTTCAGAACTACGAAATGGGCCGGATGGGCGAGGCGGGCGAGTCCGAAGTGGACTTCCGCTGGCTGCCGATGGATCTGCCCGCGACCCGGTTCGACTTCGAATTCCACGCGATCGAGCTCGAACGCGGGCTGATCGGCAAGCTCGTGTACAACACCGCGCTGTTCACCGCCGACACGGTCGAGGGGATGGCCGGGCGGCTGGTCACGCTGCTACGTTCGATCGTCGCCGACCCGGGCCGGCGGCTGTCCGAAGTGGACATCCTCGACGACGCGCAGCGTGAACTCGTCCTGGAGCGCTGGAACGACACCACCACCGAGTTCCCGCAGACCACGCTGCACGCGCTCGTCGAGGAGCAGACCGCCCGGACGCCGGACGCACCCGCCGTGACCTTCCGAGGCGCGTCGCTGACCTACCGCGAGCTGGACGAGCGGGCCAACCGGCTCGCGCACCGGCTGCGCGGGCTCGGGGTCGGGCCGGGCGTGCTCACCGGTGTGTTCGCGGAACGGTCGTTCGAGCTGGTCGTCGCGCTTCTCGGGGTGCTGAAAGCCGGTGGCGCGTACGTCCCGCTCGACCCGGAGTATCCGGCCGACCGGCTGGCGTTCATGCTGCGGGACGCGGCCGCGCCCGTCGTGCTGACGCAGGCTGCGTTGCGCGAAACGCTGCCGCCGGGGGATGCGACCGTCGTCGTCCTGGACGCTCCTGACGACCTTGCCGGGGAGCCGGGCACCCCGCCCGAAGCCCTCGCCGGACCGGAAGACCCGGCGTACGTCATCTACACCTCGGGCTCGACCGGGCAGCCGAAGGGCGTGCCCAACGGTCACCGCGGCATCGTCAACCGGCTCGACTGGATGCAGCGCGCGTACCGCCTCGACGGCACCGATTCGGTACTGCAGAAGACACCGGCCGGTTTCGACGTGTCGGTCTGGGAGTTCTTCTGGCCGCTGATCACCGGCGCGCGGCTCGTGCTCGCCGAACCGGGCGGCCACAAGGACGCCGCGTACCTGCGTGAGCTGCTCGCATCGGAAAGCGTCACCACCGCGCACTTCGTGCCGTCGATGCTCACGCTTTTCCTTGCCGAACAAGGCGTCGAGAGCTGCACGGCGTTGCGGCGGGTGGTGTGCAGCGGCGAGGAACTGCCGCTCGACGCCGCGCGCGAGTTCACCCGGCGGCTGCCGGGCTGCGAGCTGCACAACCTCTACGGCCCGACCGAAGCCGCTATCGACGTCACCTCCTGGCACTGCACCCCCGCCGCGCTCGCCGACGTCGCGTCGGTGCCGATCGGGGCGCCGATCCAGAACATCCGGATCTACGTGCTCGACCGTGCCGGGCGGCCCTGCCCGGTCGGCGTGCCCGGCGAGCTGCACATCGCCGGCGTCGGCCTGGCACTGGGCTACCACAACCGCCCGGAACTGACGGCCGAGCGGTTCGTGCCCGATCCGTTCCACAGTGGACGGATGTACCGCACGGGCGACCTCGCGCATTGGCGCCCGGACGGGACGATCGCGTTCCTCGGCCGGATCGACCACCAGGTCAAACTGCGCGGCCTCCGCATCGAGCTGGGGGAGATCGAGACGACCCTGCGCGCCCAGCCGGGTGTTCGCGACGCCGCGGTGATCGTCCGCGAGGACACGCCGGGGGACAAGCGGCTGGTCGGGTACGTCGTCGGCGACGCCGAGCCCGGCACGCTGCGGACGGCGCTCAAGCAGAGCCTGCCGGACTACATGGTCCCGCCGTCGTTCGTCGCCCTCGACGAGCTGCCGCTCACGCCGAACGGCAAACTCGACCGCAAGGCACTGCCCGCGCCGGTCGCGTCCCGGGACGCGACGAAAGAACTGGTCGCGCCGTCGACCCCGATCGAGGCCCTGCTGGCCGAAATCTGGCGGGACGTGCTCAAGGTGGACGAGCTCGGTGTCGACGACGATTTCTTCGACCTCGGCGGCCATTCGATGCTGGCCACCCAGGTGGTGGCGCGGATCGGCAAGGCGGGCGCGGGCCAGGTCGGTGTCATGGACCTGTTCCAGCACCGCACAATCCGCGAACTGGCGTCCTTCATGGACGGTGACGACGCCGACCGGCCGCGGCACCTGCTGTACGAGCTGACCAAACCGGCCAAGCAGCGGACGCTGACCTACGTCTGCTTCCCCTACGGCGGCGGCAGCGCGATCGTCTACCAGCCCTTGGCCGACGCGCTCCCGGAGGGTTATTCGCTCTACTCGGTCGCCATCCCCGGCCACGACGTCGGGCTGTCCGAAGAGGCTCTGCCCTTCGACGACCTGGTCGAGCGGCTGGCGGGCGAGATCCTGGACCGCATCGACGGCCCGCTGGCCATCTACGGTCACTGCGGTGTCGGCAACGCGCTCGCCGTCGCCGTCGCCCGGTTGCTCGAAGAGCGCGGCCGCGAGCTGGAGGTCGTCTACATCGGCGCGATCTTCCCGTTCGCCCGGATGAAGGGCGCGGTGGGCACGCTGCGCACCCGGCTGGAGAAGCTGCGCAGCAACCGGTACTACTCGAACTGGCTCAAGGGTATGGGCGTCGACACCGACGACCTCGATCCGGCGCAGGCCGACCGGATCATCACGAACATGCGCGCCGACAGCCGCGCCGCCGAGGAGTACTTCAGCGGCCTGCTCGACGCCCGCGTGGCCAAACTGCGCGCGCCGATCGTGTCGGTCGTCGGCTCCGAAGATCCGGTCACCGACTACTACGCCGAGCGGTACCGGGAATGGGAGTTCCTCACCGACACCACCGCGCTCGTGGTGCTCGACCAGGCCGGGCACTTCTTCCTGCGTTACCGCGCGGAGGAACTCGCGGAGATCGTCACGCGGGTGCATCCGGCGCTGGACGATCCCGGCGAGCTCGATGTCCGGGTCCGCGGCGAGGACGCGGCCTGGGCGGTGCACGAGACCCATCGGGCGGTCGTGGACGACAAACCCGCGGTGCGGCCGAGTATGGGCCGGTTCGTCACGATCACGATCGGGCAGCTGGTGTCCTCGACCGGCTCGGCGCTGACGTCGTTCGCGGTGCCGATCTGGCTCTACACCCGCACGGGCTCGGTCGCCGACCTCGGTCTGCTGTGGGCGCTCGCGCTGCTGTTCGGCGTGCTCGTCCTGCCGGTGGCGGGCGCGCTGGTCGACCGTGGTGACCGTCGGCGGATCATGATCGCGGCCAGCGGTCTCGCGGGCGGGATCCAGCTGATACTGGCGTTGCTGCTGGTCACCGGGCATGTTCAGCTGTGGTTGTTCTACGTGCTGATCCCGCTCGGGTCGGTGGCCTCCTCGTTCCAGCGCATCGCCTATCAGTCGTCGGTGGCGCAGCTGGTGCCGAAGCAGTACCTCGGTCACGCGATGGGCCTCGCGCAGCTGTCCAACGGGTTCGCCCAGCTGCTGATGCCGGTGCTCGCCGCCGGGCTGCTGGCGGCGATCGAACTGTCCGGCATCCTGATCCTGGACATGGCGAGCTACGTGTTCGCGATCGTGGGCCTGCTGCTGGTGCGGTTCCCGGACATGATGGGCTGGCGCCCGCGCGAGCCGCTGCTGACGGCGATCGCGGGCGGGCTCCGGTACTCGTGGAACCACCGCGGTTTCCGCACGATGCTGCTGTACTTCGCGCTGGCGAACGTCTTCCTCGCCCCGGCGCTGGTGCTCGTCTCGCCGCTCGTGCTGTCGTTCGGTTCGGTCACCGACGTCGCGCAGGTGGCGCTCGCCGAGGCTCTTGGCGCGGTGGCCGGCGGTATCGGGATGGCGCTGTGGGGCGGTCCGCGGCAGCGACGGATGGTCGGCGTGCTCGCCGGCAACGTCGGGATCGCGCTCGGCAGCCTGGTGATGGGCCTCCGCCCGTCGCTGATCGTCGTCGCGGCCGGGGTGTTCCTCCTGGCCGCCGCGATGGCCGTGTCGCAGGGCATCTACGCGACGCTCGTGCAGGTCAAGGTGCCGCAGCGGTTCCACGGCCGGGTGTTCGCGATCAACCAGACGATCACCTGGTCGACGCTGCCGATCGGGTTCGCCGTGCTGGCACCGCTGGCGGTCGGCTGGTTCTCGCCGCTGCTGGCGCCGGGTGGTGCGCTGACCGGGTCGGTCGGCGCCGTGCTCGGCACCGGCGAGACGCGAGGGATCGGGCTCGCCTACGTCGTCTTCGCGCTGATCCTGCTGCTGATCAACCTGGGCGGGTTCTCGCTGCGGCGGCTGCGCCGGTTCGACACCGAGGTACCCGATTCGCTGCCCGACGATCTCGTGGGGGCACAGGAACGGGAGCGCAAGCTCGCCGGGAAGGAGGCCGCATGAGTACGGCAGTGCTGGTCAGGGAGGCCCGCGGGCACTGGGTCGGCGAGGTCGCGCCGTCGATGCGGGCGGCCGGGCACCGCGTGGTGCTGCTCGCCCCGCCGATGGACGCGGCCGAGCGTGCCGCACTGGAAGGCGTGGTGGACGACGTCGTCGCGCTCGACGACGTCCACGACCCGGAAGCCGTCGCGGCGAAGGTCCGGGAGATCGACGGCGGCGCGCTGGCCGGGATCTTCACCGGCTCGGACGGCGCCATCGCGAGCACCGCGCACGCCGCGGAACTGCTCGGGGTGGCGCGGTGCCCGGCGTCGGTGTTCGCCTTGTGCGCGAACAAGTTCGCCGTCCGGGAGGCCCTCGCCGCGGCCGGGCTGCCCGGACCCGCGTACGCCCTGATCTCCTCGGCCGCCGAGGCGGAGTCGGTCGCCGCGGCGGTCGGGTTCCCGGCGATCGTCAAACCGGTCAACGGCGCGGGCAGCAACCTCGTCCGCACCGTGTCCACTGTGGACGAGCTGGCCGCCGCGTACGAGCTGCTGGCCGCGCGTTTGCCCGAGTCCGCGGATCCACGCTATCACCGTCCACTAGGGACACTCGATCCCGCGAAGACGTTCCTCGTGGAAGGGTTCCTGAGCGGCCCGGAGTACGCGGTGGACGTGCTCGTCCGTGACGGAGTGGCCGAACCGGTCGAAATCCTCGACAAACCGCTGATCGACGAGCGGAAGTTCGAGCTGGCGCTGTCGTGCCCGCCGGCCGGGCTCGCCGACGACCGGGCCGAACTGGTCACCGCGGCGGCCGTCGCCGCCGTCCGCGCGCTGGGCCTCGACAACACCTGCGCCCACGTCGAGCTGATCGACGACGTCGACCGCGGCCCGACGATCGTCGAGGTCAACGCGGGCAGGCCCGCCGGTTCGATCATGCCGCTGCTGGCGAAGCTGCGCACCGGCATCGACGTGTTCGCCGAACTGGCCGCGCTCGCGGTCGGCGCTCCGCCGCCGGCGCGGGAACCCGCGAAACTGCCGATCCCGCTGGGGATGCTGATCCTCTACGCCGCCGGTTCGGGCCGGTTGACGAGGATCGGCGGGCTGGACGAGATCGCCGACCTGCCCGAGGTGATCGACGTCGTCACCACCGTCTCGCCGGGACAGGTGCTCACCGACGAACAGGAGACCTACGCGGTCAACCTCGTCGTGGCCGGGTTCGCCGATCACGACGATCTCGCCGCCCTGCACGCGGAGGCGAGCAAGCTCGTCCAGCTGGAACTGGAGGATGTGTGAACACCGCGTTCGTGGTCCGGGAAACCGCCGGACAGTGGATCACCGACGTCGTGGCCGCCGTGCGGGCGACCGGCCTGCGGGCCGAGGTGGTCACCGAGCCCCTGGAACCGGCCGAGCTCGCGCAGCTGGCGGAAGTGGTGGACGGCTTCATCGTCGTCGGCGACGTCCGTGACGCGGAATCCGTGGCCGCGGCGATCCGGGCACGGACCCCGCTTCCCGCCGGAGTGGTGACCGCCGCCGAAGGGATCGTCGCGAGCGTCGCCCGCGCGGCCGAACTGCTGGGCGTCGCTCGCTGCCCGGCGTCGGTGTTCACCTTGGCGCACAACAAGTTCGCGGTCCGGCAGACGCTGGCCGAGGCCGGGCTGCCCGGTCCGCGCTGCGCGCTGATCTCGGCAGAGTCCGAGGCGGCGTCGGTGGCCGAGGCGGTCGGGCTCCCGGCGATCGTCAAACCGGTGAACGGCGCGGCGAGCAATCTCGTCCGCACGGTGTCCACAGTGGACGAGCTTGCGGCCGCGTACCGGCTGCTGGCCGAGCGGTTGCCGCTGTCGGAGGACGCCAGGTACCACCGGCTCGTCGGATCGATCGACCCGCTGAAGGTGTTCCTCGTGGAAGGCCTGCTGCGAGGGCCGGAGTACGCGGTCGACGTCCTGGTGCGCGACGGCGTCGCGGAACCGGTGGCCGTGGTGGAGAAACCGCTGATCGACGAACGCAAGTTCGAGCTGGGCATGGTCTGCCCGCCGCTCGAACTGTCCGAAAAGGACACCGAACGGCTGTTCGCGGCGGCGACGGCCGCCGCGCTCGCGCTGGGCCTGGACAACACCTGCGCTCATCTGGAGCTGATCGACGACGCCGAACTCGGCCCGACGATCGTCGAGGTGAACGCGGGCCGCCCGGCAGGCGGCGCCCAGCCGGTGCTGCTGAAGCTCGCGACCGGCATCGACGTCATCGCCGAAGCCGTGTCACTGGCCCTGGGCACGCCGCCGCCCAAGCGCGGCGTGGGACTGCCGGTGCCGGTGGGCTACCTCATCTTCTACGCCGAGGGCACCGGGCGGCTGGTCCGCGTCGAGGGCACCGACGAGGTCGCCGATCTGCCCGAGGTCCTGGAGGTGGTCACGATCGTGCGCCCCGGCCAGCTGCTCACCGACGACCAGGAGATCTACGCGGTGAACGTGCTCGCCGCGGGGTTCGCCGACACCGAAGACCTCGCCGCGCTGCACGCCGAGGCCGCCAAGCTGATCCGATTCGAACTGGAGGAGTCATGACCGCCGAACTCACGGCGAACCTCGGGCACATCGAGGGCAACGACCACACGAAGCTCACCGTGTACGCGGCCACGGGCCTGGACTGGGTGCGCGCGCACCGCGAAACGCTGCAGGAGCGGCTGCGCGAGCACGGCGCGATCCTGCTGCGCGGGATGCCCGCCGACCTGACGGTGTTCAACCAGGTCACCGAGGAGATCGGCGGCTCGCTGCTGACCTACACGGAACGGTCGACGCCGCGCTCGGCGGTCTCCGGCAACATCTACACCTCGACGGAGTACCCGCCCGCCGAGTCGATCCCGATGCACAACGAGAGCTCGTACTCGGCGCACTGGCCGGACCGCCTGTTCTTCCTGTGCGACATCGCGGCCGAAACCGGTGGCGCGACCCCGATCGCCGACAGCCGCGCGATGTACCGGCTGCTGCCGGAAGACCTGCGCGAGCGCTTCGCGGGCGGCGTCACCTACACGCGGGCGTTCCGCGAAGGCCTCGGGCTTAGCTGGCAGGAGGCGTTCCAGACCGAAGATCGGCAGGCGGTGGAGGACTACTGCACCGCCAACGGCCAGACGTTCGAATGGACCGAAGAAGGCTTGCGCACGCGGCATGTGCGCCCGTCGTTCGTCGAGGAGCCGCACACCGGCGGGATGGTGTGGTTCAACCAGGCCAACCTGTTCCACGTTTCGAGCCTGGGGGAGGAGGTCAGCGAGGCGCTGCTGGAGCTGTACCCCGTGGAAGACCTGCCCCGCAACGCTTTCTTCGCCGACGGCTCGCCGATCCCGCAGGCGGACCTGGACGCGATCAAGGCGGCCTATGACGAGGTCAGCTACGCGTTCCCGTGGCAGCCGGGTGACATCATGGTGATCAACAACATGCTGATGGCGCACGGGCGGGAGCCGTTCACGGGTAAGCGGCGGACTCTGGTCGCGATGACCTGACCCTTGCGGCGGTCGCGCCTCGTGTCGCGAAAGCCACTTTCGGGACAGTCGGCAACTGTCCACAAGGGACGCAAGTTCTCGCCAGGGTGCCCGGTTTGGGCGCTTTGCGCGGGGTCGTGAGTGGTAATGATCGTTCTAACCCTCTTTATCACTCACGACCCCCCGTGGAATCGTGCATGCAGGCATTAATCGGGCAGTCGGCCGGTGCGGAATGTCCCTCGTGGACAGTTGCGCGGTGGTCGACGTCGACCGAAAATCGCCTTGGTCATTGACGTCGCGAAAGCCACTTTCGGGACGTTCGGCAACTGTCCACAAGGGACGCTAGCCCTCGTCAGGGTGCCCGGTTTGGGCGCTTTGCGCGGGGTCGTGAGTGGTAATGATCGTTCTAACCCTCTTTATCACTCACGACCCCCATGTGGAATCGCGCATACGGGCATTAATCGGGCAGTCGGCCGGTGCGGAATGTCCCTTGTGGACAGTTGTGCGGCGGTCGACGTCGATCGAAAACCGTCTTGGTCATTGACGTCGCGAAAGCCACTTTCGGGACGTTCGGCAACTGTCCACAAGGGACGCTTGTTCTCGTCGGGGCGCCCGGTTTGGGCGCTTTGCGCGGGGTCGTGAGTGGTAATGATCGTTCTAACCCTCTTTATCACTCACGACCCCCATGTGGAATCGCGCATACGGGCATGAATCGGGCGGTCGGCCGGTGCGGAATGTCCCTTGTGGACAGTTGCTCGGTGGTCGACGTCGACCGAAAATCGCCTTGGCCATTGACGTCGCGAAAGCCACTTTCGGGACATCAGACGTCGCGAAAGTCGCTTTCGCGACACGCCACATTCGCCGCAATAACGTCACTCCCGGCGCGCGGGCATGGTGACGACGAAACCCGTGCTGCGCCCCAGATCGTCCAGCAGCCATCCCATCCGTTTCGCCGTCCGCAGGATCAGCGCCGAGTCGACGATCGACAGCGGGGCCAAGTCCTGCTCCAGATGTTCCTGCATCCGCATCGATTCCTCGATCGAGCGCATCCACGTGGTCACCAGCAGATTCGCCGGGCCGGGCAGGCTCGCGATCTGGCGGATGGCCGGGTTCGCCCGCAGCCGGTCGACACAGGTCGGCACATGCGCGACGGGCACCTGGCACCACCAGTTGACGACGATCGGCGACGGGGTGAGCCCCTGCGCGATCTCGCACCGGAACGTCAGCGCGTCCGCGGCGATCAGGTGGCCGAGCTGCCGCCGGACGGTCGACACCGGACGGCCGGTGAGCCGGGCCAGGTCGGCGGCGGTGCGGCGGCCGTCCTCGCCCAGCGCGGCGGTCAGTGAGGCGTACGGCTCCTGCCACGGCCGCATCGCCGTCTGCCGTCCACCCGCGCCACCGGACAGCGGCAGCTGGGACAACGCCTGTACGCGCCCCCGGTCCAGCGCGCCCACCCGCCACGAGCTGCCTTCGACGTGCAAGCGCGACACCAGGTGCGAACGGATGTTGAGCACACCGGGAAGCCCGGGGATCGCGTCCAGCAGCAGCGTCGACAGGTCGTGCATGCCGAGGCCGAACACCGTCAGCACCAGGCTGTACTCGCGCGAAGCCTCCTCGATGCTGACCACCGACGGCCAGGTGGACAGCTCGCGGATCAGTGCCCGCACCTGGCCGCTCGCGCAGCGGATCTCGACGTACGCGGCCTGGATCCGGGACCGTCCCGGCACACGCGGATAGGCCGTCACCCAGGCTCCGCCGCCGTCGCGCAGCCGCTCCCACCGCCGCGTCAGCGTCGCCGGTGACGAGCCGAGGGCCTCGCCCAGCTGCGCCCAGGAGGCGCGGGGCCGCAGTTGCAGAGCGTGAATGAGCGAAAAGTCCTCCTCATCCAGCGAACCGATCACCATTTGCGCTTCCAGGGGTTGATGGTTGAGCGATTCCGACAATTCTAGCCCGATATCGGACGTGGATTCGCACACTCGACGACCAAGACGCCGACGTCCGACGCAGAGGAGATCGACCGGTGGACCTTCACGACGACGCTCGAAGCCTGCAGGACGAGCTGGTCCGGTTGCGGCGCGACCTGCACCGCGAGCCCGAGATCGGTCTCGACCTGCCCCGCACGCAGGAGCGGGTCCTGCGTGAACTCGACGGGCTCGGCCTGGAGGTCTCCACCGGGACCGACACGACCTCGGTGACCGCGGTGCTGCGCGGCGAGGGTACGGCCAGGGATTCGGCCCGGCCGCGGACGGTCCTGCTGCGTGCGGACATGGACGCACTCCCGGTGGCCGAAGCGACCGGCCTGGACTTCGCCGCCACCAACGGCGCGATGCACGCCTGCGGCCACGATCTGCACACCACGTCGCTGGTCGGCGCGGCCCGGCTGCTGCACACCCACCGCGACCGCCTCAACGGCGACGTCGTCCTGATGTTCCAGCCCGGAGAGGAGGGCTGGGACGGCGCCGGCGTGATGCTCCGGGAAGGCGTGCTCGACGCCGCGGGCAGGCGCGCCGACGCGGCCTACGGGTTGCACGTCTTCTCGTCGATGCTGCCCAGCGGGCAGTTCGCCAGCCGTCCCGGGACGCTGATGTCCGCGTCGTACCGGCTGCTCGTCACCGTGCACGGCGAAGGCGGCCACGGGTCGATGCCGCACCGCGCCAAGGATCCGATCTCCGCCACCGCGGCCATGATCACCGCGCTGCAGACGATGGTCACCCGGCGGCTGGACATCTTCGACCCGGCGGTGATCACGGTCGGCGTCATCCGCGGCGGCACCAAACGCAACGTCATCCCCGCCACCGCCGATTTCGAGGCCACCGTCCGCTGTTTCTCGGACGCCGCCGGCGCGCTGCTCGACACGGCGATCCGCGAGACGATCGACGGCGTCGCGCGGGCGCACGGCGTCACCGCCGACGTCGTGTTCGAAAGCGAGTACCCGGTCACCGTCACCGACGTCGACGAGACCGCGTTCGGCGCCGAGGTCGTCCGCGAAACGATCGGGGAGCAGTACTACACCGAACTGCCCAATCCGGTGGCCGGATCCGAGGACTTCTCCCGGGTGCTTGCCGAAGTGCCGGGCACGTTCCTCGGTCTCGGTGCGCTGATGCCCGGCCTCGAACCTGACACCGCGCCCAACAACCACAGCCCGTACGCCGACTTCGACCCGTCCGTGCTGGCCAGGGCCGCCACCGTCTACGCCGAACTCGCCGTCCGCCGTCTCGACCGCTTCGCCGAAGGAGCCACCCGATGAGCGCGACCGCGGGCACCGCCACCATCCCGGACCGCCGCCGCACCCTGTTCGGCCTCGGCGCGGGCAACGCGATGGAATGGTTCGACTGGAACATCTACGCGACCTTCGCCTCGTTCTTCGCCGCGCAGTTCTTCAACGCACACGACGAGGTTTCGGCGCTGCTGAGCACCTTGGCGGTCTTCGCGGTCGGTTTCGCCGCCCGGCCCCTCGGCGGCTTGGTCTTCGGCTGGATCGCCGACCGCAAGGGCCGTCAGTTGTCGATGACGCTGACGGTCGCGATCGCCGCCGGTGGCAGCCTCGTCATCGGCTTTTCCCCCACGTACGGCCAAATCGGCGTGTGGGCGTCGGTGATCCTCGTGGTGGCACGGCTGGGCCAAGGCCTCGCGCACGGCGGTGAACTGCCTTCGGCGCAGACCTACATCGCCGAGGTCGCGCCGGCCGGCCGTCGCGGGCTGTGGTCGAGCCTGATCTATTTCTCCGGAACATGCGGCGTGCTCGCCGGTACGCTGCTGGGCGCGGTCCTCTCCGGGGTGCTGAGCCACGATCAGATGCTCTCCTTCGGCTGGCGGATCCCGTTCGTGATCGGTGGCGTCTTCGGGCTCTACTCGCTTTACATGCGGCTGCGCATGCGGGAGACCGGCGTCTTCCTCGCCGAGTCGGCCAAGGACGAAGCCGCCGGGAAGAAGGCCGAGAAGGGCCGGATCTGGCAGACGATCAAGCAGAACCCGAAACTGCTCGTGCAGGTCGTCGGCCTGACCGTCGGCGCCACGGTCATTTACTACATGTGGGCCGTCGCCGCGCCGTCGTACGCGATCACCGTGCGCGGCGTCGACCCGACCGGCGCGCTGTGGGCGGGCGTGTTCGCGAACGTGATCTTCCTGATCGCCTTGCCGTTGTGGGGAAGGCTGTCCGACCGCATCGGCAGGAAACCGGTGCTGTTCATCGCGATCGTGGGTCTGCTGGTGCTGAGCTTCCCGCTGAACGCGATGGTCGGCGACCAGGCCTGGCAGTTGTTCTTGGCGATGTCGATCGCCTTGGTCTTCATGGCCGGGTTCTCGTCCATCGGCCCGGCGGTCTACGCGGAGATCTTCCCGACCCGGATCCGCACCATCGGCGTCGGCGTGCCGTACTCGATCGCGGTCGCGGCCTTCGGTGGTACCGCGCCGTACCTGCAGACGCTCCTCGCCAAGAACGGCCACCCGTCGCTGTTCGTCGTCTACGGCATGGTGCTGATGGTCATCAGCGCCTTGGTCGTCTTCACCCTCCCGGAAACGCGGGGTGTCGACCTGCACGAGAAGACGAACGTGGACGTCGAGGCGAGGACCGTCGCCTGAGCGGACTCGGGGCGGGTGAAGGGGTCTTTCACCGCATGCGATGCGGGTAAAGCGCCCTTCACCCGTGCCAGGCGCACGACACTGGGGCGACTGTGTCCGGTCATGGCGATCGTCGCCAGGGCGCGAGCGCGACTTCGGTCGCGGTCCTCATCGCGGCCTGCAGTGTGGCGGGGTCCGTTCCGTCGGTGTCGTCGAGCAGGGCCTGAAGGGCGCCGGTGACCGCGCCGACGAACGCCCCCGTCAGCGCCGCCGCACCCACCGGGTCGATCCGGTCCGGGAACGCGGCCGCCAGATGTTTCGCGATTTCTCGTTGCGCGGCCAGCTGTTCCTGAAGCGCACGGCCGCGGACGGCGGGCACGGTCTGGATCATCCGGAGCCGCAACGCCGCCAGGGGGCTGACCAGTTCGTCACTGGTCGCGGTGACCTGGCTCAGGGCTCGCAGCAGGACCTCGGCCGGGCCTTCGGCCGGTCCGCGAGTGGCGATGGCGTCGATGGCGGCCTGTACGCGCTCGTCGGCGTCCGGGAACAGCAGCTCTTCCTTGCTGGCGAAGTAGCTGAAGAACGTGCGCGCGCCGATCTCCGCGGCCGCCGTGATGTCGGCGATCGTCGTCTCGTCGTAGCCCTTGCGCTCGAAGAGTTCCGTCGCCGCGTCGATCAGCGCTTGGCGTGTACGGGCTCGCTTTCGATCACGGAGGGACATGCGGGGAGCATACGCGGGGCGGCAGTGAGTGCAAACATGCAGTCATTGCCGATTTGCACTCACTGCTGATACCGTCGTCCGGTATGGAGACCGTGTTGATCTGCGGCGCCGGAGTCGCCGGCTCGACGCTCGCCTATTGGTTGGCACGTAACGGTTTCAAGGTCACTGTCGTCGAGCGGGCCCCGGGCATGCGGTCCAGCGGTAACCCGGTCGACGTTCGTGGGCCCGCGCTGCCGGTTGTCCAGGCCATGGGCGTCGTAGGCCGTCTACGCGACGTCGCGACGAGTGCGAAAAGGGTGTGTCTGCTCGGCGGAGACGGCCGTCGGATCGCCACTGTCGGCCTGTCCGCGGGCAAGGGGGAGGAGCTCGAAGTCCCTCGATCCGATCTCGTCACCGTGCTGCACGAGGCGGTCCGTGGCGACGCCGAGTTCCTGTTCGACGACACGATCGTCGGGTTGCGCCAAGACGAGCACGGCGTCGACGTCACCTTCGACCGGGCCTCACCCCGGCGCTTCGGCTTCGTGATCGGCGCGGACGGCCTGCACTCCGCGGTCCGGCGGCTCATCTTCGGGGCCGAGCGTTCTTTCGTGCGCCCCACAGGGATCTTTGTCGCCACCACGTCGTTCGGCGGCCCGGTCGACCACCCCGGGGAAGTCCTCCTCCACAACACCCCGGGCAGGCTGGTCGCTGTTCACCCGTCGCGGGACAACGGCGGCGTCGCGTTCATCTTCCGTGCCCAGGCCGAGAATGTGGACCATCGGGACACGGCCCGGCACAAGCGGATCGTCACCGCGGCGTACGGCGATGCGGGATGGCGGGTCCCCGAGCTGCTCGAACGCCTGCGGGAGGCCGACGACGTCTTCTTCGACGCGGTCAGTGTCGTCGACCTCCCGTCATGGTCACACGGCCGGATCGCCTTGGTGGGTGACGCGGCCTCCTGTGTTTCCCTGCTCGGTGAAGGCTCCAGCCTCGCGATCGCCGGCGCGTACACCCTCGCCGCCGCTCTGACGTCGGCGTCGTCCGCCGGTTTCGGCCAGTACGAGGCCGAGCACCGCGCCCGGGTCGGGCCCGCGCGGCGTACTGCCAAGATGACCGCGGCCATGCTCGTGCCGAAGACCGGAATCGGCTTGGCGACCCGAAATCTCGTGGCCCGCGCCTGGCGGTGGAGCGTCTGACCGCATGGGCGTGCGCTAGCTTGCCCGCTATGACCGAGCGCGGATCCGTCGTCTGGCCACCGGCCCCGATCAAGACCGAGCGGCTCCTGCTCCGTGAGTCCGAGGCGCGCGACCGAGCGGCGTTCATCGAGCTGTTCGCCTCGCCGGAGGTGGGTACTTACGTCGGTGGCCCTCGGCCCCGTGAAGAGCTCGAACGCACAAGTCCTGAGGTGCCGGGCCGGCGCTTCGGACTGTTCGTCGTCGAACTGGACGGATCGATGATCGGCATGATCACGCTCGATCAGCGCGATGCCGAGCGTCCGGGGCACGTTCGCCCGGACGCCGGGGAGACCGAACTCGGCTACCTGTTCCTGCCGCGGGCATGGGGACGCGGGTATGCCGCGGAGGCGTGCGCGGCAGCGCTCGAGTGGTTCGCCGGCGCGCTTCCCAGTGAACCGGTGGTGCTCTGCACGCAGACTGCGAACGATCCCTCGATGCGGCTCGCGGCGAAGCTGGGATTCATCGAGGTGGAGCGGTTCGAAGAGTACGACGCCGAGCAGTGGTTCGGCGTCTGGCGCCCTACGAATGACGGATAGCTCGGTCGGGCGCCCGGGCGATCCGATCACTACTGCGGTGACCGGATCGCGCTCACCGAGCGCGGCCGCCGATGCCTCGACCAGCATGCGTTGCTGGTCGAGGCATCGCGCAAGTGGCCGGACCTACCCGGCAGGTCAGTGGTCCCAGCGGATGCCGATCCGCCAGTTCACCGGGTACTGCAGCGGACCGGTCGTCAGCGTGTAGAAACTCGCGGGCAGAACGCAGGATTCCGTCTTGGCCGGCGCGTGGATGTAGCCGCCGCCCGAGCAGTTGCCGATCGTCCACTTGAACCAGTGGTCGGGCGAGCCGGGCGCCCCGATCGCGTCGATGTCGACGTGGATGGTGCCGCCGGGGAAGAATCCCGACGCCAGTGAGCAGCTCGTGGTCGTGTAGCAGTCTTTCGGTCCCGCGCCGCCGGCGGCGTCGGCCACGCCCGCTCCGGTGATCGCGGTGCCCAGCACGGTTCCGGCCACGATCGCGGCCGCTCCGATCTTCTTCATTTGACTCCCCAGTCAGATGTCTTCGCTCGAGGGCGAATTGTCGGAACCATACCGGACCGGGCGGATCCGGGAACGGCAGATCGGCAGACCGCTTGCCCGATCGGCCCGACTCGCCCCCTTCACCGAACAGACGGCGGACGCGCTGCGCAAAGTGTTGGACATCGGCGCGGTATCGGCGCTGGAACCGTTGCAGCAGTTGGTCGCCCGTGCCGGGGGAAGGCCGTGCGCCGCCGTGCTCGTCAGTTCGATCCACGCCGGTCTGGCCTGGGGCGGACAGGCCCCGTACGCGATGGCCAAGGCCGCGTTGGATGCGCTGGGCCGCGCGGCCGCCGTGGAACTCGGACCGCGCGGGTTGCGGTGCAACACCGTCCGGCCGGGGTTCGTCATGGTGCCGCGGAACGCGCATCGCTGGCGGGACCCGGGTACCCGCGAAGCCTTGTTCGGGCTTCAGCCGTCCGGCGAGCTCGCCGGACCGGACGACGTCGCGAGCGTGATCGCCTTCCTGCTCGGCGATCGGGCCAGGTTCGTCTCCGGCGAGACCGTCACCGTGGACGGCGCGATGACCGCCGTGCTGCCCGAGCCGCCGCCGTCTTTCAACCGAGGAGGGCTTGGGTGATCTGGCGGGTGGTCTGCGCGGCGACACGGGGGTTCACGGCGGCGTAGGAGACATAGGCGTTCAAACCGGTGGCCAAGGCCCAACCACGACCGCGGGTCCAGGTCGCGTCGTCCACATCGAGCGCGGCGCGGAAGGTGGCTCGAGTTTCGGCTGACATGAGGGTGAAGGCGATGATCAGATCGCGAGCCGGATCGCCGACGCCGAGTTCCCCGAAGTCGAGGACGGCGCTGAGGCGGCCGTTGGTCGTCAACAGGTTGCCGGTGTGGAAATCGCCGTGGAACCAGACCGGCGGACCGCCCCAGCCGGGGGCGGCGAGGGCGGCGTCCCACAGGTCGGTCATCGCCGCGGTGTCGAAGGCATCGCCGACTTTCGCGATGGCGAGCCGCGTCGCCTTGTCCCGCGTGACGAGCGGACGACCGGTGAGATCCTCGGTCGTTCCGGCGTCGATCCGGTGGAGCGCGGTCAGGAACCCGCCCAACGCCACTGCGGCCTCGTGCGAGCCGGACAGGGCGTCCACGGTCGCCACCTCGCCGTCCAGCCATCGCGACACCGCCCACGGCCACGGATAGCCGAAGTCCGCTGTTCCCACTCCCACCAGTGTGGGCACGGTTAGCGGCAGGTGCGGGGCCAGCCGGGGCAACCACTCGGCTTCCTTCGGCGCCTGTTCGATCGCGCCGTCGTGGCGAGGTAGCCGCACGGACAGGTTCTCTCCCAGCCGGTAGATCACATGATCCGAGCCCGCCGGGGCGTACGGAAGCAATGGCAACCCGGCCCATTGCGGGAACTGCGTGTCGATCAGACGCCTCGCCAACGCGATGTCGATCACCGGGGTGGGTTTCACGGTCAAGAGCGGCTCCTGCGGTCGGCGGTGGCAGCGTGTCATGGTCTCTGCCCGGCGATCAACCGATTTGCCGAGCCCGCCCGTGAACTGGGCCCTCGCCTTCCGGGAAATCGACGTGACCGGAGCCCGAACCCGACTTTCGGGCCTACTCGGCGATGTGCCGGGCGCCTACCGTGGCATGGTCTAGACCTCTCATGAGAGGACTCTTGCGATGAAGTTTTCCCGCTCTGTGGTGAAAGTCGCGGTATTGACCGCGGTGTTCGGCGCGGTTTCGGTGTTCACCGCCGTTCCCGCGCTCGCGCATGGCTCGATGGGCACTCCGATCAGCCGGATCATGCGCTGTTTCCAGGAAGGTCCGGAGAATCCGCGGTCCGCCGCGTGCAAGGCCGCCATCGCGGTGGGCGACAGCTGGCCGATCTACGACTGGGACGAGGTCAACATCGGTGACGCCAGCGGCCGTAGCCGCGAGATCATCCCGGACGGCAAGCTGTGCAGTGCCGGCCGGGACAAGTACAAGGGGCTCGATCTGGCCCGTGCGGACTGGCCGGCGACCACGATGCCGGCCAGTGGTCCGTACACCTTGCGGTACCAGCTGACCGCCGCGCACCCGGGCACCTTCGAGCTGTATGTCACCAAGCCGGGTTACGACCCGACGAAACCGCTCAAGTGGTCCGATCTGGAAGACACCCCGTTCTACAAGCAGAACAACCCGCCGATCGCCGGCAACGCCTACCAGTTGAAGGCGAACCTGCCCGGCGGGCGGACCGGCAGGCATTTGATCTACTCGATCTGGCAACGCCACTGGCCCGATTCCGGCGAGGCCTTCTACTCCTGCTCGGACGTCATCTTCACCTGACTTCCGCGGCCCGGCCGACAAAGGTGGCGAACACCGATGTCGGCCGGGCCGGGCAGGGGTCCGCGGGGAGCGGACGAGTGTCCCTTGTGGACAGTCGGGCCTTTAACTGAGGTAGAAGCCGCCGTCGTTGCGGAGGACCGTCGCGACGATCGGGAACCGGCGAGTGCCGTTCCACCAGTGGTAAACGGCGTGGTACTGGCCGTTGGCCGCCTGGAAGAAGTCCATCCCGCCCGGGCCGGGGTGGTTGCCGGGCAGGCCGCGGTAGGGGTTGAGGCCGCCGGTGCCGGTGTACCCGAAGTAGGGCCGCTCGGCCCCGTTCTGCCGCGGTGTGCAGCGCGTCGACGGGATCGGGCCGGTGCCGCACCGGGCGATGCCGGTCGCGTAGCGTGCGCTGTCCCAGTTGTTGCCGGAGTAGGCCAGGTACCAATAGCCGTCGGCGGATTTGAACATCGACGGGTTCTCGATCACGTGCGTGCCGCCGCTCATCCGGATGGTCTCCCAGCCGATGTCGGTGCTCTTCAACGCGTCCCGGCGGGTGTCCCAGTCCGCCATGCCGTTGGACTGGGTGCGCACGACCGAGATACCGGTCTCCGGGTACGAGGTGATCGCGTCGTCCCGGTAGGCGACGTACATGGAGCCGCCCGAGACGAACGGGTTCGCGTCGATGGCCCAGCGGCCGTTGCCCGGGCAGGCCCACTCGACGGGGTTGGTGAACGGTCCTCGCGCACTGCCCGAGACGGCGCGGCCGAGGCATTTCTGGCCGGAGCCCCGCTTGGACGCGGTGTAGTACATGAAGTAGGTGTCGCCGAAGCGGACGACGCCGGGTGCCCAGACGTTGCCCTCCGCCCAGCTGCCCGGCCCGTTGGGCAGTGCGTCGGCCGACGCGCACGTGCCCACACCGACGGTGTTGCCGGAGCCGTGCACGAGCACCGGCACGAACAGTTTCCCGGTCACGCCGCACCGTTCGCCGACACCGGCGCCGACCGTGGTGCCGTAGGTGACGTACGAGCCGTCCTTCGCCTGGACGGTGTCCGGGTCGGCGAGGGGGAACGTCGACTCGGCGGCCGCGGTCGAGACACCGTCGGCCGCGCCTGCCGTGCCGACCGCCGTGACGGTGGCCGTGGCGGTCGTGGCGAGCACGCCGGCCACGAGTAATCTGGTCATCCACTTGCGCATGCTGAATCCCTTACTGGGCAAGAAGAGTGATGTCGGTCAAGAGGAGCACCCGGCCACCCACGGTCGGGGTGGGAAGCCTTGCGGCTGCGATGCCGGGCGAGATTCGCCGGGGTGTCCGGCTGCTCTCCCCGGTTACTTGTGGACGGACAAGTGCGCCGGTTGCAAACTATGTGACCTCACTCGCCAACGGGACAGAAAGCGCGGAAACTGCCGCTCGATGCATCCGTACGGCCTATCGGCGCTGTCGTTCGACGGTGGTGAGCAGCCTGCGTAGCGCGGTGGGGGTGTACCCCAGATGTTCGCGCACGGTTCGGCACAAGTGCGCCTGGTCGGAGAACCGGAGATCGGCGGCGAGGGCGGCCAGGCTGGGCTCACCCGCCTCCAACCGGTCCAGCGCTTGGGCCACGCGGACACGGTTGCGGTAGCGGGTCAGCGAAACTCCCAGTTCGCGGGTGAAGGCCCGGCTGAGCCGGTACGGCGAGACACCCAGCAGGGTGGCGAGCGGGACCAGGCCCTCCGCGGCGGGATGCCCCTCGCCGATCAGACTTCGGGCTCGGGCTACCAGGGTCCGGTCACCGGTGCCCGCCGGATCGCTCCCCGGGGCAGTCGTGGTCACGACCTGCCGGACGGCCTCGGTCACCAGGCTGACCAGTCCTTCGGTCGCCGCGTAGTCCGTGTCGGCGGCGCGGGAGGCGGCCAGGAGCCGCCGGTGGGCGAGGTCGAGCCGGCCGTCGACGTACAGCGACGTGCGTTCCAGCCGTGGTGCGTCGCCGGCCAGCGCGCGCCAGAACGCGGGGGTCAGGCTGATCGAGGTGCACCTGTCGCCGCCGGCGGGATGGGCGAAGTACTCCTCCTCACCGGGCATTCCGAGGTAGCCGACGGTGCGGTCGAGGTCCACGTGGACGCCACGGACCCGGCGGCGGAACCCGCCGCGGCGCACGAGCACGAGCCGCACGTCCTCGCGTGGTCGCTCGGCCGACCAGCCGCGATGGTCGTCCCGGCAGTCCACGTCCGCGACGGCGAACTCCGGGCGGGCCGCGAGCCCGAGGAAGGAGAGCACCCACGGAGGCTATGTGGAGGGTCCGACAGTTCCGCAAGGATCTTCAAGACCTGGGGGACTGGTTCGGGGCAGGTTGGGGACATGGCTTCCCTCAGCAACGAAATCATGGTCGAGTCCAGCGCCGAAGCGGTGTGGGAGGTGATCGGCGACTTCAGCACGGGTCCTTCGCGGATGGCACCGGGGTTCGTGGTGGACACCCGGATCGAGGACGGTTGCCGGGTCGTCACCTTCGCCGACGGCACGGTGGTCCGGGAGCGATGCGTCACCGTCGACCACGACACGCGCCGGATCGTCTACGCGGTGATCGGCGGCACCGTTCGACCGGACCACGACAACGCCTCCATGCAGGTCTTCGCCGACGGCGAACGGCGGTGCCGGCTCGTGTGGGCGCGCGACGTCCTCCCCGACGCCTTGGCCGCGCCGATGGCCGAGGCGATGTCGCGCGGTTTGGAGGTCATCAAGCGGACCCTCGATGAGCCCGGGCGGTGATCTCGGTCGCCGGCTTCTCCTGGCCGGCCGCCCACGACGCCAAGAGGGCCAGACCGTCCGCGGTCGCCGTCCCGGCGGGTGCGGTGTAGACGGTCAGGAGCAGGCCGGGTTCGGCGGGCAGCGCCATCGACTCGACGTCCAGGTCGAGCCTGCCCACTACGGGATGGTGCAGACGTTTGCGTCCGGATCGGTGGAGCTGAACGTCCTGAGACGCCCACCGCCGCCGAAACCGCTGACTGCGCGTCGACAGCTCACCGACCAGGGCGATCAGCTCCTCGTCGTGCGGATCGCGGCCGGCTTCCATGCGTAGCTTCGCGGCCACGTCGCGGACGATCCGGTCATAGTCGACAAAGAACGTTTTCGCCGCCTCGGGATCCAGATACACGAACCGCGCGGTGTTCGCCGGTCGTCGCGGGTCGGCCAGCACGGGTGAATACAGCGCGCGGGCAAGGTGATTCATGGCCAGCACGTCATAACGGCCGTTGCAGATCCACGCTGGCGCGTCGGTGATGGCGTCGAGAACCTGCTGAAGCGCGGGACGCACCGTCACGGCTGGCCGGCGTCGGCGAGTGGGCGCCTTGGAGCGCCGCGCCAGGTGGAACAGGTGATCGCGCTCGGCCTCGTCGAGGTGCAAGGCGGAGGCCAACGCGCCGAGCACCCCGTCGGAGGCGCCGGCGAGGCTGCCGCGCTCCATCCGCACGTAGTAGTCGACCGATACCCCGGCCAGGAGGGCTACCTCTTCGCGACGCAGACCTTTGACCCGGCGGTTGCCGCCGTAAGCGGACAGTCCGGCCCGCTCCGGCGTGATCCGCGCGCGCCGCGAACTCAGGAATTCCTTGATCTCGGTGCGCAGGTCGATCGTGGCCACCATTTCACTGTAAGCCGGTGTCCGCAGGCGGAGGGAGGTACTGCTGGTACCCCCTAAGTACCCGACGCGGTCGTCGCGATACCGCCGTCGACCGGGACGACGGCGCCCGTCAAGTAGGACCCCGCCCGGCCGGCGAGGAACACGGCGGTGCCTGCCATGTCGTCGTCACGGCCGATGCGGCGCAGAGGTGTCTTCGCCGCGATCGTGTCGCCGATGGCGTCGATCGTCGCCGCCATCATCTGCGACGGGAACACTCCCGGGGCTATCGCGTTCACCGTGACGTGCTGTGGGCCCAGTTCCCTGGCGAGCACCCTGGTGAGTTGATGGAGTGCCGCTTTGCTGCCTGCGTACGAGTAGTTCGGCGCCTCGGCGACGTGGATGGCGGCGATACTGCCGATATTGATGATCCGCGCGGGATCATCGGCGGTGCCCGCCCTGCGCAGCGCGGGCAGCAGCGCCTGCACCAGCCAGAACGGCGACTTGAGGTTGAGGTCGATCACCGCGTCCCAGGCCTCGGCGGGGAACGTCTCCAGCGGCTCGCGCCACATCGCCCCGGCGTTGTTGACGAGGATGTCCAGACGTTCCCAGTCGGCCTTGACGAGATCAGCGAGGCGCTGACACTCGTCGTACCTGGACAGGTCGGCCGGGATCGCTCGAACGTCGCCGAATTCGGAGAGCAGACGCTGCGCCTCCGCGCACGCGTCCGCCTTGCGTGAGCTGACGATGACACGGGCGCCCGCCTGCAGGAGGCCGCGCGCGATCATCATCCCGATGCCCCTGGTTCCGCCAGTGACAAGTGCGTATTTCCCACTCAGGTCGAAAAGTCCTGCGTGAGTGGTGAACCGGTTGCCCGCCATGGGTCTTCGTCCGTTCTGTCCTGTGAAGCCGACTCGAACAGGCTGACAGGCGTGCTGGACGTCGGGGAGATCCTGGCGATACAGGTACTGCGAGAGCCCCCTGCCCCGGCCGCGGAGGCCGGCGGTTCCCACGTCGGGCGACCGCCGGCCGTGCCATCAGGGACGGAGCCAGGGCCCGGTCATCGCGGCGAGCAGGCTGTGCTGCGGATCGTCGGCGCCCAGCTCCCACATCATCATGCCCGCCAGGCGGTGGCGTTTCGCGAACAGCGAGCGGTCCTGAATGGACCGTGGGTTCTCGTAGCTCACCCAGATCTTCTTCTCCGGGTTCCAGAGGTACGGCGAGCGCACGATCGGGTCCCAGCCCTTGCGGAATCCGGGGTCACCGGCCCACTCCGGGCCCATGAGGACCTTGTAGTCGAGGAACTGCATGGCCGTGTACGGCTGGTAGAGGCCGTCGTTGGCGGTCGAAGTGACGGTGAACGCCCGGCCGTAGAAGGGAACGCCGAGGACGATCTTCTCGCGCGGGACACCGTGGTCGGTCATGTACTTCAGCGCGCCGACGTTGTTGTTGTACTCGTCGTTCGGATCACCGGGCCGTTTGACCAGCGGGTCGTTGAAGCAGGAGAACTTCGAGTAGCCCGTGCAGAAGTCGTAGGTCATCAGGTTGAAGATGTCGACGAGCCTGCCGACTTCACGCAGGTCGAAACTGTTGGACGCGTCGTAGGGCGCGCCCCCGGTTCCGGTTCCGTCGTCCTGGACACGGCCCGCGGGGATGTCCGCGGACAGCTTCATGGCGCGGCCAGGCCTGCCGTTGTCGCGGGCATAGCGCTGCAGTTGTGTTCGGAATTCCTTGAGCAGCAAGGTGAAGTTCGCGCGGTCGGCCGGCGAGTTGCCGATACTGGGCAGCCCTCCCGAGACCGGGAACTCCCAGTCGACGTCGAATCCGTCGACCAGCCCGGCCGGGAACGCGCTCAGCCATTTGTCCACACAGGACTTCACGAAGGCGCGCCGGGATTCGGCGGTCGCGGCGCCGGCGCCGAATCCCGGCGCGGCCCAGCCGCCGATGGAGATCAGCACGGTCAGGCCGGGGTGATCACGTTTCACCGCCGCGAGGCTTTCGATGTCCTTGCGCTGCTTGGCGTCCGGGGTGCTGCACCGGCCGCCCGCCGGCGAGGCGAACCAGTAGCTGATGGTGTTCAGCATTTCCCAGGGAACCTGGTCGGCGGGCGGTGTACCCCCCCAGAACGCCTCCAGGATCGGCCGATCAGGTGGCGGGGCGGCCTCGATCTCCGGTGTCCCGGAAGCGGGGGAGGCGGGAAGCAGTGCCAGAACCGCGGCGAGGCACAACCCGAGCCGCAAGGCCAGATTCTTCGGTCGCATGGAAGATCCTTCCTGGTGGGAATGGGTACGAGTGGTGGTGGCGACCAGACCCGCCCGCGCGGCGGCGACGCCCGCCTGGAACCGGCTCTCCGCGGCGAGTTCCTGCGTCATCGCCGAAAACATGCCTGCGCAACGTCCGTTCGGACAGGCCGACCCGGTCACTGAGCACTTCGCAGGTCCCTGATCGAGCGGACCGCGAGCAGCAGCACGGTACAGGCGAGCCCGAGCACGGTCGCGAGGATCATCAGTGGCCGTGCGCCGAAAAGGCTCGCCATCGGCCCGGCGAGCGACCTGCCCAGCACCAACGCGAGCAGCGACCCCGAGACGTCGTAGGCGTAGACCCGGTTCAGGAGTTCCGCGGGGATCTGGGTCTGGACCGTGGTGGACCACAGGACACCCCAGTAGGCGAGGCCGAAACCGGCCAGCGTCCAGCCGGCGACGAGCAGGGCGACCGGAAGTCCCACCGCGGGCGTGATCGGGTACAGCGCGAACAACGCCCAGCCGATCGCCCCGGACAGCAGCGGACGGCTCGGGCGGACGCGCATGGCGACCGCGCCGCCCGCGACCCCGCCCGCGCCGAAGGCGGCCATTCCGATACCCAGCGCGGTCGAACCGTAGTCCGAGACGACCAGGTCCGCGCCGACCGGCAGCGACACACCCGCCACGAAACAGCCGTACACCAGGTGGATCGCGATCACGCCCCAGAGCCAGCCGCGGGCGGCGAACTCCCGCCAGCCTTCGACCAGCTGACGCCAGAACGACGGTTCACTGTCCTCAGTGGACTTCACCGGCGTGAGCCGCAGGGCGAACAGGCAGAGGGCGCTGATCCCGTACGTCGCGGCATAGATCCCGAACACGGTCCCGGCTCCGGCGACGGCGACCAGCACACCGGCGAGCGCCGGGCCGAGCACGCCCGAGATCGCCTCGGAGATCCGCAGGATGCCGTTCGCGCCCTGGACGTCCTCCGCGACCTGCGGGACCATGCTCGCCACACCGGGCTGGAACAGCGCGGTGGCGGCACCGCTGAGGAACTGCAGGACGACGATCGCCGGCAGCGACGGCGTTCCGACGGCGAAGGCTACCGCCATCCCGCCCTGGACGACCAGTCGGACGAGGTCCGCGATGATCATCATCCGGCGCGGCGTGAACCGGTCCGCGAGTACGCCGCCGAACAGCATGAACAACGCGAGCGCGCCCATCCACGCGCCGAGGGCGTAGCCGACGCCGTCGATCCCGTGACCCGCCGCCAGCACGGCGATCGAGAGTGCGACGGGCAGCATCGCGTCGCCCAGCATCGACCCGCTGCGCGCGGTGAGGTAGAGCTTGAAGTTGCCGGACCAGAGCCGTCCGGCGGCCGGTTTTCCTTCACCGGTCAGGGTTTCGGTGTCGTGACTCATACCGGCAGCTCCCGCCCGCTCGAGGAGTCGATGGCCGTGGCCGTCCAGGCGACCGGATCCAGCGGATCGGCGGGAGGCTCGGCGCAGATCACGTAGTGGTGCGGTGCCAGCGCGGTCGGCCGTCCCGGCAGCGCGGCCAGTACGCGGGCGTGCAGGTCCGCGGCCGTCGCCGGGCCGGTCAGATGGCACACCAGCCGGTGCCCCAGGACGTCGTCGGGCTCCGCGGTCACCAGATGCGGCCGGTCACCTAGGACGTCGGAGACCAGTTCCCGGACGGCGTCCAGCTCGACCCAGCACGAGTCGGAGAGGTACCAGCCTTCCCCCCGTTCGATGGGGGCGAGCGTGGTGAGCGAATGCAGTTCCTTCACCGGGAGATCCGCCTCGGCCGCCGCACGCAGCAACGCCAGGAGACCGCGGCCGAACTCGGTCACCTCGGAGGTGTCGAGACAGCCGGGGTCGACCCACAGCGTCAGATCCAGTTCCGTGTCGAGGCGGTACAGACAGCCGAAGAAGCGGGTCGGGATGTCCTCCTGCGGCAGCAGTTCCAGCGTGCCACCGATTTCGGGGTCGTCTTCGACGTCCGGTCCACCCGGCAGCCACACCGACGGCAGCCTGCCGTACGCGGCGCGAGGCGGCTCGCCGACCGCGGCGTCGCCCAGCGCGCTCATGTCGTTGAACACGAGATCCCTGGCGAAGGAGAAGCCCCGTTCGTGGGTGACGCGGGTGATCACTTCCCAGATGGCGTCGGCTTCGAACCAGCTGTGCCGGTACGCGGGTACCGAAGCGGCGCGGACAGCGTGGACCAGTTCGTCGAACGTCTCCGGGATGGTGACCGGGAGCAGCGCGTCCTGCGCCATCGAACCGAAGAAGCGGCGCAACTGCTTGAGCACCCGGTTGCCGGACAAGGACGTCGTCACGCAGGAGGATTGCGCGGTCCAGTGCGCGATCAGCGCGTTGAGCGCGGCGAGGGCGATGGCGGAGGGGCTCGCGCTGGTCCGCTCGGCGATCGCCGCGATATGGCCCATCGCGGCCCGTGAACGGACCCGCAGCCCGGGCCGGAGGAAGCCGGTTCCGGTGGCGGGCACGGGGAACATCGCCTGCGGAACGGTGCGCAGCTTGCTTTCCCAGTACCGCGTCGCCGCTTGTCCCAGCCGCTGCACCGCGGGCGTCTTCTCGAGTTCGACGACGTCGAGCGGCTGTGGCGAGTCGTCCACGGGCAGCTCGTGCCCGGCGGCCAGCTCGGTCCATTCGCCGAGGAGGAGTTCGCAGGTGGCGACGTCCATCGCGGCGTGGCTCACCACCCAGACGAGCCGGCGCGGGACGTCGTTCTCGGTCACCACGGCGAGACGCAGCGGCAGCTCCGCGGTCAGATCGAAGACCCGGGACCGCAGGGCGCGCGCGGTGCTCTCGGCCGTCCGGAGGACGTCGCCGTCGCTCTCGACGACCTCGACCTCCACCTCGCCTTCCGCGAGCACGTGCTGGAGCGTCCGGTCGCCGAACGAGTACTTCGTCCGCAGCGACTCGTGGCGTTCGAGCAGCACCCGGAGCCAGGCGGCGACCTGGTCCACCGGCGCGCCGGGCACGTCGAACACCATCGCGAGGTTGAGCCGCGTCGGATCGTCGTCGAGGGTGATGGCGCGGACGATGTTCGCGTGGCCGAACGCCAGCGGACCGGAGCGAGCCGTCTTGCCGGTGAAACGGACCTGGAACCGGGTCATTTCGTCACCTCGTGGGTCGGGCGGGTCAGGGGAGCGGCGGTGGTCTCGAACCGGCAGAAGGCGACTGTCGCGTCGTCGTGGTGTTTCCCGGCGGAGTGGCCCGGCGCGGAACGGAGTTCGGCACGGCGGGTCTCGTGGACGACGGCGGCCGGACCGTCGAGCTCGGCGACGTCGAGCAGCTGGTGCCAGGTCCACCCGTAGCGTTCGACGAGCCGGTACGCGCCGTCGGTGAGGAGCGCGGCGCGGCGCAGGTACGAGAGTTCCACGGTGCCGGTGCGGGCCTGGGCGGCGGCGGCCGGATCACTGCCCGCGACCCAGAACCCGCCGGGCGCGTTGCGCAGGGGCCGGACCTCCTGCCAGGACAGGTGCAGCAACCGGTCGATCCGGTCGTCGATGACGGCCTCGACGGTGCCGTCGAGCCGCTCGAGCACCACCGCCGAATCGCTCAGCACCAGGTAGTCGGCGAAGCCGTCCCGTTCGCGCAGGATCGCCACGGTCGCCGTCGGGCCGCAGGGATTGCCGAGATCGCAGGTTCCGGAGTGGGCGCCGCGGACCGACTCGATGGCCGCGCGGAGGACGGCACGCAGGTCATCGGCGGGACGTTCGACGAGGAGCCGGTCCAGCGCGGTGCCGAGTCTCGCCACCAGCCAGCGGACGTCGTGCACGCAGCCGGTCTCCGCGCCCGGTTCCGCCGTCGCGCCGTCGATGACCAGTGCGTGATACCGGCCTGAGAGCACCAGATCCTCGTTGACCAGGCCGTCACCCGGCTGGGAGAGACGATCGACTTTCATGCTTCGTCCTTTTCGTAGGCGAGCCATTGGGCGAGTGCGCGGATGCCTTGATCGAGTTCCGTCGCCGGTTCGTCGGCGACGAGACGAGGGGCGGAAGGGCCGTGCGGCGACGACGGCCAGCTGACCGGAACCCGCCGGACGGTGCGGGCGACCGCGTCGGCCAGTTCCCGGCTGGTCAGCGGGGATGGAGTCGCGATGGTCCGCCGCGGCGCCGGCTGGTGCAGGAGGTGGTGCACGGCGAGCGCGATGTCCCGGATGTAGGCGGGCCGGTGGGTCGCCAGTGCCGGGACGTCGGCCTGGATCGGTTGTGCCAGCAGGGCTTGCCGGGTGAACGTCTCCAGGACGGAATAGCCCTCGATACCGGGCCCGTACGGCGAACCGGTCCGCAGGACGCTGGTGCCCGGCGCGGCGGCGGGGACGGGCACTCCGGGAGGGCAGACCTGGACCACGTGCCGCGCCGTCACGGACGGGAGCGTGGAACCGGGTTCGGCGACGTGGACCACGGCGTCGACGTCCGGCCCGTCGTTCCCGGCCAGGACCTCGTACCCGCGATCGGCCAGATGACGCGCGATCTCCCGGCCGAGCGGGCGGTGGGTGGTGGTGACGAGGACGCGTTCCCGCCGGGGCGCGGGCGAAAGTCGTGCCCGTGCACCGGCTTCGTGGCCGAGACGGGCCAACTCCGACATGGCCGGCCGCAGCGTCCGGAGCGTGGAAGCGCCGACGGTGGTGCACACCCCGCCCGCGCCGATCGTGCCCAGCGCGAGCGAGCCGACCCGGTCGAGCCGGCCGCGGGTCCCGAGGGCGCCGAGGAGGTAGGCCGTGGTCCAGAGTCCTTCGATGGCTTCTTCGTCGAGATGCCGTTCCAGATCGGCGAGAGCGCCGAACACCGACCCGGTGACTTCGAGCCGTTGCTTCTGGCAGGCGTCGAAATCCCAGCCCGCCCGGCCGAAGTACCGCTCGGCGTCGATGGTCGTCCGTCTTCCGTCCTCACGCACGACGCACTGGGCGATCCCGTGTTTGAAGAACGGGATGACGTCGGGATCGAGCGGACCCGCGCCGAGTGACCAGTCGTCGCCGGGCGGGGCGGCGAAGCACGCCGACCGCCGTGAGCCGTGCGAGTCGTTGCGGAGGACGCTGGGTTCGTCCGCGTGCTCGACGAGATTCGGCGCGACCAGGAGCACCGGGACCCCGGCCGCGCGCAGGTACCGGGACATGACGACGTCGTCGGGCCAGGTCGAGCCGTGCGCTTCGGCGAAATCCGCGAAACCGGCCGCGATCCGGGCGGGCAGCGCCAGCGCGACGGTCGGGGTGTACTCGTGGGTCGCGGTGACCCATCTCGCCCCGGCCAGCGCGGCGATCCGCACGGCGGCGCCGTTGCGGGAGTTCCAGTTGGTGTAGAAGGCGATCGCGGCATCGGGGGCGGCCGCGACGGCGGCCCGGGCGTGGTCGAAGAAGCCGTCGACGGGAACGGCGTCGTCCTGGAGGACCAGGTGGTGGGTCGTGCCTTCGGCGATCGCGGACCAGGCCCGGATCGCGGTACGCAGGGCGGTCGGCGGTCCGCCGGGCTCCGGATCGGCGACCGGTCGCAGCGCCCCGGCGGGCGCGGCGGCCAGCAGACGGCCGGTGAGTCCCGGCCGCCGCGGATGGGTCATGACGGCACCGGTGAGCACTATGTCGTGGCAGGGAGGCGGAGTGGTCACGTGGCTGGTCCAATCAGGACGTGAATTCGAGACGATCCGGAACGGAATCTAGGTCGGTCCCGGCGGACGCCACCAGAATTTGGCCGAAACCGGACTCGGCGACCGGAGAAAGCGATCTCGATCGGCGACGCGGGTAATGATCAATCCACAATGGACGGAGAATGCGGCCGCTACCGGACAAGCACTTCAGTCGGCCGTGCCGTCGGGCAGCCACCCGCATTCCGCCGCCCGGAACCCGAGTTCGAACCGGCTCCTCGCGCCGACGCGGGCCATGAGGACGTTGACGTACCGCCGAACGGTCCTCGCGGATACACCCAGCCGGTTCGCGACCGCTTCATCGGTCAGTCCGTCGACCAGGCAGCGCAGGATCGCCTGTTCGAACTCGTCCGGCCGAGCGGACGTCATCTCCCACGGCGTCGCCTCCTCCCAGCGAGGGTCGAAGGCCTCGGCGAGAGCGCTGATCAACGTCGGCGTGGTCACCATGAGCAAGCTTTTGGCGTCGTCGCCACCCGAAGGGACCAGCGCCAGTCTGCGGTCTATCAAAAGGGATTCTTCGATCGCCCGATCGGTGACCTTGACCCGGAGCCCGTGCCGCACCGCCTCGGTGATCTCGCCGCGCGCGTGTTCCGCCGGTGTCGTGCACAGCAGCCGCACCCGGACGTGCGGCGGGAAGGCGCCGCGGCGCGCGGCCGCGGTGACGGTCCCGCCGAACCACGGCGAACCGCCCGTCGCGGTGGTCAGCACTTCCCGTCTTGCGGTGGAAACCAGATCGAGTACAGTCGACAGGCTCGTTCCGTCGGTCGGGTTCGGAGCGGATGACGCAGACACTGACCTTGCCCCCAGGCGTGTTCGTCCTACACGATCGCACTTTGCTTTCCCGCCAGCTGAATTCTTGTTCCGAAGCATGCGGAGAGCCGGTATAAATTTGGTATGGACCACTAATCGCAAAGGTCGCGAGTGCTTCGCGATTATTCCGGCGAGGTGAGTGGGGGCATATGGAGTTCACGATTCTCGGGCCGCTCGGTGTCCGCGACGGGAATACCGAACTCGAGCTGGGCGCGCCGAAAGTCCGCCGTCTGCTGGCACTGCTGCTCCATCGCGCGGGCGAGGTGGTCCCGGTGAGCGCGCTGGTCGAGGGCCTGTGGGCGGGCCGCCCGCCACGCACCGCGGCGAAGAACCTCCAGCTCTACGTCCTCCAGCTCCGCCGCGCGCTGATGGACCCGGATCGCGTGGTGCACCGCAGACCCGGTTATCTGCTGGTGGTGAATCCCGGTGAACTGGACGTCCGGCGGTTCGAGGATCTCGCCGACCAAGCGCGTACGGCACACGAGCGGCGGAACGCGGTCGTCGCCGGAAGCCTGGCGCGGCAGGCACTCGCGGTCTGGCAGGGCCCTCCCTTCGGCGGGCTGGCCGACAGCAGTGCCGCGCTCCAGGTCGAGGCGGATCGGCTGCAGGAACGACGGCTGGTCCTGCTGGGGCAGCGCATCGACGCGGATCTGGCGCTCGGCAGGCACGCGGACGTCGTCGCCGAACTCACCGAGCTCGTCTGGGAACATCCGTTGCGGGAACACTTCCAGGCCCAGCTCATGCTCGCGCTCTACCGGTCGGGGCGCCAAGCCGAGGCGCTCGGGGTCTATCGCCGGGCACGCGCCCTGCTCACCGGCGAGCTCGGGCTCGAACCGGGTGCGGAGCTGACCGACCTCGCCCAAGCCATCCTGCGCACCGATCCGGCACTGGACCTGCCCGCCGCCGAACAGCCGGTTTCCGCCGGGCCGAGGCAGCTGCCCGCCGCGGTGCCGACGTTCACCGGCCGCACCGCGCAGCTGCGCCGGATCGACGCCCTGGTCGCCGGCGGCGCACCGGTGGTGGTCGTCAGCGGCACCGCGGGGGTGGGCAAGACCGCGCTGGCACTGCAATGGGCACACGGCGCGCTCGACCGGTTCCCCGACGGCCAGCTCTACCTGAATCTGCACGGCTGCGCGCGGTCGGCCACGGTGACCGCGGCCGAAGCACTGGTGCGGCTCGTGCGCTCGCTGGGTGTCCCGCCCGACCGGATACCGGTGGACCCCGACGAACTGGCCGCGCTCTACCGCTCCGAGCTCGCGGGCAAACGGATGCTCGTGGTGCTCGACAACGCCGGTACGGCCGATCAGGTGCGGCCGCTGCTGCCCGGCCGTCCCGGCAGCCTCGTCGTGGTGACCGGCAGGCAGGAACTGCCCGGACTCGTCGTCCTGCACGACGCCGGTGCCGTCCGGCTCGACCTGCTGACCGAAGAGGAGGGGCTCAAGCTGCTCGCCAGGCTCGTCGGCGCGCAGCGGGTCAAGGAGGAACGCCGGGCGGCGGCGAAACTGGTCCGCTTGTGTGCCGGGCTGCCGCTCGCGTTGCGGATCGCGGCCGCGGACATCGGCATCGGCCGGGACCGGCCGATCGGTGCCGTGGTCGACGGGCTGGTGCGGGCCGACCGGCTGGACCGGCTCGGGATCGACGGCGACCCGTCGGCCGCGGTCCGCGCCGCGTTCGCGCTCTCGTACCGGCGGCTTGGTCCGGCCGCTCAGGGCTTGTTCCGGTTGCTCGGCGTGGTCCAGGTGCCGGACTTCACCGCGCGGTCGATAGCCGCGCTCGCCGGGCAGGATCCCGAGAGCGTGTCCCAGGCTCTCGCCGAACTGGAGCGTGCGCATCTCGTCGCCCGGGGCACCGACGGCCGGTACCAGTGCCACGATCTCCTCCGGCTGTACGCGACCGAACGCGCGCGGGCCGAGGACGACGCGGCCGACCGCGACGCGGCCCGGCTCCGGCTGTTCGGCTGGTATCTCGCGACGGTGACCGTCGCGGTCACGCGGATCACGCCGCAGATCCTCCGGCTTCGTGAAGGAGCAGAATTCGGCGAGACCGACGTCGTCTTCGATGACGACACCGAGGCATTGGAATGGCTCGAAGCGGAACGTGCCGACCTCATGGCCATCATCCACGACGCCGCCGCGCAGGGCCCGCACCGGGTCGTCTGGTTACTGGCGGACGCACTGCGCGGTTTCTTCTGGCTCAGAAGGCATTCCGTGGACTGGGTCGCCGTCGCGAAGGCCGGGCTCGCCGCGGCGGTCGTGGACGGTGAGCCGCGCGGCCGGATCGCCGCCCGGCAAAGTCTCGCGCAGGTGTATCGCGGGCTGGGCGACTACACGGCCGCCATCACGCACTACACCAAGGCACTGGAGCTGGCGACCGCCGAACGGTGGCCGGAGGCGGAAGCCGCCGCGCGCGGCAATCTCGCCGGAGTCCACTGGGAGCTCGGCGCGCTCGACGAGGCTGTCGCGGAACTCGACCGCGCGATCGAACTGAACAGCCGGATGGGCTGGGAAGCGGGACTTTCGGCCAACCTGCACAACATCGGGACACTCCTGCGGGAGCTGGGCAAGCCACAGGAAGCCATCCAGCGGCTGGCCCAGGCCCTTTCGCTCATCGAACGCGCCGGCAATCGCGACGGCGCCGCGCATGTGTACACCACCCTCGGCGAGGTCTATCTCGACCTCGGCAGACTGACCGAGGCGCGCGAGTCGCTGTCGAAAAGTGTTTCCCTGCACCGGGAGAACGGCGCTCGTTACGGCGAGACGACCGCACTCTGCTCACTGGCGGCGTTGTGCGCCGAGACCGGGGAATTCGCCGAAGCGGCCGAGCACGCCGAGGCGATGCTGGAACTGGCCCGGGAAACCGGCGATCGCCGGGCGGAGGCGAACGCGCTCGCCGCGCTGGCCGAACTCGCCGGCCGGACCGAGTTGCCCGTGGCTCCCGAGGTCTTGGCCGGACAGGCGGTCGAACTCGCCCACAAGATCCATTACACACGAGCGGAGATCGTCGGCCTGCTGGCGCTGGCCGAGGTGTGTCGTCGCGGCGGGCGGCTCGACGACGCCGTCACGCATGCGGACGCGGCCGCGGAACTGGCCACCCGGCGGGACTTCCTGCTCCTCGCGGCGCGGGCGCAGACGGTGCTGGCCACCACCAGGCGCGACCGCGGCGACCGGAAACAGGCGGCCGAATGCGCCGAGCGCGCGCTGACCCTGCATCGCCGCACCGGCAACCGGATCGGCGAGGGGCACGCGCTCGCCGTCCTCGGCGAGGTCACCGCGAAACGGGATCCCGGTGCCGGGCGGGGACTTCTGCGGAAGGCGCACGACATCCTCGCCGACTGCGGTTCGGTGGAACGGTTCCGGGTGGCGGACCTGCTCGCGACCTGAGTGTCAGGCCGTCCCCAGCGCGACCGCGATCACGAGCCCCCGCTCACAGGAAATGGAGACGTCGACCCGCTCGATACCCAGCGCGCGAGCACGTTCGGACGCCGCACCGCGCAACTCCACCGACGTCGCGCTCGCTCCGGACCGCCGGATCACGATCTGGGCGGGCGGGACCGAACCGGACAGGCAGGTCCTGAGCATTTTCAGCACCGCCTCCTTCGCGGCGAACCGGCAAGCGAGACAGACGCTGCCCGCCGTCGCGAGTTCGGCGATTTCCTCTTGGGAGAACAGGAACTTCAGGAACCAGCCGCGCCGCGCGAGCAGATCGAGTTCGGCCACGCGCAGCGCGTCCACTCCGACGAGCGTGGTCATACGTTCCCGGTCCCTTCGCACCTGACGCCCTGCGTCCTCGCCATGCGGTCACCCTAGATCGCCACCGTGCCGGGAAACCAGGGTGCTGGCCGGTGTCGGCCAGACCGCTTGCGGACGTTGAATCGCGCGGATTCCTTGCCGTAGCGTCGAATCTAGTCCGGAAGAACGGAGGAGACCTTCGTGGCCAGTGACATCAGCGACATCATCGATGCGGACGAACGGTTTCGCGGCCTGCTCGATCGCCTCTCGTCGAAGTCGATCGACGACTACTACAACCCCTATCAGATGTTCGAGTGGCCGGACAGCCTGCCCGAACGGATGTGGTGGATGAGCCCCGAGCTCACCACCACCCACGGCACCGAGTTCGCCACGACACTGAGCGAAGACCAGCTCTTCGCCCTGTCGCGGTACGAAAGCATCAACTTCTACAGTCTCAACGTGCACGGGATCCGTGAGCTGCTCATCGAGGTCGTCGCGCGTATCCACACGGCGGGTTTCGAGACGCCGTCGGAGTTCTTCCACCACTTCATCGGCGAAGAGAACGAACACATGTGGTTCTTCGCCGAATTCTGCCTGCGCTACGGCGGGAAGATCTACCGTGCCCCGGGTGCCGGCGTCACCATCCCGCCCGCCTCTTCGTCCAAAGTGGAGAGTCTGCTGGTGTTCGCGAGGATCCTGATCTTCGAGGAACTTGTGGACCACTACAACTCGCTGATGGCGCGGGACGAACGCCTGCACGAGACGATCCGCGCGATCAACCGTATCCACCATCAGGACGAATCACGGCATATCGCGTTCGGCCGGGAGCTGGTCGAGCATCTCTACGGCGACCTCAAGAAGACGGCGACCGAAGAGGAAATCGTCGAGGTCTCGGCCTATCTCCGCCGCTATCTCACCTACAGTTTCGAGTCGCTGTACAACCCGCAGGTCTACCGCGACGCCGGCATCGAGAACCCGCTGGAACTCCGGCGCGCGCTGCTCGACGCGCCCACCCGGCCGGCCACCGAGCAACAGGTGTTCCGCAAGACCTTGAAGTACCTGGAGCGAACGGGGATCCTCCGATGACCCGAACCACCGGAGTGGACGGCGCCGAAGCGCTGGCGATCCTCGGTCCCGACGAGACTGCCCTCGTCCAGGAACTCGACCGGACCTTCCTCGGCTGGGCAGGCACCGCCGGGGCGCGGGAGATCAGCCCGCCGCCGCTGTACCCGGTCACCGACCTGGAGAAGTTCGACGTCTACGCGAATTTCCCGCATCTGGCGTTCGTGGCCGGTCCGCTGGACCTGGACGGCCGCGAGGGAAAGCCGGTCGACGGAAGGTTCGCCGGTGGCGATCTGCAGGACGGCCGTTACGGTCTGCCGCACGCGACCTGTTACGGGGCTTACCTTTTCTACGAGGGCACGAAGGTGTCCGAGACGGAGATCGTGACGCTCGTCAACCGCTGTTTCCGCAGCGAAGACCACTACAGCGGGTTGCGGCGACTGGCGAGCTTCCAGATGCGTGAGATCGTCGCCCTCGGCTCGTTCGAGCACACGCAGGAAGTCGTTTCCCGCTTCACCGAAAGGATCCTGGCGTTCTCCGGCGAACTCGGCCTCGGCCTGGAGAAGGAGGCCGCGATCGATCCGTTCTTCCAGAACGACGGCGCCCGCGCCCTCCTGCAGAAGCTGAGCCCGGTCAAATACGAATTCCAGCACGGCACCCTCGCGATCGCCTCGGTCAACACCCATCGGAACTTCTTCGGCGAACGGTGCGACATCCGCTTCGGAGACGGCAAGGAGTTCGCCTACACCAGTTGTGTGGCGTTCGGCCTGGAGCGCTGGCTCGCCGTGCTCACCGAGGTCCACCACGGCGATCTCCCGGCGGCGCTGGCGGCCGTCCGAGCGGCGGCGGACCGGGCCGGGTGACCATGCCCGCGAGACGGATCGGCATCGACGTCGTCCCGCTCAGCCGGGTGCGCGAGCTCGTCGCCCAGGACGCGGAACCCGCGCTGCGGCGCATGCTCTCTTCCGCCGAACTGCTGAGTTCGTCCACTCCGGACGGTCCGGACCTGGCCGGTATCGCGGGACGCCTCGCCGCCAAGGAAGCGGTGTTCAAACTCTTCCACGTCGGCGGACAGCCCGTGCCCTGGCTCTCGACCGAAGTGCTCAAGAGCGACGGCGGCTGGCCGGTGGTCCGGCTCACCGGACGCGCCGCGCGGCTGGCCCGGGAAGCCGGGCTCGGCGAGATCGAAATCAGCATCACCCACGACGACGCGTACGCCATCGCGGTCGCGGTGTCCGCCGCGGACTGAGAAGGAAACAACCTCGAAGGAGAAGACATGCCCACCCCTGGTATCGAAAAGGTCAGTGACTGGATTCTCGGCAGGCACCCCGAACGCACCGAGCTGGCGTTCGAAGAGGACCTGATCGAGAGCCGCTTGGTCGACTCGCTGTCGTTCGTCGAGCTGGTCTACGTGATCGAGGACGCGAGCGGCGTCGAGGTCGACTTCGACAACATCGACATCGCGGACTTCAAAACCCTGTCGGCCATCGAGAAGGCGTTCTTTGCCGGAGCGGGAGTCAGCTGATGCACGCCGTTTCCTACACCGCGCAGTGGATGGCGGCGGCTCGTTCGCTCGAGTCCGAACGCGAGGACGCGCTGTACGTCGACCCGCTGGCGAGCGCCCTCGCCGCGCCGGACGGGTTCCGGCTGATCGAACGCTACGCCGGTGGCGGGCTGCTGCCGTTCATCAGCATCCGGACCAGGTTCCTCGACGACGCGATCGGCGAGCTGCGGTCGGATCCCTCCATCCGCCAGGTGGTGCTGATCGCCGCGGGGATGGACACCAGGGCGTTCCGGCTGGACTGGCCCGAGGACACCGTCGTCTTCGAGGTCGACCACGAGCCACTGCTGGTGGAGAAGCAGCGGCGGCTGACCGAACTGGGCGCCGAGCCGCGTGTCGATCGCCGGGTCGTACCCGCCGACCTGACCCGTGAATGGCTGCCCGAACTGGAGAAGGCGGGCTTCGACCCGGCCCGCCCGACGTTGTGGGTGGCCGAGGCGCTGACCTTCTTCCTGACCGAGGAGCAGGCGGGCGGTCTGCTGGAGACACTTGGCTCGGTGTCGGCGCCGGGAAGCAGGCTCGCGCTGGACATCCTCGGCCGTGCCCTGCTGCGCAGCCCGTTCTCGAAGCCGTTCCTCGACCGGCTGGCCGACGACGGGACACCGTGGATCTTCGGTACCGACGAGCCGGAGGAGTTCCTGCTGGCCCACGGCTGGAAGGTCGACGAGATCAAGGAGCCCGGCCAGCCCGGCGCGGGCGAGGGCCGCTGGCCCTACGAGGTACAGCCGCCGGAACGCCGCGGCGCCAACCGGCTCTGGCTGTTGCAGGCCGAATACCTGGAGGGCTGATGGGCGCGACCACCCTGGAACGCGTCGAATCGTTCGTGCCCGAGCGCAGCGTCCGCATCGAGGAGCTCGGTGAGCACCTCGGGCTGCGCCGGGCGGAACTCGGCGTGTTCCGGAAGTTCTACGGCCTCGACACCCTCCGGTTCGATCCCGGGATGGACCTGTTCGACCTGCTGTTGCCCGCCGCGAAGCGGGCGCTGGCGGCGCTGCCCGCCGGCCGGAGGATCGACAGGCTGGTGTTCGCGCATACGACCCAGGCGCTCGCGCCGGCCGACGTCGACATCGCCCAGGAGCTCGTGCGGCGGCTGGGACTGGTGGACGTCGAGGCGTTCGCGTTGTCCCACCAGGCGTGTGTGAGCAGCCTGGGTGCCATCGACGTCGCGGCCGAACTGCTGCGCGCCGAGGGCGAGACCGGCGGTTACGCCCTGATGGTGACCGGCGAGCGGGCGTTCTCGCCGATCGTGCAGCTGATCCCCAACACCGCGATCATGGCGGACGCGGCCTCGGCGTGCCTGCTGACTGTGGACGGCGACGGCGACGTCGTGCATTCCTTCGTCACGAAGACACTGGGGCAGTACGCGGAATGGCTGGCGCTGACCCCGGAGCAGAACACCGAATTCGGCGAGCTCTACGGGCCGCGGCTGGCCGAGGTGATCCTGGCGGCGGTGGCCGAGGCGGGATGCGGGTTCGACGACATCGAGCTGGTGATCCCGCACAACGTCAACGCCCTCGCCTGGCGGCAGACGGTGAAGGCGCTGGATGCGCCGTCGGAGAAGTTCTTCCTGGAGAACATCCCCAAGCTCAGCCATTGCTTCTCGTCGGACGTGTTCCTGAACTACACGACCCTGCGGGAGAGCGGCAGGCTCGTCGACGGTGCCCGCTACGTGCTCGTGACGGTCGGTCTCGGTGCGACGTTCGGCGCCATGGTGATCACCCATCGGACGCGGGGGAGCGGGACGTGACGGCCCGCGACGAGGTGGTGGCGGCGATCGGGGACGCGCTCGCGGACGTCCTGGAACGGGAGATCACCGGGCTGACCGAGGACACGCGGCTGTTCGACGACCTGCGGCTGGACTCGTCGAAGGTCCTGGAACTGCTGATGCTGGTGGAGATGGCCGTCGACATCACGGTGGATCCGGACGATCTCGACATCGATCGCCTCCGCACCGTCCGTTCGTTCGCCGACTACGTCGAATCCAGGCAGGCCATCGGGGAAGGAGTGTCATGAGCGGTGAACCGACCCTGCGCGGCACGAGCGCGGTGATCTCACCGCCCGGGCCCGGCTACCAGGAGGACGCGGCGGTCTCGAGGTTCCTCGCGGATCTCGTCGAACCGTTCGGGTCCAAAGTGGACGAAGAACGCTGGCAACGCGGCGCGCACGTCTCGCACAAGGCGCTGGCCGACCGGTTGCTGGAAGCCGAGGGCGTGCGCACGAGTCGCCCGCAGCTGGTCATCGTGACCCACGCCCTGCCCGACGTCCTGCCGTTCACCGCCGTGGCGCCGTATCTCGCCCACCGGCTCGACGTCACGGCGACCACGTTCTCCGTGGCACAGCAGGGTTTGGCCGCGCCTTTCACGGCCCTGCGCATCGTGGCGGCGTATCAGCGGTCGGGACGGTGCGAGGAGGCGGTCGTCGCGATACTGGAGCAGACGACGCTCCCGACCCCGCATCCGCTGGTCGATGACGGCGGGCTGGTCGACTCGGGTGCCGCCCTGGTCCTGGGCACCGGTCCAGGACCACGGCTGGCGTCGGTGTCGTCCGGCGGGTCGGTGGGGGAGCTGCTCGAACCCCATCGGGAGCCCGGCACGCTCGTGGTCCTCGGCCCGTGGGTGACGGAAACCGTCGAGGCGGAGGACGTCCACCGGGTTGCGCCCGGCTCGTACTGCACCAGCGTGTGGCTCGCCCTGGCGGGAAACTGGCCGGCGTGGCAGGAGACGTACCGGAAGGTCGTGCTCTGCGACACCGACCCGGTGAGCGGTCGCAGTCACGCCGCGGTCTTCACCTTCCCGGCGGGGTAGCCCGATGCGGATCGGGGCCGACCTGCTGTACGTCGGCGAACTGGACCGGCTGCTGGCACGGCCGTGGTTCCGTGCCTACGTCTACGCCGAGTCCGAACTCGCCACCGCGGCCGGGTTCGGCCCCGATCGATGCCGCGAATTCCTGGCGGGCCGCTTCGCCGCGAAGGAAGCCGTCGCGAAGGCTCTCGGCACCGGTTTCGCCGACGGCGTCGCGCCGCGCCAGATCGCCGTCGAACGAGCCGACTCCGGCGCGGCACTGGTGGTGCTCACCGACGCGGCGGCCGCGCGCGCCGCCGCGCTGGGGGTCGTGGAGGTTCAGGTGTCGATCACGCACAAGGCGGACCTGGTCCTGGCGGTCGCGCTCGCGGTGATCACCCCGGCCGGTACTACCGCAGGAGCCTGATCACGCCTCTGGGGCTGCGGCGGTCGGCTGCTGCTCCTGCGAGGTCGCTGACCAGGGACCACCGAGCGCCAGTGAAGGGCCGCGTTCTCATTCCGCAAACGTGTTCAGTTCGGCGCAGTTCGCTGGCTCGCTGCACACGGCACCCGGCGGCTTGATTCGCAGTTGAGGCCTAGCGTTGCTGTTGCCAGACAACGCCGTACGACATATTGGGGGTCAGCTCCTGAAACTGGGTGTTCACCTCGCCCGCATGGTCGGCACCGATCAGCTCCCGTGGCGCGGCATCGTCCTCCACCTCGCTCATGTGTAGCCCGTCGACCTTCCAGATCGAGAGCGGCGGCTGTTTCTCGTCGAACCTGATGTGCAGAGCGAACGACCTACACGGGAAACGGGGCGTACAGGTATAGAAAGTCCCCATCTCCCTGGCGCCCGAGAACCGGTAGCGGATGAACAACTCGTGCTCCCGAAGCCTGGTCAGGGGGTCGGCCAGCTCCAGGTCGAAGACGACTCTCGTTGACGAGTAGTCCAGCCGTGTGCGCAGCGTTCCCCCGCTGAGGACGACGATCTCCGGATCGTTGACCGTCGAGCCGGCTTTCCAACCGTCGGGAACCGGTACGGAGACTTCGAGTTGAAGCTCACGCAGCTCCTTCTCCGGCGTGGTGACGCGGCGTATCTCGTAGATTTCGGGCGCCTCGCGATCGAGCACGACCCACGTGCGTAACTCCGTGGTCTGCCAAGGTGCCAGAGGAAACCGCGCGTCCGGTGTGGCACCGGTGGTATCCGCGATCGCCAGCTCCGCCAGGATACGCAGGCCGTTGTCGATATGCCTGGTCGCCGTGCGCCCGTCGCGATGGAGGCGACTGGCGACCAGATCGACCCGCTCGCGGTAGAACCGAGAGCGTGCGTCCTCGGATAGCGCGAGCGCCGTAGACACTGCGAACGAGAGGTCGTCGGGCAGTCGTGCGGCCAGTTTCGCGAGACCCTTCGTCAGACGCGTCCGGACCTGGGCAGAGTCGGCTGTAGCCGGCAGACCGAACACCGCGCGCAACTCGGGCCCCGTCCTTGTCACCAGATCCGGAGCGTCCAGGCCCCTGCCCTTGCGCAGCGATTTAAGGTCGTTTATGAGCTTGTCGATGTCGATCTGTCTCTCCTGCCTCGTGCAACTTCAGCCGAGAAAGTCCAGCGGGCGCACGTTGTCCGGCGAGGTACCGGTAGCGTCCCAGACCACGAGTCCCCGCGGCCCGATCCGGAAGTGCAAGGATCCCGTAGGCAAGTACTGCGGGGTCACCCTCGCGTTGCCGCTTCCACCTGCTCAGGTAGCCCTGAAAGAGAAGGTCGTCGTGGCCATTCGCGCCGAAGAACACCAAGCAACTTCGTGGCGACGTCTGAACTCGCGTCCCTAGTTGGTCATCGTGCCAGCTCCCATGACCAGCGAGGGGTAGAAGCGCGATCTGCGGACGTATGGCCTCCGCAGATCGCGCCGCCTGAATTCAGGCGAACAACGAGCTCAGCACCGTGATAATGAAGTGTGTGTGCATCATTTAGCCTTTCATCTCAAAATGTCCTGTGCCTCGCGAGGGCTTGAACCGGGTCGTCGTCGACATGGCGATCCTCCGGGATCCCCGGCGGCAGCGGAACAGGTTTCCTGTTTCCTTGTGGGTTGGAAACCAGGAGACTGCGCCGTAGTGTCTCGTTCGTCGGCGAATAGAGGAACTTGTTGCAGTGTCGTTCGCTGTCGCCGTCACGCGCGGCCTGCGCCGCAGGCCGATCCCTACCTGCTGCCCATCACCGTGGCGACGTGGAGACCCACGGGGCTTGTGTGCTCCCTCGAGCGGGTATCTCAAGTCGGAGAACTACTCTGTCGAACAGCTAGTACGGATCGCCTTAAGCCTGTGATGGCGCCGACGCTCCTGAGACACTTCCCGCTCTGGTCGGTGCCCTTTCGAGGGGCCTTAGCCAGGCTCGCCGAGTGGTTTCGCGACGACCAGTCTTCTCTTGCATAATCCAGGTATGCGTGCCACATGTGCTTTGGCGACCGCTCCTGTGGTTCAGTCGACCGGCGGCGGGAAGTGGAACGGTTCGTCCGCCTCGTCGCGCGCCTCCGCTTTCTCCGCGGCGTTGATCAGAGCGTTGACCAGCGCGGGGTCCCCGACATAGGCGAGCAGGTCGCTCGCGTCTGCGCCGAGGATCGCCCCGGCGGTGTCGAAGCCGTCGCGTGCGAGGTCCAAACAAGCCTCACGGTCGAGTCGCGTAGCCAGCTGCCGCAGGACAGGCACGAGCCCGGCAGCGACGCCCAGTTCGAGTTGGGCGGGCAGGATCTCTGGGAGGTTTCCGAGGTCGGCGCCCCGGTGCACGATCATGGCGATGTCGATAACCGCCTCGATGATGTCGCTTGTCCGCCGTGCCGCTTGCTCTACCGGCCCCGCGCTGGTCACTTCGAGGTACTGGTGCTCGACGAGTTCCCGTTCGATCATCGGTAGTGACACACCCCGGCTCCAGCGCACGCAAGCGAGGCTGCGCCGGGCGCGCGCCACTCCGGGGCTCAGTGGCTCGTAGTCGCCGAGGAGCCTGTCCAGCATTGGTTCGGCGATGTTCTGGTGCCTGAGTTTCCGTTGTAGTTCCTGCCACTCCTTGCGCCAGTGGCCTCTGGGTAGGGAGAACCGGACGTCCGAGAGTTCTTCGGTGAGCTGTGCTGCGGCGACCAGGGTCATCCTCGTCAGTTCGGTGGGCGCGACGGAGCGAAGCGCCTCTGCGATGACGATGACCGAGTCGACTCCGAGCCCACTGCGGAGCGCGACCTTGCCCAGCGGGGTAAGCACATACCCGTCGTCCGCCTGCTTGATCAGGCCTTCGGTACTCAGGTCGGTCAGCGAGTTGGAGATCTGGCCCTGCGAGAACGAACGGGTTGACAGCCCGACTCGTTTCAGGTGCGCGGCGAAGGTCCACCTCAGGAAGTGGCCGACGTGTGCCGCCGACATGGCCCTCAGCTCCGTCGCGGGGCCTGCGAAGGTGTAGAGGATCAACGAACGCAGGTCGTGCGCGGGTAGCGTGGACCTGACCGGTTCCGGGGCCGCGGTGACATAGTCGTTCCACTTGCGGTCCGCGTCGACCGATCCGCGCGCGATCACGAAAGAACGACCTCTGGGGGTGAGTCCGGTGCGGCCCGCGCGGCCTGCCATGTTCCGGTACGCCGACACGGAGTACGGGCGCTCCGGCTCGCCGGGGTGGAGGAGGCGGTCGATCACGACGGCATCCGCGGCGAGGTTCAGGCCCTGGGACAGGGTAGTGGTCGCGACGATGACGCGGACCTCGCTTTCGGGGACGCGAAAGGTGCGCTCGACCGCCATCCGAGCGTCTTCCCCGAGATCGGAGATGTGGAAGGCGACCCCACCTTTAAGACATCGCAGGAGTTCCTCGGTGAGGCGTCCGTGCCCCCGCCCGCTGAGCGCCGCGGCTACGGCGGACGCGGGCGGGCGGCCGAGTTCGCCCGCGAGCTTCCTCGCGAAATCGATCGCCTCGGGGCGCGTGGCCATGAACACGATCACCTGTTCCCCCGCGTCGACCAGCTCGCGAACTACTCGCGACGGCAGAGTCTCTTCTTCACCTGCGGGGACAAGCTGATGGCTTTGTGCCTGCCCGTTCTCGCCGAGATGTCGGTACACACCGTCCTCGGTGATCACACCCTCCAGCAGCGGAATCTCGCGGTGCGTGGTGGGTACCAGTTCAGCGCCGAGCCACTGTGCGAGTTCGTCGGGCTCACCGAGAACTGCGGACAGGCCGATGATCTGCGGGACGGAGCCGGTCAGACGCCGAATCCTGATCCACGTCAGCAGCAGCTCCAGACCGGGGCCGCGGTCAGGTAGCGTCAGAGTTTGGATCTCGTCGATGACGAGCACGTTCGCCTTCGAGAGCAGTGCGGGCAAACCAGACGTCAGGCCGATGTACTTCTCGTAGGTCAGGATCGCGATGTCGAAGTCCCCCCGCACGAATCTCCTGGTCTGATCGCGCAGCTCACCGGTGACCCGGATGACCTGGACGCCGGCAGCGGCATAGGTCTCGCGGAAGCGGTCGTACTGCTCGTTCACCAGTGCTCGGGTGGAGAGCAGGAAGACTGCGCGGCCGCCGTCCGCGACGCAACGCAGGGCGGCGAGCTCACCGATCAAGGTCTTACCGGCCGAGGTCGGGGCACTGACCAAGACGTTCTCGCCGCGCAGCACCCCGCCCTCGTTGATCGCGCGGAGCTGGAGGTCGTTCAGGCGCGGATGGCGTTTTTGCCACGCCGTGATCACCTGTTCCGGCACGCCTAGGGCTGTCAGCGATGAGAACGCTCGCGTGGCGCGTAGCGGAGCGGCTTCACCACTGATCGCCGCGAAGTTCGTGCCGGGGTTGAGGATCGGCAGTGAGACGTGCGTCAATCTGCCGGTGACCACCGGGGTCTGCTGCGTCTTGCCGGGCTTGGGTGGGTGCAGGCGGAGTTTACCCGCGACGTGGTCCGCAAGTTTCAGCAAGGAGACGCGGTCGCCGTCGCGTACGGCGGGGTGGCCTCTGAGGCCTTCGAGCAGGTAGTGGGTGAGCAGGCCGTGCCGGAACTCGCTGTTCTCCCGTGCCTCCTGGTCGGCGTCGGCAGCGGCGATGACGAGGATCCCGTCTCCGGCGACCGACTCGAGCGGCGAGCCTGTTCCGCGCGCGGCGTCCTCGTGTTCGGGCCCGCGTAGCACCTTGGCCCCGGCCCGCCCGGAGAAGCAGCAGTCCAGTACGAGGATGACTACCTGAGCGCTGATCCGGCGCACCAAGTCGAACAGGTCCTCGAGGCGGAGCGCTGTCTCCGCAAGTCGATCGGGTCTCGCGTCCCTCGTGGCCAGAAAGCCATCCGAGGTGCCGTGTCCCGAGTAGGTGATCACAACGATGTCACGGGTCGTGCTCGCTGCCTGTATGTGTCCGAGTTTTGTCGTCAATTTGTCCTTGGTAACCGCAGAGTCGAGCATTAAGGTGGCGTTCTCGCTGAAGGTGTCCAGGAAAAGCGCGTGCAGCGCGATCGCGTCCTTTTTCGCGTACCTCAGCTGTTCGAAAGCTGGTGACTCGTAGTTGTCGACCCCGATGAAGAGGCCATGAAATTTCTGCCCGTCTTCCACAGAACGGAACGATAGCTCAGCCGGTGTGCTCGGGGAATCATGTTGTACCGTTTCGGCTCAAGGGAATGTGTTGAATGGTTGTGTGGAACGCGCCGGCCGGACTGGTCGGTGATGCTCGGTTGTGGCGAGTGCGCCCTTTCGACGTGCGGCAGAGTGAACAGACGTGTCCCCAGCGTCGCGCAGTGGGGTTGAGGCCCGCGTTGCGGCTGGAGTCCGGAGTTCCGGTGACCCGGCAGGTGGGAGCGACCACAGCTCTAGGGAAGGTGCTGGACCACATCGAGCACGACGGCCTCACGGTGGAGGAGGCGCTGGAGCACTGGCAGCGGTACGCCGATCGGCCACCGCCACCGATGCTGGTCGGATGGCTTGCCAAGGCAGTGCGTCACTACTTCGCCGCGTCCGCGGAAATCGTCTGGGCCGAGAAACTGCAGGTCGAGCTTGTCCCCGTGTCGCGGAACTGGGGTCGTCGCCGTCGGTTCGACACCGGCGATGGTGAGGAGGTGTTGCAGGAGGAGGTCGTTTCCGGTCGCCGCTTCGAGGGGGACGGCGTCCGCGAGTTGCGGCTGCTGCGCACGAAGTCCGTGCGGGATCGGGCACGGGACGAGGCTGAGATCGCTCTGGTGGCGGGAGTGGTCGCGAGCGCTGCCGTAGTGCTGAGCGGGATGTGGGACAAGCGTCCTTTGACATTGCGGTCCGCCCCCACACCGCACCGGGTTCGGGTCGTGGAAATCGGATGCTCCGACGGTAGCCACAACGTCCTCTTCGAGGGCACGGCCCAGGAAGCCCACGAGAGGTATCGGAAGGACGCGGAGTCCGCTGTGATCGCCGCGGCTTCCGGAACTGAATATCTGCCCGGCGCGGACTGCGGCGGTTGTGACCTGATCGGGCAATGCCCGGCGGTGCCGGTTCGGTCCGGTCTGCTCGGAGTTGACGGCAGCGGGCTGCCCCGGCGTTCATGGTCGTTGTCGTCCGGGCGGTCCTTCGACGACTGCCCTGCTCGTCTCGTAGCGGAGCGGTTGTTCCTTCCGCGTGACCGTACAGCGGAAGACAGTGATCACACCCGGCGAGGACAGGCGGTGCACGCGTGGCTCGAAGATCTGCATCGCCGGGTACCGGTGCGTGCCTGCGAGGCGGATGAAGCCCCGCCCACACCGGACGAATGGTCGGCTGGTCGATGGACTGTGAGCGGCGAGCAGGCGAGGCTCGGCACGCAGATGATCGCGGACCACGCGCTCGTCTGCGCGTTGCGCGGTCCGGCAGGGTACGTCGAGGCACACCCGGAACGGCCGGTCGTGGTGTTCGATCCGAAGGCGAACGTCGTGGTGGTGGCGAAGACGGACTTGCTTTACCGGGCCGGAGAGGTGTGGAGGGTCCGAGAGACGAAGACAGTCTCCGTGTTGGATGAGAGCGACCTGATGATCCAGTTCCCGCAGCTGGCCCTCGCTGTCGTCCTGTCTGTAGAGGGCGGAGTTCGAGTGGGTGAGCGCGTTCGCGTCGAGCTGGAACGGTTGAGCGTGTCCGGGCCGGTGGTCGCGGAGTTGGACATCGAAGACCCCGAAATCGTCGCGGCCGCGAGGTCGGTCGTCCGGACCCGTGTCGAAACCTGGCACGCGTCACCTTCGCTCACCGCGAAGCCCGGAAAGGTCTGCGAGACGTGTCCCTTCAACCAATGGTGCCCGGAGAGCAAGGCGTGAACGAAGACGTACTGGGACAGCACTACACCGAGGTACCAGGACAGCGAGTTGTCGCCGCAGCGTTGCGTGCCGCCTACGCGTGGTCGGTTCGCGACGTACACCGCAATGCTGCCATGCTGGAGATCGCCAGGATGACCGGTGTCGTGATGGAGGTGCACGGGCCCGGTCTGGGGCCCGTGGCACCCGTGGAATTGGTCGAACACTTGCGCGCACCGCTTGGCCACCTGCTCGCGGGAGTGCGGGGGCAACCGGCGGAACTCGCCGATGTGGTCCTCCTGGACGAGGACGGTCGGCTCACCGAGAACGCCTACGATCTCGTGTGCGAACACGTGATCCCCTTGAAGGACGTCGCTGGAGAGCGGTCGTGGCTGCCGACGTGGACCACGATGCACTCGGACCAGATCCGGCAACGGGTGTTCACCGCCATGATCACCTCCACCAAGCAGGACGAATACGTCGGCTCGCGAAAGTTCCTCATCGAGCACCCGGCCGGTGGGGAGCAGGAACTGGTCGAGTTGCGTGACCGTGCCGGTGGGATTCGGCTGGCGAAGGGCGGCTACCGGGACATCCCGGAGGAGCAGATCTACCGAGCCTCCGATGGGCGGGGCTGGTGGTGGCCATGCTTGGACTGCAAGTGGCCAATGGCGGTGACTTCGGTTGGCAAGGTCAGGTGCCGCTACCGGCCTCACAACGCAGTCTTCGACTTGGTGCCTGGTAATCGACCTTCATTGCGGCGGCGAGACGGCGCGCGCCGGCCAGCCCCACCTGCCGGTCAGGCCGCCGAGGGCGCGAAGTGTGTGGACGCGGGAGTTTGGCGTTTCGTGGTCGTGCCGGGTGCGAGCGAGCTGAGGATCGCGGCGTCCGCCGAACGTGCCGGGGCGAAGGTGTCGCTCTGGCCGTTCCTCGACCGCTTCGACCTGCTGGTCGCTGCGGGGGGCGAGAAGTTCGCGGTCGACGTCAAGGAATGCCTGTCATTGAGCGCCCTGATTGGACGTCTGCGGACGAGACCGCCGAGTGCTCGCATCCTGTTGCCCAAGTCGTGTGAGTGGCAGCTCGAGACATTGGAGGACGCGTTGCCGGGGCTCGCCGTCGTCACCGAGACGAAGTTCCTGGGACAGATCCGGTCCGCTGTGAGGAAGGCGCGATGACGACCAAAGGCAAGGTGCTGCCCTGCATCATCACGGCAGCGATCGGGCTCGCCGCCAGGCACTTCCCAGAGGACGCCGGCAGTGGCAGCGTGACCGTCACACGGGACCACGTGCTGTATGTGCTGGACGGGCACATCACCGACTGGGACCGGTGGGGACTGCGGTTGTCCGAAGTGGACGCGATGAGGTTCGCCAGGCTATTGCGCAAGCGGACCAATCAGCTCGCCAACGCCGACATGGCCAAGCGGGTGCTCGACGGACTGCTGCAGGGTGGTGAGATCCCCGGCTGCGCGCCGGCGGACGACTACGACGACATGAAGAACCCGCGCATCATCGTCAAGCCAGGTATGCCGCTCACGGACTTCGTCGATCAGGCGCTGACAGAGCTCGACGAACTACACGTCGCGAACCGGAACCCGCTTCAGCCGGCGACCGCAGGCACTTACACGACGACGACGCGCGTCGTGAACGCCGATGGCACCGACCAGACCTATGTGGACTTCCGCTATCACATCGAGGATCATCACGAGGAATCGAACCGGCCGCTGACCCGGATCGTCGACGCGCCGGCTCTGAACGAGCTGGTCGTGCCTTTCGACGAACTCGAGTTCATCGCCGCTCGTCTGGACAAGCTGCTCGACGATGTCGACTCGGATGGCTACCGAGTCACGTCCGTCCGACGCTTCGAGCAGCAGGTGCGCGACCGGTCTGGCGGCGAGATCAAAGAGCTCGACCTGGCCGCTGGTGAGCTGAACGAGCTGCTCGCCTACACCGGCTTCGGCAAGTCCGTCGTGCTGATCGAGAGTTTCGCCTGCTGGGCCGTGGAGAAGAAGGTCTCCGTGGCGTTCGTGCTGCCCACCAACGCTGACGTTGTCAAAGCCACCTACCAGATCGAGAGAGCGATCAAGGCGCTTGGTGACCAGAAGGCCGCGGTCGTTCCCCTTGTCTCCCCGAGGTCGTTGATCAAAGTCGCGGAGACGGCCTCGGCGCGTGCGTCTGACGGTGGGCCTTCGGCCGACTGGATTTGGGAGCGCTTCGGCTACGGTTGTGCGCTCGCAGCGGTCGCTTCCAGCGAGAAATCCGTGGACGGCTGGGTTCCCGGCCGCGAGCCCTGCGCGACGTTGCGGCAGCCGGTTCCGCGGCGCAAGGACAAGACGTTTTCTTGCCCTTGGCGGACTACCTGCGGCCGCTACCGCGCGGCTCGGGAGGCCTGTGTGGCCGACGTGATCGTGACCTCTCACGTGAACCTCCAGCTCGGCATGCTGCAGACGCCGGTGGACGATGGCCTCGGGCGCAACGACCGCGTCACCGTCGAGGAATTGGTGCTGCGGCGGTGCCAGGTCGTGGTCATCGACGAGGTCGACTCGTTCCAGCGTTCGATGATCGAACAGGCGGGTCGAGGTCTTGTGCTCGACCGCGGTGGGCGGACCAATACGCCACTGCGCAGGCTGGACCAGGACTTCGGCGCGGCGTTCGGCATGCTCAGCGATGAGGTGGACGCCAGCGTTCGGGACGCCTACTTCACGTTGCGCTATCTCGCGGAGACCTACGTCAGCCACCTTCGGTACGAACGGCTGGGGGCCTCGGGCAAGAACAAGAACAGCAAGCGGCGGCGCGGCCCCGGTAGGGACTGGATCATGCCCCAGCGGTGGGACAGCGAACTGGCCAACCAGTTGTTCGGGCAGCCTTTCGACGAGGAGCTCACCGACGAGCAGATGCGGTTGTATCTTTCGGTCTTTCCCGAACAGGCGGAGCCCGAACCGGGAGATCCCCCCAAGTACCAGGAGATGCGCGACGTGCTCCGAGAGGTGGTGACGAGTGGCCTGGCCGGGCAGGCCATCGCCGCCGCGCGAGTACGGCTGGCCGAGTTCTTCGACCTCGTCGAGGACACGGACCAGGCGCTTGTCGCGAACCGCGTGCTGCGCAGGACGATTCTCGAACGCATCAGGTGGTCCTTGCACAGCCTGATGGCCAGTAACGCCCAGCTGGTCGACATCGGTGTGGAGTCGGCTCAGGACATCGCCGACGCGCTTGGCACCTACGGCAGGTGGCGGGTCATGCCCACGGGGCCTTTGGGGCGCCTGGTGTTCGCGTTCACCGAGTACCACGATGACAGTGGCAGCGAACCGTCGCAGCTCTCCACAGCTGCCTTTGGTGGTGACCCCCACCTCTACGCGATCAGCCTCGGCGACATCACCGCGTTGGCGCAGGCCGGAACCAGGCGGATCGTCTTGGGCATGTCCGCCACGTCGTACTTCCCCCACGCCCCGCACAGTCACCTCCACATCCAGCCCAAGTGGTGGGTCTCCGACGATGACATGGAGGTCGACGGCGCCGTTGAAGCGAAGGTGACAGTCGTGGCCGAGAAGGTCGTCGACAAGGCCGGCAACGTGATCAAGGTATCTGGGCTGGACGGCAGGGATCGAGCGGACGCGCTGGAGCAGCTTGCGAAACTGTTGTGGCCCAAGCTGGAAAAGGAACTGGCGAGGCTCGCCGGGACGGATCGAGAGCGCGCCAGGGTGTTGCTGGCAACGACGTCCTACGACGGTGCGAGGCAGGTCGCGCTGGGGCTGTCCGATGCCGGGGTGCCCGCCTCGCGCATCTGCCTCGCGACGCGGCCGCGACGGGAGGAGGATGCCGGTTCCGCTGTCCGGACAGGACAGTGGTGGGAGCTGCCTGCCGACCGGTTGGAGATGTTTCCCGGCATCGACGGCGCCGACATCCTGATCGCACCTCTCGCTCGTGTTCAACGTGGCGTGAACATCATCGGTGCCGGTGACCGCTCCGCCCTGGGGTCCGTGTGGCTGCTCGTCAGGCCCATTCCGCTCATCGACGAGCCAGCCGAGCTGCTGGCGCACATCCAGGCCAGGGCGCTCACCTGTTACCGGGGGCCGGCCGGTGATCCCCTCGGGCTTTTGGAGGAACGGCGAAAGAAGGCCGGTACCTACTTCGAGCAGATCGTGCACCGACCGCCGTACTTCCGATGCCAGCCCAAGGAGGTCAAGCTCGGCGTGACCGCAGAAATCATCGTCGGTGCGATCCAGCTCATCGGCCGGGCACGGCGAGGTGGTACGCCCGCTGTGCTGCACCTCGTGGACGGCGCCTTCACCGACAGCTCGGCGGGTACGAGCTTCGCGTCGTTGATCACCGCACTGCGTGACGAGTGGAAAGAGAGCGGTGAGCTCGGTGAGGTGGAGCGGTACTACGGCAGAACCCTGCGGGCCTTTCTGGAGTTCGCGGACCGACCGGACACTGGAGACGAGTCATGCTGACCAGCCTTGCTTACCGCGTGCCCGCGAAGTACCTGAACGAGGTTTTCGGCGCGGTGACCGCCTATCCGCTCACCAAGGACTTCCAAGCAGCGTGGTCGACGATGCCGCGCACCGAACGCGGGTGGGGTCCTGCCTACTCGAGCCTGGCCCGTGGCCTCACCTCGGCCACGGGGAGGCCGGTGACGTTGTTCGATGAGTACGACCTCGATGAGACCGAGCGTTCGAGCGGAAAACGCATGCTCCTGCTCACCGACGATGGTGCGATGGATTACCGGATGCGAGTCGCGATGAACGCCTGGGAACGTCACGTCCGGGGCGGTTCGGACGTGACGACCCTCGCGCCCCTGCTGCCGGAACCCGAACCGTCGCGATCTTTCTCGGAGTTCATCAGGCTGCGCGACGGAGAGGTCCCCGAGGCGCCCAACTGGGTCTTCCGCACGGGGATGTGGCGCGTCATGAAGGCCCTAGCGGAACAGCCGCTCAAGATCGACGGGCGTGGGCCCCTCCGGCTTCGCCTGGACACCAGCGGTGCGTTGCTGGCGTGGGAGGACGAGGACCTTATCGCCAACCGCAAGGGGACCGCTTTCAGCATGCTGCGGGTGAGCGGCCGTTTTGTCACTAGGGCCGGTGTCTCAGATCCCGTGCTGTGCTTCGACGCTCACCTGTCTCGGATCTCGTCAAAGGGCTTTTGGTCGAACAACGTGTGGATCGAGCCGGCCGACAGCAGGTTGCCGATCCTCCACCTGCCCATGCAGTACCGGGAGGACGCGGAATCGGGCGTCCGCAGGGTGCGGTTGCACCCCGCGACCGCGACGATCTACGAAGCGTGCAAGCTCGACCCACTGGATATCCCGGAGGAACTGCCCGACCGGCCCGGCGCGATCCGGCCGCAGCTCTGGCGCAGCCGCTTCCACACGCTGGGCAGTGGTCCTGGTCCACGCCTGTTGATGAGGTTGCAGGAGCACATCTCGGCGATGCTGCCCCGGCTGGAGCCGCTCCGGTATCCGATCGACACGTCGATCAGGCTCGCAACGAGGGTCGAGAAGTACCAGAAGGGCGGCCTGCCTGTCGCGGCCATCGGGGCAAGCGGGTACAAGCGCGTCACGATCGCCTGCGTCTACCGGACCGGAGGTGCGCGGCAGCGGATGCTCGTTGAGCTCGAGGAACTCACCGGTGTTGCCGTCGAGCCTCGGCACGACGGACCTCCAGTGACCGTGAACGAGCGACTGGACGTGGCCGCATGCTATTGCCCAGGACTCCTGGAACACGGCACAGTGAACCGCGCGGCCCTGCTCGACCGAGTGCCCCGAAGCGAAGGGGAGGACCACCTCGTCGTCGCGTGGCTTGAAACCGAGTATCACCCGGCGGTCGAGCTCACCCGCGACGCGAAGCCTCACCTGCGCAGGCTGTTGGGCCACCGCGGGGTTCCCAGCCAGTTCCTCGCCACCGATCCTCTGGTCCTGCCCGACGAGGCCGAGCCGCGTTCGTCATCGGAACGCAAACACGCCGCGCGGGCGGCGTTGCGCGACCTCCTGCGAGCGGCGGGGGTGCTCGACGAAAGGCTGCCAGGGGCCATCACGGACCCCAAGCTGCTCCACTCGGTGGACCGTCCAGCGCTGCTTGTCGGTGTGCACGTGCGGGCGCAAAAGGCGGATCGCGGCATTGGCCCTCTGGTGGTGACAATGAGTGCCTTGCACGTCGTGCCCGGCGATCTGGAGGCGTGGCGTGTGCTGATGTACAGCGACAAGAAGAGGTCCTGGTGCCGCACAGGAGAAGCGATCGCAGATTTCCACTCCGGTTCGATCGGAACTTCGTGGTTCGGCCGGTCGAAGGCGAAGGTGGAGAGGACCCGCGCGGAACTCGAACGGAGGTTATGTGACCTCGTCACCGGCGAGCTCGGCCATCTCCCGGTCGTGGTGTTCGTGGACGGGCCCGCTGCCAGGAAGATCTGGCCGGGTCTCCCGAACACGAGGCTCGGCAAGGGGCCATTGCCGGGAGATGCCCTGCGCGAGAATGGGAAGGACGTCGCCGTGGTGCGGGTGAGCACCGGTGTGTCGGAGATCGGCAGGCCGGTGACGAGACAGAAGGACACCAACATGCCGGCCGACAAGAACAAGCCGGCCGCACCTGATCGGAAGGTCTACCGGCTCGCCGACAGCGCCGTGCCGTCCTGGCTTTTCGCCGGGAGGTCGACGTTGCTTTCCTCGAAGGGAGGGGACGCAGGGGCGAAGTACACCAGATGGACGTTGCCGGATGATGCGAAACCGGAGCTGCGCAAGCCCTGGCATTCCTACACCGCCAAGGAGATCGTGGTGGTCCTCGAGGGTTCGTGGACGTCCGCCAGCCTCGCCGCGCTGACCGCCAGACTCTGCGACCAGGCGATCGCCTGGGACGGCCGGACTTTGCTACCCGGCCCGCTGCATCTTGCGGGCAGGGCCGACCGTGACCACCCCGATCACCGGGTGTCTGGTGAGGACGAGGACTGACCCGCGGTCCTCGTCCTCACCTTCGCGGTCAGGAATCGGCGAAGGCCCGACCGGGGCTGGTCGCCGTGAGAACTACCGGCGACCTGCTGTCGTCCTCGATCCCGTGGCGGATCGTGGCCAGCAGGTCGCCGAGCGCGTCCTCCGTCAGCTCGTCGATCTCGTAGCGGTCCATCGCCTGCGGCTGGAGGAACACTGGAATGTTGCTGATCGATTCACCGGGCAAGACGACCGGCAGGAGCTTCTGCTCCCAGAGCTTCCGGTTCCCCTGCAGGCGGTCGCGCATGATGCCGAGTTCGCAATGCATGCCGGCGTGCTCATTGCGGTCGATCTTGCCTTCACCGACCGCCAGGCACTTGGGTGACGCGATGATGATGACGAAGTCCGCATCGTCGATGTTTTCGTTCGCCCAGAGGAACCAGTCCTTGCGAGCGGGGCTCGCGAACTGGTCGAGCCGGACGTCGAGCCCACACCTGATCAGGAGGTTCGCGAACTCTCTGACCAGCTTCTTGTGGACGTCATTGTCGTGTGTGTAGGAGATGAACACCCGAGGCGCAGAGGAAAGCGGCACCGCGGTCGTGCCGTGGGCGGGCTGGGTTGTCACCGCGGCGTGGGGGTCCGTTGTCGTGGGAAGCTCGATTCGTAGGGCAGCCGGTGTGAGCACTGGCAAAACGTTCCAATCGGGCGTCGGCCTCTGGTCGAAGCGCACGACCGCGGTGAGATCCAGGTATGCGAGTCCCGGGTCGACGAGCGTGACGAGCCATGCCACCCGCGACCCCCGCCGCACTCCGGTGTCCGATGTGGCCCAGTGCTGCCACCGAATACCGCTGCTGCCCACGCCGAACACGTGAATCGTCTCGCCCGTCGCGGGAACGTGCGCGGCCGGTGTCACGCCGTTCGTGGCAGGCACCAGGTTGAGGTGGTCGTTCACGATGTACGACAGAGAAGTCTGCGCGGGCTGGGTGTGGTGGGGGATCGCGTCCACCACCACCCCCTCACGCAACTCCACGCCGAACTCGAACCAGTTCATATCCGGCGTGCTCGGTGCAGTCTCCAGCTCGTAGTTGAACTTGACGAGGTAGGCATCGGCGCCGTCGAACTGGCCTGGAGCGAGGCCGATCGGGTGGACCTGCCAGCCATGCACCTGGACCGCCCCGATCCTGATCGGACTGGGCGCCGAGCTGAACCTTTTGCTGTCCTGGTCCACGACCGTGAGCTCGATCGTGACACCTGGTGTTGAATCCACTCGCGAACCTCGTCTACTCGATGTGCTGAATCTATAGATGGCGCCCAACTTATCTCCGCCTCGATCGAAGTCGTGACGGGACACGGCTTGTCGTGACACTGTCGCGTTCTTGTCCTGTTTCTCGCATGATCTGCGTGGCTGTTCTGACGTGCGGCATTTCGTGCCGAACATGAGGGCTTCGGCAATATGAGCTTCCCCGATTGGCCCGGAACAGCAGCACGGTCAAGCTCTTGTGCGTGCGGCCAGGTGCGGTGCGGGCACTGTCTGGGCAAGATGGAAGGGACGCCCCGCATGTCTGAGGCCGTCGTCATCGAGCCGGTCAACGGCTACATCAACCAGACGCGCCTCGCGAGGCTTCAGGAGGCGATCGAAGCGGGTGCGGATCCTGGAGCCCTGATCGAGCCGTTGAACCGGGCGAAGGAGGAGCGCGACGCTGCTGAGGAGGATCTGGCGCGTGCTTCGGCTGAGGAGTTGATCGGCAGAGCCGAACTCGAAGCGATGGTCGATGCGTTCGGTGAGCTGGGACGTCAGGTCGGGAACGCGAGCCCGGGAAGACTTCAGCAGCTCTATGGCGAGATCGGCTTGGAGATGGTCTATAACGCAAGAGAGCGGACGGTCGATGTGACCATCCGCCCACCCGTAGGGTTAATGCGTGTGTCCGAAAGGCGAGTTGCTCACTAACCATCCGCCTCAACGTTCCCGGATGACGCATAGCTCAGTCTCGACGAGCGGGCATTCGCATGCCAAATGGTGGGTGGCTTGTCCCAGAAGCTACGGACGACAAGTTGCGGGCAGTGCGCGGTCGGACATGGTGGGAGTCGGAGCAGGTGAGGTCGCAGACAGGAAGCCGGGGATGGCGGTCGTATCCTTTTCCGATGTCTGTCGACGTTCCGCTGGGAGAGCTGCTCCGATACTCGAACCTCCGGGCACGAGTGAAGTTTCACCAGCTTGGCCTGAGTGACCCCGGTGGGATCGGCGATTTCGTCGACGGCTCGGTAAGCGGCGGCGATGTGCGTCTGCTGGAACTCGAAGACGTCTCGTTTTTCTCTCTGGCTAGGCATTTCGCGGTGGAGTTCGAGCGTAGCTCTCGTCGCGAGGTCGTGTTTCTCGTGGTCCATTTCGAAAACGGCCGTCGCCACGAAGACATTGAGCTCTTGTTCGAGCGGGACGGGACCGTGCTCGTCAGCTTTACCCTCGACGGCGGGAATCCGCGTGGACTGGAACACGCGCGGGAGCACGCGGAGGAGACCTTCGTATCTGCGGGTGCCGTCGTCCGGTGGCTGGAACACTGCCCGGCCGACGAAGAAGTTGACCAGGACTACTGGAGCGTCGGTCTGAGCGTGACTGATCTTAAGGTCACGGTGGGTGCGTTGTGCGCGGCAGTGAAAGCCCTCAGGCCCGTGCTCTGCACGTTCCGGGGCGAAAGTGGGCCGGATCGCCGTGGTGAGTTTAAGCGGCGTGTGCTTGAAGGACGGTTTGCAGAGATTCTCGGCACCGCAGAGTCGGACTGGCTGGAGTGCAAGGCCAAGCTACAGATCGGTGGCCCGGACGGCAACGACAAGCTCACGAAGGCGGTGTGCGGGCTCGCGAATGGCCACCGCGCGGGGCTGCTGGTAGTCGGGCTCAAGACTGTGCCCGTTGACGGCCGCGATGTTGTCGCCGAGGTCACGCCGGTGCTGGCCAGGGCGCACACCGCGGAGCGGTACTGGAAAATTGTCGACGACCACGTCGAACCGGTCGTTCGGGGCCTCGAGATCGATGTCGTTCCCGTGAACGGCGGGGTTCTGGTGGTGCTGAGTGTTCCCGCGCAGCCGGAGCACACCAAGCCATTCGTCGTTACCAAGAACGGCGGCACGCTGCTGTTTCAGCGCCGTGGCGACCACACTGTGCAGCTGACCTCGGCGGAAGTGCGAACATTGCTGGCACAGGGGTGGGGTAGGTAGTGGGTGGCCAGAAATGATGTCGTGTTTGCGCCGGACCTGCCGTAATCGCTTCCGTCCGACCTGCACCCGGCGGGTCCGGATCGGTGGTTCGGTCACGTAAGCCCGCTCACCCGGAGATCGTCGCGGTCGAGGACTTCACGGAGGCGCAGTTGATCCGGCGAGCCAAAGCGGCCGGCGGCCTCCGGACAGCTCGCAAGACCGAACGCGGGGCGCCCAGTGAAACACGTGTACCTGTTCCGCGGCCTCATTCGGTGTGCCGCGTGCGAGCGGAAGATGAAAGGCAGTCCGCGCAAGTACGGCATGTACTACCGATGCCCTGCCCGGACTCTGACACTGGCCTTGCTCACACATCCGCCCACGATCTACCTCCGGGAAGAGCCGCTGCGGGACGTGGTGAACGGGCGGTTCGGCGGCCTGTTCGATCAGCAGAACCTTGAGCAGACCGTCAGCCAGCCCTGCGAGCCGAGGGCGATGAGGTCGTGAGTAAGCAGTTGAAAGGGGCGGAGGCCAAGCTCAGGCGGTTCCAGGGACGCCATCGCTGCGGGTGTCGACCCGGTGGCGCTGGTCGAGAGCATCAACGAGGCTCGAGCGGATCGAGCGGCCGCGCAGGGAGCGTTAGCTGCCGCGGGCGTGCCTGCGGGAATCACCGACGCTGAGGTCTACGCGATGATCGACTCGCTTGGCGACATCGGGGCAGCGCTCGCTGATAGTGAACCGGGCAAGCTGGCACGGCTCTACCGGGATCTGAGGCTTGACCTGCGGTATGACAACGAAAAAGAGGCCGTCTACGTGACGACCTCTTTGCGTGTGAATAATGCGGGTGTCCGAGGGGGGACGCGGTCACAAATCCTTGGCAGATCTCCTAATTTCTGGGAGGTCATGTGTGGACGATACATGACCTCGAGACCGTTGTGCCACTCAGCAGTGTCGGAGGGCTTGTCACTGCTTGTCTTCGGTGGCCATGGGCGTCTTGCGTCGTTGTTGAAACGCAGTGAATTTCGCGGTCAGCTCAAACATGTAGTCCAATAGGGCCTCGCAGAGATCTAACGCGTCCTCGGCATCTTCTCGTGAGATCTGCGTTCCGGTGTAGTGTGCGCCTTGGTTGCCCAAGATCCGCAAGGCTTGTGCCCAGTCGAACAGACGCTCATCGATCGCTCCGGATTCCTTCATCTCTCGAAGGCCCTCGAACAAGTTTCGCTTCTTGGTTCCCTTAACTGCGCACACACCTTCGAGGGTCCGGCGGACCATCACGCCGGCAGCGGTATATGCCTTGGCTTCGAAGCACAACCGCGCCTGTTCGTGTTCGTCGCGGAGTTCTCTCGGAACCGAGAGCCCGAGCCGTCGTCCGGGTGCCGGCCAGACGCGAGTTGGTTCATCCCAGCCACCACCGTAGTCTTCGGATAGAAACAAGCTCGACTGTCCGCAGCTGGTGCAGCTGATCAACAAGCTCAGTAGCGGCGGTCCGTGCTCCGGGTCGTAGCCTTGGTGGCTTCCTTCGGTCTGGCCCAGGACTGACTTCGAGCAGTGGGCACACACCATCGGGATGGCCTCAGGAATGATCGACATGCACAGTTAGTCGCAAAGTCCGCTCCGCGGCGTTACAACGGAGCACGAATCATCGCAGGTAGGCGGTAACCGGGACGTGGATGAGTTCTGACTGTGTCACTGTGACCGATCGAGCCCTTTCCGACTCGATGTCGCGGGGCTTGACGCTCGGCTGGTGGAGGACCGCGGCCACCAGAGTGTGGCGCGAGGGGCCGTGCGTGACCACCAGTTCTGTCGGTGCCAGTTCGTACCATGGGGCAGGCGAAAGCGAGGACCGCAGATGTTCGACCGCTCAGTGGACCACCCGACGGCAGTGGCCAGCTACGACGACGAAGGCCTGGACGTGGCCATCGACTGGTCCTGCGACCACCTGCAAGACGACGACATCCTCACTGTTTGGACTCGCCTGAAGTCGAATCTGCGCAACTGTGATCGGCTAGAACAGTTCGTAGCCCGGTATCGGAACGTCGAGCACGTGACGGGACGCGGCGGTGGATATGTCCGAGGTATCGGCCCGGTCTTGATGGCCTGGCCGGATATGGCCGACCTTGGTCAGCTGATCCAAGCTGGCGGCTATCACGTCCGAGCCCTCTGCGTCGTCACCTGGAACGCTGACGCGATCAGGTCCTGGGTTACGGCGGTCCGGCCCACCATCCTTGGCGACGACTCGCCATGGATGGAGTTGACTCCTGAGCTGGATGGCGTCGTACTCGAGGCTCTAAAGGGCATCACCCGCACGGTGAACCACAACAACACGATCTCGGCGGGGTTCGAGAAGGGCCAGGTGGTGGGTACCCTGCTCGCCCTTCGCGACGCCGGCATTGCCATGGACGCCGAGGCTATTGAAGGCTGGTCGCTGGCCAACGGCTGGTCAGGCAAGAACCCGCAGCGGCTCGGCCAGTATGTGCGCGACATCAACGCGGGCAAACGCCCTCGCTGTCGCGCCATCCTTCGAGCTGACTACGTCGACTACTTACGTCGGCGCGCTGCTGGCGATGACGACTGACGCGCCTGCGTTCCCGGCCAGGGGCCGCGCGGCACTGGTACAAGTTCCCGCAGAATGAGAGATCGAGGACGAGATCATGACGGTCTACACAGACTGGCTCAGGACTGACTCATCACCTCAAGGAGCCATGGAAACACAGGCCGGGTTCCTTGATCGGGTCGCAGGATCGTACTGGGACCAGGTTCGCCACGTGATCAACGAATGGTGCTCTCACCTGCCAGCCAGCTCGCGGCCAGGGTTGCGTAGTCGCCTACTGGACCGCAACGCCGATTCGAACGTCTACTCCGCGCTGTGGGAGCTGTATCTGCACGAGATGCTGCTCGGATCTGGGTACTCGGTGGAGATCGAGCAGCAAGTCGGCACTCGAGGACGGAAACCGGACTTCCTTGTCTCCCGAGGAGACGAGCAGTTCGTCGTCGAGGCGATCTGGACGGCTGAACGTATCGGTGACCCGCGGCACGGCAAACTAGCTGCTCAGTTACGTGACGCGATCGAGAAGAATATCCAGAGTCCTGACTTCGTCTTGTCCATGGCGATCGACAGCGTCGGGCCGGCTCTTCCGCCGCAGAAGCGATTGAAGTCCGAGCTGGGCCAGTTCTTGTCCGAACTGGACTACGGCAAAGTCGCCGCAGGAGGCGAGCGCCAACGAGCGCCGCGGTACACCTGGCGTGAAGCGGGATGGTCGGTCACTTTCGGCGCCATCCCGCGCGCCAAGCGCTCACGCAGCGGGCGGATCATCAGCATCTACCCAGCGATGAGCTTCTTCCGAGTCGACACTTCGCCGGTGCTCGACGCGGTCAAGAGGAAAGGCGGGAAGTACGGCAGGTTTGGAATCCCTTACGTCGTTGCCGTTGGTTGTGCGGGGGCGTTCGTCGAGGACGACGACATTGAGGCATCTCTGTACGGCAGCACGATCGAACGTGCCGATCGCGCAGGCATACCGACGTTCGAACGACAAGCAGATGGTTACTGGAAGCCAGGACGAGACGACGAGCATTCGATCGTCAGCGGAGTTCTCACCGTGGACAACCCTGCGCCATGGACCTGGACTAAGAAGAATCCCATCCTGTGGATGAGCCCTCGTCAAGGGGCGCTCCCTGCGCCAGTCTTGCCGACATGGTCGACCGCCCGGGTTGACGGGGCCCTGATCGAACGTGAACCGGCAGCCGTCGCGCCTTACATCGCGCTGGGACTGGCTCAAGATTGGCCGGTTGGCGCTGCATTCGTTCGCGCCACGACGAGAAGCCGCACTGAGGTTAGTGGCCGACCTTCTGTGCACATCGGTCACCAGGGGCCTTCGAAGGCATGAGCCTAAGCTTTCCATAGAGCCATCGTTGGGTCGAAATGACTCTCGTTTGCGGAGGTTTCGTGCTCAATTCGCTAGACGAAGGGAGTATCTTCGGTACGTGACGATTTATGAGGCAATGCGCTGTTGTCTCAAAATTTTGAGTGAGCGACGTTGCTGTCATGGAAACGGCTCTGCTGGCGAGGGCGAGTCAGCGCCTCGCAGTGCGGTTAAATACAAGTACGTCCCATCCTGTCGTAATCATGAGCGCGCCGCCGGTGCTAAGCGCGACAGCTCCGATATCGCGGAAGTCGAAGGCGTTTAGTTCTTCACCGGTGGCGAGGTCCCAGACGCGTGCAGTGTTGTCGTTGCTGGCGGTGACAGCGACTGCGCGGCCCTCGATCGTGGCACAGGCTACTGCCTCGACGGATTTGGTGTGGCCGGTGAAGGTGGTGATTTCTTCACCAGTGGCGAGGTCCCAGACGCGTGCAGTGTTGTCGTTGCTGGCGGTGACAGCGACTGCGCGGCCCTCGATCGTGGCACAGGCTACTGCCTCGACGGATTTGGTGTGGCCGGTGAAGGTAGTGATTTCCTCGCCAGTGGCGAGGTCCCAGGCCCGCGCGACAGGTGTGCCGGCGGTGACGGCGATTGCGCGGCCCTCGATCGTGGCACAGGCCACCGCCCGCACGGAGCTGGTGTGGCCGGTGAAGGTGGTGATTTCTTCGGCAGTGGCGAGGTCCCAGACCCGAGCGGTCTTGTCGTTGCTGGCGGTGACGGCGACCGGCCGGCCGGCGAGCGTGGTGCAGGCCACCGCCCGCAGCGAGTTGGTGTGGCCGGTGAAGGTGGTGATTTCTTCGGCAGTGGCGAGGTCCCAGACCCGAGCGGTCTTGTCGTTGCTGGCGGTGACGGCGACCGAGCGGCCCCCGACGGTCGTGCTCGCCCCGGCGGCGATTCTGGCGGAGTGACCTAGCGCTGCGGGTGAATCACCCACGCTGGCAAAGAGACGCCAAACCCGTGACGTCTCGTCGATGCCCGCCGTGACGGCTATCGGGTGGCCTTCAATGGTGGAGCAAGATACCGCCCGCACGGAGCTGGTGTGGCCGGTGAAGGTGGTGATTTCTTCGGCAGTGGCGAGGTCCCAGACCCGAGCAGTCTTGTCGCGGCCAGTGGTGACGGCGACCGGCCGGTCATCGAGCGTGGTGCAGGCCACCGCTCGCAGTGAGTCGGTGTGGCCGGTGAAGGTGGTGATTTCTTCGCTAGTGGCGAGGTCCCAGACCCGAGCGGTGTTGTCCTCGCTGACCGTGACAGCGACTGCGCGTCCCCCGAGCGTGGTGCAGGCTACCGCTCGCAGTGAGTCGGTGTGGCCGGTGAAGGTGGTGATTTCTTCGCTAGTGGCGAGGTCCCAGACCCGAGCGGTGTTGTCCTCGCTGACCGTGACAGCGACTGCGCGTCCCCCGAGCGTGGTGCAAGCTGCCGCCATTATCGAGTTGGTGTGGCCGGTGAAGATTGCGTGAACGATGTGAGCAGCGTGCCGTCCAGTGGTCCAGCGTGGTCGCCACTCCAGTGATGCTGACAGCTCCTGGTGGAGGCGTGAAACACGGAAGCGCGCAGCATCGGTAGCAAGGACTTGGCGCCGACGACGGGGCGGTAAATGTCGGTGGCTATCGATCGAGCAGCGGTAGACCGCGGCGGCGAGGACACCCGGTTCCGTGTTTGTGCGATGCAGGGCCAGAAGGAGCGCAGCGGGCTCGGCGTACACAAGGTACTCAGCGTCGGCCACCAGGTTGTCGATTTGACCTGCGAGAGCAGCGTGGGTGGCGAGGTGTCGCAACGCATACGGGTGGGCGCGGGGCCAGTCGCGGCAGCCCCCAAATATGCGCGGCACCCGACTCAGTAGCACCTCGGTGATGGCTTCGTGCATCGCAGTCTCGTCAGCATGCTCACGGAGGTGGTCGGCCAAGGCATGATGGTAGAGCCGGTAGGTGGAACGGCCATCTTCGATGGCTTCGACGACATAGGAGCCTGCGTGCTTGCGTAGCCACAGCAAGTCCTCGTCGGTATAGGAAGTACCGGAGGCGCGGCAGGCCACGGCGGCCCAGATGTCTTCCCAAGGCAGGCCCTGGCCTTCGGCGTAAGCGAGGGGGCGGAGCAAGTCGCTGACGCGGGCAGCGTTGTCGCCGAGTCGGACTTCGAGGTCGTGACGCATCGCCTCGCCAGGCAGCCTGGGAAGGGTTCGGCGCCAGGCCGGATCATTTGGGTCGGCGACCCGTACGTGGGCGGCGAGGGTGGCGCTGGTGATTCGGGCGACCAGGAATGAAGGGTGCGCTGCTTCAGCAACGGCGTCTGCGACAGCGCGGAGCAGCGACGGTGGCGCATTGCGGTAAGGGCTGTGCGCGCTGGTATCCAGCAAACCACGGCCGACGTACGTGGTGAGCGCTGCGAGGTCAGCGTAGCGATCGGCATCTAGATCGACCGTGTCCTCACGGCTAAAGCCCAGGCGCTCGAGTAGAAAGTCTCGGGTGCCGACGAGCAGTCGCAGTCGTCCGGCTGCGTGATCTGCCAGGGGCCGTAGCAGGCGGCGGACGAGATGGTCGGGATCAGTAGCTTCGTCGAGAGCGTCGATGAGCACGGTCAACGGTGTGCTGCGGTCATCGAGTTCTTCCAAAAGCTGGCCGGGGGTGCTGGCATTGGACTGTACGGCGGCGGCGATACCAGAGAGCATCTCTTCGCTGGTGAGGCCTTGAGCGTAGATCGCCACGTCCACCGCGTCCATGTCGGGTACAGCCGCGGCCGGAAGGCCGAGGCCGCCCAGGGGAACAGTGGCGCGCCGGTCAGGATGGGTGAGGGCGGCGATGAGACCGAGAACAGCAGTCTTGCCCGATCCCGGATTGCCAGTGACCACCTGCAGTGGCCGGGCAGCGTCAGGGTGGTGTAGCCAAACGGTGATGTCCAGCAGTGCAGTGTGGCGACCGGTGAACCACCAGCCGCCGGTGCCATTGCTGGTGCCGCCCATGGCGCGGACCAACAACCGAGTACGGAGTTCGGTGTCACGTCGTTCGGCTTGGACCTCGAATTCGCTGGCGTGCTGGAGGGCGAGATCGATCTCGGTCATGCGCGGGTCGTGGCGTGGGTTGGGTAGGAATGGTGGTACCTCGCCGGTGAGGCCGGTGATGCTGTGCCCGATCGTCTGGTAACCGGGTTTGGCTACGCTGGTGTTCATCAACTTCACGAGCGAGTCCAGTGGCAGGGTCGCGGGGTTGTATCCAGCGGTAGGCAAGGCGCGGACCGCTTCGCGCAGCAGCCGTGGGAATGCGCCGGCTCCGGCCTGCTCGGTCGGCTGCGCGGAAGTGATGACGGCCAGGCCCGCCCCGTGGTCGTCACCCCAGGTGCGGGTCATCGTAGTGATCGCGGCGGCGGTGAGTTCGGCGACGCCGTGGCCCGAGTAGCAGGTGTCCAGCATCAGCAGCACCCGTCGGACCCGAGTCCTGAGCAACATGGCGCGTGCCAGGTCAGCAGTCGGTAGTGCGCCGGCGACGTCGTTCGGGTTGGTCTCGGAGGTCAGGAGCAGATGCTCGTGGGTCTCGTCGAGGACTTCGCCGTGTCCACCGATGTAGACGGCGACGATGTCGTCGGGTCGCCGCGCCGCGTCCAAGCAGAAATCCCGCAGCATTGCGGTCAGCTGGTCCTTGTGCGGGTCGAGTCCGAGGGAGCTGATGTGCTTGTAACCGAGGTCATCGGTGAACAGGCGGATGATCTGCTCACGGGCCTCGACGAGTTCGGTCCGGTCCCACTGGGGTGCCTTCGGGTAGTGCGCGACCGCTGCTGCAAGCAAATACCGGCGCGGCTCCTCTGGATCAATAGGCATACAAGCCTCCCGCGATCGCCGCCCCGGTGAGCTCGTCTGTCAGGTATGCGCCGACGGCATGGGCGTGGACACCGTTGTGCACAACCATGTTGATCACTCGTGGCCCGAATCGCGGGCGGAGGTCTTTCTCGAGCGCGACGACGTCACCGCAGTCGACCACGTTCGTCCACGCCAGGTCCTCAGAACCGGGCCAGGCGCCGAGCCCGCTGATGGGGGCCGGATCCAATCGATCGAAGATCAGCTTCTCGATGCCAGCGGCGATCCCAATGTCACCAGCGCCCGCACTGAATGGCCCGGCATCGCCGCCAGGAGCTCATACGCCACCACCGATCCGAGGGAGTGAGCCAACACCACCCGGGTCTCCTCCGTGATCAGCTTGCCCACTGCCGCCCGAGCTGCCTCGCGCAGCTGCTGGTCCTGCAGGTAGAGGCGGACCTGCTTGAGGTCGGATACCATCGCCCGCAGCGCCAGACCGCCGAAAAACCGGGACCGAGACAACTGTCGCAGCGCCGCCTGAACCGATCCTGGCGCCCGCAGCAGCGTGTCCGCGTCCGGTGGTGCCACCTTCGGATCCACCCGCGCCGCCTCCCGCCACCACGCCAGGAGCAGGTCCTCTTCCAGACCGAGAGCGACGTCGTCGACGGTGAACATCGGGTCGCCGACGGCTAACCGTTCCCCTACCGGGCGGAACAGATCCCCGTAGAAGCCCATCACCACGTCGTCCGCGGTGGCGGCGCCCGCATGGCCAGCGCGAGTTAACCCGTCCAAGATAGCTGGCGTCCAGTCACGCAGCAGCGTCTGCTCCCCGGCAACCTGCTGCCCGATGCCGTGCACGCAAACGATCTGCCCCACACCGCCTCCCTCCGAGAGAGCACACGAGTCTAGGTGCGCTACGGCTGGTGATCGCCGGGTACGCTGCGCCCGTTCCACCAGTGCCTGTCGATCACTCGAATGGCTCAGCGGCTTGGAGGGGCGTGGGACGCAACGCCGAGCAATAAAGAGCCTAGTTGTAACCGGCCAAGGTCTTGGAACGTGGCCGCCGTGGCAATCGGTTCCTGTGAAGCGATCATTCTGGCTGTATGTGCTCGCTTGTCATTGGGCTAGGTGAGGGTGAAGCCGGCTCGGCGGCCTCGGCAGGGTTGTTGTTCGTCTATGTTCTCTTCAACTCGTTCGCTGCCTGGACAGTCATCTCGGCGGGTTCTGTACGCCAAGGTCCCCAACCGTCGTCGCCGCCCTCGCCCGTCGATGCATGCGAGTTCTATGCTGCGGTAATGAGTGAGCAGTCGGTCGACGACAGGGCCGATATCCGGCAGCATCTTGACTTCACAAAGGCGGAATGGATCCGGGCTGAGCCGAAGGGCGCGACCGTCGACGACTGCATCGAGTACGCCTTCATCGGGCACACCGACGGCGTCACCTACACCGCCATGCGGGTGTCGACGGATCCGGACAGCGTCCTGGTCTTCACCCCCTCGGTGTGGCGCGAGTTCGTCGCGGGCGTCATCGACGGTGAGTTCGACCTGACCGAAGAAATCGCGAAGGCTTGAGCGTCAGCCGTTCTCAGTGACGTCCGGTTCACCCATGCCTTGGTTGAACGCCGCTGCGAACTAGGTCGCGAGCGTGCTCGGAGAGCAGGGCACCCATCCGGGAGGCCGGGTGGCGTTGTCTGGTCCTAACCGCTCCGCAAGGGCATCCCTGGGGCTGAGTCGCTGTCGTCGGTCTGTTTGGGCGGTGCACTGCTGGCTTTCGTCATGGGGCAGGACGCGGTGTGGTCTCGGTTTGGGCAGGTGGAAGGGGGCGGGATGCACACGTTGAGCGGGGCGGAGTTTGTGCGGGTGTGGCTGCTCGTCGGCGTGGTTCGCTGTTAAGTTCTGGTGGTCCGGTAGGGGTGTGAGGTTTGCTTTCTATGCGTGAATGTCGACGAGTGAGTTTCAGGATTGGTTTTGTCCGTCAGATGCGACCGCGTTTCTCCGTGACAACCGACCGCACCCGGTTCGGTGGGGAGGCTTGTGTTCGCGAGATTCGACCGCGCCGCTCCCCGGCTCGTGAGGCGGGCATTCCAGCTACCCTTGCCATCCTTGCTCGTGTGAAGGTAGGTCAGGGTTGTGTCGTTCGACAGCTGTCGCGGGACCACCGCGCTTCCGGCGGATGGACCACCAACATCAGGTGATCCACGCAGAGAACATGTTCCAGATCCACCTTGCGGGGCGATCATGGCGACGGCAAGCGAATGTCGGGTAGCGCCGACGAGCGGCCTGACCTTCGTGCCCGAACCTGCTCGCCGCGTTCAGTCTGAGGCAGTCACGAGACGGTATCTGGGACAAGCGCAGCAGCGCAGGCTGAGCAGCCTCCTTATTGTCGGCTCAAACCGCGACGTGCGTACGATCAATGTGCGTCTGCTGGTGGTTGGGAGGTGTGCATGAGTCCGTGGCTGCAGGTCGGCGCGACATTTCTGGTGGGGGTGCTCACAGCGACTGGTGCACTTCTGGGTGTGAGGATGAACGGAAGGGTGGGAGATCGAGCCACCGAGCAACGCGAGGCGCAGGGACGTCGCGAGGAGTGGTCCAAGCGATTCTACGAAATCTTGGCGTATGTGGTTGACGAGTCGCCGCGGAAGCGTGCCGCGGGTCTCCATCTCATGTCGGCGCTGGCGGAATCGGACCTCGCTGGTCCGGACGAGTTGAAGCTAATGGGGGTGCTCGCAGACCGGGTGTTGAACCCATTGCTCAGGGAGATTGAGCAGGGAGCACACACCGACGTGCAGGTGGACGACGGGAGTACCCAGCATGCGTGAGTCGCTACGTCCCACGGCCGAACAGATCGCAGCCGCCCGCCTTCGAGTTGTTCTGGACCAGCGGAACGGACGGCCAACGTTGCCCATAGTCGCGGAGTTGGCCCGGATGTCTGCCGACGACGAGGAAGGGGCAGCTCCTGCTTCGTCGGCGGGATCTGCCTCGGAGTCCACCAGCGCGCTGGCCACCGAGGGAAGTACGGAACCGCAGGCACCGGATGGTCGATGGCTTGGTCAAGCGGTGCGACGTACGCAGAGTGTCGCTGGCACCCGTGTCCCCGCGGTACGTCAACCAGAACAGGCGCCGCTACTGACTTCGCCGGCCCCAGAACTGACTGTGCGAGAACGTAAGGTTCTTGAAGTGATCCGAAGCTCTGTGGAACGTCTTGGGTACCCACCGAGCGTACGCGAGATTGGGGAGGCAGTCGGGCTCACTTCAACCTCGTCGGTGGCATATGTGATGCGCTCGCTGGAGCAGAAGGGCCTCCTACGCCGCGTTCCGAACTTGGCTCGTGTGCTCGGCACACGTCCTTCAAGGTTTGATCCTGAGGCACCTACTGAGGCTATCTCCGAGCTTGGCTCCACATCGTCGTCTGAGGGGCGGACCAATGCGGCTGATACGGCCAAGCCAGCGCCAGTCGGTGAGCATAAGCCGAGGCTGGGCTTTGTGCTGGACATCGTCGGTTTCGGGCGACGCAGCGGCGAGGAGCAAGAGGATCTGTACCGCCGGATTGACACCCTAGTAAACCGGGTGATCGCTGACCTGGGCTTCTCCGACGCGGACATGGATGGCGCCGACGCTGGCGATTCGAAAGTGGTGTTTCTACCGGTGGGAGTGACGTCGTCACGCGTGGTTCCACGTCTGATTTCGGCGCTAGCCGAACGCCTTGCCCAGGACAACCGCCGCTACCGCGACCGCATGCGGCTGCGGATGGCCATCGGCAGCGGCCTCGTCGGCGCTGGCTCACTCGGCTTCACTGACGAACTGGTCGTGAATCTCCACCGTATGGTTGATAGCACGGTTCTTCGCGCCGCGATCATGGACAATGAGGATGCGGTCCTTGCACTCCTACTCACCGATACCATTCGCGACGAGGTCATCCGCCCCGGTTACCTCGACGCGACAGACTTCACTCGCGTCGAGATCACGACGAAGGAGTTCACAGGGTTCGTGTGGCTCCAACTCTCCTATGGACGTTAGAACCTATCGCGTGGGTCTTGTTGCCAATATCCTCTCATGTCGCATATCGGTCGTTCGGGAACGCAGCGTTCGCGAATCGCCTGCGATAACCTGTTCCTTTTCTGCACTGCTGTCGGTGGTCCCACGACTCGCAACGTGGTGGTCCTGCAATGGCGTGCGACACAGGTGGAGCACCCAGAGCGAAGCGGAGGACGGACGACCTGGCGGCGTGTCGATCAGCGGCCACGCTTGATCACGAAGAGCACCATAGTGCGGTCGAAACTGATCGACATTGATCATGGCAGGTGATCAACATGTGCGGTCAGAATCCACGAACAAGTGCGTTCAAAACTCGCCGACATAATCACAGGGATGCTCAGACATCGCTTGCCTGGCAGCGCTCGGTGTCGGAGGAGTTGGTCGACGGCGTTGGTGAGGTTGTTGTTGAGTTCTTCGATGAAAGCCAGTCGCGGCGATGGTCGTGGTGGGAGCGTCCGGCTACGTCGGCGCTACTGGCCGCTGCCGAGGGTAGAGATCGTGAGCTTGATGCTGTGGTGGTGGGAGAGTATGAGCGGGCGTTCTATGGTGATCAGTTCCGGGACGTGGTCGCTCGGCTGAATGCCGTGGGTGTGCAGGTGTGGTTGCCCGAGGTTGGTGGTCCGGTGGAGTTGGACAGGCCGGTTCACCTGGCGTTGATGACGTTGCTGGGTGCGCACGCACAGCGCGAGGTGGGCGCGGGCTCGTTATCGGGTGTTGGCGGCGATGAGTACCCAGGCACGGCGACAGGGTCGTTTTCTGGGCGGCCGCCCGCCGTATGGGTACCGGTTGGCCGATGGCGGCGCCATCCGAACGTTATTCATGCGCGGTGGGGACGGCGGCTGCATGTGCTGGAGCCGGACCCGGGTACCGCGCCATGGGGGCCAGCCATGCTTGGATCTTTTGCATGACCTCTGCTGGCCGCGGCGCGGTCGAAAGGACCCCGAACTCCCGGTACTCCGGATGGTTCACGGGCAAGGGTGGGAGTCCGTCCTCGCGTAGGCGGACGACCGGGTAGCCGGCGTCGAGGAAGTCGCGGCTCTTGCGCTCGTCAACCTCTGATTTGTCGGCGTGCCAGTACGCCCCGTCATACTCGATCACCACTGTGCGTCCCGCGACTTCGACGCTGATGTCGGCCGTCCAGGACCGGGCTGCGGGGCCGGTAGTGCGCAAGATCGCGCCGGACCGGGCCTGGCCGAATGTGTCGATAGCCGCTTGATAGTGGGCTAGTTCGACGCGCGACTTGCCTGCCTCGCGGCATTCCGGGCAGTCGCCGCCGCTCGAGCGCGAGCTCAGCGACATCTGCCACACGTGCGCTGGGTTGATGGGACAAACCCACTCAGGTGTAAAGGTGAGCGTGGCGTGTGGGCGTATGTGCCAGGCGCTGACTGGATTCACCGGGCTCCAGGTGGCAGCGAGGTCCGGACTCTGCCAGGCGAGCGAGCCGAGGATGGTGCGGCATGTCGGACAGCGGAGCCGCTGGTACTTGTCGCGATCGCGAACTGATTCTTGCCATTCGTGTCCGCAGCATTTTGCAAGCCACCACACTGTCCGTTTCGAGTCCCAGACCACATTCTGTGGAGTCAGCTTGCCGTTTCGGGTCGGATGCCACTGACCGGCGATCTCGGGAAGGGTGTCAGCGAGCCACTTCTTGTTTGCGGCGGTCTTCTTGCCACGGCAGTGTGGACAGCCCGAGTCGAGAAGGCGCCCTGGCGCGATCCGCGGATAGTGCCCGCTGTCACAGCGGAACCGTCGAAGCCTCGAGTCCCCGACCATCACCTCGCGGGGAGACCCTTCATCTGCCCACATTGCCAGCAGCTCTGGGACCTCGGAGACAGGGGTGACATCCCAGCGCGCCAGTGTTTCTCGCCATTCGCTCTGCTCCCGGCTCCTGCAATCTGGGCAAGAGGGTGCCAGGGCCATCTCCCTGACCTTCGCCGTGAAACGAAGGGAACACTGCGGACAAATCCAGTGACACAAACGAGTTGCCCGGACAGTCACTGTCTTGAGCGTCGTTTCATCGTTCCGATCGTGATCCCACCACTCGAGGGCTGGTGACTCCGAGTCGGTAAGGAAGGTCTTCGCGGCGGCGGGAGTACTGGGGACCGAGGCTCGGGTGTTGCGCGAGCACGTGCATCCCCACCCAGTGTCGGAGACGCGGTCGACGGCGAGCTTCTGGCAGGCCCGGCATTTCGTCACCATTACAGTGCTGGAGGTGATGACTTCGTCGAAGACTCTTACGAGGTCGAAGTTGTGGGCGTCGAGATGAGCCATGAGCCGTTCCATCGGCCACTGTCTGGAACTCAGGGAGTCGCGGACTGTGTCGGTCGGGACTGCTTCGAGGATCTGCTCTGGCGTGTGTTGCAGAAGATCGCTGATCGCTCGTTCAAAGGTGCTGAGTAGGCTTGTGTCGTTGCGTGTACCCCAGCGCCGAAGAAAGCAAGCGCGGCAGGTCTTCTCGCCGGATCGGTTCTTGTCGAGGATGTGCTCGAGGCGGTAGTGCGCCTGCACACCGCAGGTCAAGCATGTCGTGAGCCACCACGCTCGAAGCCCGGGGAATGGTTCGTCGGCACGAAGCCCAGCATTGTAGATGAACTCGCCGATGCAGTCGCGGCACCACGCCGGCTTTGTTCGCGTCGAGAACGCGGCCGAGTTCGAACACGTGCTGGTTGAGCACTCCTGCATGGCAGCGCGGGTCATCGCACCTCCTGTCGTCGACCGTTCATCGTCCCCAAGGTCATCTTTGTGACCGACGTGAGCAAATCGTGACGTCAGGACCGATGTCGCAAGGCATGCCGGAATCGGGAAATTCCAGGGGTAGCTGAGGTGAACGCCTGCCGCATGTTGATGTTGACGCGGGGCGGCCTGAGCACTGAGCGTGAAGTTCGTCCAGGCAGTCCTACGGAGACAAGGTTGCCCAGGCAGAGTCAAGAGGCCACCAGCGATTGTCTGTTATAAGCCGAACTCGTCTACGAAGCCACGACGAATGATTGCTATGGCTGGGCTAGTGGGTGGGGTTGTCCGGTCATTGCGGCGAGTGCGGTGGCGACGGTTTGGAGGTCGGCTTTGATGTAGGTGGTGGTGGCGGGGCCGGTGTTGTCGGTGTGGCCTGCGTAGGCGCGGGCGATGCCGTAGCCGTAGTGGCGTTCGACCCAGGTGAGGGTGGTGTGGCGGAGCCAGTGGGTGGAGATGCCTTGGTTGGCGATCCAGGGGAGTTGCTGGCCGAGGCGTTTCCAGAGGTGGTCGTAGCGTCGGGTGGTGAGTGCCCGGCCGTCGCGGTAGCGCAGCAGGCGCTCGCCTGGTTCGAGTGCGCCGCGGGCGGTGGCGTGGTCGGCGAGGCGGCTGGCGAGCAGTGGGCTGATGGGTTGCCAGCGGAGTGTGCCGCCTTTCTCTGCGAGGCGGACGAGGCATTGGGTGGTGTCGAGGTCTGTGAGGCGGAGGGCGAGTGCTCCGCCGCGGCGGCAGGCGGTTTCGGTGTGGAGGCGGAGCAGGAGTGCGTCGAGGACGGGGTCGTTGCCACTGCAACGGGCGGCGGTGTTGATGTGGTCGAGTTCGGTGGCGGTGAGTGCGCGGCGTGGGCTGGGGAGTCGGCGGGGTTTGGCGACGCGGTGGGCGGGGCTTGCCGCGGCGGGGATGAGGTCGTCGGCGATGGCGCGGTTGAAGATTGCGCGGGCGGCGGCGATGACGTGTTCGCTGGCGTGGCGCCCGTTGCGGGTGTTGCGGCGGGTTCGGGCGTGGGTGGCGGCGTCGTGCTGCATCGCCTCGATGTCGGTGGCGGTGATTTGGTCGAGGCGCCGGTTGCCCCAGGCTGTGGCCATGCGTGTCCAGTAGTTGCCGTAGGTGCGGGTGGCGCCGGGGCCTGCGGCGGCGATGACCTGGGGGAGGTAGTCGGCGAGGGTGGGGATGCCGGGTGTCTCGGCTGGGTTGTCCTGGAGGTCGGCGAGGGTGACGCCTAGTTCGGCGAGTGTCTGGCGGGCGGCGCGGATCTGGGCGGGGTCAGGCGTCATGATCCAGTCCGGTTATGTCGCGGTAGTGCTCGGTCAGGAGGTGGGCGACGGTCGTGCCGGGGTGGACGATGAGCAGTTGTTCGCGGATGGAGGCGGCGAGGACGAGGGGTCGGTCGGGTTTGATCCCGCACAGGTGGCGTGCGGCGGCGGGAAGGGTGAGAGCTCCGCTGGCATCGATGGCGTGCGGGCCGGAGGGTTCGGGTGCGATCACGATCAGCCCGTGCAGCGTGTCCAGTGAGAGTCGCCGGCCGGGGTGCCAGCCGAGTGCGCGGAACAGGAGGCGTTCGTTGACGCGGCCGGTCCGGTCGATGCGGACGGCGCCGATCAGCAGGTCAGGGCCTGATTCCACCGGCAGACGCGGCTCGGGCAGGGTCGGCAATCGGGCAGGTTGGGGGCGGCGCTGGGTGCTGTCGGGCACCAGTGCCGCGATCAACTGCTCCCGAGGCGGGACTGCACGTGCGGCCCCGGGGACGCGTTGTCCCACCATGTCATGGTGGTCCCCGGAATGATCGACACAAACCCCGCGACGCCAGGATCACCCGTTCGTGAGGATTGGGCGAGGCTATTCGAACCTTGAGCTGGAAGAAGCCTTGACTTGTTGCACTCGTCGGCGGCAGTCGTGTCACATGGTCCATGTGTCGATGGTCGCTGTGCATGTGTCATCAAGCCTCAAATTTGGCTGGATACACATCGAGCTTCTGTCACCCGCATGCTTCACAGGTGATAACACCAGTCTCAGGATTAGCTCATAGACACGTCATGTGTCGTATTAAGAGGAGGGCTGGTGCCATCCCGTCACTCGAGCGGCGGTCGTTTCCTCACATGGGAGACCGCCACGATCGATGTGGGGAGGTATCCGTGGCAAGAGGACGTCGTCGCAAGACTCCGTTCAGGGCTTGGGGAGTGGTTCTCGCGGTCCTGGCATACTATTTTTATTCGGAACGGCTGTGGCAGCCTTTGCTTTTCGCACTCGCAGCCTTGCTGCTCTACTTGACCGTAGTTCGGCTGACTCGTTGCAGGGTCGAGACGGTCAAGCATCGGCCGTGTCTCTGGCTTGTTCGGGGTATCGTCGGCACGTGCGACTTCCACGTCGGTTACAAGCGCGGGCTTCCTGTTCTTGTCCGCGGTAGGGGTTTTCTTGGGCTTCCGACCTTGATGTGGCCGCGTGACACCTTTAATCGTGGTGCCTTGCCAGAGCGGCAACCAAGCTCGGCTGTCCGCGGCGCGGCAGCCATGTCTTCGAGGGCGGACAGGCCGGGTTACGACTGGGCGATGATGTCCATCGCTGGGGCGAGCATGTTCGTAGCGATCGCCGCGTTTATCAGAGACCTGATCGTCGGCTGAAGTCATCGGCGAATCGGGCTTGTCGCTGGGCTCGCCCACCAGATGGAGTGCTTGGTGGAGCCGGATCAGGCCGCATGGAGACGCCAGTTGCCTGCCGTGCAGCCAGGCGAATGCTCGACGGTTGCTTGATGAACGTCGGACGGAGCGGTTAGCGCAACCAGGGCGTCTCCGATGATCGGAATGGTTGATCAAAGGGGAGCACGATGTTGGTGAGACGACGCGTAGACGATGATTCACGTTACGTCTGCTCGTGAGTTCGTCGTGCACATTTCCAGAAGTCGTCTGCAGCAAGGGGAATCCGGAAAGCCTGGCATTACGCCGCGACCAGGCGGACAGGAACTGAACGAGGTCCAGTAATCACCTCCGAGGACGCGGAGGTCGGGATCGGCCAAGACGTTGATGCGGTCGGCCTCGCGTCCCTGCAACGGATTGTCACGTCAGGGGAGCAGGCGTATGGCGAGTACGGTTCCATCCGGGTGAATTGATACGGGGCCGCCCCATGAGCTGTCCCAGGAATCGCTGGGCCAGGCGGAGCGGTGCTCGTAGATCTTGTGGCGGTACTGCGTCACTCGTCCGTGAGCCAGGAGATCGAATAGTGCGATCTCTACGCCAGAGAAGGCTTCCACGCGGGTGCCGTTCAGTCGGAAGACGTGGTCGGTGCCGACGAAGCGTTTGCCGAGGAGGGTGTGGTTCGCGTCCTGCACGCTACCGGTGGCCGCGTGCGTGAAGCCGATGAAGTGCTTCCGTCCCTGGCGCTCGGTCAGGTACTGGGCGGTCGCTTCGCCATTGCCGGCGAAGGCTGTCAGTCCGGCGGCGGCCGTTCGTGCGAGCACGCGCCCGAACCATTCGTAGTGATCCGGTGTGACATGGAAGCCGGGGATAGAGATACGGGCTTCGTCACCGTTGGAAGGCAGGTGGATTTGGGGGAAATGGTTGACGTCGCTGAGCTCGGCATCCAGGTCGCTACCCTCAGCGCTGGGATTGGCCAGCCAGCCGCCACTTCCCTCGGCGCAGAGGGCGTGCACGGTGACGTGGCCATCTAGGGGCAGCTCAGTGCTGAAGATCAGGCAGGGGGTCTCGTTCCATGGTCCGACGTGCACCGCCTCCACATGAGCCGATGCAGACGCGAGTTGGACGTGGGAGTGTGCGGCGTTGCTGTGGTTGCCCTTACAAGCGATCGGCAGTACTAACGAAGGCGCTCCCGGCTTCCACAGCTCGGCGAAGAACTGCGGGCGGTACCGGTAGTTCTGTCGTTGTCCCTTGTCTCTGCTGGTCAAGGCCCAGCCTGCGCGCAGCGCCGTGTCCGCGGGCACGACGGAGACGACGCGATCCGGATATCGTTGCGCCAGGATCCGCCTGGCCAGTACCAGTGCGAAGCCGACTCCGAGTTCGCTCGACTGGACGGCCTTGTAGTAGTCCGCCGTCTCCTTGCCCTCAGCGGATAGCTTCAGGAAGGAACCTGTGTCGCCGGTCAGCGCTTGGCTGTACTTCAGTGCGCCCCAGTGCTCGGCGAGTCCGCGCGCGGCGCCTCGTCTGGCCAATGCGATGGCTCTGCCGAGTACATGCAGCACGTCCCACGGTGTCAGCGGCGAGGATTTGTCTCCCCACGCACGTAACGGATGGAGTTCGGGCTTCCGCCTTAGGACTTCGGCATCGTCTTTGGCGCTGCTCTCCTCATCTCGCTTCTTTGCGCGCCTTTCGTCGTCGTCAGCTGCTGCGGCGGCCACAGCGCCAACTAAAACGGGATCCGAATGGAGGGAGACGTTCGAGCGTTGCGCTAGATCCCTCAGCACTTGCTCCGCGGGCTTCAACATCATTTTCCTTATGCGCCCTCTACGTCGACCTGGTCGCACTACGCGTGATCAACACCGACACACAACGATACGTTCTCGATCACGGGCGTGGTTCCGCTCAAGGAGTGAGGTATGTCGATGATCTTGGGGTGTAGTCGACGACCAGAGTTTGAACCCTGCCCAACCGCCGTGCCGGACGGAGCCTCCATCTCGGGTCCGGAAACGAAAACTGGTGATCGTCATCGCGTTCTGCGTGGTTCTCGTGGTGGGCATGGCCACGTTCATCGTCATCAGGGTCTTGTCGCCGACGTGCCCGTCGAGCAGCCACGAGCAGGTGAACCAGCTACGAACCCGCGTTCCAACAGGTCGCCGTCCGCCGTCGGCCGAGGTTCGACCGCTGCCTGGGGGACGAAGGTGGTGACCGACCACGGCCAGACCGTCGACGGAGCCTGTCGTTTGATCGCGAGAGAACCCCACGTGCTGGCCGGACGTGTCGGGTGCGATCACGATCAGCCCGCGCAGCGTGTCCAGTGAGAGCCGGCGGCCTGGGTGCCAGCCGAGCGCACGTAAGAGGAGGCGCTCGTTGACGCGGCCGGTCCGGTCAATGCGTACGGCGCCGATCAGCAACGGGGCCTGATTCCACCGGCAAGCTCGGCTCGGGCAACGCCGGTAGCCGGGCAGGTTGGAAGTGGCGCTGGATGCTGTCGGGTGCCAGTGCCGCGATCAACTGCTCCCGAGGCCGGACGGCTCGTGCGGTCCCGGGGACGCGTCGCCCCACCATGCCATGGTCTCGCCTGGTTCGGTCCGCGCAACCCCTGCGATGTCTGAATCGCCCGTCTGTGACGGCGCAGCGCGATCTTTGTCTTCGGAGATGTCAGGCTGAGCGCATCGTGTCCATGTCCGGAGGTTCTTGTGCTGCAGACGGGGCTGATCGTCTCCAGGGAGGTGTCGCGTGGAGTGGTGGCGATCCCACCCAGCCTCCGGTCACTTTGTCTCTCGGGGCGGTCCTCAGTAAGGCGCGGAAGCCTGCTTCGGTGGCGCACTCGCGGGCAAGCTTGGCGACGTAGGCCTCGGTGTAGCCGTAGTCGCGGTGTGGCTCGTCGTAGAGGCAGTACCTTTCTTCGGTCCTCTCGGGATGCGGATCTCCCACCTTCGGCCGCACACCGATCTTTTTCGAGGCGGTTGTGAAGTGGTTGGTGTTGAACACGAACGGGATCCGGTCTTGAACTGCTAGCGCGGCCTGTGTCGGCCGGAGCAACCCGTGTCCGACGACCGGGCGTTTCTGTTCGCGGACGACTACGTAGCCTTTTCTGCCGATCGCCTCGACGGCGGCCCGCTGTTCGTCGGTCAGGTCGTCATAGCGGGTGAACTGGACCGCGAGCGCGTCCGGGTCCTTGGGCGCGAGTTCCTGGAGCACTCGCAGCCGGAAGTCGTACCGAGGGTCCCGGGCGACGGATGCGTCGAGGCCGGCGTCGTAGTCGGCGATGAAGGTCCGCAGCGGTACGGGTAGCTGTGAGCGCAGCCGTCGCAGGGTGCGTTCGCCCTCGTCGTGAAGCTTCCGACGAAGGCCGGGAACCGCAGACGGGTGGCGAGGGACGATCCGGTTCCGAATTGGCCAGTGAGTTCCTGCTCGTAGTTGAGCAGGAGCGCCTGGCTCTGGCCGCTCACGGCGACGGCGAGTGCTTGCTGCTCGCGGGCGTACCGGTGCTCGATCTTGTTGCGCAGCGCAACGAAGAACTCGAGATTGGCCCGCACCGCGTCGGCCTTGTCGGGCCAGCGATGCCGCACGCAAGTGGCTAGATCCTAGCGCTTCGGTTCACCGTCGACCCGTTCCAGCCGCCGTGCTCGTCCCCGAGCGCGCCAGTACCGGAAGTCAATGCTGTCCCGAGTGAGTTCGGCGTGCAGGAGGTAATGCCAGGCAAGGTGCATGTGGACTACGAAGCCCTCGAAGGAACGAACCTCCGAAGAGTCGTTGTACAAGCGCACGGCAAGCTGCGCTTCATCGCGAGAAGCGCCGACCATGTGCATAAATCGTGGTCACGGTGGCATGAGATGAAGGTCGGGATTATGTCACCGACTGTTACTGGCCTGCCCTGCTCGTGGCAGATGCCAAAGGCGGGGCGAGACTAGCCCTCATCCAAGCGAGGCGACTACGTGAGCGAAGGATCTCTACCCTAACGTAAGGTGAGGGTTGCTGATGGCCTTCGCCTTCGAACTTTGAGCCCAGGAGTGTTCCTTGCGTGCAGGACTGGCCGCTGTGACTGCTCCGGGTTAGCCCTCTCGGGCGGGCGATGCCAGGACAGGCTGACAAGCGCCATCCGCTCTCACCAAGTCCTCAACACGCCATGGAGGCGTGAGCTCACTTAGCGCCCTGCGGGGGCGCCCGAGAAAGTCAGGTCGTCTGCCTGTGCCGAATCTTGCGTCTCGGACGCCGTCGCGTCTGCGTGTTTCGAGGCCCTTGTGGTTGTCGCCGAAGGTGGCTCGTACGGAGATCCTTGCCGGCCTGGTGGTCGCGCTCGCGCTGATTCCCGAGGCGATCTCGTTCTCCATCATCGCGGGCGTCGACCCGAGCGTCGGGCTGTTCGCCTCGTTCACCATGGCGGTGGTGATCTCGATCGTCGGCGGTCGCCCGGCGATGATCTCCGCCGCGACCGGTGCCATCGCACTCGTCGTCGCGCCGCTGGCTCGGGAACACGGTCTCGGCTACCTGGTCGCCACGGTCATCCTGGGCGGGCTGTTCCAGATCGTGCTCGGCTCGTTGGGCGTGGCCAAGCTGATGAGGTTCGTCCCGCGCAGCGTCATGGTCGGTTTCGTCAACGCGCTGGCGATCCTGATCTTCCTGGCGCAGGTGCCTGAGCTGATCGACGTACCATGGCCGGTGTATCCACTGTTCGCGGCCGGACTTGTGGTGATGGTGCTGTTTCCCAAACTCACCAAGGTGGTCCCAGCGCCACTGGTGTCCATTGTGGCCTTGACGGCGCTGACGATCGCTGCGGGCATCGCGATCCCGACTGTTGGAGACAAGGGTGCGCTACCGTCCTCGCTGCCGGTGCCGGGCGTGCCGGACGTGCCGTTCACCTTCGCCACTCTCGGCCTGCTCGCGCCTTATGCGCTCGCGTTCGCGCTCGTCGGGCTGATGGAATCGTTGATGACTGCGAAGCTGGTCGACGACATCACCGACACCCATTCCAACAAGACTCGCGAGGCCGTCGGCCAAGGAATCGCGAACGTCGTCACCGGGATCTTCGGCGGCATGGGCGGCTGCGCCATGATCGGCCAGACCATGATCAACGTGAAGACCTCGGGAGCGAGGACCCGGCTCTCGACGTTCCTGGCCGGGACTTTCCTGATGATCCTGTGCATCGTCTTCGGCCCGCTCGTCTCGCAGATCCCGATGGCCGCCCTGGTGGCCGTCATGGTCCTGGTCGCGTTCGGCACCTTCGACTGGCACAGCATCGCCCCGGCCACCCTGAAGCGGATGCCCGCGGGCGAGACCATCGTCATGGTCGTCACCGTGGGCGTCGTGGTGGCCACCGACAACCTCGCCATCGGCGTCGTGGTCGGCTCGATCGTCGCGATGGTGATCTTCGCCCGCAGGGTCGCGCACCTGGTCGACGTCACCGCCGTCCTCGATCCGGACGGTACCCAGGTCGTGTACGCGGTCACCGGCGAGCTGTTCTTCGCCTCCAGCAACGACTTGGTCTACCAGTTCGACTACGCCAACGACCCGGACAAGGTCGTCATCGACCTCACCGGCGCCCACATCTGGGACGCCTCCACCGTCGCCGCCCTCGACGCGATCACCACCAAGTACGAATCACGAGGCAAGACCGTCGAGATCGTCGGCCTGAACAAGCACAGCGCCCGCATGCACGGGACACTCTCCGGTGAACTCGTCGGCGGTCATTGACCGCTTGAGCTCTGGAACAGGTTGTCCAGGTGGGCGCCCAGCATCCTCTCGGCGGCGTGAACGGTGAGCTGTCCGATGAGGACACTCGTACCGGCGCCGTGGCTGAGCGCCACCAGATGTGCGGCGGCGAGATCGACCTCCGTGTCGATGGCCAGCTGGCCGTCGGCTTGAGCGCGCTGCAGGGCGTCCACGAGCCGGCGGTGTAGCCCGTCGACCGAAGTCGCGAAGGGTTCGGCTGCCAGGCCCGGATCGGTCATCGCGAGTGCCGCGTAGGCGGAGCCGACCAGATGGAAGGCTCTGCTCTCGTCGTCGGTGGGCAACGCTTCGGCGAGGAACGCCTCGACGAACGCTCGCGGCGGCGCTGGATCGGATAGCGCGGCCAAACGTCGCTGCCAGCGCTCGTGACTTTGCCGCTCCAAGTGCCGCAACGCGCCGAGAAGTAACTGTTCCTTGGTCTCGAAGTAGTACTGAACAAGACGCAGTGACACTCCGGACTCCGAGGCGACCGCCCGCATCGTCACGGCGTGCAGGCCATCGCGGGCCGCGACCCGTACCAGCGCGTCGGCGATCTGTGCGCGGCGCTGCTCGTGGTCGACCGTCTTGGGCACTCGTCTCTCCCTTCTCCGTGCCGCGTGATGATACGCGTGTATATGATACGTATGTACCATAACGTCATGACGCGTTCCGACCGCGACAAGATCGTCCTCGCTTTGGCCTGTAGCGCCCAGTTCATGGTCGTCCTCGACATTTCCGTCGTGAATGTCGCATTGCCCGCGATACAGCTGGCGCTCGGCTTCCACGGCGACGCCTTGCAATGGGTGGTCAACGCTTATGCGCTTCCGTTCGCCGGCCTTCTCCTGCTCGGCGGGCGCTTGGCAGACCTGTACGGCCGGAAGCGTGTCTTCCTCGCTGGCCTCGCGTTGTTCACTGGAGCGAGTCTTGTCGGCGGGCTCGCAGACAGTGCTGGATTGCTCGTCGCGGCGAGAGCTGTACAAGGGATCGGCGCGGCGGTGCTGGCACCCGCCACGCTCACTGTCCTCACCAGCACCTTTCCCGAGGGGATCGCGCGCAGCCGGGCGCTGGCGCTGTGGACGGCGGTAGGAGTCGCCGGTGGAACCGCGGGGAACCTCTTGGGCGGCCTTTTGACGGAGTTCTGGTCCTGGCGTTCGATCCTGCTGATCAACGTTCCGATCGGCATGGCCGCCGTGGCCTTGGCCGTGCGCTCTTTGGCGGGTCATGGGCGGCCGGCGACTCCACCACGATTGGACTTCCTCGGCGCGGTCTTGGCGACGACCGGCTTGATCGCTCTGGCCTACGGCGTCGACCAGGCCCGTTCCGTCGGCTGGTCGGCGCCGGCGGCCCTCGTGCCGTTGGGGATGGCTGTCACGGTGCTCGTAGGTTTCGTGGCGATCGAAGCGAAAGCCGCGGTGCGTCCGTTGTTCCCGCTGCGGTTGTTCCGGTCGCGGGCGATCAGCGTCGGCAACGTGATGATGCTGCTCGCCGGGGCGTGTTTGAACCCGATGTGGTTCTTTCTCGCGCTCGCGATGCGGGACGTCCTGCAGTACGGACCGGTGAAGACGGGGCTCGGTTTCCTCCCGCACACCTTGGTCACGATCGCCGTCGCGGCTTGGCTGACGCCTTGGCTGATGCGCTACCTGGACAGCCGGACTTTGGTGGCTACCGGTGCCGTGCTGGCCGCGCTGGGCTTTCTGTTGCAGAGCCGCCTCGGAGTGGGCAGCGACTATCTAAGAGGCATCTTCACGCCCGCTGTCGTTTTTCGATCGGAGGAGGCATCCTCAACACCCCGCTCACCACGGCGGTCACCTCCGGGGTCGATGTCGCGGACGGCGGCGCCGTCTCCGGATTGATGAACACCACGAAGCAGGTTGGTGGAGCGCTCGGCCTCGCGATCTTGGTGTCCGTCGCGGGACCGGTGAATCACCGGAAGGCATTCTTGATCATTGCCGCGCTGATGCTGATGGTCGCCGTGCTCGCTTTCCTGCTCCCTGCACGTCGCGATGGCCGGGTGGCTGAATGAGCGGGAGTGCAAACCAGGCCGGGGTACGTGAGCTTCCGTGGTTTCACACGGGCTTCGGCGCTCTCGCAAAGACCGCCGCCACCGTGCCGAAGGCGAGGCAGATCGCGATGATCACCGCCATCGGGAGAGCACTTCCGGTGCCGAAGGCGCCGACCAAGGGGGAGGTGATCCCGCCGAGCAAGAACTGCCCGCCTCCGAGCAACGCGGACGTCGCTCCGGGCGCATCGCGTCCGAGTTCTTGTGCCGACGTCATGACGGCAGGGAAGTAGAGCCCGAAAGCCATGATGAACGCGAACAGACACGACCAGGTCAGCGCCAGGGAGTTCACGCCCAGGAGTGTCGCGCCGACCAGAAACAGGATGGCGACCAACCCGCCCGAGATTCCCGTGAGGAGCAGGATTTCCACGGTGAAGCGACGGACCAGTCGTCCGAAGAGGAAGCTTCCGGCCATGCTGCCGACAGCGTTGACGCCGTAGATCAAGCTGGTCAGGCCAGTGGACGCGCCATGAACCTCGTGGAAGACGAACGAGGACCCGGCGAGATAGGTGAAGACGCCCGCGCAGCCGAAACACAGACTGAAAACCTGCCCCATGAGCCGCCGGCGCCGGAGTAGGACGCCGACCATCCTCACCGTGGCGACCGGCCCACCTTTGCTTCGTCGCAAGCGCGGTAGTGACTCCGGGACCCACAGAAGGACACCTCCGACGAGCAGGAGGCCGACCGCGGCGAGCACCCCGAACACCGCGCGCCAGGATGAGACGCTCAGTATCGCGCCGCCGAGCATGGGGGCAAGGATCGGCGCAGCCGAGCCGATGGCGGCCAGAGCGGAGAACCTCTTGGCCGCGGTGTCCCCCTGAAAGAGGTCGGTGATCACCGCCCGGGCGACGACGATGCCCGCGGCTCCCGTGATGCCCTGGCAGAGCCGAGCCGCGTTCAGTACCTCGATGGTTGGCGAGACGGCGCATAACGCGGAGCAGACGGCGAACGCCGTGCTGCCCCAAAGAAGTACTCCGCGTCTCCCGACCGCATCACTGAGTGGTCCGAGTAGAAGCTGTCCGGCCACGACGCCGATCAGGAACATCGTGAGCGACAGCTGTGCCGACGACACGCTCGCCCCGAGCGATCTGCTCAGATCGGGGAGGCCGGGAACATACATGTCCGTCGCCAAAGGAGCGACCGCCGTGAGAGTGGCGAGAACAATGATGATCAAGCCGTCACGTGAACGGTGCGTGACACCCGAAGTGGGCGAATCGTGTGTGGTGCGTGTCACCGCGCACTCGTCCAGCGGCCTGTGCGCGGCGGGGTATGCGAGGTCAGCGTAGCCATGAGAGCAACGCTAACACTTCGTAGTCCCTCGACGTTTCCCTAGTGGCAGAGTCGAATTGGCACGCTTTCGCGTACTATGGCACTCAGGGTGGGGGAGAGGTACTGGGGCTGTTGGGGGCAAACTGGGAGGTGGGTTTGAGCTACACCTACGACCCTGAGCTTACGAGAGCATTGGCGATGCTGCCCGATGTGGATCTGGCCGACCTGGACGGCACCAGAGCGAAGCTCAGGTCGGCTGAAGTCGACGTATCGAATGGCTTTCTTCCTTGCGGCGTAGACGTTTCCGAACGGACGGTCCCCGGTTTCGGCGAGGAACCGGACGTTCCGGTCCGGATCTATCATCCGGCCGGAACCGGCGGTCGATCCGCGGTGCTGCTCTACCTGCATGGCGGTGGGTTCGTTCTCGGTGGCCTGGACACGGTCCACGCGACGGCAGCGGAGATCACCGCCGAGACCGGCGTGGTCGTCGTCTCCGTGCGGTACCGGCTCGCTCCGGAAAATCCCTTTCCCGCGGCGCTGAAGGACTGTCTCTGTGTGCTGTCGCGGGTGGTGGCCGGAGACACGGGAGTCGACGCGGATCCTCGCCGGATCGGGGTGGGCGGCGACAGCGCCGGCGCAGGTTTGGCCGCCGGGGTGGCCTTGGCCGCACGGGATGGGAACGGGCCGCCGGTCGGTTTTCAGTTGCTCAACATGCCCGCTCTGGACGATCGGCTCGAAACACCCTCGATGCGGACATTCGTCGACACGCCACTGTGGACGCGCGCGCAAGCCCTGCTTAGTTGGCAGTATTACCTCGCCGAGGGCAAAGAAAACGGCGGGGTGGGCTGGGCGCGGTACGCGGCACCGGCACGCATTGACGACCTCACTGGCCTGCCGCCGGCCTACGTCGCCGTATGCGAATTCGATCCGCTCAGGGATGAGGGGCTCGACTACGGGCGCCGTCTAGTCGAGGCGGGTGTGAGCACCGAAATCCACCTCTACCCGGGGACTTTCCATGGCTGTACAAGGATTCCCCGCGCCGATGTGGCGCGTCGGATGCGTAACGATGCGCACTCGGCAGTTCGTCGAGCGTTGCTGCCCGGGTCGTCGCGCTGAACCTTCCGCCGCCGCGGCAAGAAACATCCCATCGTAGGACCGGCTCAAGCCTCGTTCAAGAAGTGGCTGCGATCGTCGGATTCGCCGAAGCCAACAGGTAGCAGACGGGAGAACGAGGATGCGTGACGAACGGGTCATCCTTGTCACGGGCTCATCGTCGGGGATCGGGGCGGAGATCGCGAAGCTCGCGGCATCGCGGGGGATGCGTGTCGTGATCAACTCCAGTCGATCGGTCGCCGAAGGCCGTGACCTCGCGGCGTCCTTGCCGGACGCCCACTATGTACGTGCCGACGTCTCGGACGCGGACGAGGCAAGGCGGCTCGTGGACGAGACTGTCGCGCACCACGGGCGATTGGACGTGCTGGTGAACAACGCCGGGACCACCCGGCGGATTCCCCATCAGGACATCGACGCGGTGGACGGCAAGGTCTGGCGAGAGATCCTCGACGTCAACCTCCTCGGCACATGGAACGTCATCCAGGCGGCGCTGTCGCCCTTGCGCACGGTGAACGGCAGCATCGTGAACATCTCCTCGATCGCGGGAAGCCGGCCCGCGGGCAGCAGCATTCCTTACGCGGTGAGCAAGGCCGCCGTCGAACACCTGACGAGGCTGCTCGCCAAGGCGGTGGGTCCGGAAGTCCGAGTGAACGCCGTCGCCCCTGGACTTATCGATACGAAGTGGACGGCGGACTTCGCCGATATCCGGGAAGAGGTCCGCGCACACACCCCGCTGCGGAGGATCGGGACTTCCGAGGAGATCGCGGATGCGGTCCTGTGGCTCGCGGGGGCTCCCTACAGCACTGGAGAAGTGCTCGGCGCGGACGGCGGCGCACACCTGTTGTAGAAGTACCCGCGAACGGAGGATCATGGAACTGGCGATCAATCTCGGCATCGACGGCGCGGTGGAAATCGCGCGGGCCGCCGAAGAGGCGGGCTTCTCAATCGCTCTCGCCTCGGACAACTTCGCCACCGACGCGCTGACGGTTCTCTCCTACGTCGCGGCGAGTACTCGACGGATCCGGCTGATGTCCGGCGTGATGCAGATCCCCGCACGGCCACCCGCTACGACGGCCCTCGCGGCGGCCTCCCTCGCGGTGCTTTCCGGGGGCCGGTTCAGCCTCGGTCTAGGTGTATCGAATCCCCATGTCTCGGAGGGGTGGTACGGCGTTCCCTTCGATGCCCCGCTTGGCAGGACGCGGGAGTACGTCAGGATCTTGCGGAGGGCCTTGGCTGGGGAAGCCGTTCAGGTCCACGGAGAACACTTCCGGCTGCCGGCTGGGAAACACGGCGGCGTTCCACTGGCGCTGGCCACTCGGCCGTTGCCGGGCGCGATGCCCATTCATCTTGGTGCCGTAGGACCGAAGAATCTTCGCCTGACCGGTGAGATAGCCGATGGCTGGATCGGAGCCTTCTGTTCCCCGCAAGAGGTCCGCGCGGCCGTGGCCGAGCTGGCCGAGGGACGGTCCGCCGCAAATGCGACCATGGCCGGCTTCGATGTCCTGCCTTGCGTCACCACGTACATCGACGAGGACGTCGAAGCCGCCGCCGACCGCCTCCGGGACCACTACGCGAAGCTTTTGGCGGTCGGGAGCGTCGACGAGAACTTCTTCTGCAAGACCCTCACCCGGGACGGGTTCGGAGAGCAGGCCGTCGAAATCCACGAACGGATGCGAGCCGGAGATCGACAAGGCGCCGCGGCGGTGGTGCCGCTCGAGTTCATCGACAACACCGCACTGCTCGGGCCGCCGGCGCGAGTCCGGCGGAAGATGACCGCCTATGCCGAGGCGGGCGCCACGACGCTGGGCATCATGATCACCGCCGCCAAAGCGGACACCATCGAGAAGATCACACAGGTTCACGCCGTCAAGGCGGCCGGGATCGCGGCGTGATCGTCCGACCACCCAAGGAGGAATCGATCGTGCTCACCACCGTCCCCGATGGCCTGCTTTCGACGAAGGCCGAGGAGATCGCGAAACTCGCCGACGAACACGCCGCTGTCGCGGACGCACGACGTCATCTCGAACCGAAAGTCGTCGAGGCCCTCGCGGAAGGAGGTTTCCTCCGGCATTTCGTTCCCGCCGCGTTCGGGGGCAGGCAAGGGGGCTTCCTGGACTTGCTGAAGGCAGTGGACATCCTGGGCCGCGCTTGCCCGTCGACCGCTTGGATGGCGTCACTTCTGGCGCATGGCGGCAGGATGGTGGCACACCTTCCCGAGGAGGGAAAGGAGGCATTGTGGAGCGGCGGGCCGGATGTGTACATCGCCAGCGGGCTCGTTCCCGGCGGCGAAATGCGCCTCGACGGCGGCGGCTGGCGAATTTCGGGACGTTGGACGTTCGTCAGTGGCGCGGACCTGGCGGATTGGACTCTGCTGTCATCGTTCCCTTCCGATGGGGCCGAAAAGAAGCCTTGGTGCTTCATTGTCCCGAAGAAGAGTCTCTTCATCGAAGACACCTGGTTCAATCTCGGCATGCGCGCGACCGGGAGCAATACGGTCGTGCTTGATGGCGTATTCGTACCGCGTGGCCACGCGTTCGAACGTGCTTCTCTCGAGGCTGGACTTCCGGCGGGCGAACCGGATTGTCATCGGGTGCCGCTTAAGGCGGTGAACGGCCTGTCGTTCGCGGGCCCGTTGCTCGGTGCGGCGAAGGGAATGGTCGACCGCTGGACGACGTGGATGACCGTCAAGAAGGCCGGCCCGGATGGGAGGCGTCCCGCCGATCGGGATAACGTACGGCACGATCTCGCACGCAGTACCGCGGGAATCGGAGCCGCTGCTCTCCTGCTCGAGAACGTCGCCCGGCGAGCGGACGGCGGAGGAACGTCTACGGACGACATCGAACGGAATATGCTGGACTGGTCATTCGCCACGACCCTGATCCGAGACGCGGCGGATCTGATCTTCTCGGCATCCGGCACGTCGGCGCACCATGAAGGTCACGAACTGCAGCGATTCTGGCGTGATATCCACAGCGCGTCCAGTCATTTCGCGCTGAGTTTCACCAATGCCGCTGGATTGTTCGGCGGAAAAGTCTTCTCGGAAACTCGATGATTCGCGGCGGTGAACAGGCTATTTCGACGTGGCACAGTCGCCGTGTTCGACAGTCAGCGGCGGTGGTTAATTTCCCGCCGCCTCACCCTGATGGCGGATTGAGCAAGATCAAGGAGGGTGGCACATTGAGAATAACCAAACGGTAAAGGAAGCCCGAAATACACGCGCAACCCTGACTTGCATTTCGCCAGGGAGGCGTTGTGCTGCGCTTGGGAAGTATTCTTGCATAACGGTATTTCGTAAGGCAAGTTCGAGCGCAATGGTATGTCCTCTTGCGGCAAGGTGGACGACCTGGGGCACACGGAAAGTTCGCTAGGGGGCCCAATATGCACGCACGTTTGCTCGGACCATTGACCATAGGAAACGGGCAGAGAGAGGACGCTCCCTCGTCCAACAAGGAAAAGCAGCTGCTGTCGCTGCTTCTGCTCAACCGCCCGAACATCACGTCGACGGACATGATCATTGGTGAGCTCTGGCCTGAATCCGCTCCGCGCAGTGCCATGGCGACACTGCAGACCTACATCGCTCACCTCAGGCAGTTTCTCGTGCACCTCACCGGGGAGTCGTCCGATGTGGTCTCGAGCACCCACCTCGTCCATCGTGCTCGCGGGTATCTGCTCGGATTCGAGGACCTGGGGCTCGACATCACCGCGTATCGCGCCATGGAGCGCCGGATCTACCGGCACATGGACGAGAAGGACTACGTGGCGGCGGTCCATGAGTGTGACGCCGCGCTCGGGCTGTGGCGTGGCTCGGCTCTGGTCGACGTGCGCGCCGGGCAATACGTCCAGGCCGAGATCGAAGGACTGGAGCAGTCCCGTATGTCGGTCACGGAAACACGCATCGAAGCGGAGCTCGCGTTGGGTCGCGACCACAAGGTCCTCGGCGAGCTGTCCAAAATGGTCGCCATGCACCCGTTGCACGAAGGGCTGAGCTACAAGTACATGCGGGCTCTGGCGAACTCCGGCTATCGGGTGCGAGCACTAGAGATCTACCGGAAGCTGCACCGGGCGATGGTCGAGCAACTCGGTGTCGAGCCGGCGCTCGGACTGCGGCACCTGCACAACTCGATCCTCAACGAGGACTACCAGTACCGCACCGCGGGCTGATCCCATGAAACAGGAAGAAGGTGCTGACATGACCACTGGATCCGACGGCGCGGGCGACAAGGAACTCGCCGTCTTCATCATCCTTCAGATCCCCGGCAGGGAAGAGCAGCACAAGCTCGCGAACGCCGTTCAGGCGCAGATCGATTCGTGGATCCGCACCTGCCCCGGGTTCCTTTCTTCGCGACTGCACCTGTCGAACGACGGAACCCGGATCGTGAACCACGCTCGCTGGAAGGACACCGACCATTACGAGTCGAAGTTCCTCGCCGACCCGCGAAAGGCCGGGCTCGACAAGGCGATCGCCGAGCACGCGCTCGCGGCGCCCACTGCCTTCCGCTGCTCGGCGTTCGAGCCGGGGAGCTAGTTCGTGGCCGTGGAGCGACCGGTCGACGATTCGATCTCCGCGGAGAGCCTGGTCGGTACCTGGGAGCTTCGCTCCTATCACGATCTGGGCTCTGAGGGTGAGGTATGTGAAGGCCCGCTCGGTCCGGAGCCGTCCGGACTGCTGCTCTACCGTGAGGATGGCTTCATGTCCGTGTCGATGATGCGGACGGGGGTGCCGGGCCGGTCCGTACAGACCGAGCTGTTCATGGGCTACGCCGGCTCCTGGCATACGGAAGGACGCAGCGTTTTCCATGACATCCGGGTGAGTTCCCATCAGCACATGGTGGGAACCCTGCAGGAACGCCGGGTCACGTTCGGGAGCGGGGAGCTGGTGCTGCGAGGCACCGCGATGATCGCCGGGAGGCCGAGGGAGCGCGTGCTCAGCTGGAGGCGGTTCGGCGTTTCCTGAACGGCATGAGCCGGGGATGAGGTGCCCGTCGGCACCTCATCCCCGTTCTTCATTTCACTTTCAGATCCGTTCGAGCGGCGTGCAGCATCGTGGTCCGGCTGTTGCGGCCGAGTGCGTAGCGGAGGTACTCACGCGCGTCCGCCAGCGCCCTGTCCTTGCCGAACATCTCCGCGGCCGCCCCGGGATCGATGACCACGGTGTGCCGGGCGGTCGCCCGGCTGCCCTCCTTGCCGTCGTGGAAGGTCCACAAGCCGCTGTGTCCGAGCAGGAGATGTGGAGGTTTGAGCTGTTTGTAGGCGATCCAAGCATTGTCCTGGCAGATACGGATCGACCGGGTGGTGTGGGTCGAACCGTCCGCGGTCAGCGTCTCCATCTCGAGCTGCTGGATACCCGGGGTGTCCTCGTCGAGCCGCACCCGCCGGACATGGGGGAGTCGCTGCGGCCAGAGGTCGGCTTCGTTGATGAAGTCGTAGGCGGTATCGGGCTCGCAAGGCAGATCGACGGTGTCGGTGAACGAGAAGAGCACTTCGTCCACGGGATGACCGCATTCGGCGATCCGGGCGAGCGCCTCCAGTTCCTCGGTGCTGTTCCGGTCGACCGCGTTGCGCAGGGACCTGGCGGTAGCGGGTTTGTCGTCAAGCAGGCTGAAGTGATGCCGCAGTACCACCTCCGTGAGACCGGCGCTCTTCTCGCGAAATTCCCATTCGCCGCCCATCGACGCCACCGGCGGATGGCTGCGTTCCTGGTCGAATCGGACGAGCAAGCTCTCGGGTTCCAGGCTCCTTTTGGATGTCCAGTCCGCCACCGCTCCGTTCACCAGTGCCCACAGCCGGAAGCGCTCTTCCCGCTCGTCGCGCTCGATGTGCTCGACGTGCAGGCTCGGACCGAAGATCGCCGGCCACCGAGTGACGTCGGCGATCAGGTCGTACAGCACCGAGGCCGGTGCCGCGACGGTCCGGGTGTGTTCGGTTTCCTGAAGTGTTCCGCTTGTCATGAGATTCTCCTCCTCAGCCGACGGACGTCACCGCGCGGCAGCGCCCACGCTGCCGACGAGTTCGAGCAGGTCTCGCGGCGTCTCGACTTCGGCGACGTCGTCCTCGGGAAGATCGACCCCGAAGTCGCGTTTGATGCGGGCCGCACTCTCCATCAAGGCCAGCGAGTCGTAACCGAGGTCTTCGAACGGGGTGTCCAGGATTTCGCCGTCGAGCCCTCCCGGGTCGTCACCGGCACAGTCGATCAAGATGCGTTTGAGATCTTCGAGAGTCATGATCGTCTCCTTCGTTCGGTCTATCGGATCAAGCACGCAGGGCACGGATCACGAGCGCGGAGTTGAAACCCCAGCGTCCGCGTGCCTGGATGAGGACGGTGTCGACATCGGCGCTCCGTGGCTCTCCCACCACGAGGTCGAGACCGTGGAAATGCCGAGAGGGCTCAGGGATCGCGACCGGAGGGACGACGTCGTCCCTGATCGACAGGAGGGCGGTGAGGACGTCGACCGGGCCACCGCCCGAGTAGAGGCGGCCGAAAGCGGCCTTGGGCGCGGCGACCGGAACCTTGCGCCTCCCGAAAAGCTCGTTGAGGGCGCCGGCCTCCGCTCGATCCAGTTCCGGCAGCCCTGCCGCGTCGGCGAAGACCAGGTCGATGGCGTCCGGAGTCAAGCCTGCGTCGGCGATCGCCAGCTCGGCGGCCTGCTTGAGGCCCGGCGGCCTGCCGCTGCCCGGCTTCGGGTCGAAGGTGGCGGCGTACCCGGCGATTTCGCCGTGCAGGCGGGGCGCGCCGCGACGCATGGCCGCGGTGAGTTCCTCGAGCACTAGGATCGCGCCACCCTCACCAGGCACGTAGCCCGCGGCTCGTTCGTCGAACGGCAAGTAGGCGTAGCGAGGGTCGGACTCGACGCTGACCTGTCCGCCCGCTTGCTGGGACGCCCATCCCCACGGGTCCAACGCGGAGTCCACTCCACCGGTGAGGACGAGCGGGGTGCCACGCCGGATGGTCCGGCGAGCGTGCCCGATCGCGTCCAGCCCGCCCGCCTGCTCGCCCACGAGCGCGGCACCAGGGCCGCGCATTTTGTGCCTGATCGAGATCTGGCCGGTGTTCACCGCGTAGAACCAGGCGAACGACTCGTAAACGCTCACCGACTGCGGTCCTTGGCTCCACAGCTTGTTGAACTCCCGATGGGTGAACTCGAATCCGCCCAGGGCGTTCGAGGTCACCACGCCCATGTCGTAGTCACGGACCTTCTCCGGGTCGAGCGCGGCGTCCTCGATGGCCCAATCCGCGACGGCGAGCGCGATCTGGGTCGAGATGTCGGTCTGTGGCAACAGCCGCCCCGGAAGATGGTCGGCGCCCCGGAACTCGGTGATCTCGCCCGCCAGCTTCGCCGGATGTCCGGCCGTGTCGAATCGACTGAGTTCACGGAGCCCGTTCTGGCCGGCGAGAACCGCCTTCCAGTATTCCTCGGTGCCGAGACCGAGTGCGGTGGCCGCGGACATCCCCGTGACCGCTGTTCGCGTGCTCATTCGCGTACTCCTTCCGGTTTGCGCAGCACCATCGCGCTCTGGAAGCCGCCGAATCCGCTGCCGACGGTCAGCACCGCGCCGAGCTTCTTCTCCCTCGCTTGAACAGGCACGTAGTCCAGGTCGCATTCGGGGTCGGTCTCGTGGAGGTTCGCCGTCGGAGGGACGAGCGAGTGCCGCATGGCGAGCAGGCAAGCGGCGATCTCGATGGAGCCGATGGCGCCCAGTGAGTGCCCGACCATGGATTTGATCGAGCTGATCGGCACGTTTCGCGCGTGCTCACCCAGGCTCCGCTTGAAGGCCGCGGTCTCATGCCGGTCGTTCTGCTTGGTGCCGGAGCCGTGCGCGTTCACGTAGTCGATTTCACCGGGGTTGGTCTTGGCCTCGTCGAGCGCGACGCGGATCGCCTCCGCCATCTCACGGCCGTCCTTCTTGAGCCCCGTCATGTGGTAGGCGTTGCACCTGGTCGCGTACCCGCCGATTTCGGCGTAGATCTGGGCCCCTCGGGCCTTCGCGGCTTCGTACTCTTCGATGACGAACATCGCCGCTCCCTCTGCCAGGACGAACCCGTTACGGGTGCCATCGAAGGGGCGCGAAGCCTGTTCGGGGGTGTCATTACGTGGGGTCGTCGCCTTGATGGCGTCGAAGCAGGCGACGACGATCGGCGTGATCGGGGTGTCGGTGGCACCGGCGAGCGCGAGGTCGACAGTGCCTTCGCGGATCAGCTGCGCCGCGTAACCCACCGAGTCGAGTCCCGAGGTGCATCCATCGGACACCATCGTCACGGGGCCTTCCGCGCCGACGGCCCAGGCGACTTCGGCGGGCATCACGCCCGGGCTGAGGTAGTCGAACATGTGCGGGGACAGGTAGCCGGGATCGACTTCCCACGCGGCGCCCGAGTCGGACAGGACCAGGTACTCGTTTTCGAGGCTGGTCGCCGAAGCGACGGCGCTGCCGAGACAGACCCCTAGCCGATGCGGTGCCACATCGGATGGTGAGCCGCTGTCGGCCAGTGCCTCCTTGGCACAGGCGACCGCGAACTGGGTCGCCCGGTCCATCTTCCTGATCTCGCGCGGAGTGAAGCCTTCCGCCTCGGCGTCGAAGTCGACTTCGCCCGCGACCTGTGAGCGGAACGCCGCCGGGTCGAAGAAGGAGATCGTGCGGGTGGCGGTGCGGCCTGCGGACAGCAGGTCCCAGAATTTCTCCTGGCCCACGCCGCCCGGGGAACGGACACCGATCCCGGTGATGACTGCACGTCGATTCATGCTGCTCGTTTCCTCAAGGATGAAGGCGCACCCGGCTTGGTCGGATGGCCGGTCTGGGAAAACGATGAACTCGACAGCCAGAGGGGTGGTTGAAGCGGGCAGGAATACCCACTACCGGGAAGTGGCCGTCGGGTGATCCTCCACCAACCCTCTGGGCGCCCCCGGGATCTTCGGTCGACATGAGGATCGCGCTCACCACCTTGGGTTCGCGCGGCGACGTGCAGCCATTCGCCGCGCTGGGGGAGGAGCTACGCAAGCGTGGCCACGAGGTGGCACTGGCCGCGCCGGCGGAATTCCGCGCACTGGCCACAGAAGCCCGAGTCGAGTTCGCCGCGGTTCCCGGATCGCCGAGCGAATTCCTCCCCGGCGGCGCCAGACCGTCGATGGACGACGCCGAGTTGGTGCGGTCGCTGAGGAAGAGCACCAGTGCCATTCGATTGTCCGCGGCACTGAGAGTGCTTCCGGAACTCGCCCGAGACGGCGAGACCGAGGTATGGCAACGGCTTCGAGAGGTCGCCGAAGGCGCGGACCTGGTGGTCAACGCGATCCTGACCAGACCGGTCGCCCTCACGGAGGAACCGCCGACGCCATGGTGCGGCGTGTCGTGGTGGCCCGGCAGTACGACGGCCGCGGAGCCCGCCCTCGGTGCCTGGCCAGTCCCGCTGGGGCCTGCCTATAACCGTCTGACTCATGGTGCCCGGGCGAGTGTCGAGTGGCTTCGGGCACGAAGTGCCGTCAATGTGATTCGGCGACGTCGGGGTTTGCGGCCGCTGGGATTCCGTTCTCCGCTGCGCGCACTGGGCGTCGAGCGTCCGGTCCTGTACCCCTTCAGTCCGGCGGTGTACCGGCCTCCGGCCGACTGGCCGCCGTCCGCGCATGTGACCGGCTACTGGTATCTGGACCGGTTCCACAGCCCGCCGAGGGAACTCGCTCGGTTCGTGGCCGCGGGGTCGTCCCCGGTCGTCTGCACGATGGGGACGTTCTGGGCCACGGATTCCGAGGACCGCCGAGCACGAATGGTGATCGGGGCCGCACGGGCTTGTGGACGGCGGGTGGTGCTGGTCGGTGGCTGTTCACGACAACACGCACCCGACGTCTTCCAGATCGGCGAGACGGACTACCGCTGGTTGTTCCCGCTCGCCTCGACGGTCGTGCACCACGGTGGGCTCGGGACGACGGGCGAGGTCGTGCGCGCAGGCGTGCCTCAAGTCGTCGTGCCCAGCGGCGTCGACCAGCCGTTCTGGGCGGCGAGGCTCCGGGAGCTGGGAGTCACGGCGACACCGCTGCGCGCGCCGAAGCTGACCGAACGTGGCTTGACGACCTCGATCCTGTCCGCGCTGACGGACCGGCGGATCGCCGAACGCGCGGAGCTGCTCGCACACCATGTCCGGGCGGACCGAGGAGTGGAGGCGGCCGCCGACGTGATCGAACGCTGGGGTCAGGGAAAGGACGATAAAGATGACGTCGACCGTGAAGGGTAAGACGGCACTGGTGACCGGTGCGGGCCGCGGAATCGGCCGCGCGATCACCCGCGAACTCCTGAACGCCGGCGCGTTCGTCCTGGCAGGAAGCCGCAACGCCACAAGGGATCTCGCCGACCTCCGGTCCGCACAGAACGAACTCCACACGGTCGACGTCGACCTCTCTCGGCCGGACGGCGCGAGCGAACTGGTCGACGCGGCGCTGTCCCGGTTCGGAACGATCGACATCGTGATGAACAACGTCGGCGGGCCGCCCGGCGGAACACCACGCTTCGGCGGGTTCCTGGACGTATCCGACGAGGAATGGATCGCCGGACTGGAGCTGAACCTGATGAGCCTGATCCGCGTCGTCCGCGCCGCACTTCCGTCGATGCTGACCGGCGGAGGCGGTTCCATCGTGAACATCTCGTCCGTCAACGCCTTACGGCCGGACCCTCAACTGGTGGACTACTCGGCCGCCAAAGCAGCGGTACGCAACCTCGCGAAGGCGTTGTCCATCGAGTTCGCCGGACGAGGGGTTCGCGTGAACACCTTGTCACCAGGACCTGTCCGGACGTCCGTCTGGACCCGGGAAGGCGGAATCGGTGATCAGATCGGTGCCCAGCTGGGAATCGGCCGAGAGGAAGCTATGACGGCCGTCGCCGACGGCATGGGCGGGATATCCCTCGGCAGGTTCGGCACTCCTGAGGAGATCGCGCGGGTCGCTGTGTTCCTGGCCTCGCCGGAGGCGTCCTTCATGACCGGAAGTGACGTCGTACTCGACGGGGGATTGATCAAGACCCTCTGAGCGTCCACAGGGGACGTCCGGTTCGGACGTCCCCTGTGGATCGGGTCAGCTCGCTGCGCCGACCGCGGACTCCTCGAACAACAGACGATCCTGTACCACGCGACGGGACTTGGTACGCAGCTCGCCGTTCTCGCGGACCAGCACGTCATGCACCACGCAGCTGGGTGAGACGTCGATCCGCCCACCCGGCCGGGTCGTGGCCACCAAAGCGTAGAACGTCGCGTTGAGCACGCCGTCCGGCGCGGGATCGAGCACGATCATGTTGAACCAATGCCGGCGTACGACCGGGTCCTCGTCGAACTTCCGGTGGAAGTCGCGGAGTTCCCGGACGATGCCTTGCCGGGTTTTGGCGGCGGGCCTGCCGGGTGAATGGAGGAACTCGCCGTCCTCGGTGAATGTCGCGGCATAGCCCTCGAATTCCCGGCCGTCCAGCAGATGTGTCTGCCGAGCGTAGAAATGCTGCACCTCGGCGTACAACTGGCCGGACTGGTTGGGTTCGGTCATCTGGTCTTCCTCCGATTCACTGCTCCGGCTCGGTCTCTCCGTCCACTCTGTTACGGGGTTCTTGAACGACGCCAGAAAGAACGAGGAAACCGCCGGGTTCAGAACGATTCGGGTGTGCTTCAAGAGCGGCCGGTCAGGCTCGGACCGTACCCGCACCCGTCACCGATGGAGGAGAAATGACGCAAGGCGAGCAGCGGACGGCTTTGGTGACCGGAGCGACCAGTGGTATCGGGCTGACGATCGCCACCAGGCTCGCTGAACTCGGGCACCGGGTGTATCTCTGCGGCAGGGACGGTGAACGACTGGCACAGACGGTGAAGTCGCTGCAGGAGAAAGACTTCACAGTCGAAGGGAAGTCGTGCGACGTACGGCGTCCTGATGAGGTCAAGGAGTTCGTCGCCGCGGCGGTGGAGCAGTTCGGCCCGGTGGACATCCTTGTCAACAACGCCGGGCGCAGCGGAGGCGGCGCGACCGCGGAACTGGACGACGCGTTGTGGCTCGACGTCATCGACACGAATCTCAACGGTACTTTCCTGATGACCAAGCAGGTGCTGACCACCGGCGGAATGCTCGGGCGCGGCTCGGGCCGGATCGTCAACATCGCCTCCACCGGAGGCAAGCAGGGTGTCGTCCACGCCGCGCCGTACAGCGCGTCCAAACACGGTGTCGTCGGGCTGACCAAAGCCCTGGGGCTGGAATTGGCCAAGTCGGGAGTCACGGTCAACGCCGTCTGCCCCGGCTTCGTGGAGACCCCGATGGCCGAACGCGTCCGCGAGCACTATTCGGAGATCTGGGGTGTCTCCACCCAGGAGACGTTCGATCGGATCACCGCGCGCGTACCGATCGGCCGTTACGTCGATCCCGACGAGGTGGCAGCGATGGTCGAATACCTGATCGGCGACAGGGCGGCGGCGGTGACGGCTCAAGCGCTCAACGTCTGCGGCGGGCTGGGCAACTACTGAGTGCTCGATCGGAGGAGCGGCCGCATCGTGATCAATCCACCCCTATCACCGGTCCGGGCCGGCGACGCGGAGCTCAGGCGGATTCTGAGCCGAGCGGATTTGCCGACGTTGCTGATGACCGTGGCGCACCTCACCGGCGACGTCGACGTCTTGCCGGAGGACTACAACCCGAGCCGGTGGCTCCCGGACCCTGCCGGCGGTCTGAGCGCGGCAGAACAGGACAAGGCCAGGGAACTGGGGTTCCGGCTCCTGAGGGCCCTGCGGGACGGTTCACTGCCGCCACCCGTGCCACCGTCCCCGGAGACGCTGCGCCGGATCACGACCTGGGCCATGGGCTGGGACACCGTCGGCCAGCTTCCCCTCTTGGCGGAGGAGATCGTGCCGTCCGGCGCGGACCCGAAGGCGCCGGACTGGACACTCGCGGAACTCGCGCCGGGTCGCGAGTTCCGCGTGGTCGTCGTAGGCGCCGGTCCCAGTGGCCTGCTCGCGGGCCATCGGCTGGCGCAGGCGGGCATTCCCTTCGTGATCCACGAGAAGAACGACGAGCTCGGCGGCACCTGGCTGGAGAACAGCTACCCAGGCTGCCGGGTCGATGTGCCAAGCCATCTGTACAGCTACACCTTCGCCACGAGGTCGGACTGGCCGGAGCAATTCTGCACACAGGATGAGTTTCTCTCCTACCTACGAGCCTTCGCCAAGGAGAACGGGCTTCACGAGCACATCCGGTTCGGCTCGGAGGTGCGCTCACTCGAGTGGGACGGAAAGAAGGGCGAATGGCGGATCCGAACCCACACGGACAACGGCGAGGAGCTGAGCACGGCGAACGTGGTGATCACCGCCGTCGGTCAGCTCAACCGCCCCAAGATGCCCGACATCCCCGGAGCGGACCGGTTCGACGGGCCCGCCTTCCACTCGGCCGCGTGGGATCACACGGTCGACCTGTCCGGTCGGCGGGTGGCTGTGATCGGGACCGGCGCGAGCGCCTTTCAGTTCGTCCCGGAGATCGCCCCCGAGTGTGAGGAGCTCGTGGTCTTCCAGCGCACTCCGCCGTGGTTGCGCGCCACACCGCACTATCGGGACCAGTTACCGGACGAGGAACGCTGGTTGCAGGAGCACGTCCCGTATTACGCGGCCTGGTACCGATTCGGCTTGTTCGCCCCTGGGCTGCAGGGCGCGCCGTGGGTGGTGGATCCCGGCTATCCGCCGACCGAACGCGCGGTTTCCGCCGCCAACGACGACGTCCGAGCAGTGTTGACGGCCGCGATGGAGGCGCAGCTGGCCGATGCGCCGGACCTGCGCGAAAAGGTCATCCCGAGGTATCCGATCGGGGCCAAGCGAGTGCTGAGGGACGACGGGACCTGGTTGCAGACCCTCAAACGTGACGACGTCACCTTGGTCACCGACCCGATCGGTGAAGTCACGACGCGCGGTATCCGTACGGCGGACGGGACGGAGTACGACGCGGACGTCCTCATCTTCGCCACCGGCTTCCGCGCATCTGAGTTCCTGACCCCCATGAAGGTCACCGGCCCGGGGAACAGGGACCTGCACGAGCACTGGGGCGACGCGCCGGCGGCCTATCTCGGCATGCTCGTACCCGGTTTCCCGAATCTGTTCAGCATCTACGGCCCCAATACGAATCTGGTCGGACAAGGAGGCAGCGTCCTCTACTTCTCCGAATGCGCGATGACCTATCTACTCGGCGCCATCCGGTATCTGCTCGCGTCCGGGCGGCGGAGCCTGAGTGTCCGCTCCGACGTCTGCGCGGAGTATCAGGCCTGGGTGGACGCGACACAGCCACTCCGGGCGTGGGGCTGGTCGTCGGTCTCCTCGTGGTTCAAGAACGAGCACGGCAGGTCCGTGCAGAACTGGCCGTTCTCGGCCTTCGAGTACTGGAACCGGACAAGGCGCTTCGATCCGGACGCCTGCACCTACTCTTGAAGAGGACGAAATGACAGTGTCCGTCACGGCCCGTTGCGAAGAGATCGGCGACGGGGTCTTCGGCTACGTCCAACCCGATGGCGGCTGGTGCCTCAACAACGCCGGCATCATCACCTCGGGCGCGCGGACCGCTCTGGTCGACACCGTCGCGACCGAAGCCCGCGCCCGTGCGTTGCGGTCGGCGGTGTCCAAGGTCTCGTCGGTCATGCCGGGAGTGATCGTCAATACGCATTTCCACGGCGATCACACCTTCGGCAACTTCCTCTTCCCCGAGGCGGTGGTGGTCGCGCACGAGCGCACCCGCGAGGAGATGGCGGCCGCGGGATTGCATCTGACCGGCCTCTGGCCCGATGTCAGCTGGGGCGGCGTCGACCTCGTCCTGCCCGAGCTCACGTATACGAACAAGATGGTGGTTCACGTGGGTGACGTTGTGGCGGAGTTGCTGCACATGGGCCCCGCCCACACCACCGACGACACGGTCGTGTGGCTGCCCGCCGAGCGTGTCCTGTTCACCGGTGACGTCGTGTTGTCCGGCGCGACCCCGTTCTGCCTGATGGGTTCGGTCGCGGGCTCCCTCGCCGCAGTGTCGAGGCTACGGGCGCTGGAGCCGAAGGTGATCGTTCCGGGTCATGGCCGCATCGGAGGCCCGGAACTCCTGGACGAAACCGAGCGCTACTTCGGCTGGTTGCAGCGACTCGCGAGAGAAGGGATCGCGGCCGGTCTGTCACCGCTTGAACTGGCGGCCGAGGCCGATCTCGGGGAGTTCCAGGACCTGCTCGACGCCGAGAGGCTGGTGCCGAACCTTCATCGCGCCTACATCGAGTACGACGGGGCCGAACCCGGCATCCCGCTCGATGTGGGCGCGTTGTTCGCGGAAATGGTCCGCCATCACGGTGGTCTCCCCGTCTGTCACGCCTGAGTCAGTCCTGCCCCGCTGAAACCGGCGGGGCAGGACGCCACACCGAGTAGGTGCTGCGCTGATACAGGAGGGGGCGAGAGGGAAAGACGGCCGAGCCGTCGATCCGCCCGATCAGGATCCGATGGTCTCCAGCCCTGACACTCTGCACCACCGAACATTCGGCGTATGCGAGTGTTCCCGTGGCGAGTACCGGAACGCCGCCCGTGATTGCCGACGGTACCCACTCCACGCCGGCGAACTTGTCTCGCGAGTTCCCGGCGAAGGCCGTGGACAGTTCCTCGCCGCCTTCGGCGAGGACGTTGACCACGAAGGAGCCCGTGGAGGTGAAGGCCTCCAGCGTCTTCGACCGGTTCGCCACGCAGATCGAGAGCAGTGGAGGGTCGAGCGACACGGCCGCGACCGAGTTGCAGGTCAGGCCGCGAGGTTCGCCCCGGGCGTCCAAAGTGGTCACGATGGACACCGCGGTCGGGAAGGCACCGAAGAAATCGCGGAACGATTCCGAGCAGATCGTCATGTTTCCTCATCCGCCGTTGGCACGCCTGGACCTTCAGCCTGTGGGCGCCCGGTTGAGAAATACCGGAGACAAGCCAAACCGGAAGATATTGAGCGGCTCAAGCGACGCTTTGGCGACGCGGGCCAGGCTCGGTCAGGTCGGTCGACTCCGGAAGCTGGGAGACGCGAAATGAGCATGGTGGACAACAGGCCGCCGGTGGGAACCGCCGCGGCCCCCTCCCTGAAGGACCGCAGCGCACAGTTGCACCGCTTGCGCCGTCAGGTCAGGGAGGGTGCGCCGGCGGCGACCGAAGCCCAGCTGGGCAAGGGAAAGCTGTTGGCCCGCGATCGGATGGAGCTGCTGTTCGACGAAGGAACCTTCACGGAGATCGAGTCGTTGCGCCGGCATCAGGCGACCGGCTTCGGGCTGGAGGACCGACGGCCGCACACCGACGGTGTCCTCACCGGCTGGGGCAAGGTGCACGGGCGTACCGTCTTCGCCTACGCGCACGACTTCCGGATCTTCGGGGGCGCGCTCGGCGCCGCGCACGCGGACAAGATCCACAAGCTGATGGATCTCGCCGAATCAGCGGGTGCTCCGATCGTCGGTCTCTGCGACGGGAGTGGTGCCCGGATCCAGGAGGGTGTCACCGCGCTGGCGGGTTACGGAGGGATCTTCCGCCGGAACGTGCGCAACTCGGGCGTGCTGCCACAGATCAGCGTCATTCTCGGCCCCTGCGCCGGTGGCGCCTCGTACTCGCCGGCGTTGACCGACTTCGTCTTCATGGTCCGCGGTACTTCGCAGATGTTCATCACCGGGCCCGATGTCGTGCAGGCGGTGACCGGCGAGGTCATCACCCACGACGCCCTCGGCGGTGCGGACACCCACGCCGGGATCACCGGAGTCGCCGGTTTCGTGTACGACGACGAGCACAGCGCGCTCGAGGAAGTCCGCTACCTGTTATCCCTTTTGCCTTCGAACAACCGAGAACTACCACCGTCGGCACCCGCCGACGACCCGCATGCCCGGCGTTCGGACCGCCTGCTCGACATCGTGCCGTCCGACGGCAACCGGGCCTACGACGTCCGCGACGTGATCGCCGAGATCGTCGACCACGGAGAGTTCTTCGAGGTACACGAACGCTGGGCGGTCAACGTCGTCTGCGCGCTGACCCGGCTCGGCGGTGAGGTGGCCGGCATCGTGGCCAATCAGCCGAGCACGCTGGCCGGTGTGCTCGACATCGAGGCGTCCGAGAAGGCCGCCCGGTTCGTGGCGATGTGCGACGCCTTCAACATCCCGCTGATCAGTCTGGTGGACGTACCGGGGTTCCTGCCTGGCGTAGGCCAGGAACACGGTGGCATCATCCGCCACGGCGCGAAGCTGCTCTACGCCTACTGCAACGCGACAGTGCCGCGGATCCAGGTGATCCTGAGGAAGGCCTACGGCGGTGCCTACATCGTGATGGATTCGCGTTCGATCGGCGCGGACCTTTCCCTGGCTTGGCCGGGCAACGAGATCGCCGTCATGGGCGCGGAAGGCGCGGTGAACGTGGTGTTCCGGCGGCAGATCGCGGCGGCCGACGATCCGGACACGGTGAGGAAGGAATTGATCGAGGAGTACCGCGACCAGTTGATGCACCCCTTCTACGCCGCCGAACGCGGATTGGTCGACGACGTCATCGATCCGGCCGAAACGAGACCACGCCTCATCGACGCACTGGCCATGCTGCGGCGGAAACAGGTACACCTGCCCAGTCGCAAACACGGGAACCAGCCGCAATGAGCCGCGAAGCCACGACCTTCGAGATCGTCCGTGGCAGGCCCCAGCCGGGCGAGCTGGCAGCGGTCGTCGCGGTCCTGGCCACCCGGCGGCAGACGGTCGCCGTGATGGGCGAGCGCCGGGTCGGCCCCTTCGACGGAGGCGGCCCTGGTTCTTGGTCCTCGTGGCCCCTGCCTGGTTGGCGGACGACCGGATGAAGGCGTATCGACGAAAAGGAGAGGGCATGCGCAAGGTCCTCATCGCCAACCGCGGTGAGATCGCCGTCCGTGTCGCCCGTGCGTGCCGTGACGCGGCGTTGGAGAGCGTCGCCGTCTACGCCGAGCCGGATCGGGACTCGCCACATGTCCGCGCCGCGGACACCGCTTACGCGTTGGGGGGTGACACTCCGGCGGAGAGTTACCTGAGCATCCGGAAGGTGATCGACGCCGCGGTGACGGCCGGTGCGGACGCCGTCCACCCGGGATACGGTTTTCTTTCCGAGAACGCCGACTTCGCGCAGGCGGTCCTGGACGCGGGCCTGATCTGGATCGGCCCGCCTCCCTCGGCCATCCGCGCCCTCGGTGACAAGGTGTCCGCCCGGCGGATCGCCCGGCTCGCCGGTGCGCCCATGGCGGCCGGGACCGACGAACCGGCCGGAGGCCCGGACGAGGTCGTCGCCTTCGCCGCGGCACACGGGCTTCCGATCGCGATCAAGGCTGCGTACGGAGGTGGAGGTCGGGGACTGAAGGTCGCGTGGACGATCGAGGAGATCCCGGAGCTGTACGAGTCCGCGGTCCGTGAGGCAGTCGGTGCCTTCGGGCGTGGCGAATGCTTCGTGGAGCGGTACCTGGACCGGCCCCGTCACGTGGAGACCCAATGCCTCGCCGACACTCACGGCAACGTCGTCGTCGTGTCCACCAGGGACTGTTCGCTCCAGCGGCGGCACCAGAAACTGGTCGAGGAGGCCCCCGCGCCGTATCTCACCACCGAACAGACAGAACTCCTGTACACCGCATCGAAACGCATCCTGCGTGAGGCCGGCTACGTCGGGGCGGGTACCTGTGAATTCCTCATCGGCGCGGACGGAACAGTGTCCTTCCTGGAGGTCAACACTCGACTTCAGGTCGAACACCCCGTCAGCGAAGAGGTGACAGGTATCGATCTGGTGCTCGAAATGTTCCGGATCGCCGAGGGGAAGCGGCTTTCCTTCGACGACCCGCCCGCAAGAGGGCACAGTTTCGAGTTTCGGATCACCTGTGAAGACGCGGGCCGCGGATTCCTTCCCGCGCCTGGAACGGTCGAGCGCTGGGTGCCCGCCGACGGGCCTGGAATCCGTGTCGACGCGGGAGTGGAGGCGGGCACGGTGGTCGGGCCTGCCTGGGATTCCCTGCTGGCCAAACTGATCGTCACCGGAGCCGATCGGGAACAGGCCCTCCGCCGCGCCGCACGCGCGCTCGACGAATTCGTAGTGGAAGGCCTTCCGACCACATTGCCGTTCCACCGCAGTGTTGTCCGAGACATCGCCTTCGCCCCTGAGGTCCGCGACACCGAAGGCCCGTTCACGGTGCACACCAGGTGGATCGAGACAGAGTTCGACAACCGGATCCCGCCCGACCCGGCCCGGCAGGAGGAACCCGCACCGGCCGAGATGCGGGAAACGGTCGTGGTCGAGGTCGCGGGGCAACGGATCGAAGTGTCGCTGCCCGCGGTCGCGATCGCCGTCGGCGGACCTGCCGGCACACGACGATCGCCGCGCCGCGCCGTGCCGGCGAGCCGGGCGGTAGCCGCCGGAGGCGGCATGGCGGTGGCTTCTCCCATGCAAGGAACCGTGGTGAAGGTCGCCGTGGCGGAAGGGCAAATGGTCGCGGAGGGAGATCTCGTCCTCGTCCTCGAGGCGATGAAGATGGAACAACCACTGCACGCGCACCGTGACGGCACCGTCAGGGGTTTGAACGCCCAGGTCGGCCAGACCGTGCAGGCGGGCACCACGCTGTGCGAGATCTTCGACGGTCCGGCCGGAACGGGGGATGGCTGATGCTGCACGTTGTCGGTAAGGTCTCGGAGTTCCGCGAGCGGGACGGCAAGATCGTCGAGGTCGACGGCAAGTCGATCGGAGTGTTCAGAGTAGACGGACGATTCTTCGCCATCCGGAACTATTGCCCGCACCAGGGAGCTCCGCTGTGCGAAGGGCACGTCCTCGCGGGACTGCGAGCCCATGATAAGCCGGCGAGCGTCGACGAGTCGACGCTGTACATCGCCTGCCCGTGGCACGGTTGGGAATACGACATCCGGACCGGACAGTCGTACTTCGGCGCGGGGCACGCGCCCGCCCGTACCTACCGCGTGCACACCGAAACCGGTCGCCGCCCGGGCCCCTACACGGCTGACTCCTACGTCGTGACCGTCGAGGACGGCGACGTCGTCGTCGATACCTCACGGCGGGCCGATGCGAACGACCGCGAGCAGGAGGGAACCTCGTGAAAAAGGCATCGCCTGACGGAATCGTGGACGCCGACGTGCATCCGTTCATCCTGCCGCACGAGGTGGCGGCGAGGCTGCCGGAGACCTGGCGGATCAGGCTCGAACGATACGGGATGCGACCACCCGTTCCCGGAGCGATCTACCCGCGGATGCGCAACGGCGGCTACCGCGCCGACTCCTGGCCGGAAGGCTCCTTTCCGGGAAACGACGTCGACCTGATGATCGAGCAGCTCCTGGATCGGTACGGGATCACCTCGGCCGTGCTCATTCCGCTGCACGCCCACGCCTTCGGCGCCGAGTATCCCGAGCTCGCCGCGGCATTGAGCGAGATCCTCAACGACTGGCAGGAGGAGAAGTTCCTCGCCAGGGATTCCCGGTTCGTCGGCTCAGTCTGCGTGCCGTTCGAAACACCGTCGTTGGCGGTGGGTGAGATCGAGGCGAGGTCGGGCGATCCCGCCTTCCAGCAGGTTCTGGCGCCCGCGAGCACGGAGCTGCAGCTCGGATCATCGCGCTACTGGCCGATCTACGAAGCAGCCTGCGCGGCGGGCCTGCCGGTGAGTGTCCACAGTGGCGGCGTGGCGACCTATCCGCTGACGGGTCCGCCGAATTACTACCTCGAAGAACACGTCGAGTTCAGCGGGGCGATGCAGGCGGTCGTCATCAGCCTGATCCTCGGCGGGGTGTTCGATCGCTTCCCGGATCTGAAGGTCGTCCTCGTCGAGGGCGGCGTCAGCTGGGCGGGGCCACTGATGTGGTCCATGGACGAGCTACACCGGACCTGGCACCGCGATCTTCCGATCCTGTCCAGGGCGCCCTCCGAATACTTCCGCGAGCACTTCTGGCTCACCACCCAACCGATCGAAGAGCCGACGCGCACGGCGGACCTGGTGACGGCAGTCCGGCACACCGGGATGGCCGATCGGATCCTGTTCGCCTCCGACTATCCGCACTGGGACTTCGACTCACCTGAACACTCTCTCCGAGGCCTCCCCAAGGCTCTGAGGGAGAAGATCTTCCATCGGAACGCCGCAGGGCTGTACCGCTCTCGCGAGAAGGCGGTGCCGGCGTGAACCCCATCGACACCGACGTCCACGTCGCACCTCGTGACATCTCGGAGATCCGGGAGCGCCTTTCGGGCTACTGGCGCCAGTACGTCGATGAGGGCTCGGTCCGGCTCCGGCCGGAACATCGAGCCGAACGGCCCGCACCCGACGACGGAGAACCGCCGCCAAGAGTGCCGGCCACTCTTGGCGAGCTTTCCACGCACTGGACCGGGGGCGCGGTCGCGGCCGCCCTGCTGTCCTGCACAGTGTTGTTCGACCTCTCACGCAACCCGGATTTCGAGACCGCGTGCGCTCGCGCGGTCAACGACTGGCAGCGCGACCGGTTCCTCGACCGGGACGACCGGCTCCTCGGCGGGATCGTCCTTCCGCTTCTGGACGTCGACGCCGCGGTCGCGGAACTGACCCGGGTCGCGGAGGACGATCGTTTCGTACAGGTGATCCTTCCGGTCCGGATCGAGAACCGGTGGGGAGACCGGCGCTATCACCGCCTGTTCGATGTCGCGGCCGAAGCCGGCCTGGTCGTGTGCTTCCACGCCGGCGGCAGGACCGGGTTGAGCGCCGCGGGGACCGGATACACAGCCGGTTATGTGGAGCAACTATTAGGCGACCAGCATCTGGCTACTCAGAACCAGCTGGTGAGCCTGCTGGCCGGTGGTGTGTTCGCCCGGACACCGACGCTACGGGTGACCATGGCCGAGTGCGGATTCTCCTGGCTGCATCCCTTGCTGTGGCGACTGGACAAGGACTGGAAGAGCTTATGGCGCGAGGTCCCGTGGCTCGATCGGCCGCCATCGGACGTGGTGACGGAGCGGATCCGGTTCACCCTCGAACCGGGTCATCTTCCACCCGGAGACGAGGAGATCCGCGAGGTCGCCGATCTTGCCGCCGTCTCGAACTATGTGATGTACAGCAGCGACTTCCCCCACGTCCCGGGCAGTCGTTCCCGGCGCATGCTGGACCTGCTCGCGGACGGAGACCGGGGGCGCGTCCTCCGGGAGAACGCGCTCGAACACTATCCGCGCCTCGCCCGGCGCTGACCGCGGAAAGGAAGCCGACCAGTGGACCTTGGCCTGCGAGACCGGACGGTCTTGATCACCGGAGGAAGTGGCGGGATCGGACGCGAGCTGGTGCGTGCTTTCGCCGCCGAAGGCGCGCAGGTGGCCTTCACCTACCACGCGGACGACCGTTCGGCTCGAACGGTCGAAGAGGAGACCGACGGTGCGGTGCGGTCCTTCCGCTACGCGATGAACGAGCCGGGAGCGGGCGTCCGCCTCGTCGGAGACGTACTGAACTGGGGTGGCCCGGTTCAAGTGCTGATCAACAACGCGCTGTCGCCGATGTCGCCACCGGACGCCGACATCGGCAAGCTAGAACGATTCCCTTGGCGGGAATCCTTGCGGGACAACATCGAAAGCGCTGTCGAGCTCAGTGGTGCGGTCCTGGAACACATGGGCGAGGCGAAGTGGGGGCGATTCGTCCACGTCTCCAGCAGCCTGGTCGCCCAAGGAAAACGCGGATTCGAGTTCTACACGACCGCGAAGGCGGCGCTGCACGGTTTCAGCAGGTCGCTCGCGTTCAGCGCCGGAGCGATGGGCGAAATCCTGTCCAATGTCGTCGTGCTCGGTCTCACCCGCACGGCGCGCAACGTGCGCGAACCCTGGTATCCGGAGTACCGCGAGGAATTCGCCGCGCTGTCACCGTTCGGTGATCTCGTCGACGCCGCTGATGTCGCCCGGATGGTGGTGATGCTCGCCTCGGCCCAGAACCGGGTCGTGACCGGCCAAGAGGTCGATCTGAGCGGCGGAGTCACCTGGTAACCCGAACAAACCCCGAAGCAAGGAGTCCCGATGGAACTGGGTATCAGTGGCAAGGTCGCTTTCGTGACCGGCGGTTCGGGTGTCGGCATCGGTGCCTCCACCTGCCGTGAACTCGCGCGTAACGGCGCGAAGGTGGCTTTGACCTACCGGACCAACGAAGAGAAGGGCGCCGCTCTGGCCGAGCAGATCCGGGCCGAGGGAGGCGAGGCGATCGCCGTCGAGTACGACCTGGGGCAACCCGAAACGATCGACCGCGGTATCGCGGCGGTCCTGGCTCAGTGGGGAGCCATCGACATCTTCGTGGCCAACGCGATGTCCGCGCCCGCGCCGATGTCGAAGACCGCTTTCGAAGCCGTCCCGCGCGAGGAGATACAGCGTCGGCTCACCACCGACCTGGAAGCCGTCCTGCTCACCGTGCAGCGGGTGATTCCGTCCATGGTGGAGCGATCCTGGGGGAGGATCGTGTTCGTGTCCTCCCTGGGCGCGGAGCGTGGCTGGGCGGGTGACTTCCCGTTCGAGGTCGCCGCCGCTTCCGCGAAGGCCGCCCTGACCGGTGCGGCCCGCAGCCTCGGCGTCGAATTCGGCAGGCGTGGTGTCCTCACGAACGTCGTCACCCCGGGAGGGGTGATGAACGAGGAACTCACCGCTTGGCTGACCCCCGAACGTCTCGAACGGCTCCAGGCCCGGATCTGCACCGGCCGGTTCAGCACACCGGACGAACTCGCGAAGACGATCACGTTCCTCGTGTCCGCGGCGAACGGGAACATCTGCGGGGAAAACGTCCACGTCGACGGAGGTTCCTGAGGAGCAGGGGCGCTTCCTCGCGGAAGCGCCCCTGTCCCTCAGCCGAGTGCCTGGATTATGAGCGCTTTCTGCTCGATGTCGTGGACCGCGTTGGAACCGGCCGAGGGGGCCGCCATAGGTCGGCGGGCCACCACGTCCACCCTCTTGAGCAGATCGGGGAAACGCCGCGGGAGATGGAGGCCGAAGAACGGCCAAGCACCCTGATTCTCGGGCTCCTCCTGCACCCAAACGACTTCGGCGGACCGTGAGTACCGTTCCAAGGCAGCCCGAAGCTTCCTGACCGGCAAGGGGTAGTACTGCTCGATTCGGACCAGTGCGACGTCGTTCTGCTCGCGTTTGGCACGCTCGGCCACCAGCTCCCAGTACATCTTCCCGGAACTGAGCACTACCTTGCGGATGTTCGCGGGGTCGATGTCGGGGTCGTCGATGACCGACATGAACTTCGAGGTGCCGGTGAACTCGTCCAGTGCGGACTTGACCTTCTTGTCCCTCAGCAGTCGCTTCGGCGTGAAGACGATCAGCGGCCGGTTCACCCCGTCGAGGGCGTGGCGGCGGAGCAGGTGGAAGTAGTTCGCCGGGGTCGACGGGACCGCGACGGTCATCGAGCCCTCGGCGCACAGCGAGAGGAAGCGCTCGATGCGGCCGGAGGTGTGGTCGGGGCCCTGGCCTTCGTGGCCGTGCGGCAGGAGCAGCACGACGTCGGAGAGCTGGCCCCACTTGGCCTCGCCGGAGGAGATGTACTCGTCGATGACGGTCTGCGCGCCGTTGACGAAGTCACCGAACTGCGCTTCCCACATGACGAGTGCTTCGGAGT
>NZ_QHJK01000014.1:0-300758 GCF_003947475.1 Amycolatopsis sp. WAC 04197 | reverse complement strand
TAGTGTTTCGGTGGTTATAGCGTCAGGGAAACGCCCGGTCCCATTCCGAACCCGGAAGCTAAGCCTGACAGCGCCGATGGTACTGCAACCGAAGGGTTGTGGGAGAGTAGGACACCGCCGGACTAACATTAGAAAAAGGAAAGGGCCCAGGGCCTGGTAGAGAACCACGAGTTCTCCCAGACCTGGGCCCTTTTCTCATACCCGAAACCCGCCACACGCGTGATCCGACACGGAACACACGTGATTGCAGAGCGAACACACGTGATCAGACGGACGACACGGCCGGCGGCCGTGTCGTCCCTCCGATCACGCGTGTCGTCCGTCTGATCACGCGAGATCCCCCTCTAAACACGCGAGATCCGCCTTCAATCACGCGAATCACGGCCCCGATCACGCGAGTGACGCGGGCAGGCACATAAGGGTGAGGCGGAGGCCCCGCATTTAGAGGACTAAATGCGCGACGGGGCCCGGGGTGGGCGCATTTAGAGGACTAAATGCGGGAGGGGGCGGGGCGGCGTAGGTGGTAGATGTCCATGATCCAGCCCTTGCGGGTGCGGGCGGAGGCGCGGACGGAGCGGATCTCCTCGGCGAGGGCCGCGGTCAGCGGGCCGGAGAGCAGGAGCTCGTCGGGGGTGCCGAGGTACGCGCCCCAGTAGATCTCCAGGCCCGTGTCCACGAACTGCGAGAACGTGCACCCCGCGTCCAGCATGACGAAGACGTCGTCCACGTCCTCGGGCCAGCCGGCTTCGAGGCGGCGGCCGGTGGTGACCAGGACCGGACGGCCGATCTGGTTCATCGTGGTCCGGTGCCGTGACGTCAGCGCGGCCACACTGCTCACCCCGGGGATGACGTCGTACTCGAACTCGACGTTCCCGCGGTCGAGTACCGCGTCCAGCAGGGGCAGGGTCGAGTCGTAGAGCGCCGGGTCGCCCCAGACGAGGAACGCGCCCCGCTCGTCGGGACCCAGGGAAGCGATCATGCTCTCGTAGACGTCGGTGCGGAGCCGGTGCCAGTCGGCGACGGCCTTCCGGTAGTCGTCAGGAGTACGGTCGCGTTCGGGGTCCGGTGCCCGCACGACGCGGTAGCCGGGCCGCTCGACGAAGCGGTCGAGGATCTCCTGACGCAGAGCAACCAGGTCCTGCTTTTCCGAGCCCTTGTCGAGCACGAAGAACACATCGGTCTCGTTGAGCCGCCGGATCGCCTGGACGGTCAGGTGGTCCGGGTCGCCGGCGCCGATGCCGATGGCGGAGATCTTCCTCATTTCCGCAGTGTCCCCGCACCCTCTGTGCACACCCCTACCCCCACGGGGTATAAAGGAAGTGATCGCTCCACCTGTCCTGTAGAGGAGTTCGAACCGATGGCCGAAACCACCTACATCGTCAAGGGCATGTCCTGCGGGCACTGCGCCTCCTCCGTCACCGAAGAGGTCAGCGAGATCGCGGGCGTCAGCGCCGTGAACGTGGACGTCGCCAGCGGCAAGGTCACCGTCACCAGCGACGCGCCGCTGGACGTCCAAGCCGTCGACGCGGCCGTCAGCGAGGCCGGTTACCAGCTCGTCTCGTGAGCACCGCCGTCAAGGTGTCGGCGTTCGCCGCGGCTCTGGTCGCGGTGTTCGCCGTCGCCTGGGCGATCGGTTCCGCCGTCGGGCCGCTGGACGAGGAGCCGCCCCCGCCGGCGCCGACCAGCGAGCACCACGGGCACCACCCGGGAGGTACGCCGTGACGTCCCAGCGCGTCGAACTGGCCATCGGCGGGATGACCTGCGCGTCCTGTGCCGCGCGGGTCGAACGCAAACTGAACAAGGTCGACGGCGTCTCAGCCACGGTCAACTACGCCACCGAGAAGGCGCAGGTCGACTTCCCCGCGGCGGTCTCGGTCGAAGACCTGGTCGGCGTCGTCGAGTCCGCCGGCTACACGGCTCAGCCACCTCGGCCCGACGAAGGCGAAGACGAGACCGGCTCCTTGAGAAGCCGTCTCGTGGTCTCCGCCGTCCTCGCGGTGCCCGTAATCGTGCTGGCGATGGTCCCGGCCTGGCAGTTCCCCTACTGGCAGTGGGTCTCGCTGGCCTTGGCCGCGCCGGTCGTCACCTGGGGCGCGTGGCCGTTCCACCGCCCGGCCTGGACGAACCTCCGCCATGGCGCCGCCACCATGGACACCCTGATCTCACTCGGCGTCGTCGCCGCCACGCTCTGGTCGCTATACGCGCTGTTGTTCGGCACCGCCGGGACGCCCGGCATGCGTCACGGTTTCGAGCTGACCATGGAGCGCGGGCACGGCGCGGGCAACGTCTATCTCGAGGTCGCCGCCGGGGTGACCACCTTCCTCCTCGCGGGCCGCTACTTCGAGGCCCGGTCCAAGCGCCGCTCCGGCGCCGCGCTGAGGGCGCTGCTCGAACTCGGCGCGAAGGACGTCGCGCTCCTGAAGGACGGCACCGAGAGCCGCGTCCCGATCGGCGAGCTGAAAACGGGCGACGAGTTCGTCGTCCGGCCGGGGGAGAAGATCGCCACCGACGGGGTGGTGACCGAAGGTGGCTCGGCCGTCGACCTGAGCATGCTGACGGGTGAGGCCGTCCCGGTCGAGGTGGTGGCCGGGGACTCCGTCGTCGGCGGGACGGTCAACGCGAGCGGCAGGCTCGTCGTCCGCGCCACCCAGATCGGTGCGGACACGCGGCTCGCGCAGATGGCGCGGCTGGTCGAGGACGCGCAGAACGGCAAGGCGCGGGTCCAGCGGCTCGCCGACCGGGTGTCGGCGGTGTTCGTCCCGGTGGTGATCGCCCTCGCGGTCGGCACCCTCGGCTTCTGGCTCGGCGCGGGCAGCGGGGCCGACGCCGCCTTCACCGCCGCCGTCGCGGTCCTGATCATCGCCTGCCCGTGCGCGCTCGGCCTGGCCACGCCGACGGCGCTGCTGGTCGGCACCGGCCGCGGCGCGCAGCTGGGCATCCTCATCAAGGGTCCGGAGGTGCTCGAGTCCACTCGTGCCGTCGACACCGTCGTACTCGACAAGACCGGCACGGTGACCGCCGGGAAGATGAGCCTCACCGACCTGTTCGGCGACGACGAGACCGAAGTCCTGCGCCTGGCCGCGGCGGTCGAGCACGGCTCCGAACATCCGATCGCCCGCGCGATCGTCGCGGCCGCCGAGGAACGGCTGGGTGAGCTGCCGCCGGCCGGCGGGTTCCGCAACGTCGAGGGCCTGGGTGTCTTCGGTGAGGTCGAGGGCAAGACCGTCCTGGCCGGGCGGCCCGCCCTCCTCGACCGGCACGGCATCGCCGTCGGCGACGAGTTCACCCAGGCCAAGAAGGTCGCCGAGGAACGCGGCGCGACGGCGGTCGTAGTCGCCTGGGACGGCGAGGCACGCGGTGTGGTCGTCGTCGCCGACACGGTCAAGCCGACTTCCGCCGAGGCCGTGGCCGGGTTGAAGGCGCTCGGGCTGCGGCCGGTCCTGCTGACCGGGGACAACGCCGGTGCCGCGGAGGCCGTCGCCGCCGAAGTGGGGATCGACGAGGTCGTCGCGGAGGTGCTGCCCGCCGACAAGGTCGACGTCGTCAAGCGCCTTCAGGCGCGAGGCAACGTGGTCGCCATGGTCGGCGACGGCGTCAACGACGCGGCCGCGCTCGCGCAGGCCGACCTCGGTCTCTCGATGGGGACCGGGACCGACGCCGCGATCGAAGCGGGCGACCTCACCCTGGTACGTGGCGACCTGCGCGCGGCCGTGGACGCCATCCGGCTCGCACGCCGCACGCTCGGCACGATCAAGGGCAACCTGTTCTGGGCGTTCGCCTACAACGTCGCCGCCCTGCCGCTGGCCGCGCTCGGCCTGCTCAACCCCATGATCGCCGGGGCCGCGATGGCGTTCTCGTCGGTCTTCGTCGTCACCAACAGCCTGCGGTTGCGACGCTTCAGGACCGGACCAGCCGGGCGATGGCGTCGGACGCCTCCCGGACCTTGAGGTCGGCCTCTTCACCGCCCGCGGCCGCGGCGTGGACCACGCAGGTGGCGAGGTGCTCGTCCAGCAGTTCGAGGGAGAACGACTGCAGCGCCTTCGTGGCCGCGGACACCTGGGTCAGGATGTCGATGCAGTACTTGTCCTCTTCCACCATCCGCTGCAAACCGCGGATCTGCCCCTCGATCCGGCGCAGGCGCTTGAGGTAGGCCTCCCGCTCGGTGCCGTAGCCCGTCATTCCCGCACCCGTTCTCTCGTCGTTCCCTGTCGTCTCCCCACTATACCCTCCCCACGTATGCGGCCGGAGAGCGGAAAAAAGTGGGTGCCAGGATGTCGAGAACGATCCGGCCGCTCCGACTCCTGCGTGAGTGGCCGGGCACCGGCCGCACGACCAGGAGGAACACCGATGAAGTACATGATCATGATCACGATGAACCCCACCGCCTGGGACGCCCTCCCCGAAGAGGAGCGCAACGAGGTGGTCGCCCGCATCGACCCTTTCATGAAGAAGCTCACCGAGAGCGGCGAACTGCTCGGGACGCAGGCGCTGGCGGAGCCGAAGGACAGCACCGTGGTCCGGGTGCGTGACGGCGTCCCGGTGGTCACCGACGGCCCGTTCGCGGAGTCGAAGGAGTACCTGGCCGGCTTCTACCTGGTCGAATGCGACAGCAAGGAGCGGGCGATCGAGATCGCGGGCCAGATCCCGGACGCGCACATCAACGCGATGGAGATCCGGCCGGTGGTCTTCTCGTCCGGCTTGGGTTTGGACAGCCAGGCGTAGCCTGCCCGCTGAGGGTGGTGGTGGGGCGGGGCCCGGGGCTTAGTCAGGTGGCGGCGGCTTCGGTGCCGGTGCGGGCTTCGGGCCTGCTCCGGCGCTGAACGGGCACTTCCGGTTTCGGTGAGTCCGGTACGGCCAGCACCACGCCGGCTTCGGTGAGCAGTTCGCGGCAGCCGACCAGCTGTTTCAGCACGTCGTCGCGCAGGCGGAGGGCCACATCGGCCTTCTGCCGCGCTTCGGCGACCAGGCGCTCGGCCTCTTCGGCGGCGTCGTCGAGCAGTTTCCGCGCCTTCGCCTGCGCGGCTTCGTCCCGCGCGGCGAGCGCGCGCATCGCCTCCGCGCGGCGCAGTGTCATGGCGCGCTCGAAGTCTTCGGCGATCCGCTTTCGTTCCGCCTCGGCCTTCGCGGCTTCCTCGGCGGCCCGTGCGGCGATGTCGTCGGCTTCTTCGCGTGTGAGTTCGAGCATCCGGCGCGAGCGTTCCTGCAACGCGTCGGGTGCGATCGGCACGCGGCTGATCCGGTCGACGCTGGCCTTCAGTTCGCGATTTTCCTCTTGTGTGGCGGCGAGCTCGCCGGCGAGAGCTTGCCCACGGCGGATCGCTTCGTCGCGTTCGGCTTCCACTCGTCGTAGTTCGGCTTCCACCTCGCGGACGAATTCCCGGACCTGGGCGCGATTGAAACCACGCCACGCCAGATCGAAGCCGGGCATCTCCATTGGTCACCTCCACAGTGGTCGATGTGTCACCGTTGGGCGCTTTTCTTTGCCACACGGGGCTTTCAACGACCAGTGTGCCTGAAGCCGCGACGACACGCGCCACGGGTGGGTGGTCTTTGCGGTGAACGGTCCGCCGCAAGCGGGAAGAAGGGTGAAGTCTCCCGGCGGTGGGAGAATGGACGACCATCGCATACCCCACGGGAGGTGGCCGCGTGACGAGCAGCCGAATTCGGGTCCCTGGCTGGAATACGGCGACAGCGGCCGAAGGATATCGGCAGGTCAGGGAGAACATCGCGATCTTGGTCACCGATCACGCGGGGGCGGGCGAGCGAGCCGTCCCGGCCTGTCCACAGTGGACCGTGCGCGACCTGATCGCGCATCTGACCGAGATCTGCGATCGGGTGATCACCCGGTTCGGTGGCGAGGCCTGCCCGATCCCGGAATCCGCGTCGGCCGTCGAATTGCTGAAACTCTGGCTCGAACGCGGTCCCGAGGCCGACAACCTCCTCGCCGCCGACGGCGGGGGGAAGAGCCGCGGCGACATCATGGTGATGGACGCCTTCACCCACGAACTCGACATCCGGTACGCGCTCGGCGCGCCGCCGCCGCAAGCGCACGCGGCCTGGCTGCGGGGATTCGAAGTGCTCGTCGGCGGGCTCGGCGCCTCGCTGGGCAGGCACGGGCTGCCGGGGATGCGGCTCGAGACCGAGGGCGCGACCTGGATCGCCGGCACCGAGCCGGTCGCGGCGGTGCTCTCGGGCGCGCCCTCGGACCTGTACCGGACGCTCGCCGGGCGGCGGAGCCCGGCCCAGATCGCCGCCATGGACTGGCTGGGCGATCCCGAGCCGTGGCTCCGCGCCTTCACCTGGGGACCCTTCACTCCGCCGGAAGCGGAGATCGAGCGGTGATCAGCCGGCCGGGGACATCGAGGACAACGCCGCGGCCAGCGCGAGCACCACGGCCACGATCAGCACCTCGACGCCGACGCTGACCCGCAGTTTCCGCAGGTCGGTGGTCACCACGCCGGTGCCGCCCCGGCCGGAGATCCCGCGGCGCACCGCGGTGCGGCTCATGTTCGCCACCAGCAGCAACGCGGCGAACCCGGTCAGCTTCAGCACGAAGACGATGCCGTAGGCCGACGTCCAGAGCGCCTCCACCGACGGGACGAGCCGGAAGCCCAGGTAGGCGCCGCTGACCACCATGATCACGATCGACCGGGTGGCGATCGGATGGAACCGCGCCAGGGCGGGCTCGGCCTCCGACGCCGGGTACCTGCCGCGCAGGAGCACGGCCAGCTGGATCAGCCCGCCCACCCAGACGGCCATCGCGCCGAAATGCGCGAGGTCCGCGCTGACCGAGAGGAACATGATCTTGTCGGCCACCGCGTGCCCGGTCGCGGAGAAGCTCAGCATCACGATGAACCCGGCCGCGATGCCGAGGTTCTCGTAGCGCGATCGCAGCCGATCCGGCAGGTCGCCCGCCAGCAACCGCCGCACGAGCACGGCGAGCGCGACGATCGCGGCCAGACGCAGGAGCAGGAGCTTCCCGTACGCCACCCGCAGGGTCGCCTCGATCAGCGCCCCGTCGAAGATCGCGCCGACGCCGCGGCCCGCGACGTACGGGCCTTGCAGCAGGAACCCGGCCACGGCGGTGACCCCCGAAAGCCACAGACCCGCGGTGATCGGCTTCCGCGCCGCCGGGTCGGTCCGGCCGCCCGGACGGCAGACCAGCAGGAACACCAGCCCGCCGAGCAGCGCGACCCCGGCGAAGGAGCCCCAGCGGAAGGTGGTGAACAGCGCGTCGGTCACCGGGTCGGTCCCGGTGGAGGCGGACACCGCGCCCGCCGAGGTGATCAGGGGACCGGTGCCGACCACGAAGGCGATCGTGCCGCGTACCGGATGCGAGTCGGTCGAGACGAAGGCGTACTCGACGAGATAGCTGCCGTCGGGAAGGTCCGGTTCGAGTGCGACGGCGACCTCTTCGGCGACTTCGCCGGGCTGGAACACCGGGCCGGACACCACGTCGGTGCCCTGCTGATCGACGACCTTGATCGAATTCGGCTGGATGCCGATGTTCTCCGACAGGGTGATCGAGACCCGTGCCGGCGCCGAGGTGAGCCGGGCGCCGTCGGCGGGGTTCGAGGAGAGGAGTTCGACGTGGGCCGAGGCCGGGGCCGCGGCGAGTACCGCGACCCCGAACCACGCCGCCACGAGGGCCAGGAGCGCGCAGAGCCTCCCGGTCACGATGCCGCGGTCGCCAGCTCACGCCGGCTGACGGGCGAGCACGTGCAGCCGGTCAGTTCCCGCTCGGCGGCGGAGGCCTTCCGGTGCACGAGCATCGCGATGATCATCGGGATGGTGACGATCGTGTTGTAGAACAGGTGCAGTTCCACCCGCGGGATGAACAGCTGGATGATGCTGCTCGGCGCGGTGCCGCCGCCGAGCCGCCAGCCGGTCTGCGCCTGGATCAGCAGGAGCAGATGCTCGATGTGGTGCCAGAACTGCAGGCCGAGCGCCAGGTTCCACCACTGCCGCGAGCGGCCGGCGAAACCCTTGCGCAGGGCGAACAGGAAGATCAGCATGACGATGGCGTAGCCGTAGTGCAGCCATTCGGAGCTGATCAGCTTGGGGAACGGGATCCCGAGCACGCCGCGGGCGTCCGACGTCTTCCAGCCGAGCGCGTAGATCTGGAACGCCTGCACCAGGTGCTCCGCCCAGTGGGCCACGACGACCACCGCGAAGGTGAGGAGCGCCGCGCGGTGGTATTTCCCGTTGAGCGAGGCGAGCAGACCCGGACGAGGCGAATCGAGTGCGGCCATGAAGGGCTCCTAGGGCGAAAGACCGACCGGTGACGGATGTCGACGATATCCCGCGTTCCGAGGATTTCCGTTACTCCGGATTGCTGATCCGACCGGCGGTGTTACGCCGGATGGATCAGCGGACGACGATTCCGTCGGACATTTTCGGAGCGGCGGGAATGTGGAACAATTCCGTGAAAAGCTCCAGATATTCGAAGGCGCCCTCGATCCGGATCTTCCCGGTGCGCGTCGCGTCGGCCGCGGAGAGATCCCCGCTCAGCAGATCCTTGATGAACGGGCCCAGCGGTTCGATGACCGCGTCGGCGCCGGGGTGCGCGCCCTCCGCGACCTTGAGCGCGCCGTCCTCGACGATCGCGTGCAGGACCATCTCGCCCGGGTAGCGCAGCTCGTAGGTGACCTGGACGCCCTTGGCCTTTTCACTCCGGAAGGTCGTGTACAGCGAAAGGATCGCCGAATCCAGGGTGAAGACGTCCTCGGCCGCCGGCTGCCCGAGCGATCGCGCGCCCCAAAGCCCGAGGTCCAGCACGATCTGGTCGAGTTCGCTGCCGTATTCGGTGAGCTCGTAGACCACCGCGGCGTCGAGCTGGGGGAGCAGGCGGCGGCGCAGTACGCCGGACTGCTCGAGTTCGTTGAGCCGCGCGGACAGCGTGCTCGCCGGGATCTTGGGGAGACCCGCCTGCAGTTCGGTGAACCGCTTCGGGCCGAGGACGAGGTCACGGACGATCAGCAGCGACCAGCGTTCGCCGATGATCTCCAGCGCGCGGGCCAGACCGCAGAACTGTCCATAGGTACGACTGCTCATCCGTCGATCCTCACTTTCGTTTCCGTGGCGGGAGCGGGGTTCACGCGGGTTCCCCTTCGGAAAGCAGGTCGTGGTGCAGGACCTGCAGTTCGTCACAGGGTTCCACGCCCAGTTCGTTGTTGAGCCTCGCCCGCACCTGACGGTACGTGGCGAGCGCGTCGGAGCGGCGCCCGCTGCGGCCGAGGACGCGGATCAGTTGCCCGTGCAAGGCCTCGTCGAGCGGGTTCGCGGTGACCAGGGAACGCAGTTCGCCGATCAGCTCGTGCCGCATCCCGGCCGCGATGTCCGCCTCGATCCGCAGGTGCAGCGTGCTGCGCCGCTGCTCGACGAGGTCGACCGCGTACGCCGACAGCACCGGTCCACAGTGGACGTTCGCGAGCGGCGGCCCGGACCACAGGTCGAGCGCCGACCGGAAGGCCTTCGCCGCTTCGGTGTGCTCGCCGCGCAGGTGCAGTTCGCGGCCCTTGTGCTGCAGCTCCTGGAACTCGAAGACGTCCACCTGCTCCGGCGCGATCCGGAACACGTACCCCGGCGGTTTCGTCGCCAGCATGGTCTCGCCGTACGGGGCCAGCTCGTTCTCGTCGATGCACTTGCGCAACTGGTAGACGTAGGTGTGCATGGTGGTGCGGACGCTGCGCGGCGGGTCGTTGGCCCACAGCTCCTGCACGATCGTGTCGATGTGCACGATCTTCCCCGGGCTCATGACCAGCATGGCGAGCACCTGCAGCAGCTTCGGCGTCGTCGGCGCGTAGTCGATCCCGTCCCGTACGAGTTCGAGCGGGCCGAGGAGGCTGAAACGGACGGGGCTTGCGGACGCGGCCGGAATCGGGTTGGGTGCCGAGCCGTGGTGCTTGTCCGCTACTCGTGATCCGGTGTACATCGCAAGCGCCCTCCAGCTCGATACGCGTCGTGACCTGATTCCCAGTGCTTCGACAGTGACAGAGCGGCCGGTCGCCGGGCCAGTGAGCCGTCCACCAGGGCCCGCATGCGTGTCTCCCGGGAGAACATGGGTTTTTCACGTCCGACGCGTGAATCGCACACTGGCCGGTACCCGGCCCCACACAGCAGGATTCGAGAATCGAACCGACCTACTGGGGGTCATCATGCGCGAGGCATCGTCCACGCCCACCTCGATCGGCGGACTGGGATTCAAACGGCATCTGCGTGCGGAGATCAGCGAGGGCAACGGTGCCTACCTGTTCTCCGAACAGGGGGTCATCGCGATGCGCGGCGCGCAGGTCGCCTCGGTGGCCGCCCTGCTCGACGGCACCCGTGACCTCGACGGGCTCCTGTCCGCCTGCCCGGAGGGGATGAACGCCGAACAGGTCACCGGCGTGGTGGCCCGGCTCGTCGAGGCCGGTCTGGTCACCGTCCGCGTCCCGGACGAGTTCAGCGGGGACGAGCGCGCGCTCGCGTACTGGGACGCGTGCGGGCTCGACGCGTCCGCCGTGGCCTGCCGACAGAAGCCGGCGACGGCGAGCCTGACCGCGATCGGCCGCGGCGTCGACACCTCGCAGGTGGCGAACGCGCTGGCCGCGAGCGGGATCGAAGTGGTCGAGACGGCGTCCGAGCTCGCCATCGTGCTGTGCGACGACTACCTCGACCCCAGGCTGGCCGGGATCGACGCCGAGCACCGGCGCACCGGACGGCCCTGGCTGCTGGCCCGGCCGTCGGGTTCGCAGGTGTGGATCGGGCCGATCATGCAGCCCGGCCGGTCCGGTTGCTGGCACTGCCTGACGAACCGGTTGTGGGGGCACCGGCACGCCGAGGCCTGTGTGCAGGAGGTGCTGGGGCACGACGGGCCCGCGCCGTTCCCGATGCCCGCCGTGCCGCCGCTGACCGCGGCCGCGTCGCAGCTGATCTCCCTCGAAGCGTCCAAATGGCTGGCGGGGCACCGCTATCCGGGGCAGCAGGCCGTGTGGATCCTCGACACCCTCGACCTGCAGGGGCGGCTGCACGAACTGCGCCGCCGCCCGCAATGCCCCGAATGCGGCGACGAAGGCATCGTGGCCGCGCGGACGGCCGAGCCGGTCGTACTGCGGGAGGCCAAGAAGGCGACGTCGGGCGGTGGCGGGCACCGGACGCTCACCCCGGTCGAGGTGCTCGACCGCTACGGCCATCTGGTCAGCCCGGTCACCGGCATCGTCAAGGAGATCGCCCGCGACCCGAGAGCGCCCGCGTTCGTGAACGCGTACCGCTCCGGGCTGAACGTCGCGCGCCGCGTGCGCGGCGAGGCGGGGTTGCAGGCCGGGCTGCGCGGGGACAACGGCGGCAAGGGCGCGAGCCCGATCGACGCCGAGGTCGGCGCGCTGTGCGAGGCGATCGAACGGTTCTCGGCGAACTACCAGGGCGACGAACTGCGGATCCGCGACACCTTCCGCGCGCTCGGCGACGACGCCGTCCACCCGAACTCGTGCATGCTCTTCGACGAGCGCCAGTACGAGACGCGCGTCGACTGGAACGCCAGGCACGCGAACTTCCAGCACGTCCCCGACCGGTTCGACGCCGAGGCGGCCGTCGACTGGACGCCGCTGTGGTCGCTCTCGCAGCAGCGGCGGAAGCTGATGCCGACGGCGTACCTCTACTACGGGGTGCCGCCGGAGTGCGGGCTCACCGGGATGCGCGCGGACTCCAACGGCTGCGCGGCCGGGAGCAGTGTCGAGGACGCGATCCTGCAGGGCCTGCTCGAACTCGTCGAACGCGACGCCGTCGCGATGTGGTGGTACAACCGGCTTCCCGTGCCCGGCGTCGACATCGCGTCGTTCGACGACCCGTGGGCCGAGGAGATGGTCGGCCAGTACGCGCGGGCCGGCCGGGAGCTGTGGGTGCTCGACCTGACCGCGGATCTCGGGGTGCCGGTGATGGTCGCGCTGTCCAGGAGTATCGCCGGGCCGCGCGAGAACGTCATGATGGGCTTCGGCGCCCACCTGGACCCCAGGACGGCGTTGCGGCGGGCGGTCAGCGAGCTCAACCAGATGATCCCCGCTGTGCTCGCGAACAACGTCGAACTCGACGATCCCGACGCGTCGGCGTGGCTCAAGTACGCCACCGTCGGGAACCAGCCGTATCTGCTGCCGGCGCCGGGGCGGTCGGCGAAACGCGCCGCGGACTTCAAGTTCGTCCGGCGGCCCGATGTCCGTGACGACGTGGAGTGCTTGGTACGCAAGCTTTCCGCGCTGGGAATGGAGACGCTCGTGCTGGACCAGACCAGGCCCGACATCGACCTCCCGGTGGTCCGGGTGGTCGTTCCGGGGCTGCGCCCGTTCTGGAGCCGCTTCGCGCCCGGACGGCTGTTCGACGTGCCGGTGCGGCTGGGCAGGCTCGCCGAGCCGACTCCCTACGACCGGCTGAACCCATTCCCTATGTTCTTGTAGAGCAAGCTGGAGCAACCGTTGACGACAGATCCCCCCGGCGGAGTGGCCGAAACGATCCCCTTGTGGTCGCTCACCGACGACAGCCTTGTCGAGATCGGTGAGGACGGCTCGCTGGTGGTCGTCACCCGCTGGGGCGAGTACGAGTTCGACCACGCGGAACCGCTGGTGCTGGAATCGTTGCGGCGGATGGCGTTGGGGCCGGTCTCGCTGGCGAACGTGACGTCTTCGTGGGAGCCCTTCGAGCGGGAACCCGATCTCGAAGGCGAGCTGAGCTGGACGGCCGAAGGCGCCGACGCGCTGCGGCAGGTACTCAAGGAACTCGGCGGTTCCGTGGTGCGTTCGCTCGGGCTCGCCGACGGCAGGGGACCGCTGCTGTCGGTGATCCCGGTCGTGCTCGCCCCGGTGTTCGCGCCGGTGGAGATCCCGCCCACGCGTCCGATCCGGTTGTCCCGCTTCAGTTCCCTGCGGTCCGACGCCGACGGGATGGGGCTGGAATCGCCGTCCGCGCGCTACCGCGTCGTGCTGTCCCAGCCGTGGGCGGTGCATGTCGCGGCGACACTGGCGACGGCGAAATCGGTCCGGGACATCGTGTCCACCACCGGGATCGACGCCTCGGTGGTCGGCGCGATCGTGTCCTATCTGGTCGCCGCGGGGGTCGTGCAGGTGGCCGGGGAACACGGCCGGTTCGCCGAGGACGACGATCCCGAACTGGGTTTGTGGTCCCCGGACGAACTCTCGTTCCACACCACCAGCCGCACCTGGCGGCCGGGTGGCCCGGCGGATCTGCCCGGCCTCGGGAAACCGCCGGTGGTCAAGGCTTCCACCGGGGACGGGCCGGTCCATGCGCTGTACCGGCCCGATCTGGCCGACCGCGCGGAGACCGATCCGACGCTGACGACGTTGCTGGAGAACGACCACACCTGCCCCGAATTCACCGAGGGCGTGCTGACCGCCGAGCAGATCGGCGAGTTCCTGTTCCGTGGCGCGAGAATCCGGTCGATCGGGCCCGCGCATCTGCCGAACGGGCCCGCCCACAGCGCTTCGCAGCGGCCCTATTTCAGCGTCGCGTGCCTGTACGAACTCGAGTTGTACGTCTCGGTCAACCGGTGCTCGGGGCTGGACCGCGGGATCTACCACTACGACCCGCTGGAGCATCGGCTCGGCCTCGTCAACGCCGACGAGGCCGACCTCGACGCGATGCTCGACATGGCGATGATCGGCGGCGGCAACCATCGACGGCCGTCGGCGCTGATCACCGTGACCGCGCGGATGCCGCGGATGGCGTCCGTCCTCGGAGGTGGCGCGTACGCCACCACACTGGCGCACGTCGGTGCGCTGCAACAGACGCTGTACCTCGTCGCCCGCGCCATGGGGCTGGCCGCGCACGCCGTCCCGGTGGATGCCGGCGACCGCGTCGACCGCGCGCTGAAGCTCGACTGGCCCGCCGAGGTCAGCGTCGGCGAGTGCGTCCTCGACCTCCCCGTCTGACCCTCGATGATCGCCGTCTGATCACGCGAGTTCCGTGCCCAATCACGCGTGTCACGTCCTGGATCACGCGAGTTCGGCCTTGCGGATCTCGATCGCTCATCGAGTGCACCGAAATCGGTACCGCGTTTGCTGGCGTACAGAGGAAAAGCGACAGCGAATCCGAGGTTGGTCTGATGCAGCTACGAACAGTCGCCATGGCGGCGAACGAGAAAGGCGTCACCGAACCCGGTCGGCTCCCCGAGCCGGCGTCCCCCTTGCAACCTGCGGTGCTGCAGGCCATCTCAGCGATGCACGCGAGGTACTTCGACCCGATCACCTTGAGCGACCTGGCATCGGAAGTCTTCGTCAGCCCGTTCCACTTCTCGCGGATCTTCACCAAGGCGACCGGGGTCACCCCCGGCCGGTACCTCACCGCGATCCGGCTCTTCGAAGCGAAACGGCTGCTGCTGACGACATCGCTGACGGTGTCGGACATCGTGTGCAGCGTCGGCTACAGCAGCGTCGGCACCTTCACCAGCCGCTTCACCCGTGCGGTCGGGATGACCCCGACCCAGTACCGCGATCCCGAGGTCGGCGAGCTGCTCGTCGCGCTGGCCCCGCATTTCCAGCGCCTCCCGACCCTGGAAGCGTTGCACAGCGCCGGAATGGGCAGCGCCACGATGCGCAGCGGCACCGGCACGATCAGCGTGCGGGTCGAGACCCCGCGCGGGGCGGGCCCGGCGAGTGTCCTCATCGGACTGTTCGCCGAGTCGATCCCGCAGTGCGGCCCCGTCGCCTTCGGTGGCAGGGCGAACGTCCTGTCCGCGGACATCGAGATCCAGAACGTCCCCGAAGGGCGGTGGACCGTCATCGGGGTGGCCGAGCACGCCGCCGGGACCGCGGCCTCGTCGTTCTCCGTGGGCACGCTGCCCGGCCGCGTCGACATCACCCGGTACGGCCGGGTCCACCTGCGGATGCCCATGCGCGCCCCGCGGCCGACCGACGCGCCGATGGCGATCACCCTCGCCGGCGGTCCGAGCTCGGCCGGGAACCGGATGACCATGCCCGCTTCCGAGTACCTCCGCGCGGTGGCCTGAGCGCGGCCGTGTTGCGAAAGCCACTTTCGCCACCTTCAACGTTGTGAAAGTGGCTTTCGCAACACGCCTCGGCGGTACGCCACCTTGCCTTAACCCTCGATGTTCCCGCGGTCTCCCGATTCCGCAAACCGGGAGAACCGCGGGCGCAACCGTGGAGTGGTCGCGTCATCGCCACGCATGTGAGCCTTTAAAGCAATCCGGAATTCGAATCCACCCGTTAGGGGGAGAGTGCGTTGGGCAATGGTTGGCGCACGATCAGACGTCGCATGATCACGCCGGACGTCTCCGAGACGTCACTGGACAAGCGTGGTTTCCACAAGAAGAGCCCGGCCGCTCAAGAATTGCTGGAGACCGTCGGTGAGAAGTTCCTGCTCGGCTACGCGCACGCGGTCGAAGCACGGTCCGTCGAACAGGCGGAAGAATGGCTCGAACGTATTCCGGTGAAATACCGCGGCTTCGCCTACGAAGGCGCGGGAATGGGTTACGGAATGCTGGACGGGCTGCCGGGCGGCGGCCGCCGTCACATCGAGCGGTTCCTCGACGGCCCCGGCGAGAAGCACGACTACATCATCTACGTCGGCGTCGGCTGGGCGATGGCCCGCCTGCCGCGCTTCCGCTGGCCGTCCGCCGAGGACTTCGACCCGTTGCTGCGCTGGCTGGTGCTCGACGGCTACGGCTTCCACCAGGCCTACTTCAAGACGGCGAAGTACGTCGACGGGCAGTTCCAGGACCCGGACTTCTCGTGGCCGCCCGGAAACGACGGCTACGCGCTGCGGGCGATCGACCAGGGCATCGGGCGGGCGCTGTGGTTCATCTGCGGTACCGACGTCGACCTGGTCGCCGACACGGTCGCGCGATTCCCCGAGCATCGGCACGGAGACCTCTACGCCGGCATCGGGCTCGCCTCGACCTACGCGTGCGGTGTCACCGGCGACGAACTGCTGAAGCTGGCCGAGTTCGCCGGCGAGCACCGCGGGAACCTCGCCCAGGGCAGCGCTTTCGCCGCCGAAGCCCGCGTCCGCGCGGGGCTGCTGATCCCCGAGACCGAGGTCGCCACGCGGGCGATCTGCGGGCTGCCGGCCGAGCGGGCCGCGGCCATCACCCAGGAGGTGCGCCCGGCGACCGTGGTCGACGGCGAACTCCCGGCATTCGAAACCTGGCGACAGCGCATCGCCGCTGAGGTTCTCAACTCTGGAGGTGCAGGGAAATGACCGCGACCTTGGGCTGGCTCCGCAAGCAGCTTGCGGGCATCGTGGCGCTGGTGCTGATGGCGGGACTGTTCGTGGTGGCGCAGCTGCCCACCGTCTCGACCGCCGAAGCCGACACCATGGCTTCGAAGTACGCGTTCGAGCCGCTGACGATCGCCTTGCCGGAGGCGGCGAAGAGCCAGTCGATCCGGACGGTGAACAAGGAGTACGAGCACATCCGCGCCTGGATCTCCTCGGTCGGCGCCGCGATCGCGGTCAACGACCTCGACGGCGACAAGCTCGCGAACGACCTGTGCTTCGTGGACCCGCGCAGCGACCAGGTGGTGATCACCCCGACACCGGGCAAGGGCGGCGACCGCTACGCGCCGTTCGCGCTCGACGCGGCGCCCCTGCCGATGGGCAAGTACATCGCGCCGATGGGCTGCGTCCCCGCGGACTACAACGAGGACGGCCGGGTCGACCTGCTGGCCTACTACTGGGGCCGCACGCCGATCCTGTTCCTCGCGAAGCCGGGCGCCACGAAGCTGGAGCCGAAGGCCTACGAGCCGGTGGAACTGGTGCCGGGCAACAACTCCAAGAACGGCGAATACTCCGGTCCATTGTGGAACACCAATGCCGCCTCGGTCGGTGACTTCGACGGCGACGGCCACCAGGACATCTTCATCGGCAACTACTTCCCCGACAGCGCGGTGCTGGACGACCGCGTCTCCGGCGGGGTCGAGATGAACAAGTCGATGTCGCACGCCGACAACGCAGGCGGCAAGTACATCCTGCGGTTCACCGGCGCCACGCAGGGCGCGAAGCCGAGCGCGACGTTCGCCCTCGACGACAAGGCCATCCCGGCCGACGCCCAGGGCGGCTGGTCGCTGGCGGCCAGCGCCACCGACGTCGACGGGGACAACCTGCCGGAGCTCTACATCGGCAACGACTTCGGCCACGACCGCCTGCTGTACAACAAGTCCCGCCCCGGCCACGTCGAATTCGCCGAGGTGAAGGGCATCCGCGGGCCCAACGAGCCGAAGTCCAAGGTGATCGGCAACGACTCCTTCAAGGGCATGGGTGTCGACTTCGCCGACCTCGACCACGACGGTCTCTACGACCTGTACGTCAGCAACATCACGACGTCCTGGGGTATCGAGGAAAGCCACTTCCAGTTCATGAACACCGCCAAGGACACCGCGGATCTGCGTGGCCGTCTTCAGGGCGGCGAGGCGCCGTGGGTGGACCGCAGCGCGCAGGCGGGCACCGCCTGGTCCGGCTGGGGCTGGGACGTCAAGATCGCCGACTACAACAACAGTGGCGAATCGGTGATCACCCAGGCGACCGGTTTCGTCAAGGGCGACGTCAACCGCTGGCCGCAGCTGCAGGAGCTGGCGACCTCCAACGACGAACTGCTGAAGCACCCGTACTTCTGGCCGAACATGGTCGCCGGTGACGACGTCGGTGGCGACCACACGCTGCACTTCTGGGCCAAGAGCTCCGACGGCCGCTACACCGACCTGGCCCCGCGCCTCGGTCTGGCGGTCCCGGTGCCCACCCGCGGTATCGCCACCGGTGACGCCGACGGCGACGGCAAGCTCGACTTCGCCGTGGCCCGCCAGTGGGAGCAGCCGATCTTCTACCACAACGTCAGCCCCGACACGGGGTCGTACCTGAACCTGAAGCTGGTGCACGACAAGGCTTCGGCGGACGGCCCGCTCAAGGTGGCGGGTACCGCGGCGATCGGCGCGCAGGTCACCGTCGTCACCCCCGACGGCAAGAAGTACATGGACCGCGTCGACGGCGGCAGCGGCCACTCCGGCAAGCGCAGCCACGAGATCCAGATCGGGCTGGGCAAGGTCACCGGGCCGGTGAAGGTCTGCCTGCAGTGGCGCGACCTGACCGGGCAGATCCGCACGCAGGAAGTCCAGCTGACCCCGGGCGACCACACGTTCCAGCTCGGCGCTCAGGCTAAGGAGAAATGACCGTCATGGCTGAGCAGACACTCACGGCACCGAAGAGCAACAAGACGATCACGGCCCTTCGCCGGTTCGCGATCTCGATCACCATCTTCAACATCATCGGCTACACCGTGCTCGGTTTCGAGCAGCCCTACACCTATCCGTTCATCGCGCTGGCCACGGCGTACACCACGGAAATCCTGCTGGAGATCATCGGGGCCCGCGTCCAGGGACGCGACGTCCGCTTCCGGGGCAACGGGTTCAAGGGACTGGTGGAATTCCTGTTCCCCGCGCATATCACCGGTCTCGCGCTGAACATGCTCACCTACGTCAACGATCAGGTGCTGGTCATGATGTTCGGCGTCGTGGTCGCCGTCGGCGCCAAATGGGTGCTGCAGGCCCCGGTGCGTGGCAGGCTGCGCCACTACATGAACCCGTCGAACTTCGGCATCACGATCATCCTGCTGGTGTTCCCCTGGGCGAGCATCGCGCCGCCGTACCACTTCACCGAGCAGGTCGACTCGTGGGTCGGCTGGCTGATCGTCGGCATCATCATGGTGTCGGGCACCGTGCTCAACGCGATGCTGACCCAGCGCATGTGGCTCATCGGCGCCTGGCTGATCACCTTCGCGCTGCAGGCGATCATCCGTGGTCTGGTGTTCGACACCGCGATCCCCGGCGCGCTCGGGATGATGACCGGTGTTGCCTTCGTGCTCTACACGAACTACATGGTGACCGACCCGGGGACGACCCCGTCCAAGCCCGCGTCGCAGATCCTGTTCGGCTCGGGGGTGGCGCTGGCGTACGGGTTCTTCATGATCGTGCACGTGGCCTACGGCCTGTTCCTCGCCACCGCGCTGGTCTGCCTCATCCGCGGGATGTTCCTGTGGGGCCTGCACTTCTCCAAGAAGGCGACCGAGAAGTGGGAGGCCGAGCAGGCGAAGTCGGCCGAGATCACCTCCCTGCCGAAGCCGGCCGGGAAGCCGGAGACGGAAACCGGGGCCGTGGCGGCATGACCACCGGTGCGGAAACCACCCGGGGGGCGCGTCTCGCGCCCCCCGGGCCGCCGCGCCGGGCGACCTTCGGTCTGCTGAAGAAGCTCTTCACCGACCGGCTGGCGCTCATGTCGGATTCGGCCGAGGCACACGGGGACGTCGTCCGGATCGCGATCGGTCCCAAGACGATGTACCTGGTGAACCACCCCGAACTGGCGAAACACGTGCTCGCGGACAACGCGGCCAACTACCACAAGGGAATCGGCCTCCAGGAGGCCAGGCGGGCGCTCGGCGACGGGTTGCTCACCAGCGACGGCGACGTCTGGAAGAAGCAGCGCCGGACCATCCAGCCGGTGTTCCAGCCCAAGCGGATCGCACGGCAGGCCTCGGTCGTCGCGAACGAGGTCGAAGGACTCGTGAAACGCTTGCGGGACACCGAAGGACCGGTGGAGATCCTGCACGAGATGACCGGGCTGACCCTCGGTGTGCTCGGCAAGACGCTGCTCGACGCGGATCTCGGCGGGTTCACCTCGCTGGGGCACTCGTTCGAGGCCGTGCAGGACCAGGCGATGTTCGAAGCGGTGACGCTGAGCATGGTCCCGCAATGGGCGCCGCTGAAGAAACAGGTGCGGTTCCGGGAATCGCGGGACGACCTCCGCCGCATCGCCGACGAACTCGTCGAGCAGCGGCTGGCCAACCCGGTCGAGAACGGCGAGGACGTGCTTTCGCGGCTCATCGCCACCGACGGGACCCGCGAGCAGATGCGGGACGAGCTGATCACGCTGCTGCTGGCCGGGCACGAGACCACGGCGAGCACGCTCGGCTGGGCGTTCCATCTGCTCGACGAGCATCCGGAGATCGCGGCGAAACTGCGTGCCGAGGCCGACGCGGTGCTGGGCGACCAGTCGCCGACGCACGAGGACCTGCACCGGTTGCCGTACACGGCGAGGGTCGTCGAAGAGGTCATGCGCCTGTACCCGCCGGTGTGGCTGCTGCCGCGGGTGGCGCAGGCCGACGACGAGATCGGCGGTTATCACATCCCCGCCGGATCCGACGTCGTCGTCGTGCCCTTCACCCTGCACCGGCATCCGGATTTCTGGCCGGAGCCGGAGAAGTTCGACCCGGACCGGTTCGACCCGGACCGGCCCAGCGGGCGGCCGCGCTACGCCTACATCCCGTTCGGCGCCGGGCCGCGGTTCTGCATCGGCAACAGCCTCGGCGTGATGGAGGCCGTTTTCGTGCTGACGATGGTCCTGCGCGACCTCGAACTCAGAAAGCTCCCGGGCTACGACGTGGTTCCCGAGGCGATGCTGTCGCTCCGGGTGCGCGGCGGGCTGCCGATGACCGTGCACACCAGGAACAGGAGGTAGGTTCCGTGGATTCGGACGAACAGGTCGAGGTGTCCACTTTGGAGGCCTACGCGGACACGATCGTGCCGGGGGAGAAGCGCTTCCCCGGCGACCACGCCATCGCCGGCGCGTCGCCGGGACCGGGCGCGGTCGTCGCGGGCGCGCTCGAACTGCTGCACACCGAGGCGACCGGGGTGACCGTCGGGCTGCCCTATCTGGCGCAGTCCCTCAACGACCACGCGAAGGTCTACGCCAAGGAACACGACGTCACGCTCGACGAGTCGCTACCGCCGTTCGTCGCGCTGTCCTTCGCGGACAGGACGGCGCTCGTGCGGTCGCTGACCGCGCCAGGACATCCGGAGAAGGACGGCTGGGTCAGCCTCGCCTTGTTCTGCAACATGTCCTTCGACAGCGCGGCGCACAAGCACACCGCCGAAGCCATCGCCGAGGGCCACCCCGGCCTGCTGGCGATGGGGTACACCGCGCCGGACGAGGACGGTCTGTGGCGGTTCCCCAAGTTCTCCTACCGCCGCGAGCTGGCCCGAGTCCACCCCGACACCACGCCTTCCGGGAGTCCCGCATGACCGCCTACGACAAGACCGACGTCGTCATCGTCGGCAGCGGGTTCGGTGGCTCCATCCCCGCCTACCACTTGGCCGCGGGCGGGGCGAAGGTCACCGTGCTGGAACGCGGGCCGTGGCTGGAGGCGAAGGAGTTCGAGCACGACTATCTGCTCGGCTCGTCCTACACCCGGGCCTTCGATTTCGTCGTCGGCGACGGGATGAGCGTGCTCGGCGGGAACTGTGTCGGCGGCGGCAGCGTGGTGTACTTCGCCGCGATGCCCCGCGCGCCGAAGTTCGTGTTCGAACGCCATGGCAGCATCGGCCGTCGCATGTGGCCTTCGGCGTTGACGCGCGACACGCTGGAGCCCTGGTACGACCGGGTTTCGGAGTCGCTCCCGGTGTCCACACAGGACTGGAACGACGTCTCCTACGCGGGTGGGCTGTGGGCCGCGTTCTGCAACCACTCCGGCCGGACCGCCAACCCCGCCCCGGTCGCGGTGGACAACGACCGCTGCGTGAACTGCAACTTCATGATGGCGGGGTGCCGGTTCGACGCGAAACGCTCGCTGCTGACCAACTACCTGCCCGCGGCGCTCGCGCACGGCGCGAAGATCCGGCCGCTGCACGAGGTCCAGCGGATCGAGCGGATCGACGACGGCGATTACCGCGTGCATTTCAACATCGTCGACGACGAGGATTACCGGCTCCAGTCCGGCAGCGGGACGATCGACGCGAAGGTCGTCATCATCGCCGCGGGTGCCGGCGCGACGCCGGTGATCCTGCAGCGTTCGGAGGCGGCACTGGGCACCATGCCGCACGCGGTCGGCCGGTACTTCTCGGGCAACGGGGAGCGGCTCAACACCGCGATCATCAACGAAGAGCGCGTCCGCGAGGTGCTCGGGCTGTCCCGTGAGGACGGGAAGGTCTACGAGGCCAACCACATCGGCAAGGGCCCGACCGTCGCGAACTGGGACAAGCTCGACGGTTCGTTGCCGGAGTACGAGCGGTATTCGCTGGAGCAGCTGTACTTCCCGCCCGGGCTCGGCACGATTCTCGCGCAGGTGCCGGACGGCGACGAACCACGCTGGTTCGGGGTGCAGAAGAAGGAGATCCTCAAGAAGTGGGCCTCCTGGCTGACCATCTTCCTGATGACCGAGGACGACAACGAGGGTGTCTTCGGCGCGCCGCCGCCCACCGGCAACGCCTACCGCATCTCGCAGCAGATGCTCGGCCGCGGCCCGCTGAAGTACGACCCGACGCCGAACACCCGGCATGGCTGGGCGCTCGCCGACGCGGAGTGCAAGGAGATCCTCGAGAAGGACGGCTTGGCGAAGGTGGCGCCGTGGACCAACGACGTCGTCGGCGCGTACACCGTGCACCCGCTGGCGTCGTGCCGGATCGGTGACGACCCGGCGACCTCGGCGCTGCACCCGAACCACGAACTCCGTGATCACCCCGGGATCTTCGTGACCGACAGCGCTTCCGTGCCGGGCGCGCTGACGGTGAACCCGGCGATGACGATCGCGGCGCTGGCCGAGCGTTCGGTGCCGGGGATCGTGCGGGCGTTGCAGGCTCGCGGTGTCGACGTCACCTACGGCGCCCCCGCTCCGGACGGTTCCATCACCGGGCGGCGGGCGGTCGGCAAGCTGTCGCTGGTGGCCGGGAGCTGAGCGTGGCACCCGTGCTGGTGAGGCTCGCGCTGCGGCGCGCGGTGCGTGAAGCCCGGTACGTCCGGCCGGTTCCCTTCGGCCGGGCGACCGGGCTCGTACGCGACGTCTACGGACGGCTGGAACGCGATTTCGGGATGCTGGCCCCGCCGGTGGCGGTGCATTCGCCGTCACCGCCGGTGCTCGCGGCGAGCTGGGTGATGCTGCGGGAATCGCTGGTGGCGGCGGGGGAGACGAGCCGGGCGGACCGGGAGATCGTCGCGACACTGGTGTCGCGGGCGAACTCGTGCCCGTACTGTGTCGAGGTCCACGGGATGGCGCTGGAGTCGCTCGGGCGTTCCTCCGAGGCCGCGGCGATCGCTTCGGGCCGTCCCGTGGCGGATCCTCGTACGGGGACCCTTTCGGCGGGGGCCCGGTCGGAGCTGACCGCGGTCGCGTTCGCGTTCCACTACCTGAACCGGGTGGTGAGCGTTTTCCTCGGGCCGTCACCGTTGCCGCCGACCGTGCCGGATTCGGCGCGGGCGAGGGCGAAGGCCGTCTTGGGGCGGTTCCTTCGGCCGGTGAAAGGGGCTCCGCCGGGGGAGTCGCTGGACCTGCTGCCGGTGGGCTCCCGGGATTTCGGCTGGGCCGCGGGCAATCCTGTGGTCGAGGACGCGTTCTCGCGTGCTTCGGCGGCGTTCGCCGCGTTGCCGGTGCCTTCGTCCGTGCGGGACGTCGTGGAGCGGGAACTGTCCACTTGGGACGGTGTCCCACCCGGGTTGAGCCGGTCCTGGGTGGACGCCTACGACGATCCCGCGGTGCGCTTGGCCTTGGTGGTCGCGAAGGCGCCTTATCAGGTGGACGACGCTTTGGTGGCGGCCGCGGGGCTGGGTGATCGGGAGCTGGTCGAGTTGGTGGGGTGGGCGAGTTTCACGGCCGCGGCCCGCGCCGTTTCGCTCTCGAGCGTGCGGGGCTGTTGAGGGCGAGGCGGAGAGCACGGCCGACTTGGCCGGCCGGCGCGTTGCGAAAGCCACTTTCGCAACCTTCACCGTTGCGAAAGCGGCTTTCGCAACCCAGCCACCTTTGCTTTCCCGCCGCGCTCAGCCGGCCGGGCAGACGGTGCCCGGAGCGGGAAGCGACCCGTCGAGCAGGTAGGCGTTCGCCAGGCCCCGGACGCACCCGCTCCACGGGTAGGCGGTGTGCCCGATCCCGTCGTAGGTGAGCAGCGCGGTCTTGGTGGGCAGCTGACGGTGTACGTTCGCCGCCCACGCGTGGCCGGTCGCCGGATCATGCTTCGGGTTCGTCAGGAGGATGGTCGGCGTGCGCGGGTCGACGCGGGCGGTCGCCGGCGGGTTGTTGACCTCGGACGGCCAGCCCGCGCAACCGAGCCAGGCTTCGCGCAACTCGGTGGAGTAGCGCATGTTCGGGGCCGCCGCCCGTTCCGCGGCGACGAGCCGGTCGAGCTGTCCCTGGTCGGCAACGCGCATGTCCCAGTCCTGGCACAGCACGGGCAACCGTCCATTCGAGACGGTGTCGCCGGAGGCCGTGGTGACCGCGGAGTCCGGCTGTGCCTCGGGAGTCCCGATGTGGAGGCTGGCCAGGAACCGGCCGAGGCCCACCAGGTCGGCCCGGCTGAGATTTCCGTACGCGGTCTGGAGGACGTACCAAGGGGAACTCGGGTTGGTGGGTTCACCCTCGTACAGCTTGCCTTCGTCGGCCGCGGCGAGCAGTTCCCGCCAGCGGGCGAGCACGTCCTCGCCGTGCAGCGCGCACTCCGTCGAAACCGAGCACCAGGAGGCGAACTCGGCGAGCGCGTCCTCCGCCGCTCCGGCCGCGGTGGCGGCGAAGTCCGTCAAACCGAGACTGTGGTCCATGTTGCCGTCCAGGACCGCGGCACGCAGACGGTCGCCGTGCTGCCGCGCGTACTGCTGCCCGATGAGGGAGCCGTACGAGACACCGAAATAGCTGATCACCGGTTCGTCGAGGGCGATGCGGAGATCGTCCAGATCGTCGGCCACCGCCCCGGTGTCGACGTGGTCGAACAGCGGGCCGCTGCGGGCGCGGCAGTCGTCGCGAAGGGCACGGTTGTCCGCCACGAGCCGGTCGAATTCGGCCTGGGTCCGGGGTGTCGCGGCGGCGAGTCCTCGCACGAGTCCGCTCGCGCACTGGATGGGCTGACTGGCCCCGATACCCCGAGGATCGAATCCGACGATGTCGAAGCGCGCGCGGATCTCCTCCGGGAACAGCGCTTCGCTCTTGAACGCGAAGTCGACGCCGGACGCCCCCGGCCCGCCCGGATTCACGACCAGCGCACCGATCCGGCGCCCCGGATCGGTCGCGGGAATCCGCGCGACCGCCATCCCGAAGGTGCCCTTGCCCGGATCGGCGCGGTCGACGGGCAGGGGCAGGGTCGCGCACTGGGCGGTTTCGTGGTCCGCGCACGGGGCCCAGGCGAGCGCGGAGGACGCCGCCGTCGCCGGGGCCGCGGTGGAGAGGACGAGCGCGACGGCGGCCAGTGCGATCGTGGTCTTGCGGGTGCTCATCCGCCCACGCTAGCCACAGTGGACAGTGCCCGGCACTGGCCGATCGGCCCGGATCACTCGGCCAGATGACCGATCCCGGTCAACAACTTGAGAGAAGACTCCGCGTCCGCCCCCGGTTCATGCTTGACCGGACTGCGCGAACGGACGGCGGCCGCGTATCTGGGGACAGAGCCCGGCGCCGGGACCGGATTCCGTGACTTGAGTGGTTGAGAGCTAGGGGAGTGCGGTGGCATGAGCGTTGAGCGGATTTCGATTGTCGGTATCGGTCTCCGATACCCGGACGCCGGTTCCCCGGAAGAGCTGTGGGAGAACGTCCTCGCCGGCCGCCGGGCGTTCCGGAGGCTGCCCGACGAGCGGATGAACCGCGAGGACTACTACTCGCCCGACCCCAAGGCGCCGGACCGCTTCTACGCCCAGAAGGCCGCGGTCCTCCGCGACTACGAATTCGACCGGATCAAGTACAAGGTCGCGGGCAGCACGTTCCGCTCGACCGACACCACACACTGGCTGGCCCTGGACGTCGCCGCGCAGGCGCTGGCCGACGCGGGCTTCCCCGAGGGCGAGGGGCTGCCGAAATCCGCCACCGGCGTGGTCATCGGCAACAGTCTCACCGGCGAGTTCTCCCGTGCCAACATCATGCGGCTGCGCTGGCCGTACGTGCGCCGCACGGTCGCGGCGGCGCTCGCCGAGCGCGGCTGGGCCGACGGCGACACCGCAGAATTCCTCCACGATCTCGAGGCGCAGTACAAGGCACCCTTCCCCGAGATCGACGAGGACACGCTCGCGGGCGGGCTGGCGAACACGATCGCCGGCCGGGTCTGCAACTTCTTCGACTTCGGCGGCGGCGGGTTCACTGTGGACGGTGCCTGCTCGTCGTCGCTGCTTTCCGTGGTCACGGCGGCGAACGCGCTTTCGGAAGGCGACCTCGACGTCGCCATCGCCGGTGGTGTCGACTTGTCGATCGACCCGTTCGAGGTGATCGGGTTCGCCAAGACCGGCGCGCTCGCCAAACGCGAGATGAAGGTCTACGACGCCGATTCCAACGGGTTCTGGCCCGGCGAGGGTTCCGGAATGCTCGTGCTGATGCGCGAAGAGGACGCGATCGCGCAGGGCAAGCGGATCTACGCCACCATCGGCGGCTGGGGTGTCTCGTCCGACGGCAAGGGCGGCATCACCCGCCCCGAGGCTTCGGGTCACCGCCTCGCGCTCAAGCGGGCGTACGACAAGGCGGGGTACGGCGTCGAGACCGTTTCCTACTTCGAGGGCCACGGCACCGGGACCGCGCTGGGCGACGCCACCGAGATCGAGGCGCTCTCCACCGCCCGCCGCGACGCCGATCCGCTCGCCGAGCGGGCCGCGCTGAGCACGATCAAGGGCAACATCGGCCACACCAAGGCCGCGGCCGGGGTCGCCGGGCTGATCAAGGCGACCTTGGCGGTGTACCACCAGGTCATCCCGCCCGCGACCGGCCATTTCGACCCGCACGAGTCGCTGGTCGGCGACTCCGCGCGGATGTACGTCCCCGCCGAAGCCGGGCTGTGGCCTTCGGACCAGCCGGTCCGCGCCGGTGTCTCCGCGATGGGGTTCGGCGGCATCAACTCGCACGTCACCGTCACCGAAGCGCCGGGCGCCGCCCGTCGCAAGGAGCTCGACGAGCGGACCAGGTCGCTGGTCGCCGGACGGCAGGACAGCGAACTCCTGCTCCTCGACGCCGACGACGCCGCGTCGCTGCGCGGCCGGGTGACCGGTCTGCTGGAGATCGTGCCGAAGCTTTCCTTCGCCGAACTCGCGGACCTCGCGGGCACGCTTTCGGCCGAGCTGTCCGGAAAGCCGGTCCGGGCGGCGATCGTCGCGGCCGGTCCGGACGACGCCGAGCGCAAACTGGCCAAACTCCTCGACCTTCTCGGCGAAGGGGAGCCCGAAGTCTTCTCCGCCAAGGAAGGCATCTTCGCCGGCTCCCGCTCCCAGTCCCCGAAAATCGGTTTCCTGTTCCCCGGCCAGGGTTCCGGGCAGGGCAGGGTCGGCGCGCTGCGCAAACGCTTCGCGCACGCCGACGACATCTACCGCGCCGCGAACCTGTCCACCGGCGCCGACCAGGTCGCCACCGATGTCGCGCAGCCGCGCATCGTCACCGGTTCGCTCGCCGGGCTGCGGGTCCTGAAGAGCCTCGGCATCGAGGCGGGCACGGTCGCGGGCCACAGCCTCGGCGAGCTCACCGCCCTGCACTGGGGCGGCGCGCTCACCGAACGCGAAGTGCTCAAACTGGCCAAGATCCGCGGCAGGGTGATGGCGACCGCCAGCGACGGGAACGGTGCCATGGCGGCGATCGCGGCCACACCGAGTGTCGCCGAAGGGCTCGCCGAGGGCGAAGAGGTCGTCATCGCGGGCTACAACGCGCCCGAGCAGACCGTCCTTTCCGGACCGGCGGAGGCGATCGACCGCGTGGTCGCCCGTGCCCGTGCGGAAGGGGTCACCGCCGCCCGCATCAACGTCTCGCACGCCTTCCACTCGCCCGCCGTCGTCCCGGCCGCCGAGGCGATGACCGGGGAACTCGCCGCGATCGATTTCGCGCGGCTCGACCGGCCCGTGGTCTCCACGGTGACCGGTGACGTCCTGCACGCCGCCGAGGACCTGCGCGATCTGCTGCGCGACCAGGTGGTCCTGCCGGTCCGCTTCCGCGAGGCGGCCGCGAAGGTCGCCGAGCGCAGCGACCTGGTGATCGAGGTCGGCCCCGGCCGCGTGCTCACCGGTCTGCTGGGCACGATCGCGCCCGGCACCCCGGTGCTTTCGATCGACACCGACAGCCTGACGCTCGCCCCGGTGCTCAAGGTCGCCGGTGCCGCGTTCGCGTTCGGCGCGCCGCTGGAGACGTCGGCGCTGTTCGCCGGTCGCGTCGTGCGGCCCCTGCCCGTGGACGGCGAATTCTCGTTCCTCGCCAGCCCGTGCGAGGCCGCGCCGTCGATCGGCGAAGTCCTGACCCGCGACCGCGTCGCCGAGCCCGCCGAGGCGGCCGCCGGAACGGCTTCGGAAAGCGGCGGCAGCAGCACCCTCGACCTGTTGCGCAAGCTCGCGTCCGAACGCGTCGAACTTCCGCTCGAAGCCGTCACCGCCGACACGCATCCCCTCGACGATCTGCACCTTTCCTCGATCACGGTCGGCCAGCTGGTCAACGACGTGACCAGGGCGCTCGGCCGCCCGGCGCTGGAGGGCATGCCGAACTTCGCGACCGTGTGCCTCGGCGAACTCGCCGAGATGATCGACGAACTCGCGCAGACCGCCAAACCCGCCGACGGCAACCAGGCCGAGGTCGCCGGCGTCGGGCCGTGGGTGCGGCCGTTCGCGGTGGAGTACGTCGTCGCGCCGAAGCCGTCGCCCGATCTCGCCACCGGCATCTCCACCGCGGAGTGGACGGCGTTCGCCCCGGCCGGTCATCCGCTGGCGGAGCCGCTGCGCGCGGCACTGGCCACGGCGGGCGTCGGCGTCGGCGTCCTCCTCTGCCTGAACGCCGACAGCGGTTCCGGCGACGTCGGCCTGTTCCTGGACGCGGGCCGCGCGGTGCTGGCCGCGCCCAACGGCACGCGGTTCGTCGTGGTGCAGCACGGTCTCGGCGCCTCCGGTCTGGCGAAGACGCTCCGGCTGGAGGACCCGTCGGCCCGCACCACGATCGTCGACCTCGCCGACCTCAGCCCGGTCGACCCCGAAGCCCTCGACGCCGCGGTGTCCACTGTGGTCACCGAAGTGGCGGCGACGACCGACTTCAGCGAAGTCCGCTACGACACCGCCGGGGTCCGCACGGTGCCGAAGCTCGCGGCGCTGACCCCGGCCGAGGCCGAGGGCACCCCGCTGGACACCGGCGACGTCCTGCTCGTCACGGGCGGCGGGAAGGGCATCACCGCCGAGAGCGCGTTGGCGCTGGCCAAGGATTCCGGCGCGAAACTGGCGCTGCTCGGCCGGAGCGACCCGGCCGACGACGCCGAACTCTCGGAGAACCTCGGCCGCATGGCGGCGGCGGGAATCACCTACCGCTACGAGCGCGCCGACGTCACCGACGCACGGCAGGTGGCCGACGCGATCGGCCGGGTGCAGGCCGAATTCGGCCCGGTCACCGCGGTACTGCACGGCGCGGGCCGCAACGAGCCCGCCGCGCTGTTCTCCTTGACCGAGGAGAGCTTCCGCAAGACCCTCGCCCCGAAGATCGGCGGTCTCGACGCCGTCCTCGACGCGGTCGACAAGGACAAGATCAAGCTGCTGGTGACCTTCGGCAGCATCATCGGCCGGGCGGGCCTGCGCGGTGAGGCGCACTACGCCACGGCCAACGACTGGATGACCGAACTGACCGTGCGGTTCGGCCAGGAACATCCTCAGGCGAGGGCGATCGCGCTCGAATGGTCGGTCTGGTCCGGGACCGGGATGGGCGAAAAGCTCGGGGTGGTCAGCGCGTTGATGCGCGACGGCATCACCCCCATCCCGACCGAGGAGGGCATCGAGATCCTCCGTCAGGTCGTCGGCGACCCGGCCGCCCCGTCGGTACTGGTCGTCTGCGGCCGCACCGCCGGGCTGGCCACCCTGCCGGTGGAGAAGCGCGAGCTGCCGCTGACCCGCTTCGTCGACCGCGCCGTCGTGCACTACCCGGGGGTCGAGCTGATCACCGAGGCCGACCTGTCCGCAGGCAGCGACCCGTACCTTGCCGACCACCTGCTCGACGGCCAGCTGCTGTTCCCGGCGGTGATCGGCATGGAGGCGATGACCCAGGTCGCCAAGGCCGCACTGGCCGCGGAAACCCTGCCGGCGCCGGTGTTCTCCGACGTCGAGTTCCTGCGCCCGATCATCGTCTCGCCGGGCGGATCGACCACGATCCGGCTCGCCGCGCTGGCCAGGGACGCCGAAACGGTGGACGTGGTGCTGCGCAGCGGGGAGACCGGCTTCAGCGCCGACCACTTCCGGGCCCGGCTGAGCTTCTCCCGGCCGGATCCGCTCGGTGACACCGTCGCCCGCGACGTCGCGCTGCCGCCGGTGCCGGTGGACCCGACGACCGAGCTCTACGGCACGGTCCTGTTCCAGGGCAAGCGATTCCAGCGGGTCACCGGCTACCGGCGGGCCAGCGCGCGGCACGCGGTCGCGGAGATCGCGACCGGCGCCGAGGTCGACTGGTTCGCGCCGTTCCTCCCGCAGGAACAGCTCCTGGCCGACCCCGGCACCCGCGACGCGATGATGCACGCGATCCAGTGCTGTGTCCCGGACGCGACCCTGCTGCCGCAAGGGATCGAGCGGCTGTACCTCGCCGAACCCGGCGAGCAGCACCCGGAGTACGTGCTCCTCGACGCCCGCGAGCGTGCGCAGGACGGTGACAGCTACGTCTACGACCTCGACGTCCGCAACCCCGACGGGAAGCTGGTCGAGCGGTGGGAAGGGCTGAAGCTGCGCGCGGTGCGCAAACGCGACGGTGCGGGGCCTTGGGTCCCGTCGATGCTCGGGTCCTATTTGGAGCGTTCCGTCGAACGACTGCTCGGCTCGTCCCGCGCGATCGTCGTCGAACCGGACCCGGTGGGCGTTTCGGTGGAGACCACGCCGGAACGCCGGGCGCAGACGGCACTGGCCGCCGGCCGCGCCGTCGACGCGCCGCTGGAGATCCGCTACCGCCCGGACGGGAAACCGGAGGCCGACGGGGTCGAGGTGAGCGCGTCGCACAGCGCCGAGCTCACCCTGGCGATCGCGGGAGGCGGCCGGATCGCGTGCGACGTCGAAACGGCGATCGAACGCACGCCGGAGGACTGGGCGGGCCTGCTCGGCGAGGATCTGCTCGCGGTGGGCGAACTGCTGGCCGCGGACGCCCGCGAGCCGCTTTCGGTGGCGCACACCAGGGTCTGGAGCGCGCTCGAATGCGTGCGCAAGACCGGGGACATGACGCAGGCGCTCACCGTGCACCGGGTCGATCCGGACGGCTGGGCGGTGCTTTCCCACGGCGCCGCCCGTATCGCCACCTGGGTGACGACCGTCAACGACCGGACCGATCCCGTGGTCTTCGCGGTGCTCCAGGGAGAGGAGAGCTGACATGGCCGACTACTACGAGATCCTCCACACGGTCGGATTCGAAGAGACCAACCTGGTGGGCAACGTCTACTACGTGAACTACGTGCGCTGGCAGGGCCGGTGCCGCGAGATGTTCCTGAAGGAGAAGGCGCCCGCGGTACTCGAAGAGGTCCGCCACGACCTCAAGCTGTTCACGCTCAAGGTGGACTGCGAGTTCTACGCGGAGATCACCGCGTTCGACGAGCTGTCCATCCGGCTGCGGCTGGAAGAGCTGACCCAGACCCAGATCCAGTTCACCTTCGACTACGTCCACCTCACCGCGGAAGGTGAGCGGCTGGTGGCGCGCGGACGGCAGCGGATCGCGTGCATGCGCGGCCCGAACACGGCCACGGTGCCCAGCCGGGTGCCCGAACAGCTGCGTGAGGCGCTGGCCCCGTACACGGTCGACGGCAAGGGGGAATGACGTGGGCACGCTGGAGGAACCGTCGCGGCCGGTGCTGAAACGGCTGCCGACGCCCGTCGCCCGGCGCCGGTTGTCCGCGCAGGCGGGCCTGCGGGAGGTGATGGGCCAGTTCGCCACCGGGGTCACCGTGCTGACCGCCGGCGGCGAACGGGCACACGGGATGACCGCCAACGCCGTCACCTCCGTCTCGCTGGAGCCGCCGATGGTGCTGTGCTGCGTCTCCCGCGCGGCCCGGATGCACGAGGCGATCGTGACGGCGGGCTCGTACGCGGTCACGGTGCTGGCGTCGGACCAGAAGGACCTGGCGAAGTACTTCGCGGACTGGCGCCGCCCGGCCGGGATCGCCCAGTTCGACTCGGTGGACTGGACGGCCGGGCCGCAGACCGGCGCCCCGCTGCTCGACGGCGCGCTGGCGTGGCTGGAATGCGAGCTGGCGGAGGTTTACGAAGGCGGTGACCACTCGATCTTCCTCGGCAAGGTGGTCGCCTCCAGCCGCGGCACCGCGCAGGACTCGCTCGTCTTCTACAGCGGCGGCTACCACCAGATCGACGGCCGCATCCGGGCATCGGCCTGACAGGAGAGGAAATGCCATGACCACCAACGAATCCGCCACGCCCGCTCCGGCGCCCATCGCCGAACGGCCGCCGGTGGTGACCACGATGCCCCGCCTCGGACGGGGGGTGTGCTGGCGCGACATCGTGCGCGAGATCGAACTCGACGAGCTCGAGCGTGAGGCCCGTATGAGGGAGGCGGCGTGACCCTGCAGGGCGATCCGGGCGCCCAGCGCACGGAGGACTCCGAGGTGGTGCCGCTGCCGGAAGACCGGCTGCGGCGCTCCCGGATCCCGAGGCCGACCGACGGGCGGGTGATCCCGCTCGCCCGCGGTGCCGAGCCGGTGCATCCACCGGAACCGACGATGCCGTTGCTGCGCACCCAGCGCGACGAACTGCGCGAGCACATCGTCGACGGACGGCTCGACGGCGTCCGCCGTCAGCACTCGCTCGGCAAGCACACCGCGCGCGAACGGCTGGACCTGTTGCTGGACCCCGATTCCTTCACCGAGGTCGAGCTGTACCGGCGGCATCAGGCGAGCGGGCTCGGGCTGGCGGAGAACCGGCCGTACACCGACGGCGTGATCGCCGGCTCGGGCACCATCGACGGACGGCGCGTGTTCGTCTACGCGCAGGACTTCACCGTTTTCGGTGGTTCGCTCGGCGAGGCGCACGCGGCCAAGATCCAGAAGGTGATGGATCTGGCGATCGCCACCGGCTCGCCGCTGATCGGGCTCAACGACAGCGGGGGAGCGCGGATCCAGGAAGGGGTCATGGCGCTCAACGGCTACGGCGGCATCTTCCGCCGCCAGGTCGAGGCGTCCGGCGTCATCCCGCAGATCAGTGTGGTGCTGGGGCCGTGCGCGGGCGGGGCGGCGTATTCGCCCGCGCTCGCGGATTTCGTCTTCATGGTGCGCGACACCGCCCGCATGTACCTGACCGGGCCGGACGTCGTCGAAACCGTGACCGGGGAACGGGTCAGCCACGACGAACTGGGCGGCGCGGACGTGCACGGCGCGTCGTCCGGGGTGGCGACCGTGGTGCACGACGACGAGGAGAGCTGCCTCGCCGACGTCCGGTACCTGGTGTCGCTGCTTCCGTCGAACTACCTGGACCCCGCGCCCCGCGAGCCGTCGCAGGACGCGGGCAAGGACCGGCGGCCGCGGTTCGCCGAACTCGTCCCGGTGGAGCCGAACAAGCCCTACGACATGCGTGACGTGTTCTCGGAACTGGCCGACGACGGCGAATTCTTCGAGCTGCACGAGCGATGGGCGCAGAACGTGCTGTGCGCGCTCGCGCGGATCGACGGGCGCGTGGTCGGCCTGGTCGGCAACCAGCCGGTGGTGTTCGCCGGCGTGCTCGACGGCCCGGCATCGCAGAAGGCGGCGCGATTCGTGCGGTTCTGCGACGCGTTCAGCATCCCGCTGGTGACCCTTGTGGACGTTCCGGGCTTCCTGCCGGGCGTCGAACAGGAGCATTCCGGGATCATCCGGCACGGCGCGCAACTGCTGCACGCCTACTGTGAAGCGACCGTGCCGCGTGTGCAGGTGATCCTGCGCAAGGCGTACGGCGGCGCGTACATCGTGATGGACTCGCGGTCCATCGGGACCGACCTCTCACTGGCGTGGCCGACCAACCAGATCGCCGTGATGGGCGCCGAGGGCGCGGTGAACGTGTTGTTCCGCAAGGATCTCGCCGTCGCACCCGATCCCGACGCGTTGCGCGCGCACCTGGTCGCCGAGTACACCGAGGAGTTCATGAACCCGCAGTATTCGGCGGAACGCGGCCTGGTCGACGACATCATCGACCCGGCGGACACCCGGTCCGCGGTCGCCAGAGCGCTGGACATGCTGCAGGACAAGCGAAAGGCGGCGCCTCAGCGCAAGCACGGCAACCACCCGATCTGAACGGGGGAACCATGTCACCGTCCGGAATGGACAGTGCGCCGGTCTTCCGGGTCCTGCGGGGGGACCCGGAAGACGCCGAACTCGCGGCGCTCGTCGCCGTCTTCACCGCGACGGCTTCGGCCGCGCCCCCGCCCGCGGCGCCGGCCCGGTCGGCCTGGTCGCCGCTCGTCGCGCCGACCTGGCGTACCTCCGCGCTGCGCTGAGCCGCGCGCGAAAACGACCGCGCTGCGCGTTTTGTGGTCGTGAGTGGCAAGTGTCGTTAGAACGACCCGAAACACTCACGACCACCCGCACCGACCCCTCGCCTGCCGCCGCGTCGCCCGACGTCGCGAAAGCCACTTTCGAGACGTCAGACGTCCCGAAAGTGGCTTTCGCGACGTGTCCTCACGCGAGCCGGCGCGCGGCCTCGGTCTCCCGCCGCGGCGGATACGTACTGTGCCCGGTGTGCACGGCGACGTAAAGGATTCCGCCGTCGACCACCGTCTCCAGCTCCGTTCGCTGCCAGGGCTCGAACGCGCCCCCGCAGGCCGCGCAGGTCCGTTGCCGCTCCGCCGCGCTCATTGCCGGTCCCGCTGCTCGGGGACCGAGGGGTCGGGCCACGACAGGCCGAGCAGGTCGACGTCGAGCTCGTCCTCGGCATAGATCTCATACGGGTCGAGACGTTCGGTCATGGCGTGCTCCTTGGGTTTCGGGGTACCACAAGGGCACTACCGGCACCCGGTCACCGGCGACTTTTCCTTTGCGCATCGCGCGCGCCCGGCATCCTCGATCGTGTCACGACCGGCTCCCGATCGGACGGGGTCATCCTTGGTTGTCAAGTGAGTCGTTCATCGAAGGCCGGGAGGAACGCCATGACGGCACAGGTGCGAATTTGGGTCGTGACCGATGATCTCGACCCGCGCGGGGCCGTCGAGGCCGACGCGACGGCGTTCGTCCCGGAGCCGAGGCAGGCCGCCGAAAACGATTTCCCGGCCGAGCACATCGTCCTCGGCTACAACTAGCCCACCCCCGTACGACGGCACGGACGAAGAAGACCGCCGGGTATCGCGCGCGCGAGAATGAAGATCGCCCGCGAACCGGCCAGACCACGAGGAGGCCTTCGGATGGCTATGCGCCTCCAGCTCACGTCGGGTTTGCAGGTGCTGGAAGAATGGGCGATCAATGCTCCGCAGGCTGACCGCAATGTCATCTACGAAGCGCTTTTCGCGGTGGCCGACGGATCCGCGTTTCTCATTTACGACATTTTCGGAGATGGCCGCGATCCGCATCAGTTCATCATTCTGGTGAAACACGACCTCGTCATCAGGATAGGACTCAAACGGACCGATTCCTCGTTCGAGATCGTCTACATCGGCGCGCTGGAGCACGGGACACCCGCCGCGGCATGGGCCGACGACGTCGACGGCTCCTGAGCCGGTACCGCTGAACGGCCCAGTCCGCGCCTCGGTACCGGCAGCCTTTCGTACCAGTGGATCATGTGTTCCTCACCTTGACATCGTCCAGTTCGGCGTGAAATTCTGCGAGTGTTTGCGGATGGGGAAATTCTGCCGGTCTGGAATTGCGGTCGTCGAGGTCTGGAGGCATGAAAGATGTCATCTCCTGAATTCCCTGGATTGGATGTTTCCACACGGGTGCGCGCACGTGACATCCAGATGGCCGGGGTCGCCGACGTCCGCCGGAGGGTGCTGATGATCTCCGGCGCCATCGACACCACCGAGCACGACATCTCGGTCAGCGTCAATCTCCCCGAACCCGGCCGCTGGCAGGTGATCAAATCCGAGACCAATCTGACCGACAAGACCTGGGTCGCGATGCAGGTCGTCACCGACGAGGACTCGACCTTCGTCAACGACGCCGACACCCTCGTGCTTTCCCGCCAGTTCTCGAAATCCTTCATGACACCGGATCAGCGCCGTCTCACCTTCTACGATGGTGAGGTCCGGCCCGGCGAAGCCGTGCTGAAGGTGTACTCGCTCGACGCCGGCGGACGGAAGCCGACCTACTCCTATTCCCGCTACAGCCCGATCGCCACCGACACCGCCGAGCAGTCGCAGCAGACACTGGACGAACTGATCAGCAACGGGATGAAGCAGCGCCCCGTGATCGAGCTGATCGTCCCGGTGACCGTGATCGGCTGAGCACGCCGGTGATCACCTTCGTCCCGGAACCGCATCTGCTCGAATCGCCGCGCGGGCGGGAGTGGCCGGTCGTCCCCGGTTCCCGTGCGGCGATCACCCCCGAGCCGCCGTCCGCCGCCGACGTCGTGATCGTCGGGGCGGGTCCGGCCGGGCTCGCCGTCGCTTCCGCCCTGTGGCATCACGGCGTCCGCGACCTCGTCCTCGTCGACCGCGACGGCCGTCCCTGCGGCCGGTTCTTCGACCGCGTCGACCTGCTCGGCCAGCGCGTGCTGCGGTCGCCGTACGAGCACCACCCCGGCGTCGAGGGCTACCGCGACTGCGAACTGCTGGACTTCGCGCGGTTGCACTGGTCGGTGCTGACCCCGGTGGAGCGCCGGGAGATCCGCATGGCGCAGGCCGGACATCGCTCGGTCGTCCCGGTCGACGTCTTCGAGGCCTATTGCCGTCACCTGGCCGCGAGCCATCACGTCACCGAACGGACCTGGCGCGGCTCGGTGCGCGAGGTGCTGCCGACCTCCGACGCGGTCACCGTGCGCGCGGACCGGTTCTCCGTCACCGCGCGCCACGTCGTGCTCTGCCTCGGCGAGGAGCGGCGGTCCGCCCCGGACACCTGGTGGGGCGGCGGCCATCCGCCGCGCGGCGTGACCTATTGGGACGAACCCGTTCCCAGCGGCGGGAAACGGCTCGCCGTCGTCGGCGCCGGACTCACCGCCGCACATCTGATCTCCAACGGCCTCGCCCAAGGGCGCGAGGTGCACTGGGTGGTCCGCGAAGCGGGCGAACGCTATCAGTGCGCCGACGTCAACTCGTCGTTCTTCCGCCCTGAAGGCCGTGCCCGCTTCGACGGAGTGGGCTGGTCCGAAAGACTCGAACTGATGGGCCGGTTCCGGCGCGCGTCGATCATGTTCGAGTTCCGGCCGATGCTCGAGGCGGCCGAAGCCGAAGGGCGGCTGATCGTGCATCGCGGCAAGGCGATCACGAAGGTGACGCCGGGCGTCGGGCTCCACCTCGAAGACGGTTCGCGGGTTTCCGTGGACCACGCCGTACTGGCGCTCGGGACCACGCCGTCGATCGGCGACGGCCTGATGCCCGACGAGGCCGTGCTCGATCGCGGCGGCTGGCCGAGGCTGGACGAACGCACTTTCGCCTACACCGGCGCGCCCCGGGTCTTCGCCGTCGGCGCGGCCGCGGGGATGGCGCTGGGCCCGGCCGCCCGCAACATCGACGGCCATCGGGTCGCCACCGCCCGGGTCGCGGCGGCGGTCTCCGGGAACCTGCGCCGGGACACCCCGCTGAGGATGGCCACAAAGGACGTCGCCCGTGTCTGAACCCTACGACTCCCGGTTCACCCTGCCGTCGATCGACGACGCGCCCTCGACCGAGTCCGGGGTGATCCTGCTGGGCCTGGACGCCGAACGCCTGCTCGCCGGGGTCGGGCTGGCCCGGCTCGCCGACGAACCCGCGCTGGTGGCCCTCGCCGTGGACCAGGCCCGGCACGAGGCGCTCGACCTCGGCCTCGGCGCGCTCGTCGAGGCGGGAATCCTTCGCTGGCGCGCGGTCCGCCCGTTGATCGAAGCAGGTCCGGAGACGACGGCGGCGGGCTCCCTGCGCCGAGAATGGGAACACGCCACCGCGCGGGTCACCGCCACGGTGACCGGGCTGGGGCCGGCATCGGTGGCGTGCCTCGCGGCCTGCTGGCTGCGTCGCGACGACGTCGACGTGTTCGCCGAGCACCGGCGGGCGCCGGAAAACGGGAGCGATACACAGGATGTCCTATCTCGGGTCTTTGCCGACTGACACCACACTGCTGCAGGTCTTCCAGAAGTTCCCCGCACCCGCGGCGAAACTGCTGGACCTCCACGAACTGCTCATGCGGGCGCCGTCGGCGTTCGGCGCGGGGGAGCGGGAGCTGATCGCGGCCTACGTCTCCGGTGTCAACGACTGCGGGTACTGCCACGGGGTCCACACCGTCACCGCGGAGGCTTTCGGTGTGCCGGAAGGACTTCTGACGGCCGCGCTGGCCGATCTCGACTCCTCGCCCGTGGACGACCGGATGAAGCCCGTGCTGGCCTACGTGGGCAAGCTGACGCGCACTCCGTCGCGGATGACCGACGCGGACGCCGAAGCGGTGTACGCGGCGGGCTGGGACGAGACCGCGCTGCACGACGCCGTCCTCGTCTGCGCTTTGTTCAACTTCATGAACCGGATGGTCGAGGGGCTCGGCATCCGCGCCGACGCCGCCTACGCGAAGATCTCGGGCGTGCGGTTGAAGGAAGGCGGCTACGCCGGCCTCGCGAGGCTGCTCGAAGAGGCTTCCCGCTGACTGCTCCATTCGAGTGCGGGTAAGCGTGTGATGACCACGAGCGGTCACCCTGCCGCGCTGAGATCGGCCCGCCACTTTCCGTCGTCGGGAACGGTGCCGATTACGCCGTTCGGTGCCCATGATCGCGGAAACGGAGCAGACGAAAGGCGTCTTCCGGCGTAGGTGAAAAGCACATGCCCGCGATGATGCATGGCACTGGCCGCGTACCCACCCTGAGCAGCACGATTTCCTCATCGAAGGAACACCACCGAACAGCCTGGGAGCCATCGATGATGAACACCGCGACCGACAACGTCCGCTCGCTCTTCGCCGTCCGGGGGATCGACACCGGGTTCGCCGGGGACCAGGTCGAGCTCGTGATCGACCGCTTCGACCATTGGACCAACCAGCACCGCGGTGAAGCATTCAGCTGTTTCACCGGCGCCTGTTGCACCGCCCCGCCGCTGGCCGAAGCGAGCTGAGGAACACCCCTCCGGCCGTCACTCGCACCCCGAAGGCGAGTGGCGGCCGGTTTCGTGTGCGGGCCACCTGCCGCCACGTCGACGGAAAGTAGCCGACCGACTGCGGATTCCGTCGAGGGGTGACTCTTTCGCCTCGCCGCCCCCGCGCCGGGCCCGGCCGACTCACCACCCGAACGGTGGAACGCGTTCCGTGCGGGCGTGTTTATGTTGGGGCCATGGGGGTGTGCGTGAGGGGACGGCGCCATGGTGATCAGGGTTCTCGTGGCCGAAGACATGCACATCGTCAGGGGAGCGCTCGTGGCGCTCCTGCGGCTGGAACCGGATATCGAAGTGGTTTCCGAAGTGGCGTCGGGTGACGAGATCCTTCCCGCCGCACGGGTTTCCCGCACCCAGGTCGCGATCATCGACATCGACCTCCCCGGCAAGGACGGGCTCACCGCGGCCACCGAACTCCACGAGCAGCTCCCCGAGGTCCGGACCCTGATCCTGACCAGTCTCGGCAGGCCCGGCACGCTCCGCCGGGCGCTGGCGGCCAAAGTGAGCGGGTTCCTGCTGAAGGACGCCCCCGCGGAGAAACTCGCCAACGCCGTGCGCGGGGTGGCCGCCGGACGGCGGATGGTCGACGGCGATCTGGCCCTCGCCGCCTGGGACACCGTGGAATGCCCGCTGACCCCGCGGGAGATCGACGTCCTGCGGCTGACCGCCGAAGGCCGCGACACCCTGGAGGTGGCGGCGAAAGCCTTTCTCTCCACCGGAACCGTCCGCAACTACCTGACCACGATCGTGTCGAAGCTCAACGCGCGCAACCGGGTCGACGCGATCCGCATCGCCAAGGAATCCGGCTGGATCTAAACGGGCACCACGGCACGCAGCCGGAACCGCCCGTCGGGCTCGACGCCGGCGGTCAGCTCCCCGCCCAGCCCGGCGACCCGGTCGGACATGTTCGTGATGCCACTGCCCGGGGCCTCCACCCGCACCGGCTGCTCCGGCTTCGGCGGCCGTCCGTTCACTACGCCGTCGTTGACGATGTCGAGCGCGACGCCGTCGCCGGTCCGCCGCACGGCGATCTCGCAGCGTTCGACCTTGCTGTGCCGCAACACGTTCGTCACGCCCTCGCGCAGCACCACGGCCAGTACGGTGCGCACCGTCGTCGGCAGGTCCTCGTGCTCGATCTCCAGCCGCACCTGGACGTCGGCGGCCACCAGGACCGCCTGCGCCGACCGCGACTCCTGATCCAGCGACAGTTCGCGGTAGCCGCTCGCCACCGACCGCACGTCGCTCAGCGCCTGCCGGGTCAGCCCGAGGATCTCCAGCAGTTCGTCGGAGGCGCGATCGGTGTCGATGTCCATGATCCGGCTGGTCAGCTCGCTCTTCAGCGCGATCGCCGACAGGCTCATCCCCAGCAGGTCGTGCAGGTCGCGGGCGAACCGCAGCCGCTCCTCCGCGACCGCGACCTCGGCGAGGCGTTTCCTGGTCTCGCCCAGTTCGGTCACCAGCCGGATCAGCCAGATCAGACCGAACACCATCAACCCGGTGTTCAGGATGGACGCGAAGGTGTAGAAGCCGCCGAGGAAGTCGGTGCCGTAGGAGATCCGGATCAGCACCACCCCGGCGGCGGTCACGGCGAACGCCGTCCACCCGGCCAGCGGCGGCAGCACCAGCAGCGCGGTGCCGGCGAACAGGCTCGGCAGGCTCACCCACGCGCTCCCGAGCGGGATGAGCGGCAGGAAGATCAGGCACGCCTGCACGAACAGCAGCGCGTAGCTCTGCCGCGAGCGCAGCCGGACGTTCGGGCGGGCGAAGTAGGACAGCTGCAGCGTGGTCAGCGCGGTGAGGTAGCCGGCGATGAGCGCGAGGGACCAGCCGTCGTCGGTCAGCATGAACGCGCGGGCCATCGCGGAGAGGCTGAAGACGATGAAGACCACCGTCATCGTCCACTGGACGTTCCGGGCGTCGATCCGGGACCAGTGCCCGGACCCCTCGGCCAGCGCCGTCTCGGTGGGCTCGGCCTGTTCGGGCACCGGGAGTTCGGCGTGCAGCCGCCACCGGCCCGCCGCGTCGGGACCCGCGCTCAGCTTCCCGCCGTGCCCGGCGACCTCCTCGGTCACCTCGCGCAGGCTCTCGGCCGTCTCCTCGGGGACGTCCTCGTGCGCCGTCCCGTCGTGGACGATCTCCAGCGCCACCCGGCCGCCGTTCTCGCGCACGGTGATCTCGCAGTGCTCGACGCCGGTGTAGCGGAGCACGTTCGTGACACCCTCGCGGAGCACCTTCGCCAGCAGGGTGCGCAGCTTCACCGGGAGTTCGACCTGCTCGAGGTCGACCCGCACCGCGACGTTCGACGCCGAGAGCAGCGACACCGCGGTCCGTGACTCCTTGTCGAGCGACAGCTCCCGGTAACCCCTGGCCACCGACCGCACGTCGGACAGCGTCCGCTGCGCGATCCCGGTGATCTCGGCGAGCTCCTCACGGGCCCTGGCCAGCGACTTCCGCAGCAGGCGGTGCACCAGTTCGCCCTTGAGCGCGATCGCGGACAGGCTGAGGCCGAGCAGGTCGTGCAGGTCCCTCGCGAAGGCCAGCCGCTGTTCGGCCACGGCCCGCCTCGCCAGCTCGGTCCTGGCCTGGTGCAGTTCGGTGACCAGCCGCGCGAGCCAGGTCAGCAGGTACACGACCAGGGCGTAGAAGACCGCGGTGACGCTGTCGAACACCGCGCCGAGCCAGGTCTCGTCGTAGGTCCACAGGATCCAGATCGTGCCCGCCATGAACACGGTGAACACCGTCCAGCCCGTCCGCGGCCGGAACAGCAGCAGCGCGCTGCCCGCCGCGAGGGTGGTCAGCGAGCTCAGCGCGGCGTCGAAGTGCAAGGTCGGCAGGAACGCCAGGCACGCCTGCACCCCCAGCATGGCCTTCGCGAGCTTGGTGTCGAGCCGGACCGCGGGACGGCTGAAGTACAGCAGCTGGATCGCCAGCACGGGCCCGACGTACAGCACGGCCAGCAGGCCCTGCCAGAAGTCCACCCCCGGCCGGAACAGGACCGCGAGGAGCCCGAACAGGCAGGAGTTGACGAAGACGACGGTGATGATCAGCCCGGCGAGGAACAGTGCCCGCCGCGGGCGCCGGTCGACCCCGGCGGTACCCAGAGGTTCGGCGGTCACGGCGAGCTGTTCCGGCACGGGCACCCCTGTGGTAACAGAAGACGTACTGATCCTTGTCGTGCTGCCCCCTTGCGACGGCCGAGGCCGTCGCACGACCTCCATCGCGGTGTGATTCGGATCCTAACCCATCTTCGTTACCCCGGTTCCCGCTTCCGCGGCCGCGGGGAGGATGATCAAGGAGGCGTTTTCCGTCCCGGGACAGGGAAAATCCCCATGGTCACCCGCGCGGGTGTGGGACGTTCGGACCACACCGGGGGATCGCGGAACTCGCCACGATGGAAGACGTGGGTTCCACTTTGTACGCCACGCGGGGCGGGCGGGCACCGGTGGCCCTAAGCTCTGCGCATGGCCAGGTATTTCGACGTACACCCGGAGAATCCGCAACGACGCGCGATCGGACAGGTCGTCGACATCCTGCGCGAGGACGGGCTCATCGCGTACCCGACGGACTCCTGTTTCGCCCTCGGCTGCCAGCTGGGGAACAAACAGGGCATCGACCGCATCCGGAGCATCCGCAAACTCGACGACCGCCACCATTTCACCCTGGTGTGCCAGGACTTCGCCCAGCTGGGCCAGTTCGTGCACGTGGACAACGCGGTCTTCCGCGCGGTCAAGGCGTCCACACCGGGCAGTTACACGTTCATCCTCCCGGCCACCAAGGAGGTTCCGCGCCGTCTGCTGCACGCCAAGAAGAAGACGGTCGGCGTGCGCATCCCCGACCACGTGGTCACCCAGGCCCTGCTCGGCGAACTCGGCGAGCCGCTGCTGTCGAGCACGCTGCTGCTGCCCGACCAGGAGGAGCCGATGACCCAGGGCTGGGACATCAAGGAACATCTGGAGCACGTGGTGGACGCGGTGATCGATTCCGGCGACTGCGGGGTCGAGCCCACCACGGTCATCGATTTCTCGTCGGGCGAGCCGGAGATCGTGCGCCGGGGCGCGGGCGACACCTCGCGCTTCGAATGACGCGTGGGACCGGCGTCCCGGTCCCACGCGCCCGCGGTTCAGTGCGTGACGAGCCCTTCGGCCTTCGACGGCGCCGAGGGGATGTGGAACAGCCGCGTGAACAGCTCCAGCATCGCCGGCTCGCCCTTGATGGCCACGGCGCCGCAGGTGAGCGCGCTCGCGGCGGCCATCTCGCCGTTCAGCAGCTTCAGCACGACCGGACCGCGTGGCTCGATGACGAGGTCGGGGTTCGGGTGCGGGCCCTCCCCGGCCGTCATGGCGCCGTCCTCGACCACCGCGTGCACGATCATCTGATCGCCGTAGTGCAGTTCGAACGCGCAGTCGATGCCGCGGGCCGCGTCGGGCTGGAACGTCGTGTACAGCGACAGGATGGCCGCGTCGAGGGTGAACAGGTCGTCGGCGGCCGGGTCGGTGAGCGACCGGGCGCCCCACAGGCCCAGCTGCAGCAGGATCTGGTCGAGGTCGTTGCCGTATTCGGTCAGCTCGTAGACCACCCCGGCGTCGAGCTGGGAGAGCACCCGGCGCTGCACGACCCCGTGCCGTTCGAGTTCGTTGAGCCGGGTCGACAGGATGCTCGTCGGGATCTTCGGCAGGCCGTGCTGGAGCTCGTCGAAACGCTTCGGTCCGAGCACGAGGTCGCGGATCACGAGCAGGGACCAGCGTTCCCCGATGATCTCGAGCGCGCGGGCGAGGCCGCAGAACTGGCCATAGGTGCGAGCGGTCATGCTTGACTCCTCAGTTTCCTTGATCTGGTGGTGGCGGGTGGTGCTTCAGCGGATCGGATGTCCCTCGGAGAGCAGTTCGCGATGCAGCTCTCGCAGTTCGGCGCAGGGTGTCACCCCCAGTTCGTCCTCGAGCCTGGATCGCAGCCACTCGTAGGACGCCAGCGCGTCGCTGCGCCGTCCGCTGAGCCCCAGCGCGCGGATCAGGTGGCCGTGCAGGGTTTCGTCGAACGGGTCGGCGGTGGTCAGCGACCGCAGCACGCCGAGCATCTCCCGGTGCCTGCCCGCCCGGATCTCGGCCTCGATCCACAGGTCGCGGGCGTTGCGCCGATGCTCCAGCAGATAGACGGTGTAGGCGGCCAAGGTCGGTCCACAGTGGATGTTCGCCAGCGGGGGACCGGACCACAGGTCCAGCGCGGTACGGAACGCGTGCGCGGCCGCCGCGTTGTCGCCCGCGGCCAAGAGGTCGCGGCCGAGCCGGTGGAGCCGCTGGAACTCCGACACGTCGACCACGCCCGCGTCGATCTCGAGCCGGTAGCCGGGTGAGCTGGTGACCAGCAGGCCGCCGGTGCCGCCGGGGTCGAGGTGACGGCGGAGGTGGTGGACGTAGGTGTGCAGGGTCCGGCGGACACTGCGCGGGGGCGCGTCGTTCCACAGCTCGTGGACGAGGGAGTCGACGTGGACCGTCTTGCCGGGACGGATGAGCAGCATCGCGAGCAGTTGCAGGAGTTTCGGCGTGCTCGGCGCGCGGTCGGCGCCGCCGATGTGCAGCTCGACCGGCCCCAGTACCCTGGCCGTGTCACCCGGTCCGATGGTCATCGCGTGCATCCCTGCCCCTCCGGCGGAGTCCCCCTCGATGACGGTGACAGAGGCGGAACCTTCGGAACAGTGCCGGAAACACCCGGCCGGCCGTGATTTCTTCGTTGCGCGGTATGCGATCGTCACGACCTGGCGCGAAGAACCGGTTGTGGCAAAAGAGAAGACGCCGAACGGGTCAGAGCCAGTCGGAATCGGTGGCGATGCGGATGGCGTCCACCCTGTTGCGGGCGTTGAGTTTCGTGACCACGGTGGCGAGATAGTTCCGCACGGTCCCCGGCGACAGGAACAGCTCCGCCGCGATGTCGGCGACCGTGCGCCCGTTCGCGGCGAGCCGGAGGATCTCCGCTTCCCTCGGTGTCAGCGGGCAGTCTTCCGTTTCCCAGGCGGACAAGGCGAGTTCGCTGTCGATCACCCGGCGGCCGATGGCGACCGAACGGACCGCGTTGGCGAGCTTGTCGGCCGGCGCGTCCTTGAGCAGGAAGCCGTTGACCTTCGCGTCGAGCGCGCGGCGCACGGTGCCCGGGCGGCCGAGCGAGGTGAGGATCAGCGTGCGGACGCTCGGAAGTTGCTGGCAGAGCTCGGAAGCGGCCGCGAGCCCGTCCTTGGCCGGCAGATCGATGTCGATGATCGCGACGTCCGGGAGATACTCCGCGGCCATCGGAAGGATCTTGTCGCCGGAGCAGACCTCGGCGACGACCTCGATGTCCTGTTCGAGGTTCAGCAGGGCGACCAAGGCGCCACGGACCATGTGCATATCCTCGGCCAATAGGACTCGGATCACTCCGACCTCCTCTTCCCCAGAAACGCGCTAACTCTCAGTGTACATAGCAAACCCGGAAGAGTGAATCGGAATCGCACGATCCAAGGTTGCGCTATTCCGCGCGACCTGCCTGACATGATCAATGTGCCGGTGAGCTGCGGCGATGCTTCGGCTTCGAGGGTACTGAAACTGCGAGCGATCGATTACCGACCGTCAGGTCAGAAGAAGGTAAAATTGCTACCTCGAGTGGTTTTCTTTCTTCGCCGAGTACGTTCCATTCCGGTGAATCAGTCCGGCGAACGGGTGAATTCCCGCCTTTCCCGAGGTGGCGATGGACTGTTCGGCGGTACCGGCGCCGACCTCGATCGGACGTCGATCGCGGCATGGTCTCCTCGGCAGGAGCCGGTTCGCGCGAAGCCGCCACTATCCACAAAGGACGTATGATGAGCTCATTGCTGGGTGCCCTGCGCAAGGTCATGTTCGCGCCTTCGCTGGCTTCGGTCGGCTTCGAGGGGCGCGGCTTCGGTGTGCCGAGGACGCCGTCGACCGCGCGGCTGGAGTCGATCCCGCAGGCGGTGGTGTGCGGCTTCGAGTGGGGGATCGACGCCCCCGCGCTGTGGGAGGCCGAACGGCGGCTGGACATGGTCGAGCCGGAGATGCGCGGGTTCGCCTACGAGGGCGCGGCGATGGCGTTCACCATCCTCGACGTCATGCCCGGCGGCCGGAAGGACCGCACGGCCGAACTGATGAGCGGCCCCGGACTCCCGCACGTGTTCCTGACCTACATCGGCATCGGGTTCGCGATGGCCCGGCTGCCCCGGCCGCTGTGGAAGAAGGTGCTGCCGGATCTGGACGGCGTGCCGTTCCATCCGACGATGAGCTGGCTGGCCGTCGACGGGTACGCCTTCGACCGCGCCTACTTCGACACCCGCAAGTGGGTCGGCGAGCAGTTCGTCCCCCAGCCGTACCCGTGGGCGGGCGCCCCCGAGTACTTCCCGCGCGCCTGCGATCAGGGCATCGGGCGGGCACTGTGGTTCATCAACGGCGGGGATCCGGTGAAGGTCGTCGCGGCGGTGAACCGCTTCCCGGCCAGACGCCGCCCGGACCTGTGGAGCGGGGTCGGGCTGGCCTCGACCTTCGCGGGCGGCTGCGACCGGGCAGGGCTGGTGAGGCTCCGCGAGGCGGCGGGGGAGCACCAGGACCAGCTCGGGCTCGGCGTCGTCTTCGCGGTGAAGGCGAGGACGTTCTCCTCGTTCGTGCCGCCGCACACCCGCCGCGCCGCCCGCGCGCTCGCCGGGCTGAGCATCGAGGAGGCCGTCGAGCTGGCCGACTCGACCGAGGTCACCGAGGACGCCGCGGACGGGACGCCCGCGTACGAGCTGTGGCGGCGGAACATCCGGGAGGGGCTGGCCCCGTCGGCGGGCCGGCTGTCCGCCTGAGGTCCCGCAGATGTCAGGAAAGGGTCGTTCAAGACGTTTTCCGTCCTGAACGACCCTTTCCTGACATCCGGGGTGAGGGTCAGGCCGCGCGCTGGAACGGCTCCGGCCGGTGCCGCAGGTCGGGCAGTGCCAGCAGGACCGGCGGGTCGAACAGGCGCTTGGGCCGCATCCGCAGGTCCGCGAGCCGCGCGGTGACACCCGGCTCGACGGTGATCGGACCGTGGTGCCCGGTGTACCCGGTGCCGCGGCGGGTGAGCGGGCCGGTCACACAGTGCGCGACGAGGTGCCAGTCGCCTTCCGGGACCTCGGTCAGCTGATAGGGGCCGGGGGCGTCGATGACCGTGTAGCGCACGGGCGCGCCCTCGGGGATCCGCGTCGGGAAGAGACCGACGAAGACGAGGCCGGGCGAGATCTCCGGCGGCGCCGACACGAAACCGCGGACGATCGCCCGCTTCGGGCCGGGGCGGGGCTCGCCGGCCAGGCGGCGCTGGAAGCCGCCCTGCCGCCGGTACGCGGACGGGGACAGGCCGACGCGGCTGCTGAACCGCGTGCTGAAGGTGCCGACGCTGTTGTAGCCCACGCGGTGGCTGATGTCGGCGACCGTGATCGAGGTGGTCAGCAGCAGGCGTTTGGCCTCGTCGAGCCGCAGCGCGGACAGGAACCGGCCGGGCGAGACCCCGGTGGCCTGCTGGAACACCCGGGTGAAATGGAATTTGCTGAAGGTCGCGGCGCGGGCGATGTCGTCGATAGTGAGCTCTTCGCCCAGTTTCTCGTTCATGGCCCCAATGGCTCGCTCCACGGCTCGCCGGACAGTCTCATCCATTGTGCCGTCCTTTCGCTCGAGGATTTCTGGCATGCTTTGCGGTTTCCGACAGTAGTGTTCGCCACGGCTTCTCCTGAAGTGCTTGATTCACCGCCGGATATGGATTCATGTGTGCGCCGACGTGAAAATTTCACGGGGTGGGCGAGCATGCGAAAACCATGCCCCGCCGGTGGTGCGCGCACTGGATCCCGGTGGCCGGTGGCAGCAGAATTCCTGGTAGCGCATTCACGCCGGAACCTCCCCGGCCGTGTTGGCGCGGTCCGAAGAACGTATTCCCGCGGCAACACAGAACCGGCCCTTGACCGCGTCCCCCGCGGCGGTCAAGGGCCGGTTTCCATTTCGCGGAACGAGTGTGTGAGGATAGTATCGTCGGCTCGTGGGGCGAGACGCAGGCGAAAGGCAGATGGGGTCGATGATCAAGGTCCTGGTGGCCGAGGACATGCACATTGTCCGGGGGGCCCTGGTCGCGCTGCTCGGTTTGGAACCCGACATCGAAGTCGTCGCCGAATGCGCCAGTGGCGACGAGATCCTCCCGCTCGCCCAATCCGCGCGCCCCGACATCGCGCTGATCGACATCGACCTGCCGGGCAAGGACGGCCTCACCGCCGCCGCCGAACTGCACGAGCAGCTGCCCGCCGTGCGCACCCTGATCCTCACCTCGCTCGGCAGCCCCGGCACCCTGCGGCGGGCACTGGCCGCGAAGGTCAACGGTTTCCTGCGCAAGGACGCGCCCGCCGACCGGCTCGCCAACGCGGTCCGCGGGGTCGCCGCCGGACGGCGCGTCGTCGACGGCGACCTGGCGCTCGCCGCCTGGGACAGCGAGGAATGCCCGCTCACCGCCCGCGAGATCGAGGTGCTCCGGCTGGCGTCGGTCGGCTCCGACCCGACCGAGATCGCCGCCGAGTTGTTCCTGTCCGCCGGCACCGTGCGGAACTACCTGACGACGATCGTTTCCAAGCTCAGCGCCCGCAACCGGGTCGACGCCGTGCGGATCGCCCGCGAGTCCGGCTGGCTCTGACGCCGGCTCGACTACCGGGCCGGGACGTTCATCGTCGCGTGGGCGAGATCCGCGGCGAACTCGCCAGGAGAAGCCGCTTCCGCGAACAACCGGCGTTGCCGGGCCGCGCCGGTCCCGTGTTCGAACAGTGAGTCCAGCCCCCGGTCGACGTCGTCCGCGTCGCCGGCGGCCACGAGCGCCGGCCGGATGAACTCGACGAGTTCGCCGAGCAACTCGCGCTGATCGGCCTCCCGGCCGGTGAAGACGTCGATACCCGGCCCGTCGAGACCGCGACGCGCGGCGGCCGTCAAGGCGGCGTCGATCCGGGCACCGCGGACCCGCGGCGGTCTCGCCGTCCCGGCGCAGGTCGCGACCAGCCCGCGCACCAGGGCCGCGAGGAGCACCGCGTCGTCGACGGCCAGGCAGACGTCGGCGATCCGCACCTCGACCGTGGGATACCGCGGGGAAAGACGCGCGTAGAAGTACACGCCCGCCGCGTCGAGGGCGGCGCCGCGACGCAAAGCCTCCCTGATACTCCGGTCGTACGCGGCCGCGCCGGTCCACTCGTCGGGCGGTTTCGCCGTGGGCCAGCGGTCCCAGATCGGGAACCGCCTGCTCGACCAGCCGGAATCGGCGCCGTTCTGCACCGGCGAGTTGGCGCTGAGGGCGAGCAACGGGGCGAGCCACGGCCGCAGCCCGGCGAGGACGCGGGCGCCGAGATCCCGTGACGGCAGACCGACGTGCACATGACAGGCGCACGTCCCGGCCTCGCCGATCAGTTCCGGGAACGCCTGCGCCATCCGCCGGTACCGCGGCTCGGGTGTGAGCGTGTCTCCCCGCAGGTCACCGGGCGGGATCCCCGCCGCCACCATCAGGCAGCCGTCGGCCTCCGCGGCCGTCGCGACGAGGTGCCGCAGTCGCGTCAGTTCCGAGCGCACCTCGTCCAGGCCGCGGCAGACACCCGTCGCGGTCTCGATCTGGAACCGCATCAGCTCACCGGTGACGTCCGGCCCGGGGGCGAGGCTTTCGAGAAGCTCGGGCGCCCGCAAGGCGACCGAGCCGTCCATCGGGTCGAGCAGGACGAACTCTTCTTCCACCCCGAGGGTGTAGTTCATGCCGTCGACGGCCATGGTTCCCCGTTCGTGGGTTTTCGCCGGTGAAGTTCCGAATCTGCCCCTTTCCGCGCGGCGAGGAAAGGGCCGGTGTGCTGAACTTCGTTGCGGCGAAAGTGTTTCGTGGCCTCACTGACGGTCTAGTCTCGGTTCATGATCGATCTGTACCCGCCCGCCGAGCCGTACGACAAGGGACTGCTCGATGTAGGTGACGGCAATGTCCTCTATTGGGAGACCTGCGGGAACCCCGCCGGGAAGCCCGCGGTCATGCTGCACGGCGGGCCCGGACAGGGCTGTACGCCGGGCATGCGGCGGATGTTCGACCCGGCCCGCTACCGCGCGGTGCTGTTCGATCAGCGCGGCTGCGGGCGCAGCACCCCGCACGCGAGCGACCCGGCGACCGATATGCGGCACAACACGACGGACCACCTCGTCGCCGACATGGAACGTCTGCGCGAACACCTGGGGGTCGAACGCTGGCTCGTCACCGGAGGTTCCTGGGGCACGACACTCGCGCTCGCCTACGCCGAACGATTCCCGGAGCGGGTCACCGAGATCGTCGTCAGCTCCATCAGCACGACACGGCCGTCCGAGATCGACTGGCTGTATCACGGCGCCCGCCGGTTCTTTCCCGAGGAATGGGCCCGATTCCGCGGTGATCTCTCCGGTGATCTGGTCGCCGCCTACGCTCGGCTCATGGAAGATCCCGACCCACGGGTGCGGATCGAGGCCGCCCGTTCCTGGTGCCGCTGGGAGGACACGGTGCTGTCACTGGAACCCGGTGCGACCGTCCATAATGGACCAATCGGTGAATGGGAACTCGCGTTCGCGCGCATCGTCACGCACTACTACTCCCACGCCGGCTGGCTCGAACCCGGCGCGCTGATCCGCGACGCGGGCCTGTTGCGGGACATTCCCGGCGTGCTGATCCACGGACGCCGGGACCTGAGCTGCCCGGTGGACACGGCCTGGGAACTCGCCCGCGCCTGGCCCGGCGCGGAGTTGTTGATCGACGACGATTCAGGACACCATTCGAGTGACGTGAAGCGGGCTTGGAAGCTCGCGGCGCTGGACCGGTTCGCTTCGTCTTAGGTGGCCGCAATTAGTCGACTAACTGCGGCCACCCCATCCCACCCGCCGCCGGGATCACGCGGCGCGGTGAATGACGATGTCGTCCAGCCGCGTCCGGGCGTAAACCTTGACCCCCGCCTCGCTGCCGGCCGCGACGGAGTTACGCACGGATCCCTTGGTGCTCTTGGCATCCACCGACGCGGTGTCCCCGTCGACGCCGACCTCGATGCCGCCGGACGCGTTCACCAGTTCGGCCTCGCCGCGCGACAGCCGTCCGATGCGGATCGGGCAGTTGGCCGCCTTCGCGACGATGTCGCCGTCGGCGCGGTCGATGTCGAAACTGCCGCTGGAGCCGGAAAGTTCGACGTCGGACCGGGCGTGCCCGATCCAGACCTTCCCGGTCGCGCCCGAGTACTTCACGGTTCCTTCGACCTCACCGATCCGGACGCCGGCCGAGCCGCCGTCGAGGTCCACGGTCCCGCCGACGTGCCCGATCGCGATGTCGCCGGCCGCGAGGTTGCCCCGCACCGCCGCGACGCGCTCGATCCGGGCCTGGCCCGACGACATCTCCAGCGCGCAGTCACCGAACCGGCCGTCGGCCTCGACATCCGACCAAGCCGTGTTCAGGACCAGCCCGGAACCGGTGGGCACCTCGATCGTGATCGCGACCGAGCCGTTCTTGCCGCCGGCCTTCTTCGTCTCGATCGACAGCTTTCCGCCGTCGAAGCCGACCTTGGTGTTCTCGGCGACCTTCACGTCCGACTTGCTCGTGGCGTCGATCGGCTCGACCAGCACCACCGTGTCGGTGCGGTCGCTCGCGGTGAGGCGAACCCGGGCGCCGGCGACGGTCAGCGTGGCGGCGATCGGCTGCGGGGTGGGGAAGACGGACATCTCGAACTCCTTGGTGGTGGTGATCTCTCGTTGTGAAAGCAACGATCGCCGACCCGCCTGACACCGGACCGCCACGGCGCTGACACGCCGAAGACACCGGGCCCCTCGCGAGAACACGAGGGGCCCGGGGCTCACCGGGAGATCACTCCGCGTACGGCTGATCCGTGCCCTTTGCGCTGTAGCCGATGCTCCAGATGTAGCCGTCCAGGTCCGCGAAGGTGCCGCCGTACCCGCCCCATGGCAGGGCACCCGCGGGCTTCAGGATCGTGGCACCCGCCTTCTCGGCCTCCGCGACGATCTCGTCGACGCGTGTCTCGCTGCGGACGACGTAGGTGAGGACGAGCCCGCTGAAACCACTGCCTTCCGGGCTCGTGCCCACCTGGCCCGCGAGGCCTTCGCGGCCGTAGAAGCCGACCCGCGAGCCGCCGTCCGGCTCGAAGAACACCGAGACGCCGTAGTCGTCCTTGATCTTTCAGCCGAGCCCCTCGGTGTAGAACGCCTTGGACGTGGCCAGGTCCTTGACGCCGAGGAGGATCGAGCTGACGTGCGCTTTCATCATGGTCTCCTGGGGATTCGATACGGGTGGTCGGACCGGCGATGTCACATCGGGACGGGTTCGCCGGTCATTCGCTGTGACAGACCCGGACGGAGGAATGTGACAGATGGCCGAGCAGGATTGGGTGAGCGAGCGGTTCGCCGAGCACCAAGGTCGCTTGCGGGCGGTGGCCTACCGGATACTCGGCTCGCCGGGGGAGGCCGAGGACGCGGTGCAGGAGGCGTGGCTGCGGGTCAGCCGCGCGGACACCGACGACATCGAGAATCCGGCGGGCTGGCTGACCACGGTCGTCGCCAGGGTCTGCCTGAACATGCTGGAATCCCGCCGCGCCAGACGGGAGGAGGCCGCGGGGGCGATGCCGTCCGAGCCCGGCCTGCCGGATATCGCCAAGGAAGACCCGGAGGACGAGGCGCTGCTGGCCGATTCGGTCGGTGTCGCGCTGATGGTGGTGCTGGACAAGCTGAACCCCGCCGAGCGGCTCGCGTTCGTCCTGCACGACGTGTTCGCCGTGTCGTTCGGCGAGATCGGCACCGTCCTCGGCCGTTCGCCGGCGGCGGCAAGGCAGCTCGCGAGCCGGGCCAGACGCCGGGTGCAGACCGCTTCCGACGAGACGGACGCCGCGCGATCCCCGAAGCGGGAGGTCATCGCCGCCTTCCTGGCAGCCGCCCGGAACGGTGATTTCGAAGCCCTGCTCGAAGTGCTCGACCCGGACGCCGTGGTCGGCGAGGTCCGCGGCGGCCACGCGGTCGCGGCCTTCTTCTCCGGACGCGCGGAGGCGGCCCGGCTGGCCCTGGTCGGCGGGGATCCGTCGGCCGTCTGGTCGCATCGCGGCCAGGCGAAGGCCGTCTTCACGTTCAGCGTTCACGACGGGAAGATCACCAGGATCGACATCGACACCGACCCGGAACGCCTCCGCGGTCTCGAAATCGCCTTCCTCAGCGCCAAATGATCCGGCTCTTCTCATGCACGCTCGCCGTCCACGATCTCGGCGGCGCGCTCGGCTTCTATCGTGACGTGCTCGGTTTCACCGTGTGGAGTGACGGGCCGGTGAGCGTCGGGCCGCCTTCGCAGCCGGACGTGCGGATCGTCCTCGAACCACCCGACGCGGACCGTGGTGCCTCACCGGCCGACCGGTCCGCGATCGAGGACCTGATGTCCAAAGCCTTGCTGAACCGACTCGTCTTCACGACTGACGACTGCGACGGCACCTTCGAGCGCATCGAGGCCGCGGGCGCCGAAGTGATGCAGGAACCGATCGACCGGCCAGGAGGAGTACGCGATTGCGCCTTCCTCGACCCCTCCGGCAACATGCTGCGCTTCATCCAGAGGAGGGAAGCTTGACGTCCTCAGGCGTCTTGTCCGCCCGCAAACCCCGCCACGTCGTATGCCGCAGACGGCCGTCCGGGGTCCAGTTCCGGTGCACGACCTCGCCGACGAGTTCCGGCTCCACCCAGTGCACCCGCCGCGCCCGATCGCGCGGGACCTCCGAGGCGAAGGGCGGCTTCTTCCGCTCCAGCGGGGTGAGCCGGGCATGCAGGTCTTCGAGCACCTTGTCGCTGAACCCGGTCCCGACGTCGCCGATGTACCGCAGGTCCCCGGCGTCGTCATGGGCGCCGAGCAGCAGTGCGCCGAGCGTTCCCGAGCGCCGTCCGTCGCCGGGACGCCAGCCGCCGATCACGACCTCTTGGGTGTGCCACAGCGCCCGTTTGATCCACTGCCGTGTCCGCTTGCCGGGGTAGTAGCGGCTGTCGAGCTTCTTCGCGATCAAACCTTCGAGCCCGTGCTGCCGGACGACGTCGAGCAGCTGGTCGGGTGAGATGTCCTGGTCGGTGTACCCCGGTGGGATGGCGATGCGGCCGCCGGCGCCCAAGGAGGTCAGCACCTCGCGCCGGGCCTCGTACGGCTCGTCGAGCAGGACGTCGCCGTCGAGAAACAGCACGTCGAAGGCGAAGAAGTGCACCGGGCTGCGTTCCAGCAGCGACGCGTCCGGCGTGCGCAGGTGCCGGGTCTGCAACAGCGGGAAGCTGGGCCTGCCCTGCTCGTCGAGCACGACGATCTCGCCGTCGAGGACGGCTTCGCGGCCATCGAGCGCTTCGCCGGTGACATCCGGGTACGTCGCCGTGACGTCGAGCCCGCGGCGGCTGGTCAGACGCGTTTCGCCGTCGCGCGCGACCCGCAGGCAGCAGCGGTAGCCGTCCCATTTGTATTCGTAGGCCCACCCGCCGGTGGGCAGGTCGCCGTCGGTCGCCAGCATCGGGGCGATCGCGTCCGGCACGGTGCTCATGCCTCACGGTACCCCGGAAACCCCGCCGGTGATCTATCGTCGAAGGGTGCCTGAGGAGCGGATAACGGTCGAGGTCGAGGGTCGGCGGCTGGGGCTGTCCAATCTGGACAAGGTGCTCTATCCCGCGCACGGTTTCACCAAACGCGAGGTCCTCGACTACTACCGCCGGATAGCCCCGGTGATGCTCCCGCATCTGCGCGACCGCGCCGCCACCTTCCGCCGGTTCCCCGACGGTGTCGACGGCGAACCGTTCTACGAGAAGAACGTTTCCCGGCACGCGCCCGACTGGGTGCGCACCGCGCGGCTCACCAACCGCGGCCGCCGGGGCGGGGACGAGACGCTCGACTACCCGGTGGTCGGCGACCTCCCGACGCTGATGTGGGCGGCCAATCTCGCCGCGCTGGAACTGCACGTTCCACAGTGGACGGTCGGCCCCCGTGGCGCCCGGAAATCACCCGATCTGCTGGTGTTCGATCTCGATCCCGGACCGCCCGCGGACGTCGTCGACTGCTGCCGAGTGGCCGAGACGCTCAGCGACCTGCTCATCGGGGACGGTCTCACGGTGTACGCGAAGACCAGCGGCAACAAGGGAATGCAGTTGTACTGCCCGGTGCGCACCCGCTCCGACGAACGCACCTCCGAGTACGCCAAGGCCGTCGCGGAGGAACTCGCGCGCCGGTCACCGGAAACCATCGTCGCCAAGATGACGAAGGCCATCCGCCCCGGCCGTGTGTTCATCGACTGGAGCCAGAACAACACCGCCAAGACCACCATCGCGCCGTACTCGCTGCGCGGCCGGGCCGTCCCGACCGTGTCCACGCCGGTGACCTGGGAGGAGGTCGAAGCCTGCCGCAAGGCCGCCGACCTGCTGTTCACCGCCGAGCAGGTGCTCGAACGCGTCGAGGAGATGGGCGACCTGTTCGGCGACATCGCCGAGCATCGCGCGGCCGTGCCCCAACGGTGACCGGAGTCATGTTTGAACCGTGGCCATCGGGAAAACCTCAGGTCAGAGGAGTGACCCCGAATGACCGAACACACCAAAGACCCCGAAGGCTGGTCAGCGCGAGCCCTGGCCATGCTGCGAGCCGTGGCACAGGGCAGGGCCGAGATCACCATCAGCCTGGAGCCCGATCTCTACGTCGACGGCCTGCCGTGCAGTGACCAGAGCACGGCCCACCGTCTGGCCCACGCCGGCCTGATCCGGATGCCGGACGGTGGAGTTCCCGGCAGCCGGGTACCCGCGGAATTGTCCGAAACAGGACAGGATCTGCTGGAGCCCTTGGCGCCCGCCGCTTAGCGAAGAGCAACCCGGAAAGACCACTGTGGACTCCCGCCCGTTCCGCATACGATCTGCGGAGCGGGTGCGCGGGGGTGCGTGCCCACCGGGCTGGTGCCTCCGGGACCGGTGAGGATGTGGCTGTTGACCGGGTATCACACGCTGGCCGAGACCGAGAACGCCGTCCGGGCCAAACTGGGCGGTATCCCGCTGCTGTGGGAGCGGATGGAGGCGGTGGCCAACCTCCACCGCGCCGCGACCGCGGTCCGGCTGCATTTCGAGAACTCGGTACTGCGCACCGCGGGCCTCACCTGGACCGCGTTCGTGGTGCTCTGGGTGGTGTGGATCTTCGGCGAGAAGGAGACCAGGCACGTCGCCGCCGAGTCCGGGATCACCAAGGGGACGCTGACCGGGGTCATGAAGACCCTGGAGGCGCACGGCCTGGTCACCCGGCGCAAACACCCCGTCGACGGGCGGCTGGTGCTGCTCGCGCTGACCCCGGAGGGGGAGCGGCTGATGCGGGAGCTCTTCCCGGAGTTCAACCAGGAGGAAGCGTTCGTCACCGAACGGCTCAGCTCCGAGAAGTGCACCGAGCTGGCCGCTTCGCTGCGGGAGATCGTCCGGCAGCTGGAAGAGAAGGGCGAAGAGCGGCGGACCCGGGGGAGCTGACCCCTACCGAAGACGGTTGCGCGGGACCTCCGGCGACTCCTACGTTTTTTGGAGCCGAACGAAGCGAAGGGCGCCCTTGATGGACTTCCGGTACTGGCTCGGTCAGGCGTTGACGTCGAACGAGGCGTGGGCGGAGACGTTCACCCCCGTCCGGCCGCATCCGTCGCTGGAGATCTCCGACGGGCGGTTCGAAACGGCGTTCGAGGAGCTCACCGAGCGGCTGAAGGACAACTATCCGTTCTTCCACCCGTCCTACGCCGGCCAGATGCTCAAACCGCCGCATCCGGCCGCCGTGGTCGGCTACCTGACCGCGATGCTGGTCAACCCCAACAACCACGCGCTCGACGGCGGTCCCGCGACGGCCGAGATGGAACGCGAGGTCGTCCAGGCACTGGCCACGATGTTCGGCTACCGGGAGCATCTGGGGCATCTGACCACCAGTGGCACGATCGCGAACCTCGAGGCGCTGTTCGTCGCGCGGGAAACGCATCCGGGCAAGGGGATCGCGTACAGCGCCGAGGCGCACTACACGCACGGACGGATGTGCGGCGTCCTCGGTGTCGAGGGGCATACGGTTCCCGTCGACGGGCGTGGCGCGATGGACCTCGACGCGCTCGAAGATCTGCTGCGCACCGGGAAGATCGGCACCGTCGTCCTCACCGCCGGGACGACCGCGCTGGGCACGGTGGAGCCGATCCACGAAGCGCTGGCGCTGCGCGAGCGCTACGGCGTCCGGGTGCACGTCGACGCCGCCTACGGGGGATTCTTCCGGCTTCTGTCCGGTTTGGACGGTCCCGAAGGGCTGCCCGAAGCCCCGTGGCTGGCCATCGCCGAGGCCGACTCGATCGTCATCGATCCGCACAAGCACGGCCTCCAGCCCTACGGCTGCGGCGCGGTGCTGTTCTCCGACCCCGGGGTGGGCCGGTTCTTCCTGCACGATTCGCCGTACACCTACTTCACCTCGGAAGAGCTGCATCTCGGCGAGATCAGCCTCGAATGCTCCCGGGCGGGGGCGGCCGCCGCGGCGCTGTGGCTCACCTTCCGCGTCCTGCCGCCCACCCCCGACGGACTGGGCCGGGTGCTCGCGGCCGGGCGCCGCGCGGCGTTGCGGTGGGCGAAACTGCTGGAGGACTCCGAGCGGTTCGACCTGTACCAGCCACCGGAACTCGACATCGTCACCTACTTCCCCAGGACGGAGCCGCGTTCGCTGTCGAGGATCGACGAGGAGAGCGCGCGGATCCTGCGCACCGGTATGGCCGCGGCGAGGGAGCCGGTGTTCCTCAGCACGCTGCGGATCGGCGAGGCGCAGTTCGGTCTGCGTCACACCGGGGTCGACGCGGATGCGGACGGCGCGAGGATCCTGCGTAGCGTGCTGATGAAGCCCGAAAGCGAGGACCACGTCGACCGGCTGCACGAACGGCTGGAAGAGTTGTCCCGCGGTTGAGCTCGCCAGTACCGCAGACGAATGGATCCACCATGCCCGCACCAGGTCCCGCCGAACCCGTGACCGCGATCGAGCCGAAATCGCTCGGCACCGGGTTCCGGCGGCGGCACGTCACCATGCTGGCCATCAGCGGGGCGATCGGCGCCGGGCTGTTCGTCGGCACCGGCGCGGGGATCAAGACCGCGGGCCCCGGCATCCTGCTGTCCTATGTGGTCGCGGGCCTGCTCATGGTGCTCGTGATGCGCATGCTGGGCGAGATGGCCGCCGCCGAGCCGAGCAGCGGTTCGTTCTCGGTGTACGCGGAGAAGGCGCTCGGCCGCTGGGCCGGGTTCACCGTCGGCTGGCTGTACTGGTCGCTGCTGGTGGTCGTGGTCGCCGCCGAGGCGACCGCGGCGGCCGGGATCGCGAACGGGTTGCTGCCCGGGGTTCCCCAGTGGACCTGGGTGCTGCTGTTCATGGCGGTGCTGACCGTGGTGAACCTGTTCGCCGTGCGCTCGTTCGGGGAATTCGAGTTCTGGTTCGGCGCGATCAAGGTGACCGCTGTGGTCGCCTTCCTCGTGCTCGGCACGCTGGCGGTGTTCGGGGTCCTGCCGGGGACGACGCCGGTCGGGCTGAGCAATCTCACCGGGCACGGCGGTTTCCTGCCCAACGGCCTCCAAGGCGTGCTGACCGGTCTGCTCGCGGTCGCGTTCTCCTTCGGCGGTATGGAACTGGTGACCATCGCGGCCGCGGAGTCCGACGATCCGGCCGGTTCGATCCGCCGCACCACGCGCACGGTCATCGTGCGGCTACTCCTGTTCTACATCGGTTCCGTGGCGCTGATGGTGCTGTTGCTGCCGTGGGAATCCGCTTCGGCCAACACCAGCCCCTTCGTCACCATCCTGGACAAGGTCGGGGTGCCGTCGGCGGCACTGCTGATGAGTTTCGTCGTGCTGACGTCGTTGCTCTCGGCGCTCAACGCGAACCTTTACGGCGCCTCGCGGATGGTGTTCTCCTTGGCCGAACGCGGTGAAGCGCCGCGCGCGATGCTGAAACTGTCCGGCGCGGGCGTCCCGAGGACGGCGGTGCTCGCGTCGGTGGCCTTCGGTTTCGTGGCCGTGTTGCTGAACTTCCTCGCCCCCGAACACGTGCTTCCGTTCCTGCTGAACGCCATCGGGGCGAACATCCTGCTGGTCTGGATCTTCGTCGCCGTCTCCCAGCTGCGGCTGCGGAAGGCGGCGGAACGCGACGGCACGGCCGCCGACCTGCCGGTGCGGATGTGGGGTTTCCCGTGGCTCAGCTGGGTCGCGCTGCTGGCCATGGCGGGCGTCCTCGTTCTCATGTGGACGGACGCCGACGCGCGGACGCAGCTGTTCACCAGTGGCGCGGTGGCCGTGCTGATCGTGGCGATCAGCCTGCTCAGGCGACGTCCGCGACGCTGAACAACTCGCGCTCCACCCGGCTCAGCGCCAGCCGGACCGCGCCGAGCGCGACCGCGTCTTCGCCGAGCGCCGACGTCGCGACGCGCACCGGGAACAGCGCCAGCCGGGCGAGTTCGGCGCGCAGCCGTGTCGCCAACTCCGCGTCCGAGCCGCCGATCACCACCAGCTCGGGGTCGACGGCGAGGACCGTGGCGGCGACGAGCTCGACGAACCCGTCGGCCTGCCGCAGGGCGCCGATCTCGCCCGCCGCGCCGTGGTGGCCCGCGTGCGGTTTCCCGCCGAGCAGCAGGCCCAGCGAGACGGCGGCCCCGGCCCGCACGTAGACGACGTCGTCGAGGCCGTGCGCGGCGCCGCGCCAGTGTTCGGCCAAGGTCGCGAGGTCGGTGTCGTTCCCGGCCAGCACCGGGCAGCCGCCGGCGAACTCCGCGGGCAGGTCGACGCCGGTCCAGCCGGGAAGCCGGTAGTTGTGGACGACCTTGCCGCCGGACACCACGCCGGTGGTGCCGACGCCGAGCATCCGCACGTTGGCGTGGCCCTCGACGGCCGTGCCGAGCACCCGGTGCGCGGCGCCGAGCCGGTCCGCTGCGGCCGTTTCCGGGGTGAGCCCGGCCCTCGCCCGTCCGACGACGTCGCCCCGCAGGTCGGCGACCAGGCACAACGCCTGATGCGGGCCGATCTCGAGGCCGGCGACGTGCCCGGACTCCTGGCGGAACCGGTACCGCTTGGCGGGTCTGCCCCGCGGCCGCGGCGCGCCGGGGGAGAGCGGGACCTCCTCGACCAGGCCCTGTTCGCCGAGGTCCGCGGCGATCTCCTCGACGGTCGGCCGGGAGACCTCGCTCGCCTTGACCAGTTCCGAGAGGGTGAGCTCCTCCGCCGCGTACAGCGCGCGCAGGACGGCGATGGCGTTGAGCCGCCGCAGCAGTGACGGATCCCCTCCGGACAGCCTGGCCATGCGACTCCCTAGGCGGTGACGCGTTTGTCGTACTGGGCGCGCGCGAGGGCGATTTCGCTCTGGTGGTCCTCGGTCCAGGTGACCAGCGACTGGATGGTCTGGTGCAGCGTCATGCCCAGCGGCGTCAGCGCGTACTCGACCCGGGGCGGCACCACCGGATAGACGGTCCGGTTCACCAGCCCGTCGCGTTCCAGGTGGCGCAGCGTGGTGGTGAGCATGCGCTGGCTGATGCCGTCGATCTTGTACTTGAGCTCGGTGAACCGCAGGGTGTTGCGGTCCAGCAGCGCGATCACCAGTAGCGACCACTTGTCCGCCACCCGGTCCAGGATCTGGCGGACCTCGCAGTCCTCACGCGTGTCCCACTGGAAGGCCTCGTAGTCCCCTTCGGTGAGTTCACAACGACTAGGTGAGTTCAAAGTGCCTTCTTCCATGGTCATCGATAGTGACGGAAGATCCCCTTGGTTACAAGAGGGAACCGACCGGCCGATGAGTAACCGTCGGTTCCCGTTCACTGAGGGAGATCCGATCTTGAGCAACTCGCAAACGCTTCCGCGCGCCGACCGGATGGGCGGGCGGGCCTGGGGCGTGCTCCTGGTGCTGTGCGGCGCCATCTTCCTGGAGGGCATCGACGTCGCGATGCTGAACGTGGCGCTACCGTCCATCCGGGCCGAACTCGGCCTGTCGACCGCCACGCTGAGCGGCGTGGTGAGCGCCTACGTGCTCGGCTACGGCGGATTCATGCTGCTGGGCGGGCGCGCCGCCGACCTGTACGGCCGCCGCCGCATGTTCGTCGGCTGGCTGGTGGTGTTCCTGGTCTTCTCCGGGCTGGGCGGTTTCGCCACCGAAGGCTGGATGCTGCTGCTCGCCCGGTTCGTCACCGGCGTCGCCGCGGCCTTCATGACCCCGGCGGGCCTGTCCATCATCACCACGAGCTTCGAAGAGGGCCCGAAACGCAACAAGGCCCTGTTGTTCTACGCCGGCACCGGGGCGGGCGGTTTCTCGCTCGGCCTCGTCATCGGCGGCCTGCTGGCCAGGATCGACTGGCGCTGGGTGTTCTTCACGCCGGTGATCCTGTCCGCGATCATCCTGCTCGCCGCGCTCTGGCTGATCAAGGAACCCGCTCGCGACGAACGCGGCCCGCGTCGCCTGGACTTCGCCGGAGCGGTCACCGTCACGACGGCGATGCTGCTGATCGCCTACGCCGTGGTCCGGTTGGAACACCCGGGGCAGGGCTGGGGCTGGACCGTGGCCTCGTTCGCCGGGGGAGTGGCCGCGCTGATGGCCTTCGTGTCCGTCGAACGCCGCTCGCCCGCGCCGCTGGTGCGCCTCGGCATCCTGAGGTCGGGGCCGCTGGTGCGGGCGAACGTCAGCGCCCTGCTGTTCGCGGGTTCGTTCTTCGGGTTCCAGTTCCTGGTCACGCTGTACCTGCAGGAACTCCGGGGCTGGTCGACGCTGGAAACGAGCCTGGCGCTGCTCGCGGTCGGGATCGACGCGATCCTCGCGCCGACGCTCACCCCGCGGCTGGTGGCGAGGTTCGGCAACACGCGGCTGATCTTCGGCGGGTTCGTGCTCGCGGCCGTGTCCTACGCGCTCTTCCTGCCGCTGGGCATGGACTGGACGTACGCGGCGATGTTCCCGTCGATGATCATCCTGGGGCTCGGCTTCGCGCTCGCCTACGGTCCGCTGACGATCGTCGCCACCGACGGGATCGCCGAGGACGAACAGGGGCTCGCGGGTGGTCTGCTGTACACGGCGTTCCAGTTCGGCGCGGCGCTCGGGCTGTCCGCGGTGACCGCCGTCAACGTCGCCGCCCTCGGCGCGGGTGGTTCGCCCGAGGCGGCGCTCGGCGGATACCGGGCGGCGCTGGTCGTGCCGCTGGTGATGGCCGTGCTCGCCGCGATCATCATCGCGTCCGGCCGTCAGCGCGTCTCGGCGAAGGAAGCCAGGTTGGCCAGCGAAGAGGCGATCCCGGCCTCGTGATCGGCCTGGTCGATCCCGGACGGCACGTCCGTCGCGGTGACGGTCACCTCGGTGCCGTCACCCGCGGCGGCCAGCTCCCAGGTCATCGTCATGGTGCCCGCGAAGGCCGGGTCTTCGGATTCGAAGACGGCCTTGTGCACCACGCGTTCCGCGGGTACCAGGTCGGCGAACCCGACCTCGACGACGTCCGTCGCGTCCGACGATTTGCCGGGCGCGGCGGACGCGTCGAGGTAGGTGAGGGTCATCCGGAAACCGCCGCCGGGCCGCGGATCCCAGTGCTCGATCCGGCCGCGCATCCCTTCGGGCGGCAGCCAGGCTTCGAGCGACTCCCGGTCGAGGAGTGCCTGGTAGACGGTCTCGGGCGGGGCGGCGATCGTCCGGCTGCCGCTGTCGATCCTGTCCATGGGCCGAGTCTAGGGCGGATAGGGTGATCATCGCGGATCACGGACGGCGGTAGTCCGGGGAGGGGTGATCCACATCGAGTACTTCATCGCCTGGTCCGCCTTCCTCGGTGGCTGGCTTCTCGTCGCCGGGCCGATGTATCAGGGCGCGCTCGAACTCCGCGAGGAGAGCGAGCGGTTCCACGACCTGCGCGCGCTCAAGGAGATGCCGCGCCCGGACTTCGGCGAGCCCGTTTCGCGCTGGTGGTGGCTGTTGCCCCCGGTGGCCATCGCCAAGGAACGCCGGCGGCGGCGCAAGGTGCACCGCGAGGTCGCGAAGTCGTTCACGGCCGAGCAGCGGCGCACCATGGCCACCTTCGCCAACAAGGCCCGCGGCTGGTTCATCGTCACCGGGGGCGCCTTCTTCATCGCCCTCAAGGAAACGTGGCATCTGAACCACCTGTACCACTGGCCTTTGTGGATCTACTTCGCGCTGGTGATCGTCCCGCTGGCGCTGAGTTTCGCCCACACGTCAAGGGGCCTGCGGCTCACCGTCCTCATCATGGGTACCGAGGAGTGATGGTGTCGCGGGTGATCGACTCCACCTTTTCCTGCGCCTTCTTGGCGTCGGTGACCCAGAGCTTGTAGAAGTCGAACGGGCAGTCCGCCACGCCCTTGTCGCCTTCGTCCGCGTCCTGCACGCCGGTGTACCCGCGGTGCAGCAGTTTGAAGATGTGGTTCTGCGACTGGTCGTAAGTCCGCGCGTCACGGATCGCCGAAACCGAAAGCTGCGCGTACTGGATCCCGTATTCCTCTTCGCCGGTCTCGCCGAGCGTGCGCCCGTCGAAGCCGATGATCGCGGAATGGCCGAAGTACGAGTACACGCCGTCGAAACCGGCGGCGTTCGCCACGGCCACGTAACAGTTGTTGGCCCACGCCATCGCCTTGGCGATCAGGATCTGCTGCTCCTTCGCCGGGTACATGTAGCCCTGGCAGCGCACGATCAGTTCGGCGCCCTTCATCGCGCAGTCGCGCCAGATCTCCGGGTAGTTCCCGTCGTCGCAGATGATCAGCGAGATCTTCATGCCCTTGGGGCCGTCGCTGACGTAGGTGTCCTCGCCGGGGTACCAGCCTTCGATCGGGCACCACGGCAGGATCTTGCGGTATTTCTGGACGATCTCGCCGCGGTCGTTGATGAGCACGAGCGTGTTGTACGGCGGCTTGTTGGGGTGGTCTTCGTGCCGCTCGCCGGTGATGGAGAAGACGCCCCACGTCTGGGCCTCACGGCACGCGGCGGCGAAGATCTCGGTCTCCTCGCCGGGAATCGTCGCGGCGGTCTCGTACATTTCCTTCGGGTCGTACATGATGCCCTGCGTCGAGTATTCGGGGAACACCACGAGGTCCATGCCGGGAAGGCCGGATTTCATGCCCACCACCATTTCGGCGATCTTGCGGGCGTTGGCGAGGACTTCGGCCTTGGTGTGCAGCCGCGGCATCTTGTAGTTGACCACCGCGACGCCGACCGTGTCCGGGCTGGCGGCAATGTCACCGTGTCGCATGAAGACTCCTTTTCTCCGAACGGTTTTTCAGGACGGGTAAACGCCGGTGAGGCCGAGGAAGGCGGGCACCGTGCACGTCGGCTGGCTGAGCAGCAGGGCGGTCCAGCCGGTGAATCGCGTCAGATGTTCTTTTCCGAGGCCGAGAACCAGGAAGAACAAGGTCCACAACAGCGCCCAGGAAAGCCAGATGACCCCGAACACCGGATCGCCGTCGTGCCAGAAGGCGATTCCCGCGTACACCACGGCGGCACCCGCCACGAAGAGCGAGAACCAGCCGATGCCCTCGGGTGCGAGGTCCGCGAGGTTCGCGATGCCGACGTACAGGTAGGTGAAACCGAACAGGTACAGGCCGGACGCGGCCAGGATCGCGTCCCGGTCGCCGCCCGCCTGCACGATCAACACGGTCGGGGTGACGCATTGGAGCGCGCCGACGAACAGGTTCAGCACCGCCGCCGACCGCGGCGGTATCCGGCCGAGCAGCATCAGGCCGTTGATCATCAGAGCGGCGCCGACGTAGAGCAGGCCCACGTTGCCCACGCTCACCTCCGCGTAATCGGCGTCACTTGGAATAATTTCAAATGAAAGTATGTGGTGTGCCGGAGCGAGTCAAGAGGGCGGATTTCAGAGCCTGGTGAGGACTTCGAAGTCGTACCCGTCGGCGATCGCGAGATGGACGTGCTGGTCGGCCTGCTGTCCACGGAATTCGATCGTGCCGCGAGGGCCGTGGTAGGCGACGCCGTCGATCGCCGCGTTGAGCGCGGGAAGTTCCGAAGTCCCCGCCCGGCGGACGAGTTCTGCCAGCGTGTGCAGTCCCTCGTAACAGGATTCGGCGGCGTTGTTCAGTGCGGGGGCCCCAGGTCCGTTGCGGTCGACGTAGCGGCCGAGCAGGTCCATCGCGTCGGCGGTGACCATGGACCGGAAGTAGGCGGCGGAGACGTAGAGGTTGCCGGTGGCGTTCGCGCCGCTCGCCAGGAGCATGTTCTCCTCCATCAACGGGCTGAACCGGACGAGCCGGTCGCTGAGCCCGTGCGCGGCGAAGGCCCGGTTGAAGCGCACCGCGTCCTGCCCGACCAGCAACATGAGCACACCGTCGCTTGTGGACTGTTCGATCCGGCGGACCACAGTGGACATATCGCCCGCGCCGAGCCCGACGAACGCCTCGCCGGTGATACGCAGGTCGAGATCCTTGGCGTACTGCCGGATCGCGCGGGTCGACCGGTGAGGCCAGACGTAGTCGTCGCCGACGACGAACCAGCGCCGGGTGCCGAGGTGATCGCGCAGCCACCGCAGTGCCGGCTCGATCTGGCACCGCGGTGTCTCGCCCGTGCAGAAGATGCCCGAGCGGCGTTCGCCGCCTTCGTAGAGCGAGGTGTACACGTACGGGATCCTGTCCGCCGCGACCGGCGCGAGCGCGTGCCGGACCGACGAGATGTGCCAGCCGCTCACCGCGTCGACCTGTCCGTTGTCGACGAGACGCCGCAAGTCCTCGGCTACCCGCGCGGGACTGCCGCCGCCGTCGACCACCTCGGCCTCGACCTGCCTGCCGAGGATGCCGCCGGAATCGTTGAGTTCGTGGACGGCCAGCTCCGTGATCGCCTCGCACGAGGGGCCGAACAGCCCGGCGGGCCCCTGCAACGGGACCACCATGGCCACACGCCAGGTGTCGTCGCGGGGCCGGGTGGCGAGGCGTAGGGGCATGGCGCTCCGTGCGGTGGCCCGGTAAGGTCGAAGTGCTTTCACCTGGAAGTATCGCGAGGGTGTCCGGTTTTGGCAAGGGGACGGGATATGGGGACACACGGCGTCACGACCGCCGGAACGTCGCTCACCGGCTCACTCACCCGCGCCGCCCGGGCCGTCGCCGCCAGGGTCGAGCAGGTGCTCGCCAAGGAAGGCCTCACCTTGGACCAGTGGCTGGTGCTGGACGCGCTGAACGGCAAGGGCGGTCTCGCCATGGCCGACCTCGCCGACCGGACGCTGGCCACCGCCCCGACGTTGACCAGGGTGGTGGACAAACTGGTGACCACCGCGCAGGCCTACCGCGAGGTCGACGCCGCCGACAGGCGCCGCGTGCTCGTCCACCTCAGCGCCCGTGGCCGGGCGACGTACCGGCGCGTGGCCGCGAAGGTCTCCGAGGCCGAAGCCCGGCTCGACGTGCCGGACGAAGTGCTCGTGGCGCTGCGGGGTCTCGGCGGCTGAAGGTCAGCCGTGCGGCGGGTACGGCATCGACCGTGCCGGTGCTTTCGCCTTCGTCGGCGTGACGATGCCGAGGACCGGGGCGACCAGCAGGGCGAGAACACCGAGTCCCGCTGTCACCCCGGCCGCGGATGGACTACTTCGCGGGGAAAGAAGGCGCCATGACCTCGATCTCTTCGTCGAAGCCTGGTCGAGGACAAGGTCGCCGCGGTGCCCTCACTTTCCACCTTTTTGGGCGACCAGCAACCCGTTCGCGCCGGGGGCGTCGATGATCAAGCCGGCGGTACGGACGTCGATGAAGCCTGCTTCGGTCAGCCAGGCGGTGTATTCGGCGCGAGTGTAGTTCTGGCCCTCCGTCGTCTCGATCAGCATGTTCAGACTGCTGATCGCGCCCGCCACCGGACCGGTTTCGTCGTCGTTCACGAACGACTCGGCGATGAGCAGGGTGCCGCCGTCCGCCAACGCGGCGTGGCACTTTCCGAGCAGCTTCCGGTTGTCCCCCTCGCCCCAGTCGTGCAGCACGTTGGACAGCAGCATGAGGTCGTATCCGCTCGGCAGTTCCTGCTGGAAGAAGTCGCCGGCGTGGGTGTCGATTCGATCGGAGAGCCCGGCTTCGGAGATCGCCTTCCGCGCACCCTCGCAGACGAACTCGAGGTCGTAGACGGTCGCCTCCAACCGCGAGTAGTGAGAGCACAGTTCGATGCAGAACGCGCCCGCCGCGCCGCCGACGTCGAGCAGCCGGTCGTACGGGCGGAAGTCGAATGACGCGGCGAGCGAACGGGCGGTGTACATGGCGCCGGAGGACAGCATGCTCCAGAACATGTCGAGCATGGCGCCGTCTCCGGAGAACAGATCGGTCTCCTCGGTCGAGTCCGGGTCCCAGGTCGTGGGCCGGTTGTTGCGGATCGCCCATTCCAGCCGATCCCACGCGCCGTACTCCCGGCGATCGGTGAACCGCACCAGGTCGCCGAAGTAATAGCGCTTACCGGGTACCAGGAACTCTTCGGAGATCGCGGAATTGCGATACCGGCCGTCGACGCGGTCGAGCAGGCCGAGCGAGGCGCACGCGGCGAGCAACATCCGTGCCGGACGCCGGTGGATCCGGTAGCGCTCGGAGAACTCCTCGGCCGTGGTGGTGCCGCCGTCCCTCAGATTGGCGAAGATCTCCAATTCGAGCGCGACGGCCAACACCTTGGCGATCCGGAAACCGTCGGCGATCTGCATCAGCGGTGCGGGTGTCAGCGGTTCCACCCCGGTATGTGCGTTCAGGCGCATCGTCTCTCCTTGTCCGGCAGCGTCGAGGGTCATCCTGACCCGGCCCGCTGGAGTCCCGGTGGAGCACGGCGAGGGCTGCTACATTCGATTCAACTCCATGCGCATGCATCTACTGAGCGATCGGATGACGGGCTTGTTCTTGCAAATGGGTGAAAATACGTTCGACACCGAGTTTGCACAGCGCTTAACTAGCTGCATGTGCATGCAGTAGAGTGCGGGTGAGGGGGCTCGACCCCGACGTGTTCCGTAGATTCCCGACGTTCCTTGGCGGTTGGATATGACGAACAGCGACATCAGTACCGACATCGGCACCACCGAGTCCGGTCCGCCGGACGGGCTGGATGCCTCATTCATCAGGATGGCCATCGTTCTGCTGCTGGGTATGTTGCTGGCGTTGCTGGACGAGACGATCGTCAACGTCGGTATCAAGACCCTCACCGCGGAGTTCGCGTCACCGCTGTCCACCATTCAGTGGGTCACCGCCGGCTATCTTCTCGCCGTCTCGGTGGCGATCCCGCTCTCCGGCTGGGCGGTCGACCGGTTCGGTGGCAAGCGGATGTGGCTCGTCTCGGTCAGCCTCTTCGTACTCGGTTCGGCGCTGTGCGGGATGGCCTGGTCCGTGGAAAGCCTCATCGCGTTCCGGGTGGTGCAAGGACTCGGCGGTGGCATGATCGTCCCGGTGGTGCAGGCGGTCCTGGCTCGCGCGGCCGGCCCGCACCGGGTCGCCAAGGCCATGGGGCTGATCTCGATCCCGCTCACCGTCGGGCCCGTGCTCGGCCCGCTGCTCGGTGGTTTGCTGGTGGATCAGGTCAGCTGGCGGTGGATGTTCCTGATCAACCTGCCGATCGGCGTCTTCGCCCTGTTGTTCGCGATCAAGGCCGTGCCCGCCGACACCGACGGCGATTCGGCAGGCCACAAGCTGGATCTGCTCGGCCTGCTGTTGCTCTCGCCCGGATTCGCGGCCTTGGTGTACGCGTTGTCCACCGCGGCGCACGAGGGTGGTTTCGGCTCGGCGAAGGTGGTCGTGACCCTGATTCTGGGCGCGGTGTTCCTGTTGGCCTACCTGGCACACGCGCTGCGCGGCAGGATCACGCCGTTGATCGATGTCCGGCTCTTCGCCCGGCGCGGCTTCACCATGGCGGTCGCGGTGATGTTCCCGATCGGTGCGGTCGCGAACATTCTGCTGTTCCTGACGCCGCTCTATTACCAGCAGATTCGCGGATTCGGCGCCGTGCACGCCGGGCTGCTGCTCATCCCGCTGGCGTTCAGCGCGCTCGGCACGATGATCGCGGTGCGCCTCGGGGCCACCTACACGCCGAGGGTGACTTCGCCGATCGCCATGCTGATAGCGGCACTCGGCACGCTGCTCTACACACAGCTCGGCTCGGACAGCAACCAGGTGGTGCTGGCGATCGGAATCGCGCTCGCCGGGTTCGGGGTCGGCGCGACGATCCCGCCGACCATGGCGTTCATGTACCGGGCGGTCGCCCCGGAGGCGGCTGCCCGGGCCACCGGCGGCCTGTTCATTCTGAACCAGCTCGGTGGTGCGGTCGGTATCGCGGCCGCCGCCGTGCTGCTGCAGCGCGGCGGCAGCACGACCTCGGTGATCGCCTTCGGTGACACCTACTGGCTGGTGGTCGGTTTCAGTGTGGTGGCGGCGATCGCGTCCGTATGCCTTCCCGGCCCGTTCCGGGTTCCCGTCGAGGAAGCGGCTCCCGCCACGGCATAGCGGCGTTCCAGCACCGCTCGTCCCGCCACCGGCAGCATTTCGGTATGACATCCGATGACCAGACCCAAGTGCTGATCGCCGGTGGCGGGCTGACCGGTCTCGCCGCTTCGATGTTGCTTTCGTGGCAGGGAATTTCGTCGATCCTGGTCGAACGTCACCCGGGCACTTCGATCCATCCGAGGGCGCTGTCCTACAACCCGCGCACCACCGAGATCTTCCGCCTCGCCGGGATCGGTGCGGCGGTCCGGCGTGAGGAGCTCCCGGTCGACGGCGGGGTGCCCCGGCGGTTCACCAGCCTCACCGGTGCCGAGATCGGCATGGGCCGGGAGGAGGGTGACCAGGTCGAGGACCTGTTCGAGAATCTGTGGGAACGTAAGGTATTGATCGCGCAGAGCCGGTTGGAACCGATCCTTCTCGACCGGGCGGCGGAACTCGGTGCGGACGTCCGGTTCGGCACCCGAATGGTTTCCTGGAGTGAAGAACCGGACGGGGTGCGAGCCGTGGTGCGCGACGAGAGCACCGGCCTGCGACGAGTGATCCACGCCGACTACCTGATCGCCGCGGACGGTGGACGGAGCCCGGTCCGGGATCGGCTGGGTATCGGCATGCACGGTTTCGGCACGATCTCGCCGTGGGTGAGCATCCTGTTCCAGGCCGACGTGGACGACGAACTGGGCAGGCGAATTCCGCCGGTGTGCTTTTTGGACGGTCCGCGGGTCAAGGGCTTTCTCGCGCGTTATCACGATCAATGGGCACTGGCCACGGTTTTCGAACCGGACGATGAGGCCGGGGCGCGGCTTTCCGACGGCCGGTGCACCGAGCTGGTTCGCTCCGCGTTCGGGGTGCCCGAACTCCCGGTCCGCCTGCTGAGCACCTTGTACTGGGAGGTCGCCGCCAGGGTGGCCGACCGTTACCGGCAAGGCCGTGTGCTGCTGGCGGGAGACGCCGCGCATGTCATGCCGACGATGGGCGCGTTCGGGGCGAACACGGGAATCCAGGACGCCTTCAATCTGTCCTGGAAGCTCGCCCAGGTGTTGCGTGGAAGCGCCGGGCCGGACTTACTGGACAGTTACGAGGCCGAACGGCGGCCGGTCGCGGACACCACGGTGAACCAGGCGGTGGCCCGGTACCGGAACCGGCTCGGACAAGGCCCGTCAGTTCCGCTGATGAGCAATTTCAGCCTGGTCTTCGGGTACAAGTACGCGTCGTCCGCCGTGCGGGAGAGGCCGGAAGCCGACCAGGGTTACGACGAGAAACCCAGCGGCCGCCCTGGGACCAGGGCGCCCCACGTCCCGGTCGCCGGAGACCCCGGTGTCAAGTCGACGATGGACCTGTTCGGCCGCCGGTTCACCTTGCTGGCCGGCGAGCGGGCCGAGCGGGTCGCGAACGCGACCCGTGCCGCGGCGGAGCGGCTCGGCGTGGATCTCCGGGTCGTCCACATCGGACAGCGGGCGGGACTGGCGGACACCGACGGCCGGTTTCTCGCCCGGTACGGCATCACCGAGCGCGGCGCGGCGCTCGTGCGGCCGGACGGAGTGGTCGGCTGGCGGTCCGCCGACGGCGATCAGGACCCGGAACCCGAGTTACGTGCTCTGCTCGCCAGAACCCGGTGAGAGGCAGGTGGAGGTGTCGAGGTCCGAGCGCCTCGCCCGGGAGCCGGGCAGGCGGGTTGCGACCTCGACACCTTTGCCTTGCTTCTTCGCGGATCACGAACATGATCCGCCGGATACGGTCCGGTGGCTCAGGGAGTGCGATGGAGAATGGCGGCGAGGGCCGAGGCCAGGTCGTCCGCGTCGGCGGCCCGCGGCGAGCGCCAGGCGATGAACCGGTCCGGCCGCACGAGGACCGCACCGGGCGCGGTCACCCCGTAGAGCTTCTCCCAGAGCCCGCCCGGGTCTCGCAGGTCGCCGTGCTCGCCGATCCGGTGCACGTTCACCTCGACTCCCAGCCCGGCCGCGACCTCGGCCGCGGCCGACGGCCACGAGCCGCTGGGATCGGAGGTGAGCAGGACGAACGCGGAGCCGAAAAGGGCCGAAGTGGACGTCGGTTCGCCGTCGCTGGTGGTCAGCGGGACATACGGGGCACGCGATCCCGGCCTGCCGGAGGGGGCGGCCGGATCCTCCACGATCTCCCCGTCGTCGCCCGGCTCCGCCATGATCGCCCCGACGGGATACCGGTAGCCGAAGATCAGCATGGGCAAGGGCAGCTGGTCGGGGACGTCGTCGGCCGCGAGGTCCGGCCGCAGCCGCTGAACAAGGTTGGCGTACTGCTGCTCGGCCAGCAGGTCGGCGACAGGACGGCGTTCCGTGTCGTGACTGTCCAGCAAGCCGTCGCCCGCTTGGCCGTGCAGCACCGCGGCCAGTTTCCAGCCGAGGTAGAAGCCATCCATGATCGCGGTGTTGCCACCGAGTCCGCCAGTCGGTGGCATCACCTTCGCCGCGTCGCCGACCAGCAGTACACGGCCGTCGGCGAACCGATCGGCCACCGCACAGGTGATCGAGGTTTCGGCGCATTCGACCACGGCCGGCTCGCGTCCGGCCAACCCCAGATCGGCGCTGAGCAGTCCGGCGACGTCGCCGGGGGCGCGGGTGGTGAGATCGGCCAACTCGGGGGTCATGTTGTAGAAGACGCCGTACCTGCCGGGGACGTCGGTGGTGAAGAAGACGATCGGGCCATGCCGCGTGGTCAGATGGAAAGCGGCGAACTGCCTGCCGTCGGTCAGCCCGTCCCGCTGGTCGAGAACGCCGGTGAGGTCCGCGTCGAACAGCACCCGTATCACGGCACCCACCTCCCCCCGCCCGTGCGTGCCGACACCGAGGGTCTTCCGCACCGCACCGCGCCAGCCGTCCGCGCCGATCAGGTAGTCGGCGTACACGGTGCGATCGGTACCGGTCTTCAGGTCCCTGATCACCGCGACGACTTCGTCCCGGTTCTGGACGAACGAGCGCAACTCGGTGCCGAAGCGCACGTCCGCGCCGAGTTCTCCGGCCCGGACGGCGAGGATCTCTTCGCACTGGGCTTGGCTCGCCTGTCCCCAGTCCTCCGGTGAGAGGTGTTTCAGGGCGTCCGCCGGGGCACTGAAGTCCTTCCGCACCGGTCCTCGCAGACTGTCCGCGATCACCATGTGGAAGTCCTTGTTACGTCTCGCCGTCATGGCGTGCAGCCGATCGGCGACCCCGGCGACCCGCAGAGCTTCCATCGCGTGGATGAACTGGCCCTGGGCCTTGACCCCGGTATAGGTCGACCGGTGCCGTTCGCATACCAGCGCGGGGACTCCGCGAAGACCGAGGAAGACCGCGGTGCTGAGCCCGGCCAATCCGCCGCCGGCGATCAGCACCGGTACCCGTTCAGCCGACATCGTCGATCCTCGCCCGGTCGTCGAGCGCGCAGTCGAGCAGCGTTACGCCACGGTCACGACGTACGACTTTGCCGACCGTGAGGCCGGCGGAACCAGCGAGTGCACGCCAGGCCGCCTCGGTGCGTTCCCGCCCACCCATCAGCACCAGTACCCGCAGGTCCATCGCGGTGACGGACTGGTCGGCCCGGTCGTCGACGACCCGGTCCGCGATCAGCACCCGGCCATCCCTGCCCGCGGCTTCCGCGCACCGGCGGAGGATTCGCCGCGCGTCCGGGTCGCTCCAGTCGTGGAGCACATTGGAGAGCAGGTACACGTCCGCCCCTGGAGGCAACGGTTCGAAGAAGTCGCCGCCATAGGTGGTGGCTCTGCCAGTGAGACCGGCTTCTTCCAACACCTTCTTCGCCTCGACGACGGTCGCGGGCAGGTCGAACACGGTCCCGGAGAGACGGGGGAAGCGGGACAGGATCTCGGTCAGTAGCCCGCCCGCCCCGCCACCCACGTCGACCACAGTGGACACTCCGGCCCAGTCATATCCTTCGGCCACCTCGTGGAACCAGTAGTCGTGACCGGACATGATGGCGTCGAAGGACGGGATGATCGACGGGTCGGCGGCGTCCGCCCAGAACGATCGCCCGAAAACGGAGGAGTAACCCGGTTCCCCGGTACGCACCGAGTGCAGCAGGCCGGCGAACGCGCCGTCGATCCGTCCTCCGATGCCTGTCAGATCGAGGCGCGCACGCCAGCTGCCCGGATGGTCCGTCCGGAGCGGCTCGGCACTTTCGGTCAGCGCGAAGACTCCTTCGCTCGGTTCGGCGAACACACCCTGCCGGGCGAGGTGCCGCAACAACCGGCCGAGCGCGTCCGTGTCGGCACCCGCGGCCTCGGCGAGATCCGGCAGCCGGGTACGCCCCGCCGCGAGGTGGTCGGCGATCCGCAGGGTGGCGGCGACCCGGACCGCCCATGGGGTGAGGATATCGGCGGCCCGGAACAGGTCGAGCGTTGGTGCGGACATCGTTTTCCCTTCGCTCAGGAGAAATGTGGCAGCACGTGGTCGGCGAACAGTTCCATGGTCCGTACCGACTCGGCGAACGGCATGTTGCCGGTGATGACCTGCAGGCTGATGGTGATGTCGCCGAACCAGCCGCGGATCGTCTCCAGCCGCTGGATCACCTCGTCCGGGGAACCGACCAGGACTTTGTTGTCCGTGAGGTGTTTCGTGAAGTCACTGTTGCGTACGTTCTCCACTATCTTTTCGTAGCCTTGGTACTGGTCGCTGCGCGTGTGCGTCCAGGACTCGACCGCCGCGACCAGTTTCCGGTTGGTGTTCTCCGAATAGGTGCGGCCGAGGGTGCGCGCTACTTCTCCGTCCGGTGCCAGATAGCAGTTGTAGGACATGTGGATGTCCTCGTCGACTGGTTCGTAACCGGCTTCGGCGGCTTCCTTGCGGTACAGCGTGAGCATGTCCTGCAGCTTTTCGCGTTTGTTGATCGCGGGCACCAGCATCAACCCGTAGCCTGCGCGACCCGCCGCGGCACACGTCTCCGGCGTGACCGCCGAAGTGACCAGTATCCGGGGGTGCGGGCGCTGGTAGGGACGCGGCAGCATCGTGAGCGGGCCGAACCGGTGGAAGGTGCCGTTCCAGATGACGTCCTTCTCCGTCCACAGCAAGCGGCAGGCGGCGATGCCCTCGTCGAACCGCGGCCTGCTCTCGTCCATGGACACCTCGTAGGCCGCGAACTCGTCCGGCAGGAAAGCGCGCCCGAAACCGACGTCCAAGCGGCCGAGGGAGATGTTGTCCAGCATGGCCAGCTTCCCGGCCAGCTTGATCGGGTGGGTGAAAGCAGGCAGCACCGCGCCGGTGACCAGCCGGATCTTGCTGGTCCGCGCGGCCGCGGCGGCGAGGAAGGTGACCGGATCCGGGCTGTAGCCGCCGTAGCCGGTGAAGTAGTGCTCCACCGTCTTGACATGATGAAAGCCGAGCCGCTCGGCGAGCTCGGTCAGTTCGAGTGCCTCCTGGAAGTAGCGGTCGGCGGGCTTCTCGTCCTCGCCCACGGTGGGGAAAAGGTTGATACCGAACTTCATGTCTGTCCTTAGTGGTCGGTCAATGGACACCCAGGGTGGATGTGGTCGCGGTGAGGAAGCCCCGGTCGTGGTAGAGCAGCGGCTTTCCGGGATACCGGGCGGTCGCCTCGATCCGGCCGAGGACCAGCGCGTGGTCGCCCGCCTTGACCTCCTGCCACACCACGCATTCGGCATGGGCGAAGCAGTCGTCGACGAGGATCGGGGCGCCGCGACCGGCCGCCGACGGCCGGATGCGCAGGCCGGCGAACTTATCCGGACTCTTCGTGGCGAACGCCCCGGCCAGCAGGTCCCGGCCGCCTGCCAGGAAGTTCACCGCGAAACCACCGGCTTCCCGGATCGCCCTTAGCGTGTTCGACCGCTCGTCGACACTGACCGCGAGCAGCGGGGGATCCTTTGCCAGTGCGCAGATCGTGGTACTCGTCAGGCCGTGCGGCCGTCCGCGGAGGTCCACCGCGGTGACCACGGCGACCGTCGCGGGCACCGCGGCGAACAGCGTCCTGAACTCGTTCTCGTCGATCGGCATCCGCTTCCCTCCTGCCGTTCCAGCATGGGCGGAGCCCGTACAACGTCACTGGAACCGCCCTTTAGCGGTTCACGGGACCAGCAGTACCCGGCCGAGCTGTTCTCGGTTCTCGAGGATCTGATGCGCCTTGGCCGCGTCGGTGAGCGGAAGCGTCGCGTGCACGGCGGTACGCAGCTTTCCTGTTCGTACCAACTCGATGAGCTTGATGAGGCCTGCTTCGGCCTCCTCGGGGCGGTGCGTCACCCATTGGTCGAACGACGTGCCGACGACGTACTTGATTCCGAACAGGTCCACCATGGACGCGCGCGCGGTCTCCCCGGACGCGCCGGCGAAGCCGTAGTAGACCAACCGGCCGAACGGAGCGAGCAGCTCGAGGCTCGGCTGGAAGACCGTGCCCTCCACACTGTCCAGCACCACGTCGACGCCGCGATCACCGACCGCCGCCCGTACCGCGTCCGGCCACGTTGGTTCGCGGTAGTCGACCACGACGTCCGCGCCCAGCGAGCGGGCGAATTCCAGCTTCGCGGGCGAGCCCGCGGTCGCGATCACCGTGCCCGCACCCTCGAGCTTGGCCAGCTGTACCGCGAGGTGGCCGATCGAGCCCGCGGCGGCGTGCACCATCACCGTCTCGCCCGGTGAAAGTCTCCCGACACGGAGGATGTTGTAGGCGACCTGTGCCGGAGACGCCAGGGCGCTCGCCGCGCCCGCGTCGATCGAGGCGGGCAGCGGACGCAGCCAGGCGGAGTCCGCGACGACGTAGTCGGCGTAGGCCTCCTTCACCCCCCACGCCGCGACTCGGTCGCCTACCGAGACCGTGGTCACCCCGCTGGTCACCGCTTCGACCGTGCCGACGACATCGCCGAGTGGGATCGCCGGCAGCCGGTTCGGGAAGAACTCGCTGCCCCGGCGTAGTTCGGTGGCGATGAAATTCACCCCGATCGCCTCGGTCCGCAGAAGCACCTGGCCGTCGCCGGGGGTGGGGACGTCGGCTTCCTCGATCCGCAGCACGTCCGGTCCGCCGTGTTCATGGTAACGAACAACGCGCATGGAGACTCCTCTCGTCGTGGGCGCCGCGGCGCCGCACCGGTCACAGGGTGAGCAGAGCTTTTCCGTTCAGTTCACGGTTGTGCAGCGCGTGCAGCGCGCTGCCGGCTTCGGTCCACGAGACCGTGGTGGCGATCTGCGGGTCTAGTTCGCGCCCGGCGGCCAAACCGACCAGGTAGGCGAGGTCGCGCGCGACGGGTTGGGCGGCGAGTTCCCGGAACAGGAACAGATAGTGAAGCGTCACGCCGGGCCGTGCGTGTCCCCAGTCGGCGGGCAGCCGTAGTTCCTCACGTGCGGTGTTGCCGTAGCAGATCACCGAGCCGCCCGCCGCCACCCGGCTGTAGGCGGTGCCGAGTACTTCACCGCCCGCGCCGTCCAGCAGCACGTCGATGGGCTCGTCCGGCGGGTTCCGGTAGCCGAGGACCTCGGCGGCGCCGAGGTCCGTCAAGCCGTCGGCGCGGCGAGCCGAGCTGGTCGAAGCCAGTACCCGGGCGCCCGCGATCGCGGCCAGTTGCACCGCGAATCTGCCCACCCCGCCGCCCGCCCCGGTGATCAGCACCGTGCGGCCGAGCAGTGAGCCACTTGCGCGTATCGCGTACAACGCGGTGAGCCCGGCGACCGGGATCGCGGCGGCGGACCTGCCGAGGGGGTCCGGCACCGCCGCGAGCCGGTCGACCGGGATCACGGCGCGTTCGGCCCAGCCGTCACGGTCCGCGAGGCCGACCACGGCGGTGCCCTCCGCCGGTCCGGTACCGTCCGGCGCCGCGCGCAGCACGGTGCCGTAGACATCCCAGCCGAGTGGCGAACCAGCGGGCAGAACGGTGGTGAGGGCCAGCTCGCCCCGGTTGACGCCCGCGGCGCGCACCTCGATCAGCGCGTGATCGTCCGGCTGCGCCGGTTCGGGGCGATCGGCCAGGGCGAGCTCCCCCGGGTTTCCGGTGGTGACCAGTGATTTCATGCTTAAGCTCTAGCCGGTCCGGGGACACCGGCGCTCCAGTCGCGGTAGAGCGGAAATCACACCTCTGCTCGCGCATGCGAATAGGGAGCGAACTCCGAGGAAGTTTTCCTTGTCCCTGTTGTAAGAAACGACGTCGCGGCGGCCTGGCCGAGAGAATTCGATTGCATGTGCATGCACTTCGCTGAGCCGAACCCGGGTATCCTCGAAGGCAGGACGGAAGGATGCGACATGGTGATGAACCGCCGGCAGCGGGACGGGGTCGAGCTGTGGTGCCAGCTGACGGCGCTGACCAACCAGGTCGGCCAGGCGCTGGACAAGCAGCTGACTCAGGAACACGGCATCGGGATGTCCGAGGTCCTGTCCCTGATGACACTGAGGGACGGCAATCCGCGTGGGGCCAGGGTGCAGGAACTCGCCGAAGCGATCGGCCTCAACCAGTCCTCGATGAGCAGGCTGACCGCCAGGCTGGAGGCGAAGAACCTGGTCGAGCGGGTGGTCTGCGAGTACGACCGGCGCGGCGTGTTCTGCGCGATCACCGAGGCGGGACGGGACCGGGTGGAGCGCGCTCTCGAGACCTTCAGCGCCGAGTTGACCAAGGCGCTGGACGTGGCCGCCTTCGAGAGCCGGACCGCGTCGGTGGTGGCGCGGCTGCGTTACGACGCCAACGCGGTCACCGGCTGAGCGGACCGTGCGCGGGAGTTGTTTCGGCGCGCTCCACGACCGAACCAATCGGGTGTGCGGCGATGCGGGCGTTCTCGGCGCGTCACGGGCCGTTGGCGAGGCGATTTGGAGCAGCACTGGATTCTCGCTGGAGTAAGGGGACGTCACTCTGAGTGTATTCACCTGCTCAGTTGCCCCGGGGTTGGGCCGAATGGGTCGAATTTTCTTGTGAGATCCCCTTGCTCTACGGCCGCGCGTTGCTAACGTCGATTCGAGCCGCTCACGTCCACCGGTTGTTCGACGCCCGCGCTGGGTCGACCGGTCGAAGATCAGCGCTACGCTGGCTTCACCTGCCCTCGGCGTGTCATAGGGGGGATCAAGCATGGAATTTGGGTTACTGGGGCCGATCTACGTTCGCGAGGACATGGTGTCCAAGGTTCCGAGCGCGCGGAAACAACGGCAGCTACTCGCTTTGCTGCTCCTGAACTCCAATCAGGTCGTGCCGGTGACGGAATGCATAGAAGAACTATGGGGACAGAACCCTCCGGCTAGTGCGCTTTCCACGTTGCAAACTTATGTGATGCAATTACGCAAGGCGTTCAGAGGCAGCAAAAGAATTGATTCGATGTCGATGCGCAGCCTGTTGGTCACCAAGGATCGTGGTTACCTTTTCAAGGTTCGTGACGGCGAGCTGGATCTGCATGTTTTCGAATCCTGCGCGCGGGAGGGGCGAGTGGCGTTGAGCAACGGAAAGCTGGTCGACGCCGCCGCGCTGTTCCGCCGCGCGCTCGGGCTGTGGCGCGGGCCCGCGCTGGTCGACGTGGAACCGGGGCCGATGCTCCGGTCCTGGCTGAACGGTATCGAGGAGTACCGGCTGAGCACACTGGAACAGCGGATAGAGGCCGACCTCGGCCTGGGCAAGCACCATGAACTGCTCAGCGAACTGAGCCTCCTGGTCGGCCAGCAGCCGCTGCACGAGAGCCTGCACGCCCAGTTCATGGTGGCGCTCTATCGATCCGGGAGGCCGGCGCACGCGCTCGAGGTCTATCACCGGCTCCGGCGCGCGCTCGACGACGAACTCGGGCTCGACCCGTCGCCCCGGATGCGCAGGTTGCAGCAGGCCATCCTGTCCGCAGACCCCGCACTGGAGGTCTCCGCGCACGCGGGGTCACGGCTGTCGCTGGATCTGGTCGACCGGAGCGGAACAACCAGACAGGACCGGGGCCAGGGACCGGCCCGTAGCTCCGCGTGAGCGGCTCGAAACCCGCCGTCGAAGCGGCTCCGGCGCTGCTGGAGGTGGCGGGTCTCGGTGTGCGTTTCGGTGGGCAGCGCGTCGTGCACGACGTGTCGTTCACCGTGGCGGCGGGGCAATGCGTCGCCATCGTCGGGGAATCGGGAGCGGGCAAGAGCGTCACCACGAGGGCTCTCGTCGGGTTGACCGGTCCGGGGTCGGTCGTCGAGGCGGGCACCTTGCGGCTGGACGGCACCGATCTCACCGCGTTGGACGAGCGCGGCTGGCGCCGGGTCCGCGGGCGGCGGATCGGTCTCGCGGCACAGGACGCCCTCCTCTCGCTGGATCCGTTACGTCGTGTCGGCAGGGAGGTCGTCGCCACTCCGCGGATCCACCGTCTGGTGCCGCGGCGTGGGCTCGGCGGTCTCGCCGTCGAACTGCTCCGCGGGTTCGGCGTTCGTGACCCGGAAATGCGCGCTCGCCAGTACGTGCACCAGCTTTCGGGTGGCCTGCGGCAACGAGCGCTGGTCGCCGCGACGGCCGCGGCGAGACCTGAGTTGCTGATCGCCGACGAGCCGACCACCGCGTTGGACTGGCCACTGCAGCGACAAGTACTCGACGTGCTGATACAGCTGCGGGACGGGGGCACCGGACTGCTGTTGACCGGGCACGACCTGCAGATGGTGTACCGGCTGGCCGACTGGATCGTGGTGATGTACCGGGGGACGGTCGTCGAGTCCGGCCCGGCCCGGCGGGTACTCACCGCCGCGCAACATCCGTACACCAGGGGCTTGCTTCAAGCGATTCCGCTGTTCCACCGGCGGCGAACCAGGCTGAGCACGTGTCAGCGCAACGGGCCGTCGAAGAGCTCGGACGGCTGCGGCTTCGCCGACCTGTGTGTGTTCGCGGACGAGGATTGCCGCCACGGAGTCGTCGCGGCCCGCGACTTCGGCGCGGGTCACCAGGTCAGTTGCTGGAAGGCGCCGCTCCCACCCTTGGCCACGGTGATCCGGGCACCGGTGTGGCCTGCCCGGGTGCGCGACGAAGTCCTGCTGGAAGCCGAGGGCCTGACCCGGTCGTTCCGTCTGCCGAGAGTCGGCAGACGGAACGTGGTCGACGACGTCTCGTTCCGGCTCGACGCCGGCGAGACGCTGGGGCTGGTCGGCGCCTCCGCGTCCGGGAAGACCACGACGGCACGAATGATCCTCGGCATGCTGAACCCGGATCGGGGATCGGTATGGCTACGGGGCAGGCTGTGGAACCCGTTGCCGGAGCGGCGCCGCCGAGACCTGCGCCGGGGAATCCAGGCGGTGAGCCAGGATCCACTCGGTTCGTTCGATCCGCGATTCACCGTGTCCCGGATCGTCGGCGAGGCGCTCAGTGCCGTCGGCATGCCGGTCGGCTGGGCACGGCAGCGGCGGATCGCCGAACTGCTCGACCAGGTGGGGCTCGGCACCGATGTTCTCGATCAGGTACCGCACCAGTTGTCCGGCGGGCAGGCGCAACGGGTCGCCTTGGCCAGGGCCCTCGCGGTGGAACCCGACGTGCTGGTCTGCGATGAGCCGATGGCGGCACTGGACGTCTGGAGCCAGGCGCAGCTGCTCGACCTCCTCGCCGAGTTCCAGCAGCGGAACGGCATGGCGTTGTTGTTCATCTCGCACGACCTCGGCGTGATCCGCCATATCAGCGATCGGGTGGTGGTGATGGACGAGGGCAAGGCGGTGGAGTCCGGCGACACCACGACGGTGTTCCGCAATCCGCAGCAGCGGCCGACCATCGAGCTGCTCGCCGCGGTACCGGAGGTGACCGCGCCCGTACGGGGCTTCGGGCCGTGGGTCGCCTGACCACTCACCAGTCGAGCCCGCCGTTGACCTCGAGTACGGCCCCGTTGACGTAACCGGTGTCCTCGGCGGCGAGGAACACCGCGCTTTCCGCGACCTCATCGGCCCGGCCCGGCCTGCCGGACGCCAGCCGGTGCCGGTAACGCTGCCACACCGCCGCGTTGCCGATCAGCGCCTTGCCCATGCCTTCGTCGATGATGCCCGGTGCCAGGCAGTTGACCGCGATCCCCTTCGGGGCCAGTTCCACAGCGGCCACCTTGGTGAGCATCTCCACCGCTGCCTTGGACGCGCTGTACGCCGCGGCGCCCGGAGCCACCCGGCTCGCCAAGGCCGAGGACAGGGTGATGATCCGGCCGCCGCCCCTTTCTTCCAGGAGCGGCGCGGCTTCCCGGATACAGTGGAATGTTCCGTCGACGTTCGTCGCCAGCACTTCACGCCACTGCGCGGGAAGAAGCGTGGCCACCGGCCCGGGCCTGCTCAGCCCGGCCGCCGCGACCACGATGTCCAGTGCGCCGTACCGGTCCGCGGCGGCGGCGAAAGCCGCCCTTACCGCGTCCTGATCTCGAACGTCGGCCGCGTACCAGCTGAGATCATCGCCGCCCGGTTCGGCGGGGTGATCGCGTCCGACACCGACGACCCGTGCCCCCTCGGCGAGGAAACGTTCGGCGATCCGTCTGCCGATGCCCTTGGTCCCACCGGTGACGACGGCGATTTTTCCTTTGAGACGCATGAAATCTCCTCGCTCGGCCCAGGTACTTCCGATCGATTCTGCCCGCGCCCGCATCCGGTGTCCCTACTGTCTCACTGGAGTTTTCCCTTCTCAGGACTATGAATCACCACTGGACCGGCGTTATACCGCCCGGTGCGAATCTCGATTCCTCAAGGAAGGGATGGGGATGTGATGCAGCGGCGGGTAGTCATCACCGGCCTGGGCGTGACCGCGCCGGGCGGCATCGGGGCGCGGGCGTTCTGGGACCTGTTGGCCGGCGGCCGCACCGCGACCAGGTTGATCTCCACCTTCGACACCACGGGTTTCCGGTCGAGGGTCGCGGCCGAATGCGACTTCGATCCGGCGAAGCACGGCCTGAGCCCAAGGGAAATCCGCCGGATGGATCGCGCCGCCCAGCTGGCCGTGGTGTCCGCCGCCGAGGCGATCGAGGACAGCGGGCTCGAGGTGCACCGGCTCGATCCGTATCGGGTCGGTGTGGCGATCGGCAGCGCGGTCGGCGCGACGATGGGACTGGAGGAGGAGTACGTGGTGGTCAGCGATCGCGGTAGCCGATGGCTGGTGGATCACGAGTACGCCGTACCGCATCTCTACGACTACTTGGTGCCGAGCTCGCTGGCCGCGGAAGTGGCCATCGCGGCCGGCGCGCAGGGACCGGCGACGGTGATCTCCACCGGCTGCACGTCCGGCTTGGACTCTGTCGGCTACGCCACTGAGCTGATCCGCGAAGGCACCGCGGACGTGATGATCACCGGTGCGACCGATGCGCCGATCTCGCCGATCACCCTGGCCTGCTTCGACGCGATCAAGGCGACCACACCGCGCAACGACGATCCCGCGCACGCGTCGCGCCCATTCGAACGCAGCCGTAACGGCTTCGTGCTCGGTGAGGGTTCCGCGGTGTTCGTACTGGAGGAACTCGAGGCCGCGAAGGCGAGAGGCGCGCGTATCTACGCCGAAGTCTCCGGGTTCGCCACCCGCTGCAACGCCTACCACATGACCGGTTTACGGCCGGACGGCAGGGAAATGGCCGAGGCGATCCGGGTCGCGCTGAGCGAGGCGCGGCTGGAGCCGGAACGCGTGGACTACGTGAACGCCCACGGTTCCGGCACCAAGCAGAACGATCGACACGAAACGGCCGCGATCAAACGGAGTCTCGGCGAGCACGCCTACCGAACCCCGGTCAGTTCGATCAAATCGATGATCGGGCACTCCCTCGGCGCGATCGGTTCGATCGAGATCGCGGCTTCGGTGCTCGCGATCACGAACGACGTGGTGCCGCCGACGGCCAATCTGCACGAGCCGGACGAGGAATGCGATCTGGACTATGTGCCGATCACGGCCCGGGAACATCGCACCGACGTGGTGCTCAGCGTGGGCAGTGGATTCGGCGGTTTCCAAAGCGCGATGGTGCTCAGCGGGCCGCGCACCCTCGGCGGCCGCCGGGAAGGTATCGCGGCGTGAACGAGGTCGTGGTGACCGGGCTCGGGGTGCTGGCACCGAACGGGCTCGGGGTCGAGGAATATTGGGAAGCCACGCTGAAAGGGCGCAGCGGAATCGGTGAACTGACCCGTTTCGACCCCGCCTCCTACCCGGCTCGGCTGGCAGGCGAGGTCACCGGTTTCGTCCCTGCCGAGCGCTTGCCGGGCAGGTTGCTGCCGCAAACCGACCATATGACCCGGATGGCCCTGGTGGCCGCGGAGTGGGCGCTCGCCGACGCGGGGGTGAGGCCGGGTGACTTCGGCGAATTCGACATGGGAGTGATCACCGCCAGCGCTTCGGGCGGTTTCGAATTCGGCCAGCGTGAGCTGGAAAAGCTGTGGAGCAAAGGAAGCGAGTACGTCAGCGCATACCAATCGTTCGCCTGGTTCTACGCGGTGAACACCGGCCAGATCTCCATCCGCAACGGCATGCGCGGGCCGGGCGGGGTGGTGGTCAGCGACCAGGCCGGCGGGCTGGACGCGCTCGCCCATGCGCGCAGGCAACTGCGCAAGGGTATCCGGCTGGTGGTATCCGGTGGGATCGACAGCGCGCTCTGCCCGTGGGGGTGGGTGGCCCAGCTGGCCAACGGGAAGATCAGCCGGGCCACCGATCCGGCTACCGGGTACCTGCCGTTCGGCAGCGGGGCGAACGGGTACTTGCCGGGTGAAGGTGGCGCGATCCTGATCCTGGAGCGTGGGGACGCTCGGCCCGATCACCCCGGATACGGGGAGATCGCGGGTTATGGCGCGACCTTCGATCCCGCTCCGGGCAGCGGTGGTGAACCCGGGTTGCGCCGGGCGATCGAGCAGGCGTTGCGCGACGCGGACGCGGATCCAGGCGAGGTGGACGTCGTCTTCGCGGACGCTTCCGGGGTCGCGGAGCAGGACAAGATCGAGGCGGACGCGATCGCCGAGGTGTTCGGCCCGCACGGTGTTCCGGTCACCGCGCCGAAGACCATGACCGGACGCCTCTACTCCGGGGCCGCGCCGCTGGACGTGGCCGCCGCGTTGCTGTCCGTCCGGGACTCGGTGATCCCGCCGACGGTGCACACTCTCTCGCCCGATCCCGCCTACCGGATGGACCTGGTGACCGACGCACGACCGGTGGCGGTCCGGACGGCGTTGGTGATCGCGCGCGGGCACGGCGGGTTCAACTCCGCCCTGCTGGTACGCGGCCCGAATCGACGGAAACAGGAAGGACCACGACGATGACCGACGAGCGAGTGAAACTCACCCTGGACGACCTGACCAGGGTCATGCGCGAATGCGCGGGTGCGGATGAATCCGTCGATCTCACCGGCGACATCGCGGGTGTGGAGTTCGCCGATCTCGGCTACGACTCCTTGGCGCTGCTGGAAACGACGGCGCGACTGCGGCAAGAGTACGGCATCCGGCTCGACGACGACGTGGTCGCCAACGTGAAGAACGCCGGCGAATTGCTCGCCGTCATCAACGACGTCGCGACGGCGCAGGCCTGACTCGGCGGGCGAAGAAAGGTGGACCGTTGACCGAAACCCTTGCCCCGGCCGGACTCGCGGCTACCGACTGGATGGTCTGCTCCGGCTGCCGTCAGTTCGTGTACCGCAAACGACTGGCCCGCAACCTGTGGGTCTGCCCGGATTGCGGGCGGCACCACCGCCTGACCGCCGGGCAACGGCTGGCGCAGTTGCTCGACGAGGGCACCGAGGACAGGCTGGAGTTCGAGGTGGCCGGCACCGACCCGTTGGCCTTCATCGACACCGAGCCCTACCCGCGGCGCTGGCAGGCGGCGCGAGAGGCCACTGGGCTGGCCGAGGCCGTGCTGGTCGCCAAGGGCCGGGTCATGGGCGCACCGGTGGTGCTCGCCGTGATGGATTTCCGTTTCCTCGGCGGCAGTCTCGGCTCCGCGGTCGGTGAGCTGGTCACCGTGGCGGCCGAGATCGCGCTGCGCGAACGGACGCCGCTGCTCCTGGTCACCGCCTCCGGTGGCGCCCGGATGCAGGAGGGCGCGTTGTCCCTGATGCAGATGGCGAAGACCGCGCGGGCCATGGGCGAGCTGGACAAGGCCGGAATCCCTACGATCTCGTTGATCACCGACCCCACCTTCGGCGGAGTCGCCGCGTCCTTCGCGACGTTGGCCGACGTGATCATCGCCGAGCCGGGCGCGCGGATGGGCTTCGCCGGGCGGCGGGTGATCGAGCAGACGGTCCGCCAAGTGCTGCCGGAAGGGTTCCAGACCGCCGAATTCCTTCTCGCGCACGGGTTGATCGACGCGATCCGGCCGAGACACGCGCTGCGCGTCACACTCGGCAGGCTGCTTTCGGCGAAGTCCGGCATCGAGCCACCCGGCCCGGGCGAACCGGATCCGGTGCTGCGGGACCCGGCCGGGCTCCCCGCCGTCCCCGCCTGGGACCGGGTGCTGACCGCACGTGATCCGGAACGTCCGACCACAGTGGACTATCTGAGTCTGGTGTTCGACGAGTTCGAGCGGCTCGATGGTGATCGGATCTCCGGTGACTGCCCGGCGATGATCGGCGGGGTGGCACGGTTGGCCGGTATTCCGGTGATGGTCCTCGGCCAGCAGAAGGGGCACACCCTGGCCGAGCGTGCGGCGCACAACCACGGGATGCCGAGCCCGGCGGGCTATCGCAAGGCCGCGCGCCTGGCGGGTATCGCGGCGAAGCTGGGTCTCCCGGTGATCACCCTGGTGGACACCCCTGGCGCGTATCCGGGAGTGGAAGCCGAGGAACAGGGGCAATTCGTCGCGATAGCGGAATGTATCCGGCTGTTCGCGGAATTGCCCGTTCCGGTGGTCTCCGTGATCACCGGTGAGGGCGGCAGCGGCGGCGCGCTGGCCACCGCGGTCGCCGACCGGGTACTGATCTGTGCCAACGGAATCTATTCGGTGATCAGCCCTGAGGGATGCGCGGCGATCCTGTGGCATGACGCCCAGGCCGCTCGTGCCGCGGCCGGCGCGCTCCGCCTCGGCGCGCCCGAACTCCTCGCACTCGGCGTGGTGGACGGGATCGTGCCGGAGCCGGACGGCGGGACGCAGGCCGATCACCTCGCGGCGGCCAGGATGCTGCGGGCGGCGCTGCTCGCCGCGCTCGGTGAACTGTTCCCGATGAATCCCGCCGAACTGATCGGCAGGCGGGGGCGGAAGTTCAGGCGACTCGGTGCCGGTGCGGTACAGCCGGTGGAAAGCGGGACGGGATGAACGGGAACGGAGTCCGGACGGACTCGGAGGCCGTGGCCGGGGCCGGGCTGATCGAACTGATGGATCGGTTGCGGGACTGTGCGTTGGGCCTCCTCGCCGGCGCGCCGGTGATGCCGGCCACGCTCCGCTTGCGGGCGGGAGCGGCCGAGATCGAAATGACCTGGCCCGGCGTCGCCTCCGCGCCCGAGGTTGGCGTGCCCACCACGGACCTCGTGGACGGCGATCAGGGGCACTACGTGTGCGCCCCGACGGTCGGCGTGTTCTACCGGGCGTCGGAGCCGGGTGCGAAGCCGTTCGTCGAACCGGGTGACGTCGTGAGCGCGGGCCAGCAACTCGGGATCGTCGAGGTGATGAAGCTGATGGTGCCGGTCGAAGCGGATTTGCCGGGCCGGATCGAGCGGATCTGCGGCGCGGACGGGGAACCGGTGGAGTACGGCGATCGGCTGTTCCTCGTCACACCCTCCGGAAAGGACGGTTGAGCACCGTGTTCGACAAGGTGCTGATCGCGAATCGCGGCGAGATCGCGCTCCGGGTGGCGAGGGCCTGCCGGGAGCTCGGCGTGCGCACGGTCGCGGTGTACTCGACCGAGGACCGGGATTCCGCGGTCGTGCGGTTCGCGGACGAGGCAGTCTCGATCGGGCCCTCGCCTGCCCGGCACAGCTACTTGAACATGCCGGCGATCATCGAGGCAGCGCTGCGCACCGGCGCCGACGCGGTGCATCCCGGCTACGGATTCCTCTCCGAGGACCACTACTTCGCCGAAGTATGCGCGGCCAACGGCCTCACCTTCATCGGTCCGCCCGCCGAAGTGATCGCGACGCTCGGTGACAAGCCCGCGGCGCGCGAGCTGATGGCGGGGGCCGGGGTGCCCTTGCTGCCGGGCAGCCTGCGACCGCTCGACACGCTGGCCGACGCGCGGGCCGTCGTGGACGGAATCGGCTATCCGGTGATCATCAAGGCCGCCGCAGGAGGCGGTGGCCGTGGGATGGCCGTGGTGCGGTCGGCCGGTGAGCTGGAACCGGCCTACCAGCGCACGCGCGCGACCGCGCAGTCTCTCTTCGGTGACGGACGGGTGTATCTCGAGCGGTATCTCGAGCGGGCGCGGCACGTGGAGATCCAGATTCTCGCCGATCACCGCGGTGACACGGTGCACCTCGGTGAACGTGACTGCAGCACGCAGCGGCGGCACCAGAAGCTGATCGAGGAGAGCCCCGCGCCCGGTCTCCCGGAGGCCCTGCTCCGGCCGATGCGCCAGACCGCGGTACGCGGCGCGCGGGCGGCCGGATACCTCGGCGCGGGAACCTTCGAGTTCCTGGTCGATCCCGAACGCGCCGAGTTCTATTTCATGGAGGTGAACTGCAGGATCCAGGTCGAGCATCCGGTGACCGAGCTGGTCACCGGTGTCGATCTGGTCGCCGAGCAGTTGCGCATCGCCTCGGGTGAACCGTTGCGGCTGCGGCAGGAGGAGATCATCCCGCGTGGCGTGGCGATCGAGTGCCGGATCAACGTGGAGGACCCCGAGCGCGATTTCGCCCCGGCCCCCGGCCTGCTGGCCGAGTTCGAGCCCGCCGCCGGACCGTTCGTCCGGGTGGACACCCACGGCTTTCCCGGCTATCGCGTACCGGCGAGTTACGACTCGCTGCTGGCGAAGCTGCTGGTGTGGGCGCCGGACCGCGACACCGCCTTGCGCCGGATGAGCCGGGCGCTCGCCGAGTTCCGGGTTTCCGGGCCGGGAGTGCGCACCACGACGGCGTTCTTGGCGGGCATCATCGCGGAGCCTGAATTCCGGCGCGGCGAGCACACCACCTCGATCGTGGGCGACCACCTGGGCAAGCGGACGAGCGAGCGGTCGGATGTGGACGAACTGGTGCGGAACCAAGGGTGAGGAGTGCGATGTCAGCGACGTCAACGAAGCATCGGGTGGCGGTGGTCACCGGAGCGACCAGCGGGATCGGACTGGCGGTGGCCGAGCGTCTTTCCGCTGATGGCGGGCGGGTGTTCATCTGCTCGCGCGACCGCGATGGCGTGGACGCCACGGTGAAACGGCTGCGCGACGCGGGGCGCACGGTGAGCGGGCAGGCCTGCGACGTGCGGTCCGGTTCGGACGTGCGCGAGTTCGTCGAGGCCGCGGTGGCCGAATTCGGCACGATCGACGTGCTGGTGAACAACGCCGGGCGCAGCGGCGGCGGGGTGACCGCGGAGATCGCCGACGAACTGTGGCTCGACGTGATGGACACGAACCTGAACAGTGTGTTCCGGGTGACCAAGGAAGTGCTCAAGACCGGCGGGATGCTGGAGAAGCCGCGCGGCCGGGTGATCAACATCGCCTCGACCGGGGGCAAACAGGGTGTCGTGCTCGGCGCGCCGTATTCCGCGTCGAAGCACGGTGTCGTCGGTTTCACCAAGGCGCTCGGTCTCGAACTGGCGAAGACCGGGATCACGGTGAACGCGGTATGCCCCGGCTACGTGGAAACCCCGATGGCGCAACGCGTCCGGGAAGGTTACGCGGCCGCTTGGGACATCACGGAGGACGCGGTGCTCGAGCGCTTCCAGGCCAAGATCCCGCTGGGCAGGTACACCGAGCCGGAGGAAGTCGCCGGATTGGTCGGCTACCTGGTCACGCCGGCCGCGGACCCGATCACCGCGCAGGCGATCAACGTCTGCGGCGGCTTGGGCAACTACTGACACGAGGGGAACGCGTGACCATGGCAAAGGAAACCGAACACCGGATCAAGGTGCAGGCGCCGGCCGCCGTCGTCTACGGGCTGGTCGCCGATGTCGCCGCCTGGCCGTCGATCTTCCCCCCGACCGTGCACATCGAGTGCCTGGAGCGGAACGGTTCCACCGAACGCCTGCAAATCTGGGCGACCGCGAACGGCGAGGTGAAGACGTGGACTTCACGCCGTGAGCTGGACGCGGACGAACTGCGGGTCTCCTTCCGGCAGGAGAGGTCCGCGCCACCGGTCGCCGCGATGGGCGGTGCGTGGATCGTCGAACCGCTTTCGGACACCGAAACCCTGGTGCGGTTGCTGCACGACTTCGAGGCGGTCGGCGACGATCCGGAGAACGTGGCGTGGATCGAACGCGCGGTGGGTCACAACAGCGAGGCCGAACTGGCGGCCTTGAAGGAGGCCGCGGAGCGCGTCGCGACCGAGGGCGAGGGCGCCACGCTCACTTTCACCGACGAGGTGTGGGTCGCCGGTTCCGGCGCGGACGTGTACGACTTCCTGAACGAAGCGGACCGCTGGCCGGACCGGTTGCCTCATGTGGACAAGGTTTCGTTGACCGAGCCGGCCCCGGGCCTGCAGGAACTGGAGATGGACACCCGGACCGGAGACGGTTCGGTCCATACCACCAAATCCATCCGGGTATGCCGACCGCACAGCCACATCGTCTACAAGCAGCTACACCTGCCCGCGCTGTTGAGCGTCCATACCGGACAGTGGACGATCGTGGCGGAGCCGGGCGGCGTGCTGGTGCGGTCGGCCCATACCGTGACCATCAAGGAATCGGCGATCGAGGAAGTGCTCGGCGACCACGCCACCCTCGCCGACGCGCGGACCTTCATCCGGGAGGCGCTCGGGCGCAACAGCACCACCACGATGCGCCACGCCAAGGAATACGCCGAGTCCCGTGGTGCCGGGGTCTCGGCCGAGTTGTACACGTCACTCCAGGCCTTCTACGCGCGCCAGATGCGGTTGCTCGACAACGGCGAAGCGGAGCGCTGGGCGGAGACCTTCACCGAAGACGGGGTTTTCGCGCAGAACGCGAAACCGCGGCCGATGAGCGGGCGTGCGGACATAGCCGCGTCGATGCGCCGCGGCCTCGACCGGCTCGCGGCGACGGGCCTGCGCAGGCGCCACTGGACCGGGATGCTCGAAGTCGAACCGCTGCCCGGCGGCGAGGTGCGGACGAACTACTACGCGTTGGTGATCTCCACGCCGAAGGGCGGGAAAGCGGAGCTGTATTTGTCGACCACCTGCTCGGATCTGCTGGTGCGCTGGGGAAACGGCTGGCTGGTGCGGCACCGGCAGGTCGACCATGACAACGTCTGAGCCGGCCTCGGCGTCCGTCTCGCTGGCGCGGTTCTACGCCCGGCAGACGAGGTTGCTCGGTACCGGCGATGTCGAGGGATGGTCGGAGACCTTCGCCGAGGACGCGGTGTACGAGCAGCGTGGGCGAAGCGATCGGGTGTATGCGCGCGGGGCTTCGCCGGCACGGCGGGGCCGCGACCAGATCGCTTCGGCCGCCCGAGGCGCGCTGGCCGACCTGGCCGAGCGGGGTGCGGTGCGCAAGCAGTGGATCGACCTGGTCGATGTCGACACCGGGCCGGACGGCACCGTTCGCGCCGAGTATCGGACGGTGATCGTGCAGACCGGCCGCGACGGTGGAACCTCGTTGCACATCAGTGCCTACGGCGCGGACGTGGTGGTACCGGACGGGGAACGGTGGCTGGTCACCGAGCGAGTGCTGTGGCACGACGACGCGTGAGCGCACCACCTGTCACGGCCGGCGTATCAGGCGTGAGAGGCCGGGTGGTGCCCCGCCAACGTGATCATGTCCCGGAACGGTCCCGCGGAGGGGAGGTGGGCGCCAAGCGGCAAGGGTGACCGGCCGTGAACCGGCTGCTCCAGGTAGGCCCGGTGCAGGTTCGCCACCAGACGCTCGGAATCGAGCAGGTCGGCGAACCGGCCGAGGTCGACGTCGCGGGCCAGTTCCAACGGGTCGAGACCGGCGGCGATCCCGTCCACGGTCAGGCCGGTGAGCCAGCGCAGGTACGCCGCGTTCGTGTCCAGGACCTCCGGGCCGGCGACCGGGCCATGCCCGCACACCACGATCTCCGGCTCGAGTGCCCGCATGCTGTCCAAGGTGGACAGGGTACCGGCGACGGAGCCCATCAGCACGAACGGAGTGCAGCCGGAGAGTGCGACATCACCGGCGAACAGCACTCGTTGCTCGGGCAGCCACACCAGCGTGTCGTTCGTGGTGTGCGCGGCGCCAGGGTGGATCAGCTCGACCGTGAAGTCGTCGAGATGCAGGGTCAAGCGGTCGGCGAAGGTCAGCGTCGGGAGTTCCACGCGAAGCTCGCCCCACTCGACCTCCGGCCACATGCCGGCGAGCGCGAGGCCGGAGCGGGCCATTTCGGTCCTCGTTCGCTCGTGCGCGAGCACGGCCGCTCGTGGCGCGAACACCATGTTGCCGAACGTGTGATCACCGTGGTGATGGGTGTTGACCACCAGGCTCGGTGCCGCCGCACCGAGCGCGGCGACCGCCGACCGCAGCCGGTGCGCTCGCCGTTCGGTCGCCGCGGTATCGATCAGGATCGTCCGTCGCCGGTCCGCCAGCACGCCGGCGTTGTTCACGCACCAACCGCCGTCGGGCTGGATGTAGGCGTGAACCCGGTCGGCGAGCTCCGTCAACCGGGCGTCCTCCGGCCTTCGAGCGCGTTCAGGCACCGGCCGGTGCGCCTTGCTGTACGACCTCGCTGAGGTGGGGCTCGCCCTTGATCACGCCGTCCAGTTCGCTCAGCCGTTTCCGGAATTCAGGCTCAGCCAGCGAGCGTTTGAAGGATTCCTCATTTTCCCATTCCGCTACATTGAAATAGGTTTTCGGGTCCTTCGTCGATCGGACCAGTTGATAGCGGATCAAGCCCGGCTGGGTCAGCATGAATTCCGCGACCGAAGCATAGATGCGCTCCAGGTCTTCCTCGGCTCCGATGACTGTCAGTTTGTTGATGAACACCACCACGAAACCGGCTCCCCTTCGCTCGTCGGCCGCCCGCCCGACCACCGCCTGCGGTAGGCGAGTCAATGCTCGACGGCGGTGGTACAGCCTCGATCCAGTACCACTGGACGCCCATTGCCTGATCGTTCTCCATCGGTATCGTCGATTTGGCCCACCGGTCGCGGGAAAGTGATCCATCGCGCCGATGATCGTGAATGGAGCAGAAATGCCGTCAAGTCTTGCCCTTCGCATCGTCGCTATCGGCGGCGGATTGCTGCTGCTGGCCGCCGCCTGCGCCGGGCCGGGGGCGACGGAATCGGCCGACGCCGGGCCGCCGGTGGCCGGCGGCACCCTCACCTACGCGCTGGACGCCGAACCGGACTGCCTCGATCCCCATGCCAGCCCGCAGGACATCACCGCGATGATCAACCGGGGAGTGCTGGATTCTCTGATCGCCGAGGACGCGAACGGCGGTCTGCATCCCTGGCTCGCCGACTCCTGGACGGTCGGCGCGGACGGGCACAGTGTCACCTTCCAGCTGCGCACCGGGGTGTCGTTTCACGACGGCACACCGTTCGACGCGGCGGCGGTCAAGGCGAATTTCGACCACATCGCGGCACCCGCCACCCGCTCGTACTACGCGGCCAGCCTGCTCGGCCGGTACGCGGGCACCGACGTCCTCGGCCCGCTGGCGGCGCGCGTGCGATTCGACGGGCCGGTCGGCGGTTTCCTGCAGGCCGCGAGCCAGACGTTCCTCGGCATGCAATCACCGAAGGCGATCAGCGAAGCACCGGAGAAGCTTTGTGCCAAGCCGGTCGGCAGCGGTCCGTTCGTGTTCGAGGCGCATCAGCGCCAGCAGAGCATCGAGCTACGGAAGAATCCCGGCTACACCTGGGGCCCGGCGATCGAAGGACACACCGGCCCGGCGTTTCTCGATCGGCTCGTGTTCCGTTTCCTGCCGGACGATTCGGTCCGGCTCGGCGCGCTCACGAGCGGCCAGGTGGACGCGATCACCAATGTGCCGCCCGTGCGATCGTCCGTGGTCCGGGACAACCGGGCGCTTCGGCTGACCACGCTGGATCAGCCGGGGATGGCATACAACCTGCATCTGAACGTGACGAGACCACCGTTCGACGACGAGCGGGTGCGAATCGCGTTCCAGCGGGTCCTCGACTTGGACGGCATCGTCAGCGGTGTCTACTTCGGACAGAACAAGAGAGCTTGGAGTCCGCTCTCGCCGAGCACTCCCGGCTACGACCGGGAAACCGAGGGCCGCTGGCGATTCGACCCGGCACTGGCGAACCGGCTGCTCGACGAAGCGGGCTGGACCGGACGGGATCCGGACGGAAACCGGGTCAAGGACGGAACGCCGTTGCGGGTGATGTGGCCGCTGGGCCAGCTCGGCCAGCGCGAACAACGTGACATCCTCGGCCAGGGAATCCAGGCCGAGGCGAAGAAGGCAGGCTTCGACGTGGTGCGCGTGCCGAGTCCGCCAGGTCAGTACACCGCCCAGCGGATCAGCGGCGACTACGACATCAACGCGATGAGCTGGAACCGCCACGACGGTGCGATCCTCCGATCGAGCTTCGGGGCCGACGCGCTGCCTCCCGGGGGACAGAACTACGCGCGGATCACCGATCCGGGGCTGGACGCGACGGTCAAGAGCAGTCTTTTCGCCACCGATGACGCCGCCCGGAACCGGTCGTACACGGACATCCAGAAGTTCGTGGTCGATCACGCCGTGATCGTGCCGGTCTACGTGCCGTCCTACGTGGTGGCGGCGGAGACGACCGTCCACGGAATCGTGTCGGACGCGCAGGCGTACCCGCGATTCCACAAGACATGGGTGTCCAGGTGATAAGCACGATGTGGTGGCTGGCCGGACGGTTCGCCTGGGTGGTCGTGGTGGTCGTCGGCGCGGTGACCCTCTGCTTCTTCGGGTTGCACGCCGGTGAAGGAGACCCGGTGACCACACTGGTCGGCGGCAATCCGGTGTCCCCGCAGACGCTCGAGACGATTCGGAAGGACCTCGGCCTGGACCGGCCGCTGGTGTTGCAGTACCTGGCTCAGCTCGGCGCACTGGCCAGTGGTGACCTCGGCCGGTCTTACCAGCTGCAGCAGCCGGTCGCCGAGGTGATCGGCAGCCAGCTCGGCTCGACCGTCGAACTCGCGCTCGCGGCGGGCACCTTGGCGATCGCCGGTGCGATCGTGGTCGCGGTGTTCACCGCGGGGCGGAACAAGGCGTTGCGCGCGACCAGCAACGGGCTCGAACTGCTGGCCGCCTCGACCCCGCCGTTCTGGCTCGCCGTGCTGCTGCTGACGTTCTTTTCGTTCGGGTTGAAGCTGTTCCCGGTCTCCGGCGCGGACGGCCCGTACGCGCTGGTGCTGCCGGTGCTGTCCATGGCGATCCCGCTCGGCGCGGTGCTCGCCCAAGTACTGCGCGACAGTGTCGAGCGGGCCCTGTCCGAACCGTTCGTGCTGACCGTACGGGCCCGCGGCGCGTCCGAAACCTGGCTGCGCACCCGGCATGTGCTTCGGCACGCCTTGCTCCCTCTGGTCACCCTTTCCGGATGGCTGTTCGGCAGCCTCTTCGGCGGATCGGTCGTGGTGGAGTCGGTTTTCGCGCGGCCCGGACTCGGGCAGGTCATCCTCCGCGCGGTGATCAACAAGGACACGCCGGTGGTGACCGCAGTCGTGGTGTTGTCCGCGGTGGTGTTCGTGGTGCTGAACATGATCGTCGATCTGTTGTATCGGGTCATCGATCCCCGGTTGCGGCGAAGGTAGGCGCGATGGACATGGTGCTTTCCGCCCCCAAGGTGCTGACCGGCGCCGGTGAGTGGATCCCGGACGGCGCGGTCCGGGTTCGAGACGGGTTGATCGCCGCGGTGGGCGACCGGGCTTCGGTGATCGCCGACGCGCCCGGTTCGGTGGCCCGGTTCGGTTTTCCGCGGTGCACGATCCTGCCGGGTTTGATCGACGCCCACGTGCACCTCGCGTTCGACACCGGGCCGGAGGCGCAGGCAACGGCGGCGAACACCCCGGACGCGGTGCTCGGCATGCGGATGGCCGGACGTGCCCGCAGGCTGCTGGCCGCCGGGGTGACCACCGTGCGCGACCTCGGCGACCGCGACGGGCTGGCGATCCGATTGCGGGACGAGATCGCCGAGGGTACGGTCGCCGGGCCGAGGATCGTCGCGGCCGGGACGCCGATCACCATCACCGGCGGGCATTGCTGGCAGCTCGGCGGTGAGGCGGATGGTGAGGTCGCCCTGCGGCGCGCGGTACGGCGACTGGTGCGTGATGGTGCCGACCTGGTGAAGGTCATGGTCACCGGGGGCGGTATCACTCCCGACGGCCCGCCACCGTGGCGGACGCAGTTCACCGAGCGGGAACTGGCGGTGGTCGTGGCGGAGGCCGCCCGGTTCGGTTGTCCGGTCGCCGCGCACGCGCACGGCGTCGAGGGGATCGAGCTGGCCGTCCGGGCCGGGGTACACAGTGTGGAACACGCGAGCTGGCTGACCGAGGCTGGCGGGAGGGACCTGCGGCTGGACGTGGTCGCGGATCTCGCCGCCCGCGGCCTCTGGGTGTGCCCCACGGTCAGCGCGCGCTGGAGGTCGTCGCGGGAACGACTCGGGGCGGCGGAGTTCGAAGCGTATCTGGACCGGTTGCGCACCATGCGCGCGCACGGGGTACGCATGATCGCTGGCACCGACGCCGGCGTTCTCGGCGCTCCCTTCGAGTCCTTTGTGGATGGTTTGGAAGGATTCCGGGAAGCGGGATTCCCGGTCCAGGAGATCATCGAGATGGCGACCGCGAGGGCCGCGGAGGCGCTGGGGATCGGCGACAGCACCGGCCGGATAGCGACCGGCATGGCAGCGGATCTGCTCGTCGTCGAGGGCGACCCGCTGGCCGAGATCTCGGATCTGCGTGAAGTGCGCATGGTCATCGCCGCCGGGCGGGCCTACCGCCCCGATCCGCAGGCCGATCACGACGGGGTGATGCCGCTATGACGACACTCGATCTGCCGGACGTGCCGGTCCGGGGCGAAACCGCGAGGCGGCTCTGGGCGCCGATCCTGGCGGCCGCGTTGTTCGCACTGGTATTGCTGGCCGCATTGTGGCCCGAGCTGCTCGCCGGTGGTTCCCCGCTGGCCACGGATCCGGTGAACGCCCTGCGTTCGCCGAGCTGGCAGCACCCGTTCGGTACCGATCAGCTCGGCCGGGACGTCTACACCCGGGTCGTCGCCGGCGCCCGGGACTCGCTGCTGGTCGGTTTCGGCGGTACCGCGCTCGCCGTCCTGTGCGGCGGCCTGCTCGGGCTGCTCGCCGGAATGGGCGGGCGGATCGCGGATACGGTGCTGATGCGGTTCGTCGACGTGCTGCTCGCCTTGCCGGGCCTGATGCTGGCCTTGCTGGTGATCGCGGTGCTCGGCAAAGGCCAGTCGAACGTGCTGATCGCGATCGCGGTTTCCGCGGTTCCGCCCTATGCGCGGCTGGTGCGCGGCCAGGTGCTCGCGGTGCGCGAGTCCGGGTACGTCGAGGCTTCGGTGGGGCTCGGCCTGACCGGGATGCGGATCGTGATGAGGCATGTGATCCCGAACGCGATCAGCCCGCTGATGGTGCTGGCCACCATCGGCACCGGGACCGCGATCATCCACGGTTCGTCACTGAGCTTCCTCGGCCTCGGACCGGCCCCGCCGGACCCGGAATGGGGCACACTGCTCGCCGAGGCCAGCGGATACGTGCAGGTCGCCTGGTGGATGGCGGTGTTCCCCGGCTGCACGGTGACCCTGACCGTGGTCGCCACCACGGTGCTCGGCCGCTACCTGCGGGCGCGGTTCGACAGGACAGGTCAGTCGTGAGCGCGGGGGAGGCCGGCGGGCTGGAGGTGGAACGGCTCGCCGTCTCGTTCGGGCGCACCCAAGCGGTGCGGGACGTGTCGTTCACCGTCGCGCCCGGCGAATGCGTCGCGCTGGTGGGCGAATCCGGTTCGGGCAAGAGTGTCACCGCCAGGGCTCTGCTGGGCCTCGCCGGGCCGGGAAGTTCCGTGGCCGCACGACGGCTTTCCTTCGACGGGCACGATCTCAGCGCACTCGGGGAGCCGGAATGGCGCCGACTACGGGGCAGGCGGATCGGTCTCGTCCATCAGGATGCGATGACCTCCCTCGACCCGTTGCGGCGGGTGGGCCGGGAGGTGGCGGAAACCCTGCGGATACACACGGTCGTCGAGCGGTCCGCGCTGAATGCCGAAGTGGGCTCACTGCTGTCACGTGCCGGACTGCCTTCGCCGGAAATCAAGGCACAGCAGTACACCTTCCAGCTTTCCGGTGGTCAGCGGCAACGGGCACTGATCGCCGCGGCACTGGCCGGTCGTCCGTCGTTGCTGATCGCGGACGAACCGACCACCGCGCTGGACGTGACCGTGCAGCGACAGGTGCTCGACCTGTTCGGTGAGCTTCGGGACGCGGGTACCGCGGTGTTGCTGATCAGCCACGACCTGGCGGTGGTGGCCCGGCTGGCGGACCGGATCGCGGTGCTCTCCGAGGGGGCTGTGGTCGAGTACGGCCCGGCGGTGCGTGTGCTGCGTGAACCCGACGCGCAGTACACGAGGGACCTGCTCGCCGCGGTGCCGTCCACCCATGCCAAAGGCAGCAGGCTGTCCGGTGCCGAACCACTCGGACGGACCGCCGCTCCCGAACCCCGGCCCGGCGGGCCGGTGCTGGTCGTGGACCGGTTGGGGAAGTCCTTCCTGGCTCCCGACGGCCGATACCGCCCAGCGGTCCGGGACGTGTCCTTCACCCTCTCCGACGGGGAGACACTCGGCGTCGTCGGTGAGTCCGGCTCCGGCAAGACCACCACCGCGAGGATGGTGCTCGGTCTGCTGAAACCGGATCACGGCACGGTGTGGCTGGCGGGCGAACCGTGGAGCGTGGGATCGGAACGGTCCCGCCGCCCGCGCAGGCATGTGATCCAGGCGGTGCAGCAGGACCCGGCAGGTTCGTTCGACCCACGATTCACCATCGCCGGGCTGCTCGGTGAGGCGCTTCCGGGCGGACGTGCCGTCCGCGCGGCGAGGATCCGCGAGCTGATGGACCTGGTACGGCTGCCCGCCGCGTTGCTGCGCCGCCGCCCGGCCGAGCTGTCCGGCGGGCAGCGGCAACGGGTGGCCATCGCCAGGGCACTCGCCTGCTCGCCGCGGGTGCTTCTTTGCGACGAGCCGGTTTCGGCGCTGGACGTCTCGGTGCAGGCCCAGATCCTCGACCTGCTCGCCGATCTGCAGGCCGAACTCGGCACCGCGATGTTGTTCATCTCGCACGATCTCGGGGTGGTGCGTCACGTCAGCGATCGGGTCGCGGTGATGAAGGACGGCCAGATCATCGAAGCGGCGGCGGCCGAAAGCGTGTTCGTGAACCCGCAACAGCCCTACACCAAGGAGCTCATCTCGGCGTTGCCGTCGCCGGATGACGTGATCGCCAGGAACGTCCCCGACGACGAGGAGGAAACGCGGACATGACCGACACGGCGTACGCGCCATGGACCCGGGGCAGCGCGGCGGACCCCGCGACGGCGGCTTTCGAAACCGTGAATTGGCTCCGCAAGGTCGCGGTGCCGACCGAGGCCGGGCGCTACTGGCCTGCCGACCCCGCCGATCCGGCCGCCCGTCCTCCCTTTGTCGCGCATTCCCCGCACGGTCTCTACGGTGGTACCGCGGGGATCGTGTTGTTCTTACTGCGTCTCGCGGACGCTGTTCCCGATAAGTCCATTATGGACGATGCGATCGCCGGGGCGGACGAGATCGCGGCGTCATGGCGAATGGAGAGCGCGGCGCGGAGTACCGGTGAGGGCACCGACCTCCGGTTCTCGATGTACGAGGGGTTACCCGGCGAGATGTTCGCCTTGCTCGAGATGTGGCGAGTCACCGGAGAAGAGCGTTACGCGCACGCCGCGCGGGAGGCGGCCGTGTTCCTCACTCAGCACGCCGGGCCGGGCTGGACCGGCCAGGCCGGCGTCGCCCGAGGGGATTCGGGTGTGCTGCTTTCGTTGCTGCACGCGGCTGAGGTGCTGGACGATCCGGCGCCGGTGGAGACGGCCGTGGTGGCGGGCAAGCGGCTGGTGGAGATCGCCGAGCCGGTGGGCGAAGGAGGCCTGCGCTGGCCCGCGGCCCCCGAGATGTACCTGCCGAACTTCGAGTTCGGCACCGCGGGCGTCGGCTTCGCCCTCGCCCGGTTGCACGCCGTGACCGGAGATCCGGAGTTCGGGGAAGCAGCGGTCGCCGCGGCACGACATCTCGCCGACATCGCCGTCGGGACCGGACAGGGAGCGTTGCTGTTCCATCACGAACCCGGCGGCACCGACCTGTTCTACCTCGGTCATTGCCACGGCCCGGCGGGCACGGCGAAACTGTTCCACCAGCTCCACCTGACCACCGGTGCGGACGAATGGCTGGATTGGGTGCGACGGTTCGCGGACGGCGTGCTCGGCGCCGATCCGTTGACCCGGCAGAGCCCCGGCTACTGGAACGTGGTCTCACAATGTTGCGGCACCGCGGGAATCGGAGAATTTCTCCTGCGTGCCTGGGCGCTCACCGGTGAATCCGAGTACCTCCAGTACGCGCGCGAACTCGGCGGGCAGCTGATCGCACGGTCGACCCCGGCGGAGGACGGCGGCCGGTGCTGGTACGACGCGGCGAACCGGCACGAACCGTGGGCGGTCGCGGCCTATACCGGGTACATGTGCGGCGCCGCCGGTGTCGCGGGCTTCTTGACCAGCCTGCATCTCGCCGACGCCGGTCGTTTCGTTCCCCCGCCCTCACCGACTCTGCCGAGGGCCTGATCGTGGCGGTGCCGCAGCAACGCGATCCGGCGCGCACGCTGGAGCGACTCGCGAGCTGGTTCGGTGAACGCGACCCGAGGTGTACGGTAACGAGCGTTTCGGTGCCGGGGTCGGGGTTCTCCACCGAGACGCTGATCGTCGACCTGCGACGTGCGGGCGCCGGCGAACGGCTGGTGATCCGGGTCGCGCCGACGGTGCACCGGGTGTACCCGTGGGACAGGTTCGCGGAGCAGGTGGAAGTGCTGCGCGTCCTTGACAAGGAAAGTGACCTGCCGGTGCCAGGGCTGCGGGACTACGAGCCCGATCCATCGGTGCTGGGCGCCCCGTTCCTGGTACAGGACTGGGTCGATGGGCGGGTTCCGAGTGACTATCCCTCTTATCACCGGCAAGGATGGGTCGCCGAGCTGCCGGAACCGGCGAGACGCCGGCTGTGGTTCGCCGGGGTCGACATGCTGGCCCGGATCCATCTGCTTCCCCTCGGCTCGGTGGGAGCCGGTCTGCTCGACGCGGGCGGTGCCTGGCGAACCAGCACAGCGCGACACCTCGACCGATATGCCGGGCAACTCGGCTTCTTCGGCTGCGCCGATGACGAAGTGGTTTCAACGGCGCTGGACTGGCTCCGTACCCACGACCCCGGAGATCCGGTCGAACCCGGACTGGTGTGGGGCGACGCGAGGATCGGCAACCTCATCTTCGACGGGACGACCCCGGTCGCCGTCCTGGATTGGGAGATGGCCGCGATCGGCCAGCCGGAAGTCGACCTGGCCTGGTACCTCTACCTGGATCGCAATCTGAGCGAGGGGATCGGCGTGCCTCGGCTGACCGGGTGGCCCGATCGCGCCGAAACCTTGGCGTACTACGAGCGCCGACTCGGCAGGCCGGTGCGGGATCTGGGCTATTACGAGGTTTTCGCGGGCTTTCGCTTCGCACTCGTCACCGCCCGTGTCACTCGGCTCGCGGTGGATCGGAGGATGGTGCCGCCGGGAACCGACTTTCCCTTGCATCGCAACGCGGTCGCGTTGCTCGCGCGAACCTTGGCCGAGACCACGGCTCTACCCGGCCAGGATCGCGCGCGGTGAAAGTGGAAGTACTTTCTTGCCAGGATCGGGAGGCGACTGTGAAAGATCTTTTCGACGAGGTCGAGGTCGGCGGCATCGTGGCGCCGAACCGACTGGTCATGTCCCCCATGGGGCGGTGCCGCGCGACGGTCGCGGGCCACCCGTCCGAGCACGCGCCTGCCTACTACGCGCAGCGCGCGTCGGCAGGCCTGATCATCAGTGAGAGCACGCACCCGAACTGGATCGCGCAGGGCCACCCGAACTGCCCGCATCTGCATACCGAGGAGCATGTACGGCATTGGCGTCGGGTCACCGACGAGGTGCACGCGGCAGGCGGCCGGTTCTTGGTGCAGCTCGCCCACTCCGGCCGGATCGGCCACCCGTCGCTGCGCGACGGACACCTGCCGGTGGCGCCGTCGGCGATCCGCCCGGCCGGGCAGGCGAGCACATATCAGGGCAAGCGCGACTACGTGACTCCGCGCGCTCTGCGCCCGGACGAGATCGCCGCGACCGTTCAAGACTTCGCGAGTGCTGCGCGCGCGGCGATCCGGGCCGGTTTCGACGGCGTCGAACTGCACGGGGCGAACGGATATCTACTGCACCAGTTTCTCGCCGATCGCACGAACAAGCGGGTCGACAGGTACGGCGGAACGCCGGCGAACCGTGTCCGGTTCGTCCGAGAGGTCGCCGAAGCGGTCGGGGACGCGATCGGCGCCGGCAGGGTCGGCATCCGGCTCTCGCCTCGCTTCGGCATCAACGACATGGCCGAAGGGGACGCGGAACGGATCTACTCGGAACTCATCGACGTCCTCTCCTCGATCGGACTGGCGTACGTGCACCTGGTGGTCGGCTCCGACCCGGCGATCGCTCGGATGATCCGGCGGCGTTGGCCATCGACACTGATCGTGAATCCGGGAACCGGGGAACTCGGCACCGAGCCGACCCTCCGCCTGGTCCGGCGGGTGCTGGACGAAGGCGCGGACTTGATCGCCTTCGGCAGGCAGTTCCTGGCCAATCCCGACTTACCGTACCGGTTACGCAACGCGGCGGAACTCAATCCGCCTGATCCGGAAACGTTCTATGGCGGTGACGCTCGCGGCTACACCGACTACCCCACGCTAGCCCCCACCGCCTGAGTTCCCCGTCACAGCGCTCCATGACGAATCCGTGCCCGCCGACTTCGACGCTCGGCGGAACCGGCGGCTGAGCAGCCCGGCTGTACGGAGACCAGGCCGTCAGGGGGAGACGTTCCATGTCGAGGCCGACGATCGAGCGGACGGCCTGAAACGACGCCCCGGGAGGAGGGGCCTGTCCGGCCCCTCCGATCCCGTTCTCCTCTGCGACGTGCCCCCGGCAGGACTTGAACCTGCGACCTAGAGATTAGAAGGCTCTTGCTCTATCCAGCTGAGCTACGAGGGCCGACGTCGGCGACGTTGGGTGTCGCCCAGCATCGGCAGCTTAGCCGTCGCCAACCTGTCGATCGTTCGACACCGCCAGATCGTTTCAGGTCGAGCCCACCGTTTTTTGGAACACCCGTGAGCGCGTCACGACGCGGGGTGACGCGCTCACGGGCCGGGGCCGCTTCGGGGGAGCGGCCCCTGGGTTCATGCAGGTCGCGAGTCGACTCTTCCGCGAGCGATCGGCACGAACCGCCGGGGTGGTCAGTCCCAGATCTTGAGGGCGCGGATCACGAACGGTCCCTGGGGTACGTAGGTGCCGCCACCCGGATAGGTGATGAAATCTCCCTCCGTCGTGCATTCCTCGCTCTGGTAAATCGTCACGTCACGGCTCAGCCGGTTGACGAACGAATGCCCGTCGAAGCCTTCGGGCAGGGGAATGCATTCCTCGGGATTGGAGGTGCGCAGGTCGAATTTGTGCATCGCGCCGCCGTACGATTCCGCGTCCCATACGCAGAACTCGCCCTTCTGGCAGCCGGGCTGGGGCGGCGCGGTGGCGGCACCGGCGACTCCGGCGCTGGTCAGCAAGCCCGCCAGGGCGAGCAGGAGCACGTGCGGGAGGCGGGCGCGCAGGTTCGTCAAACGTCGTTGCATGGCTGGGTTCTCCCCCGTGAATCGGCGGCTGGATCGCCGTCGGTGAATGTGTGATTCCACGATGACGCGCGGGGAAGGCTTTGTCTGCCCGCATTTCTACTTCTGTGGATAAGTAGTTGTGCGCCGCTCGATCGGGGCGAGTTGTCCACATATCGCCGGGAGCGCCTTGTGTTCGCCGAAAGCGGCTGCTACGCGGGCGCGGTGGAGTCCCTGACGACCAGTTCGGCGGGTATCTCGGCGGGGGCGGGGACCTTCTCCCCGCGCAGCAGGCCCAGCACCAGTTCACCGGCCGCCCGGCCCTTGGCGGCGAGATCCTGCCGGACGGTCGTCAGCGGTGGTTCGGACCACCGGGCGGGCGGGACGTCGTCGAAGCCGACGACGGAAAGATCACCCGGCACCGACAGGCCGAGATGTCTGGCCGCCGAGATCGCCGCCAGCGCCAGCAGATCCGACATGCACAGCAGCGCCGTCGGCCGCGGATGCCGGTCGAGCAGGCCGAACGCACTCGGCAGCGCCCCCTCGACCGAGAGCCCGGACGCCTCCCAGATCGGCACGTCCGCCGCCGGGATCCCCGCTTCTGCCAGCGTCTCCAGGTAGCCGGCCATCCGCTCGCGGTTGTCGTGGAACCGGCTGTTCCCGGCCTCGGCCACGCTCAATTCCCCGCCGCGCGGCGCGGAGAGGCACTGCGCCGAGAAGATCCCGATCCGCCGGTGCCCGAGTTCCACCAGATGCCGGGCGGCGGCGGCCGCGCCCGCCCGGTCCGCGACGCCGATCCTGGCCGAACCGCGGATATGCGGCTGGTCGATCACCACCAGCGGCATCCCCCGGTCGCGGACCGCGGTCAGCGCCGGCGCGCCGTCTGCCAGCGAATACGCCACAGCGATGTCGGCTTGCGCGGTCAGGATCCGCTCCGCGCGCGGGCCGCCGCTCTCGCCGTCGCCGGGAAGCAGCAGGAGGGCGTGGCCTTCGGGGTCGACGACGGTCGAGAGCGCGTCGAGGGTGAGCGACAACGCGGGATCCGAGAACGCCGTCGAAAGGTTCGCGTCGAGCAGGACGGCGATCGCGCCGGTGCGGCTGGTCGCGAGACTGCGCGCGGTCGGGTTCGGCCCCGCGTACCCGATCTTCTTGGCCGCGCGAAGCACCTCGTCCCGCAGCTGGGCGGACAGCTGATCGGGCCGGTTGTAGGCGTTGGACACGGTCGCCCGCGACACCCCGACGGCGTCGGCGACATCGTCCAACGTCGGCCTTCGCCGTCGCGTGCTGGTCACCGGCGCAGTGTAGTCCGGGGGAACGCCGGTGGACTTTCTGAAGCGCTTAAGTCATTCTGGGGGAAGAGGAATCGGAAGGAGACTGGGGTCTATGCGTGACCGTACGGCCGTTTTCGTCGTGTTCGCGCTCAACGGGGCCGCGCTCGGCTCCTGGGCGCCGCGGACTCCGGCGTTGTCGGAAAGGGTGAACGCCTCACCGGGCGTTTTCGGGCTGGCCCTGCTGGGCGCCAGCGTCGGCATGCTGATCGCGGCGTCGGTTTCGGGGCGGCTGATCGAACGCCACGGCGCCCGCGCGGTGGTCGCGGGCAGCACGATCATCGCCTGCGCCGCGTTGCCGATGATCGGCTTCTCGACGTCGGTCGCCCTGCTCGCCGGGGCGCTGTTCGTCCTCGGTGCGAGCGTCGGCGCGCTGGACGTGGCGATGAACGTCGCGGGAGTCGAGGTGGAACGCCGATCCGGGCGGGCCATCATGCCGACCCTGCACGCCGGCTTCAGCTTCGGCGCGTTGGCGGGCTCCGTCGCCGCCGGATTCGCCGCGTCACATCAGTGGTCGCCGGGACGGCATCTCACGGTCGCCGCGCTGTCCGCGCTGGTCGTGCTGGCCTTCGTGATCACGGCCGTGCCCGGCGCGCGGCCCGTGCACACCGAGCCCGTCGGGAAACCGCGTGTGCCACCGATCAAACGTCCCGTCCTCTGGCTGCTGGCCGCCATCGCGTTGTTCTCGGCCATCGCCGAGGGTGCGAGTTCGGACTGGTCCGCCCTGCTGATGACGTCCGTGCACGGGGTCGGCGACGGCGCCGCGGCCTTCGCCTATTCGGGATTCGCCCTGGCCATGGCGCTCGCCCGGCTCGCGGGTGCCTGGCTGCAGAACCGTTTCGGCGCGACGCGGGCGCTCGCGGTCGGCGCCGGGATCGCGGCGGCGGGTCTGGTGCTCGCCGCGGTGGCGAGTCTGCCGGTGTTCGGGTTCATCGGCTTCGCGCTGGCGGGTGCCGGGCTGGCCGCGGCCTTCCCGATAGCCTTGAGTCTCGCGGGCGCGTCGGGGAAACGCGCCGACGGCACCGGAGGCGAGCGGGAGCTGGCGTTCGTCACGGCGATCGCCTACACCGGCTTCCTCGCCGGGCCGCCGCTGATCGGCGGGATCGCGCAGGTGACGTCGCTTTCGGTGTCGTTCCTCTTCGTCGGCTTGACCGCCGCGCTGATCGTGCCGTCCGCGGTGGCCGCGGCGCGGGCGCGGAACCGGGAGGAGGCCGCCGAACCCGTCGCCCGTTGACATCCTCGCCGGGGCCCGGGCAAGCTGATTGCTCGGTAAACTGAAATGAATGCGACTTTGTCATCATTTCAGGAAGGCTGATCCGGGGGAGGGCGGCGTGAGGGTGCTGATGCTCGGAGGGGGCGCCGGGATTCCGGCGCGGCTGGTGCAGACCACGTTGCCCTGGCTCATCCTGGTCCCGGTGGCGTTCCGGCTGGTGATGCTGGCGCAGGCGCTGTGGACGGCGGGCACCGGTGGTTCGGTGCTGTGGATGTTCGTGCTGCTGCATCTGGTGCCGAACGTCGCCGAAGCCGTTTGGATCTTCCGCCGTCCCCCGGCCGGGACGCGGCTGGTTCCGGTGGCGGACGCGGTGTTCGCCGCGCTGTTCGTCCTGATGGCCGCGCCGTTCCCGCAGGACGGCGCGATCACGTCGATCACCTGGACCCATCTGATGGGCACGGTGATGATCTGCGCCCTGCTGCGTGGCGCGCTCGCGGGGGCGCTGGCCATCGGGGGCGCGGTGCTGCTGAACGTCGTGCTGCACTTCGGCTCGCCGCTCGGTCTCCTGCTCACCCTCGCGACCGCGCTCGTGGCGTCGCTCGCGATCGTCGGCGTGGTCGGCGCTTCGATGCGGTTCGCGCTCGGCTTCGGGGAGCAACAGGGCCGGGCGGCGGAACGCGAACGGCATCGCCGCGACGTCCACGACACCGTCCTGCAGGTGATGGAGTCGTTCGCGATCCCCGCGCCCGCCGACGAACTCGACCCGGCGGCCAGCCTCGACCGCGTCCGCCGGACCGCTCGCGCCCAGGCGATGCGCATCCGGATCAGCCTCGAACACGAACCCGCCGAGGGAATGGGACTGCATCAACGGCTGCGGCTGCTCGCCGCCGAAATGGCCGCAGAGGGGTTGCGGGCCGAGGTGGTCATCCAGGACGACTGCGCTCCGGAACTCGCCGAGGAAGCGGCCGTGGCACTGCACGATTCGGTCAGGGAGGCCTTGCGGAACACGTTGAAGCACTCCGGGACCAGGCGGGCCGTGGTCAGCGTCGAGGAGATCGGCGGCGGGGTTTCCCTGACGGTGCGCGATCACGGCGCCGGATTCGACGTCGGCGACCGGCGGCGCGGCTTCGGCCTCGAGAACTCGATCATCGCGCGGATGGCGGAGATCGGCGGTTTCGCCCGGATCGAATCCAGCCCGGGACTCGGAACGAGAGTGGTGCTCCTGGCTCCCTCAGTCCTGCGTCTCCCCGTCGGGTGAGTCCCGCCACTGACGGAACGGACGGTCGAGCGTCCATTTGTCGCCCACCCGCTCGACGACCCGGTACTCGCAGGTCGTCGGGTTGGACAGGGACTCGAACAGCTCGATGCTCCAGCCGAACAGCCGGCGGCACAACAGCCGGATGGTCAGCCCGTGTGAGACGACCAGCACGGTTTCGGGGTGATCTTCGCCGCAGGCCGCCAGTTCGCTGAGGAACGCGGCGACCCGGTCGTCCACGTCCGCGCCGGACTCGCCGAACGGCAGCCGGTAGAAGAAGTGCCCGAACTCGTGACGCCGTTGTTTCTGGACCTCTTGCTCCCGTGGATCCTGGAGGTTGCCCCAGTCCTGTTCCCGCAGTCTCGGCTCCGGCACGATCCGCTCGCAGGAATCACGAATGTCCATGAGCCGCAACGTTTCCCGCGTCCGCAGGTACGGGCTCACATAGACCGCCGGGCGCCGCCCTTCGAGCAGGTCCTCGATCTCCGGGCCCGCCAGCCTGGCCTGCTCGCGGCCGGCTTCGGTGAGCGGCAGCGCGTGGTCGGGGATCCGGGTGTAGGCGAGCTCGTCGACGTTGCCGAGCGACTCGGCGTGCCTCAGCAGGATGATCCGCACGCCGCCATCTTGCCGGTTGCGCGTCCGGCATACCCTCGTGACGTGCCTTCAGACCCCGAGACGAAACCGGCCCCACCCGCGCGGAAGGCCGGTGTCCTGCCGCTGGTGTCGATCGGGGCGCTCCTGGCCGCGGTGGTGGCCGTCGGCCTGGTCGCGCTGACCGGTGGCGCCGGTTACGTCATCGCCGGACTCCCGGACCCTGGCCTGGTGACGCGCTACGGCATCACCGTCGTCCGCGTGCTGGCCGAGGCGGCTTCGGTGCTGTGCGTGGGTTCGCTGCTGCTCGCCGCGTTCCTCGTCCCGCCGCAGAAGTCCGGCACGCTCGCGGCCGACGGTTACGCGGCCATCCGCGTCGCGGGTGTCGCCGCGTGGGTCTGGTTCTTCGCCGCCGCCGCGTCGATCTTCTTCTCGGCCGCGGACGGCGCGGGGCGTCCCTTCACCGAGGTGCTGTCGCCGCAGGTGCTGATCGACCTCGTGGACGCCATCGAGCAGCCCAAGGCCTGGCTGTTCACCGCGTTGATCGCGCTGCTGGTCGCGCTCGGCTGCCGTCTCGCGCTGACCTGGGGCTGGACGACGGTCGTGTTCTTCCTGTCCGTCGGCGGTCTCGTGCCGGTCGCGGTCACGGGGCATTCCGCGAGCGGCGGCTCGCACGACATGGCGACCAACAGCCTGCTGTACCACCTGGTCGCCGCCGCGCTGTGGGTCGGCGGGCTCGTGGCGCTGCTCGCGCTCGGCTGGCGACGCGGCGAGAACCTCAAGCTCGCCGCGACCCGGTTTTCCAAGCTGGCACTGATCTGCTGGATCGTGATGGCGGTCTCCGGCATCGTCAACGCGCTCGTGCGGATCAGGATCGCCGACCTGTTCACCACGGACTACGGCCTGCTGGTGGTCGCGAAGATCGTCGCGTTGCTGCTGCTCGGTGTCTTCGGGCATCAGCAACGGCAGAAGGGCGTCGCCGGGCTGGTGAACGGCGCCGGCGGGGGTCAGCTGCTGCGGCTCGCCGCGGTCGAGGTGCTGATCATGTTCATCACGATCGGCATCGCCACCGGGCTCGCGAAGACCCCTCCGCCGCAGGAATCGCTCACCCAGCCGTCGACCACCGAACTGCTGATCGGCTACGACCTCCACGGTCCGCCAACCGTGCTCCGGCTGCTCACGGATTGGCGGTTCGACCTCGTCTACGGGACCCTCGCGATCGTTCTCGCCGGGCTGTACCTTGCCGGGGTGCGACGGTTGCGCCGTCGCGGCGACACCTGGGCCACCGGCCGGACGGTCGCGTGGCTCGCGGGCTGTTTCGTGCTGCTGATCGCGACGTCGTCCGGCATCGGGCGGTACGCGCCCGCGATGTTCAGCGTGCACATGGGCAACCACATGCTGCTGTCCATGGTGGCGCCGGTGCTGTTCGTGCTCGGCGGACCCGTGACGCTCGCCCTGCGCGCGTTGCCCACAGCGGGCAAGGACGCCCCGCCCGGACCGCGTGAATGGCTGCTCGCGTTCGTGCACTCGCCGCTTTCACGGTTCCTGACGCATCCGATCGTCGCGCTGCTGCTGTTCGTCGGTTCCTTCTACGGTCTGTACTTCTCGGGCCTGTTCGACGCCGCGCTGAACTACCACTGGGCGCATCTGGCGATGAACGCGCATTTCCTGCTCGCCGGTTACGTCTTCTACTGGCCGGTGATCGGGGTCGACCCGGCGCCGCGACGGCTCCCGCCGCTGGGACGGCTGGGGATGATGTTCGCCGCCATGCCGTTCCACGCGTTCTTCGGGATCGCGCTGATGAGCATGCAGACCGTGCTCGGGCAGGACTTCTACCGCGGGCTGAAACTGCCGTGGGTCACCGACCTGCTGACCGACCAGCGGCTCGGCGGCGGGATCGCGTGGGCGTCCGGTGAGTTGCCGGTGCTGCTGGTGCTCGTCGCGCTGCTGGTGCAGTGGGCCCGCCAGGACGAGCGGGAGGCGCGGCGCCGGGATCGCCGCGAGGAGGCCTCGGGCGACGCGGATCTGAACGCCTACAACGCGATGCTGAAGAAACTCGCCGATCAGGGGCGGGGTCCGGGGTCCGGTTCCTAGCACACCCCGCCCACAGCCCTCGGCGCTCCGCCCCGAGTTGTCCACAACGCCCGGAGTTGTCCACAGATCCGGTTCACGTCCCTTTTCCGCCCTCGATCCGCGGCAGTCTGTGATCACGGACGGGAAAGTCCCGGAACGAGGAGAAGGGCGAGTGTGATGGCGATGGGCGAAACGTGGGTGACCATGATCGGCAACCTGACCAGCGAACCGGTCCACCATCCGGAGCGGGTGCACGGGCACGACGTCGTGTCGTTCGGCTTGCGGAGTGTCGAACGCCGGTACGACAAGGAAAGAGGCGAGTGGGGCGAGGGGCGGCAACTCGCGGTCAAGGTCACCTGCTGGCGCAAGCTGGCGATGGCGGCGTTCTCCTGCCTGAGCAAAGGCGACCCGGTGATCGTGGCCGGGCGGCTGCGCGGCGCGGAGACGGCGGAGGAGATCCCGGCACCTCTGGGTCTACCTGAGCTTGAGGCCTTCTCCATCGGCCCCAACCTCGCGCGGTGCTCGGCCGAGATCCACCGGATGGGACGGGATCGGCCCAGGGCGATCCCGTCGGCCCCGCCGCCCGCGGGGAATCCCATGGTCATCGCGCTGGAGGACGCACCCGTGGCGTGAGGTGCCGGTGCTCACTCAGTGATATCGGGCTGACTGTCGGTAGCTCGGTGGTGACCGCCGTCAAGGCCGCGATCGGCTCGCTCTACGATCGCTTGTATGGCCGAGTTCATCTACACCATGAAGAAGGTGCGCAAGACCGTCGGGGACAAGGTCATCCTCGACGACGTCAGCACCGCGTTCTACCCCGGCGCCAAGATCGGCGTGGTGGGGCCGAACGGCGCGGGTAAGTCCACCGTTCTGAAGATCATGGCGGGGATCGAGCAGGCCAGTAACGGCGAAGCCTTCCTCCAGCCTGGCGCCAGCGTCGGCATCCTCATGCAGGAGCCGGAACTCAACGAGGAAAAGACCGTCCGCGAGAACGTCGAAGAGGGCCTTGGCGACATCAAGGTCAAGCTCAACCGCTTCAACGAGGTCGCCGAGCTCATGGCGACCGACTACAGCGACGAGCTGATGGAGGAGATGGGCAAGCTCCAGGAGGAGCTCGACCACGCCGACGCGTGGGAGATCGACTCCACGGTCGAGCAGGCGATGGACGCCCTGCGCTGCCCGCCGCCGGACGAGCCGGTCACCCACCTCTCCGGTGGTGAGCGCCGCCGGGTCGCGCTGTGCAAGCTGCTCCTGTCCGCGCCCGACCTGCTGCTCCTCGACGAGCCCACCAACCATCTGGACGCCGAAAGCGTGCTGTGGCTGGAACAGTTCCTGGCGAACTACGCCGGCGCCGTCCTCGCCGTCACGCACGACCGGTACTTCCTGGACAACGTCGCGCAGTGGATCATGGAGCTCGACCGCGGCCGCGTGGTCGGCTACGAGGGCAACTACTCGACGTACCTGGAGAAGAAGCGCGAGCGCCTCGAGGTCCAGGGCAAGAAGGACGCCAAGCTCGCGAAGCGCCTGAAGTCCGAGCTCGAATGGGTCCGGTCCAACGCCAAGGCGCGTCAGACCAAGTCGCGGTCCCGGCTCGACCGCTACGAGGAGATGGCCGCGGAGGCGGACAAGCACCGCAAGCTCGACTTCGAAGAGATCCAGATCCCGCCGGGGCCCCGGCTGGGCAGCGTGGTCGTCGAGGTCGAGAAGCTGCGCAAGGGTTTCGACGACCGCGTGCTCATCGACGGGCTGTCGTTCGACCTGCCGCGCAACGGCATCGTCGGCGTGATCGGGCCGAACGGTGTCGGCAAGACGACCCTGTTCAAGACGATCGTCGGGCTCGAGGAGCCGGACGACGGCCGGGTCAAGATCGGCGAGACGGTCAAACTGTCCTATGTGGACCAGAACCGCGGCGGGATCGACCCGAAGAAGACGGTATGGGAGGTGGTTTCGGACAAGCTGGACTACATCCACGTCGGGCAGACCGAAATGCCCTCGCGTGCCTACGTCAGCGCGTTCGGTTTCAAGGGCCCGGACCAGCAGAAGCCGGCGGGCGTGCTCTCCGGTGGTGAGCGCAACCGGCTGAACCTGGCGCTGACCCTCAAACAGGGCGGGAACCTGATCCTGCTCGACGAGCCGACGAACGACCTGGACGTCGAGACCCTGGGCTCGCTGGAGAACGCTCTCGAGCAGTTCCCCGGCTGCGCCGTGGTCATCTCGCACGACCGGTGGTTCCTCGACCGGGTCGCGACGCACATCCTCGCCTGGGAAGGCACGGACGAGAACCCCTCGCAATGGTTCTGGTTCGAAGGTAACTTCGAGGGCTACGAGAAGAACAAGGTCGAGCGTCTCGGTGCCGAGGCGGCTCGTCCGCACCGCGTCACCCATCGCAAGCTGACCCGCGACTGAGGGCCGGGGGTTCCCCGTGGAAGCCAGCAAGCGCCAACGGCCGGGCTCGCCCACCACCATGGTGGGTGGGCGGACGGCTGCCACCGGGGGAACCCTGTCCGCTGTCGGCAGGTTGATCGAACGCGCGGACGCCCTGCACCTGAGGGCGCCCGAGCTCGCCCTGGTCCTCGGGGAGCGCGCGGCAGCGCTCGCCGAGGCCGCCGGAGCCGACGAGCAGTGGATCCGTGCGGAAAGCCTCGTGGTGAGCGCCCGGGTGCGGCTCGGTAGCCGTCCCCGGACGGTCGGCCGCGCCGTGGCCGCCCTGCGTGCCGCGGAACACGCGGGCTACGGCGACATCGCCGCCCGGCTGAGGATCGACCTGGCGGTCTGCGCGCGCAGCGTCGGCATCCCGCTGACGGGGCTGGCCGCGTTGCGTCCGTTGCTGGCGGATCCGGCGGTTTCGCCGGCGCACCGGGCCGAGGCGTTGTGTCACCTCGTCGGCTGCCTGGCGCAGTTCGGCCGGAAGGCGGAACTGGACCGGGTGCTCGCCGAGGCGGACAAGCTCGTGCTCGGCGACGGCTCGATGACGGCGGACTCGCAGCTGCTGATCCGCGCGATGTTGCGGGTCGGGGTGTCGGCGCACCGCCGTCGGCACGGAGACCTGACGGCGGCCGCCGATGCCGCGCGGACCGGGCTGGGCATGCTCGAAAAGCTCGGAAACCCGGACGACGACGGCGGTCTCGTCCGGATCAGGCTGATCCTGCAACTCGTCTGCACGTTGCTGGACCGGGGCGACACGGAGATGGCGCTGGAGGTCGCGCAGCCGATCCTCGACGCCCCCGTCCGGGCCGCGGGGATCGCGCCCGCCGCCTGGCTGCGGCTGGCGGTGGCCACCCGGGTCCTGCTGCCCGCGGGATCCGGCGAGGCCGCCGGAATGCTCGTCCGTGAGGCGGTCGCCGGGACCGGTGACCACAACCTGCACGCCGTCACGGCACGGCTGTGGCTGGAGCTCGCGCAGATCGAGGAACGGCTGGGCCGGGCCGAAGAGGCCATCGGCTGCCTGCACCGTTCGCGGGCCGCCGAGCATCTGCACGCCCGCGCGCGCAGGCAGGCGTGCAACGTCCTGGTCGGCGAGTTCGGCTCGGCCGAGAACGCCGCTGTCGACCTCGACGACGTCTTGCGGGCCGTGGCCGCGCGGTCGGCAGTTCCGGCGCCGGAACCGGCCGAGGTGACCGCGGTAATCCCGCCGATCGACGTGGCGGCACCGCCGAAACGGGCCGCGGCCGAGCCGCCGGTTCGTCGTGAGTCGCAGCCCGTGCGGCAGACCAGGCAGCCGGAGCCCGCGCCGGTGCGGCATACGCCGGTCGAGCCTGCGCGCGCGTCGGTACCCGCACGCCCCGCGGAGCCCGCGCCTCCCGCCGAGCCCGCACGTCCCGCCGAGCCGCCGCGTCCGGTGGAGAGGCCAGCGGCGCCGGTCGCCGAAAAGAGCGAAGCACCGGTGTTGAAGCCGCCGTCCCGTCCGGAGCCCGCACGGGAAGTGGCGGAGTCCGACAGCGACTGGCGTCGCCGGGTGCCGAAGAAGGTCAAACCGTCGATCAGGTTCGAGCCCAAGGCCGAACCCGCCGCGCCGAAACTGATGCCGCCGCCGAAACCGGAACCCGCGCCGGTGTCGCGTCCCGAGCCGGAGCCTGGGCGCCGCCGTCGTCCGGAGACGCCTGCGGCGCGTGAGACCGCCGCCGAACCCGTGGTCGCTCATCCCGAAACCCCGGCGCCGGCCGCACGGTGGCGGGCCGAAGCCGAAGCGCCCGCCCGGACCGAGGAGCCGGTGCCCGCGGCCGCCTCGGAACCCGTCGTCCCCGAACTGCTTCTCGCACCCGAGCCCGCCGCCGAGCCCCGGCCGCGGATGACGGCGGAGGCCACGCCGCCGCGTCCGCCCGGCACCGCCGCCCCGTTGTGGGAGAGCGACGAATGGGCGGCCGAAGAGCGGGCCCGCCGGTCGTCGGCGCCCGCCTCGCGCAAGACCAGGCACGACGCCGAACACGGTTCCGTGGCGGCGAAATCGGTGCTGGACCGGCTCGGGATCTCGAGCTCCGGTGGACAGGGCGGCGGCCGTCGCCGTGCGGACGGCGCCGCGGATCCCGTGCACCCCGAACCCGTCGCCGAAGAACGCGCCGGGACACGCCGGGAACAGCCGCCGGTCGAGTACCGCGAGCCCGCCGTCCCGCTCGCCCCGCCTCCTCGGGAAGATCCCGCGCCACCGCGGACTCAGGAGAACGCCCGTCCGGCCGCCAAGGAAGAGGTCGCGGATCCCTGGTTGCCGCGGTTGCGGATGCCGCCCGCGCTGGACCCGCTGACCGACACCGGTTCCTGGCGGCCGATCACGCCGTTCCCGGAGAGCTACGCCCGCGCGATCGCGGAGGAGGAACCGCCGCCGGACGCCGGCCTCGCCGACCTGCTCGCCCGCGCGCTCGCCGAGCATCAGGCGGGCACCGCCAGCGCCGCCGCGCTCGTGAAGCAGCTCGGTTCCCAGGACTCGGGAAAGCGTCCGGTCAACGGGCACGACCGGCACCGCGCCAACGGGAGCGACTGAACCCGCGGTAGCAAAGGTCCCTTGCTCACCTCGGTGGGAGCCGCGCTCGGCTTGAACGATTCAGCTGACCCGCTCAGGTCGCCCGTCGGGGCATCACGCGGCAATGGGTGCTGGTCACCCCGGTGCGGCGAGGCGTGGAAGGGTCCGGACAGACCGCCGATGTGACCGGCGAGTAGCTGAACCGATCACGGCGATTCCGGTATCTGAGCAGGGAAATCTTCGACGGGCGGGAATGACCCGGCCTTGTGGAGCCGACTGTCCGGAGCTGTAGGTTGGGTCTGGGCCGGTACAGAGTCGTGCCGGTCGCGGTGTCAATCTCGCTACAGTGGAGAGTTGCCTCAAATGAGCTCGACGGGAGTCTCGTCCCTGCCCGGAAAAGATGTCGGCACCGAGGATGGCGCCCGGCGCCGGTCGGCGAACCCGGAGCAGATCCGGGACGACCTGATCGACGCCGCCGCGGCGTACGCCCCGGAGATCGGCGACCTGATCCGCCTGTACTACCGGCACATCCCGGCCGAAGAGATTCTCGGTGACGACCCGGTCGACCTCGTCGGCGCCGTCCGCTCGCATCTGCAGCTCGCGAAGGACCGGATGCCCGGCCGTCCCGCGGTGCGGTTGCTGAACCCGACGGGCCCCGAAGACGGCTGGACGCGTGAAGCCACCGTCGTCCAGGTCGTCACGGACGACATGCCGTACCTGGTGGATTCCGTCGCGGCCGAGTTCGCGCGGGACGGGGTGCAGGTGCAGCGAATCGTGCACCCCATCGTCGTGGTGAGCCGGGATCTGACCGGTGAGCTGTTGGAGGTCCACCCGGACGCCGACCCGGCGGAGCCGCCGGCGAATTCGGCGGCCGAGTCGTGGATGTACATCGAGATCGACCTGGTCACGGACCCGAACCGGGCCCGCGAGCTGGACAACCGGCTGTCGTCGGTCCTGGGTGACGTCCGCGAGGTCGTCGAGGACACCGACAAGATGACGGAGACGGCGCGCCGTCTCGCCGACGAGCTGGACGGGAACCCGCCGCGGCTGCCCGCCAACGAGGTCGCGGAAGGCGCCCGGCTGCTGCGCTGGCTGGCCGAGGGCCACTTCACCTTCCTGGGCTACCGCCGTTACGAGCTGATCGACAACCCGCACCCGGACAGCGAAGAGCCCGCCCTGCGCGCGGTCCTCGCCACCGGGCTGGGCGTGCTGCGCCAGGACAGCCTGGCCGCGCGCAGCCTCACCGCCGGCCCGGACACCGCGGCCTCCGCGCTCGCGCCGACGCTGCTGGTGCTGACCCAGGCGAGCGCGCCGTCCACCGTGCACCGCCCGGTGTATCCGTACTACGTCGGCGTGAAAACGTTCGACGACAACGGGAACGTCACCGGCGAGCACCGGTTCCTCGGCATGTTCACCACCACCGCGCTGCACGAGAACGTGCTCGACATCCCGGTGGTCTGCAACCGGGTCCGCGAGGTCATCCACCGCGCGGGCTTCCCGATGGAGTCCTTCTCCGGCCAGCGGATGCTCGAAGTCCTGCAGAACTGGCCGCGCGCGGACCTGTTCTCGGCCGACACGGACTCGCTGTACTCGACGACGACGGGCGCGATCACGCTTTCGGATCGCAGACGGCTGCGCCTGTTCCTGCGCCGCGACCCGTACGGCCGTTTCTACTCGTGCCTCGTGTACCTCCCGCGCGACCGCTACACGACCCGTTCGCGGCTCGCGATGCAGGAGGTCCTGCTCGAAGAACTCGAAGGCACGCAACTGGAGTACAGCGCGCGTATCGGCGAGACCGTGCTCGCGCAGGTGCACTTCATCGTGCACACCGATCCGTCGCAGCGGTCCGAACCGGACACCCTGCGCATCCAGGAACGGCTCAACGAAGCCGTGCGCAGCTGGGACGACCGGATGGTCGAGGCGATCCTCGCCGAGCGCCGTGAGCGCGCCGGGGACAGCGGCGTCGCGATCGGCCTGCTGGTCGAGGAGTCCGCGGGCGAGCAGGGGCAGCGGTTCGCCGCGGTGTTCCCCGAGGGCTACAAGGAGGACTTCACCGCGCTCGAAGCGCTGGCGGACCTCCGCGCCCTGGAGTCGCTGACCGACGAGGGCGACCTGTCGATGTCGTTCTACCTGCCGGCCGACGCCGAGGCGGGGGAGCGGCGCTTCAAGCTGTACCTGCGCGGAGAGGGCGTCACCCTCTCCCAGGTGCTCCCGGTCCTGCAGCGGATGGGTGTCGAGGTCGTCGACGAGCGGCCGTACGAACTGCGCCGCGAGGACGGCGGCCGGTCCTGGATCTACGACTTCGGCCTGCGGATCGACCCGCAGGTCCTCGACCACGCGGACAGCGACCTGCGCACCCGCTTCCAGGACGCCTTCCACGCCGCCTGGCGCGGCGACTGCGAGGTCGACGGCTTCAACGGTCTCGTCCTGCGCGCCGGGCTCACCTGGCGCCAGGCGGCCATCCTGCGGGCCTATTCGCGGTACCTGCGCCAGACGAAGATCCCGTTCTCGCAGGAGTACATCGAGAACACCGTCCTCGCGCACACCGACATCGCCACCGCGCTGGTGCGGCTGTTCGAGACCCGCTTCGACCTCGCGCTCGGCGACGAAGCGCGCGCGTCGCAGGCCGATCAGCTCACCACCGAGATCGGCAAGCTGGTCGACGAGGTGACGAGCCTCGACGAGGACCGGATCCTGCGGCGGCTGATGTCGGTCATCCTCGCCACGCTGCGGACGAACTACCACGTCACCGACGAGGACGGGAACTCCCGCCCGTACCTGGCGCTCAAACTCGACCCGAGCGCGGTGCCCGAGCTGCCCGAGCCGCGGCCGAAGTACGAGATCTTCGTGTACTCGCCCCGCATCGAGGGTGTGCACCTGCGCTTCGGTGACGTCGCGCGCGGTGGCCTGCGGTGGTCCGACCGCCGGGAGGACTTCCGCACGGAGATCCTCGGCCTGGTCAAGGCGCAGGCGGTCAAGAACGCGGTCATCGTGCCTGTCGGCGCGAAGGGTGGCTTCGTCGTGAAGCGCCCGCCGACGGCCACGGGCGACCCCGGTCTGGACCGCGACGCCCAGCTGAACGAGGGCATCGCCTGCTACCGGATGTTCATCTCCGGCCTGCTCGACGTGACCGACAACCGCGTCGAGGGCAAGACCGTCCCGGCGCCGCGCGTGGTCCGCCACGACGGCGACGACAGCTACCTCGTGGTCGCCGCGGACAAGGGCACCGCGAAGTTCTCCGACATCGCGAACGAGGTCTCGGCGAACTACGGGTTCTGGCTCGGCGACGCCTTCGCGTCCGGTGGCTCGGTCGGCTACGACCACAAGGCCATGGGCATCACCGCGAAGGGCGCTTGGGAGAGCGTCAAACGCAACTTCCGCGAGCTGGGCAAGGACACCCAGACCGAGGACTTCACCGTCGTCGGCATCGGCGACATGATGGGTGACGTCTTCGGCAACGGGATGCTGCTCTCGAAGCACATCCGGCTCGTGGCCGCCTTCAACCACATGCACATCTTCCTCGACCCGAACCCGGATTCGGCGACGTCGTTCGCCGAGCGGCGCAGGCTGTTCGATCTGCCTCGTTCGTCGTGGGAGGACTACGACCGCTCGCTGATCAGCGAGGGCGGAGGGATCTACTCGCGGTCGGCGAAGACGATCCCGGTCAGCCCGCAGGTCCGCGAGGCGCTCGGCCTCGGCGAGGACGTCACGAAACTGGCGCCCAACGACCTGATGCAGGCGATCCTGCTGGCGCCGGTCGAGCTGCTGTGGAACGGCGGCATCGGCACCTACGTCAAGGCCGAGAACGAGACCCACGCGGACGCGGGCGACAAGGCCAACGACGCCCTGCGCGTCAACGGCAACCAGCTTCGCGTCAAGGTCGTCGGCGAGGGCGGGAACCTGGGCCTGACCCAGCTCGGCCGGATCGAGTTCGCCCGCGCGGGCGGCAAGATCAACACCGACGCGCTCGACAACTCCGCCGGCGTGGACTGCTCCGACCACGAGGTCAACATCAAGATCCTGCTGGACCACCTGGTCTCGACCGGATCGCTGGACGCCGAGCAGCGCAACGAACTGCTCGAGCAGATGACCGACGAGGTCGGCGAGCTCGTGCTGGCCGACAACTACCGGCAGAACGCGGTGCTCGGGGTCAGCCGGGCGCACGCCGGCCCGATGGTCTCGGTGCACCAGCGGCTCGTCGCGGCGCTCGTCGCGAAGGGCGCCTTCGACCGCAAGCTCGAAGCGCTGCCGAGTTCGGCGGAGTTCCGCGCGCTGGAGAAGGCGGGCGAGGGTCTCACCTCGCCGGAACTGGCGACGCTGCTCGCGCACGTCAAGCTCGACCTCAAGGACGAGCTGCTGGCCAGTGAACTGCCGGACTCCGAGGTGTTCTCACGCCGCCTGCCCGAGTACTTCCCGAAGCCGCTTCGGGAGCGCTTCGGCGACGCGATCTTCCAGCACCCGCTGAAGCGCGAGATCATCACGACGATGGTGGCCAACGAGGTCGTCGACGGCGCCGGGATCTCGTACGTCTTCCGCCTGATGGAGGAGATGAACGCGACCGCGACCGACGCCGTCCGCGCGTACGCCGTGGTCACCCACGTGTACGACCTGCCTTCGCTGTGGGCCCAGATCGACGCGCTGGACAACGTCGTGCCGACCGAGGTCGCCGACGAGATGATGCTGGAGACCCGCAGGCTGCTCGACCGCGCCGCTCGCTGGTTCCTCACCAACCGGCCGCAGCCGCTGGCCCCGCTCGCCGAGATCAACCGGTTCGGCCGGGTCGTCGGCGAGCTGGCCCCGAGGGCGCACGAACTGCTTCGCGGTGTCGAGTGCGCTTCGGTGGACGCGAACACCGAGCGGCTGATCGGGAAGGGCGTCCCGGCGGAACTCGCCGGACGGGTGGCGCTGCTGCTGCACACCTACGGCCTGCTCGACGTCACCGACGTCGCGGAGCTGGCCGAGCAGCAGGCGGGGATCGACGCGGTGCACACCCCGACGGAGACGGCGGGCCTGTACTACGCGCTTTCCGACCACCTCGGCATCGACAAGATGCTGACGTCGATCAGCGGTCTCGAACGCGGCAACCGCTGGCACGCGCTCGCGCGGCTGGCGCTGCGGGACGACGTCTACGGTTCCCTGCGGACGATCACGCTGGACGCCTTGCGGCACAGCGATTCGGGCACCGACCCGGACGAGAAGATCGCCCACTGGGAGAAGACGAACGCCTCGAGGCTGCAGCGGGCCCGGGTCGCGCTGGACGAGATCAGCCAGTTCGGCAAGCTCGACCTGGCGACACTGTCGGTGGCGGCTAGGCAAATCCGGAGCACGGTGAGGTAGTGAGCTACATTTCCCTGATCCGGCCGCGCTGGTCGGATATGGACGTCTACGGGCACGTCAACCACGCGAACATGGTGACCCTGCTCGAAGAGGCACGGATCCCGCTGTTGTTCGGGGACGCCGTCCGCGCCGGGCTCACCGAACTGCCGAAGGGCATCGTGGTGGTGAAGCTGGCCGTCCATTACCGTTCGCCGATCGTGGTGTCCGATCAGGACATCCGGGTGGAGATCTCGTTGAAGGACTTGAAGCACGCCAGCTTCACCCTCGGCTACCGGGTGCATTCCGGGCCCGCCGAGGCCGACAAGGTCGCGGTCACCGCCGAGACGGTGCTCGCGCCGTTCGACACCGCGTCCGAGCGGCCCCGCCGGCTGACCGAGGACGAACGTGCCTTCCTGGAGAAGGGGTTCGCGGATGCCTGAGCTCGTCATCCCGGACCCGGGCGACCGCGAAACGCTCGGCGCGTTCGTGGCCAGGGCGGTCCGGCTCGACCAGAACACGCTGGTGCGGTTGCGGCAGCGGGGTGACGGTGTCGTCGAGGCGTGGTGCGCGACGCCGTTCGAGGTCCTGGCCACCAGGGCCGTCGCCGGTGACATCACGCCGTCGGACATCACCGTGTCCGGGAACGAGCTGCTCGCCGCGCTGACCGTCGCCGGCGGCGAGCGGATGGATCCGGGCCCCGCCCGCGATCTGATGTGGCATTCCGAGCTGCCCGCGCCGGGCCGCTGGCAGCTGGTGGACGAACTGCCGGCGACGGTGATCTCGGAGCTGGCCGATCGCGGGGTCACCCTCGCGCGCGACAACGTGGGCCCGCACGGCACGCCGCCCGCGTCGCTGATGGACCAGGCGGTGCTCACCGTTTCGGGCAACGAGCTGGAGATCAAGGTCCAGATGCGGTGCCTGTTCGCGTTGTCGGGGATGGGTTTCGTGGACTCGTCGATCGACGGCGACGTCGTCCGGGTGACCGCGACGGATTCGTGGATGCGCATCGACGCCCGCTACGGCGCCGTCCTCAAGCGCCGCCACGCGCTCCTGCCGCTGCTGTTCTGACGGGTTTCTTACCGCATGACGCCGCGGGTGGCTTCCGGCCGCCCGCGGCGTCATGCTGTCTCCATGAACGATAAGGACGGGGACGACCCCACCGCGGACTTCCTCGCCGAGGTCCGGCCGGAGGAGACGCCGTGGCGGACCGAGCGCCCGCCGGGTGAGGAGGCGCCCGAACGCGCCGAACGCCCGGAGAAGTGGGGCCGCGCCAAGAGCGCCGGACGGGCCGCGGCGAAGGCGGCGCCCTACGTCCAGGCCGCCGCGCTGGCGACCTGGATCGTCTCGGGCACCCTCGACGACGACTCCGGCGACTCCGGTTTCGGCGACATGGGCTCTTCCGGCGACGCCTGACTCCCGCGTTTCGTCCTCTGAATGCGGTAGTTGGCGTTACGAACTACCGCATTCAGAGGACGAAACGCGAGGCTTAGAGCTTTCCGCGCATCGCTTTCATGCGCTCGATCTCGGCGGTCTGGCCGGTGATGACCTCCTGCGCCATCTCCTGCGCCTTGATCTCCACGCCCTTGCCGAGCTGGGCTTCGGCCATGGTCAGCGCGCCCTGGTGGTGCGCGATCATCAGGTCGAGGAACAGCTTTTCGAACGCCGCCCCGTTCGCCGCGCGCAGATCCGCCAGCTGGGCCTCGGTCGCCATCCCGGGCATGAGCGCGTGATCGTGCCCGCCCCCGTGGCCCGCGTGCCCTTCGCCCGGCACCGGCTTGCCGCGATCGGCCAGCCAGGTCTTCATCATCGTGATCTCGCCGTCCTGCGCGACCGAGATCCGCCCGGCGATCGCCCGGATCTGCTCGTTGGCCGTCTTGCCCGGCACCAGGTCGGTCATCACCTTCGCCTGCTGGTGGTGGGGGATCATCATCGTCATGTACTCGACGTCGGCCTCGTTGGGCTGATCGCGGTTCACCGGACCGCGGGAGCCGGTGCTCGCCTGCTCGCCGGGTTTGCCGGGGGCGATCACCGGCGCGCTCTGGGCCGGTGCGGCGGGGTCCGCGTCACCGGTGCAGCCCGAGACGAGGAAAGCGGCGGCGACCAGCGCCGATGTCAAACTTTTTCGCATCCCGGGAGTTCCTCCGTTGGTCGGTATCTGTTGAGCCTAAATAAGGAATAAGGTGCGCGTAAAGCTGGGTGGAAGGAGAGCCATATCGTGCTGCAGCCTGGGCTGAAACGTCGCTTGACCAGGGTCTTCGTGTCGGCGGCCGCGGTCGCCGCACTCGGGGCCTCCAGTGCGCTCGCCGCGCCGGCCGTCGTCGCCGAACCGTCGGCGGCCGCGATCCCGGGTGTGGACGAGATCGTCCACAGCCCGAATCTCCGGTCGATCGCGAACGTCCCGCAGCAGGGACCGTTCACCAAGGACTCGACCGGCACCGACATCGCGTTCACCAAGGGCCACGCGATCATCGGTACCTACGACGGGTTCAACGTCTTCGACGTCCGCAACCCGTACCGCCCGAAGATCGTCAGCCAGGTCCTGTGCCCTGGCGGGCAGAACGACGTGTCGATCTCCGGGGACCTGCTCTTCCTGTCGACCGACTCGTCGCGCAGCGACAACTCGTGCAACAGCGTCGCGAAGCCCGCGTCGGAGAAGTCGGCGTGGGAGGGCATCAAGATCTTCGACATCTCGAACCTCGCGGCGCCGAAGTACGTCGCGGCGATCGAGACCGACTGCGGTTCGCACACCAACACCCTGGTGCCGGACAAGCGCGGCAAGGACGTCTACATCTACGTCTCGTCGTACGCGCCCGCGGCGAACCTGCCCGACTGCCAGCCGCCGCACGACAAGCTGTCCATCATCAAGGTCCCGGTGAAGGACCCGGCGAAGGCCGCGCTGGTCGCGACGCCGGTGCTGTTCCCGGACGGCGGCAACGAAGGCGGCACCAACCCCGACGGCACCCGCCGCTCGGCGACCACCGGTTGCCACGACCTCACGGCGCTCCCGGAGAAGGACCTGATGGCCGGCGCCTGCATGGGTGACGGCGTCCTGCTCGACATCTCCGACCGGCTCAAGCCGCGGGTCATCAACCGGGTCCAGGACAACGTGAACTTCGCGTTCTGGCACAGCGCCACCTTCAACAACGACGCCACCAAGATCGTCTTCACCGACGAACTCGGCGGCGGCGGGATGGCGACCTGCCTGGAGAAGTTCGGCTCCACCCGCGGTGCCAACGGCATCTACCAGATCACCGGCCGCGGCGACGACCGCAAGCTGGAGTTCGTCAGCTACTACAAGATCCCGCGGCTGCAGTCCGAGACCGAGAACTGCGTGGCGCACAACGGTTCGCTGATCCCGGTGCCGGGCAAGGACATCATGGTCCAGTCCTGGTACCAGGGCGGTGTCTCGGTGTGGGACTTCACCGACGCGAAGAACCCGAAGGAGATCGCGTTCTGGGAGCGGGGCCCGCTCTCGAACGAGAAGCTCGTCGGCGGCGGGACGTGGTCGACGTACTGGTACAACGGCTACATCTTCTCGTCCGACATCGTGAAGGGCCTGGACGTCCTGGACCTCAACGACTGGCGGACCTTCCCGGCGAAGCTCGTCCGGCAGAACCAGTTCAACGCCCAGACGCAGTACAAGCTGCACCCGGGCTTCAACAACAACTGACCCGGTAACGCGCCATGAACGGTCCGTTCCTTGCAAATTTTGCAAGGAACGGACCGTTCATTGCACGCGGGGGAGGGGTTCAGACGAGCCAGGCGGCCGCGTCCGGCGGCAGTTTCCCGTTCACCAACGGCACGCTCGACAGCAACACCTCACCCGGCGGCAACGCGATCGGGCTCGCCGACGTGTTCAGCGCGCAGACCAGCCCGCCACCACGCCGCCGGAACGCGAAACAGCCGGCCGGGGCGCCGTACCACTCCAGCTCGTCCCCGCGGAAAGCCTGGTGCGACTTGCGGATTTCGATCGCCCGCCGGTACAGCGAGAGCGTCGACGCCGGATCCTCCAGCTGCGCTTCGACGGTCACCGGCGCCCACGAGGCGGGCATCGGCAGCCAGGTCCTCGGATTGCGCGAGAAACCGAACGGCGGCAGGTCGCCTTCCCACGGCAGCGGCACGCGTGACGCGTCCCGGCCGAACTCGGCACCGGAGATCTTGGCGCGCGGGTCCGCGACCGCGTCGGGCGGGATGTCGACGTTGCCGAGCCCCAGTTCCTCGCCGTTGTACAGATAGACCGCACCGGGCAGCGCCAGCTCGACGAGTGCCATCGCCCTGGCGCGCCGGACGCCGCGTTCGCCGCCGCCGTACCGGCTGACCTGGCGCCAGACGTCGTGGTTGCTCAACGTCCAGGTGGCGGGCGCCCCGGCGGCCTTCGGCACCGCCAGGGACCGCTCGATGGCCGTCCGTAGCGCGTCCGCGTCGAAATGCGTGAGGACGAGCCGGAAGTTGAACGCCAGGTGCAGCTCGTCCGGCCGCAGATAGCGGGCGAGGCGTTCCTCGTCGGTCACCCAGATCTCGCCGACGGCCATGGTGCCCGGGTATTCGTCGAGCACCTTGCGGATCATCTGGTGGATCTCGTGGACGCGGTCGTTGTCGAAGCGCGGATCGTAGAACTCGCTCGGCCCCAGCGGGTTCACCCGCGGGTCCATGTCCGGCAGGCCCGGCGGTTTCGCCATACCGTGCGCGACGTCGATGCGGAACCCGTCCACGCCGTGGTCCAGCCAGAACCGCAGCGTCCGCTCCAGGTCGGCGGCGACCTCGTGGTTGGCCCAGTTCAGATCCGGTTGCTGCGGGGAGAACAGGTGCAGGTACCACTGGCCGTCCGGCACCCGGGTCCACGCCGGGCCGCCGAACGAGCTGACCCAGTTGTTCGGCGGCTGGTCGCCGCGCGGGCCGAGCCCGTCACGGAAGATGTAGCGATCCCGCTCCGGGCTGCCCGGCGGCGCCGCCATCGCCGATTTGAACCAGGCGTGGGTGTTGCTGGTGTGGTTGGGGACGACGTCGACGGTGACCTTGATGCCGCGTTTGTGCGCCTCGGTCAGCAGGACGTCGAAATCGCCGAGGGTGCCGAACATCGGGTCGACGTCGCGCGGGTCGGCGATGTCGTAGCCGTGATCGGCCATGGGGGAGCGGTAGAACGGCGTCAGCCACAGCGCGTCGACCCCGAGCAGCTCCAGGTACCCGAGCTTGCCGCGGATGCCTTCGAGGTCACCGACGCCGTCCCCGTCCGAATCGGCGAACGAGCGCACGTAGACCTGGTAGAAGACCGCCTGGGCCCACCAAGCCACGTCGCGTTCCATCACACGAAACTGTTCATCATGCTGTTGGCGGCCATCTCCAGGTACGCCCACAGCTGCCCGCGGTAGGGCTCCTCGATGTGCTCCTCGTCGACCGCGATCTTGATGCAGCGCAACCAGGCGTCGCGTTCGATCGGGCCGATCTTGAACGGGGCGTGCCGCATCCGCAGCCGCGGGTGACCGCGCTGGTCGGAGTAGGTGTGCGGGCCGCCCCAGTACTGCATGAGGAACAGCCGGAAACGCTCCTCGGCCGGGCCGAGGTCCTCCTCCGGGTACAGCGGGCGAAGCACCTCGTCGACCGCCACTTCGGCGTAGAACCGCGCGACGATCCGGGTGAACACCGGTTCGCCGCCGATGGCTTCGTACAAGGTGGTGGGGTCAGGTTCGGTCACGGACACAGCTCCATTCTGCCCTTGTCCTACTGCGAGGCCGGGCCGGACGACATAAAGCGCCCCAGCGGTGGCTCGAAGCCGGCTTCGTCGAGCGCGGCGAGCAGGTGCGCCCGCAGCGCGCGCTGCACGGCCCACTGCTTGCCCGGCCGGACCTTCACCGTCAGCCGGAGCTTGATGCCTTCGGGCGTGACGGTCTCCACACCGAGCATCTCCGGCGGTTCCAGCACGTTCGGCGAGAGGCTTTCGCTCTCCAGGAGCGTCTTCGCCTTCTCGGCCATCAGTTCGGTGGCCTTCTCGACGTCGGCGGAGTAGCTGAGCGGCACGTCGACGACGGCCACCGCGAAACCCTGGCTCGAGTTGCCGACCCGCAGCACCTCGCCGTTGCGGACGTACCAGACGGTGCCGTTGATGTCACGCAGGGTGGTGATCCGGAGGCCGACGGCCTCGACGGTGCCGGACGCCTCGCCGACGTCGACGACGTCACCGACGCCGTACTGGTCCTCGATCATCATGAACATGCCGGACAGGAAGTCCTTGACCAGGTTCTGCGCGCCGAACCCGAGCGCCACGCCGACGATGCCCGCCGAAGCGATGATCGGCGCGAGGTCGATACCCAGTTCGCCCAGCACCAGGATGAACGCGAGGCCGTAGATCAGGAACGTGGCCATCGACTTGAGCACCGAGCCGATGGTGGCGGCGCGCTGACGGCGCCGTTCCATCACCGCCGACCCGAGCACTTCGGGAGCCTTCTCCCGCAGCGGTCTCAACAGGGCGGGCAGTTTCGACGATCCGCTCGGCATCCGCGTCACGCGGTTGATCAGGCGCCGCACCAGGTACCGCAGCAGGAACGCCACGGCGACGATCATCAGGATCCTGAGCGGCTTCGTCAGCAGCCAGCCTGCCGACGCGGAGAGCCATTCGTTCTTTGTGACCTGGAACACCTGGTAGCACAGGCTCCCGGCTTCGCGCGTGCAGGCCGGGGGTTCGGTGGGCAGCAGGTTCACGGAGAGGAAATGTCCTTTCGTACTCGGCGGGGATCGGTCACGCCACACGCCCCGGCGGATGCGAAACACCCAACTTCATGTGGCCGCCGGGTCGCGCGCATGTGACACGTCCAGTAACACACGTGCACTTTGGGGCTGATCTGTGGTCGACTATGCCTGCACCGGTGGAGGTGGTCGAGTGCCAGACCGACAACCCATCCCCCTCGGCGTCCCGAGCCAAGCCGTGGCCGGACAGGCGCCGGAGGTCGTGTTGCGCGCCCATCCGGGAGGTGCCCCCTCGCACGGGGCCCCACCGGGCGGGCCGGGAACGCGGCCAGGGGGTGTTGCCCGCCCGCCCGGACAGCGTAGAGGGCGGGATCCGTCGACTACGGCGGCACCCACTACGACTTCGTGGGGCCGCAGACGGGTATTGCTGTTGAACGCCACGTTCGAACCGCTCACGGCGCTGCCGTTGCGGCGCGCGGTGGTCCTCGTGATGTGCGGCAAGGCCGAGGTGGTGCACGGAGACCCGGCGGGGCTCGAACTGCACGCCGCCACGGTCTCGCTGCCCGTGCCTTCGGTGATCCGGCTGAGTACCTACGTGCGCGTGCCCTACCGCGCGCAGGTGCCGCTGACCCGGGCCGGGCTGATGCACCGCGACCGGTACCGCTGCGCCTACTGCGGAGGGCGGGCCGAGACCATCGACCACGTCGTCCCGCGCAGTCGCGGAGGGCCCCACAGCTGGACGAACTGCGTGGCGTGTTGCGCCAAGTGCAACCACCGGAAGGCGGACAAGCTGCTTTCCGAGATCGGCTGGCGCCTGCGCGTCGTGCCGAGGGCCCCGCACGGGCCGCACTGGCGACTGCTCGCGCATTCGAAGGAGGCCGACCCGTTGTGGCGGCCGTACCTGGGAACCGCGGCCTGATCCGACCATGAACACGTCGGCGCCCCGGCTGCCTTTCGGCGGCCGGGGCGGGCCGATGACGCCGTGGTGAAGCTCGCTACGAGTACGCCGTTCCCCTACAAACCGGTCGCGCTCGGACTCAGGCGGCGAGAGAGAAGTCGCTCTGGCAGGTGACGCGGGTGCCACGGGTGACCCGGGTGCCGCGAGTGACACGCGTGCCGCAGGTGACGCGGGTGCCCGCCGTCACGCGGGTGCCACGGGTGACTCGCGTGCCACGGGTGACGCGGGTTCCGGCGGTGACGCGGGTGCCACGCGTGACGCGGGTTCCGCGGGTGACCCTGGTTCCGGCGGTGACCCGCGTACCGCGAGTGACGCGAGTACCGCGCGTAACCCGTGTGCCCGCCGTCACACGCGTACCGGGGACGAATCCAATTTCGAAGAGTGACGAAATGTCGTCGATGATCGCCTGGCCGGGTGTCTGGGTGCTCTGCATGACATATCCTCCTGCGACCGGTGCGTTACCTGCTGGGGTGGGGGAGCTGGGCGCAAGGCCCGTACAGGTGAAAAAGCTACGAGGATTTCAAGGCCGCGACAAGACGACAGCGCCGGGTGCGGCCGCCCGTACGTTGAGTTGCAACCTTTCGGCCTTGCGGGCTTCGCCCCAACGTGGGAGCGCTTTCGCGGCAAGCGGCGGACGGCCACCTGAGGACGATGAGCGGTAGGGGCCGTGCGAGCGGGTGCGGCCGCACGCCATCGGATACGCTCACGCGCGTGAACCTTGTCGAGACGATCCTGGTCTTCGCGGTGATCCCCTTGGCCATCTACGCGCTGTGCGGGGTGGCCACGCTGCGGTCGAAGGGCGCGGGCGTCGCCCGGTACCGGCCGGGGCAGCCGTGGGAGTACCCGGCCATGTGGTGGAGCGCCAACCCCGAAGGTGTCGGCGCGAGGCATTCGCACGCGAACGAGGGCGGCGCGACCGCCGTCGTCGCCGCGGACGGAGCGACGGTGACGGGAGGCGCTCGTGGCAACTGGTGAACTGACCCATTCGTCCACCGCTGTTGACGAAGAGCCCGGTTACGGCGCCGCCGTTACCTCGAGCGGCCGGATTTCCGCCGCCAAGATGTACGAACCGGCTGGTCCGATCAGCCCATTCACGACCCAGCAGCTCGCCCGGCTGGACGAGGCGCTGACGCTCGCCAGCCGTGAGACCGGCCTGGACTTCAGTGTGTACCTGGGCGACCTCGGCGAGGACACCCGTGCCACCGCCGAAGGCTTGCTGGCCTCGACGGACAACGCGGCCGACGGTGTCGTCATCGCCGTGTCGCCCGGCCAGCGGGCGATCGAGGTCGTGACGGGCTCGCAGGCCCGGCACCGTCTGCCCGACCGCGGCGCGAAGCTCGCCGTGGCCAGCATGGTGGCCTCGTTCAAGGAAGGCGACCTCGTCGGTGGCCTCGTGAACGCCCTCCGCATGCTGAGCGACCAGGCGGGCGCTCCGCAGCACTGACGCTCTTCAAGCCGCTTCAAGTGCAATGAAAGGTCCTTTCCTCGCAAAATTTGCGAGGAAAGGACCTTTCATTGCATTACGGGACTAGTTGCCGGCCTGCGAGTCGAACTCACGGGCGGCCAGCGCCCGCACGATCCCGGCCCGGCCTTCCGACACGAGACGGCGCAGCGCCGCCGGGTGCTCCCCGGCCAGCCACTCGTCCGACGCCGTGACGGCCGCCGGCTCGACGGCCCACGACGGGTACAGCCCGACCACGGTCGGCTGCGCCCGCTCGCTGGAGCGCCGCTGCCACACCTCGTCGATGACCTCGAAGTAGCGCGTCACGTAGTCGCCCAGCAGGTGCTTCTGGCCCGGGTGGGAGAAGCCGGTGATGAGCGAGTCGCTGACCGCGTTGGGCAGCTCGTCGTCGTACACCGCCCGCTGCCACGCGTCGGCCTTCGCCTCGGCGGTCGGCCGCAGCGCCCGCGAGCGCTCCGCCTGCCGCCGTCCGGCGGCGGTGTCGTCCTTGCCGAGCTCCGCGTCGATCTCGGGGTTCTCCGCCTTGCCGTGCGCGACCAGCGCGTGCAGCAGCCGCCAGCGCAGGTCGGTGTCGACGGTCAGGCCCTCCAGCGGCGCCGTGCCGTCGAGCCAGCCCGCGATGATCGCCAGCGTCTTGTCGTCGAGCACGCAACCGGCGAGCGAGTTCACGAACGCGAGCTGGTGGTCCGAACCGGCCTCGGCGCCCTGCGCCAGCTCCAGCAGCCGCGCGGAGAACTCCGGCCAGCCCTTTTCCGCCGCCCACTCCGGCTTCGCGTACGAGTTCAGCGCCGTCTGCGCCTGCAGCAGCAGCCGCTGCACCACACCGACCTCGGTCTCGGTGTGCACGCCGCGCTGCACCAGCGTGACGAAGTCGCGGGCCTTGAGCTCGGCTTCGCGCGTCATCTCCCACGCCGCCGACCAGCACAGCGTGCGGGGCAGCGGTTCGGTGATGTCGGCGATGCGGTCGATCAGCGTGGTCAGCGACGCCGGGTCGAGCCGCATCGTGCAGTAGGTCAGGTCGTCGTCGTTGACCAGCACGAGCTTGCCCGCCGGGAGCCCGACCAGCCCCGGCACCTCGGTGCGCTCGCCGTCCACGTCGAGCTCGACGCGGTGCTTGCGGACGATCTTGCCGTTCTCGTCCTCGTCGTAGACGCCGACCGCGACGCGGTGCGTGCGCAGCTCACCGGCACCCGGCTTGGCGCCGGTCTGGGTGACGGCGAACGCGGTGTACGTGCCGTCGGCGCCGACCTCGTAGCGCGGGCTCAGCGAGTTGAGACCGGTGGTCTCCAGCCACTGCGCGCTCCACCACGACAGGTCGCGGCCCGAGGCCTCTTCCAGCGCGCCCAGCAGGTCCGCCAGGGTCGCGTTGCCCCAGGCGTGCTTGCCGAAGTACACCTTGAGGCCTTCGAGGAAGTGCTCCAGCCCGACATAGGCGACGAGCTGCTTGAGCACGCTCGCGCCCTTGGCGTAGGTGATGCCGTCGAAGTTCACCTCGACCGCGTGCAGGTCGACGATGTCCGCGGCGATCGGGTGCGTCGAGGGCAGCTGGTCCTGCCGGTACGCCCACGACTTCTCGATGTTCGCGAAGCTGGTCCACGCGTTCTTGTACTCGGTGGCCTCGGCCTGGGCCAGCACGCTCGCGAAGGTCGCGAACGACTCGTTCAGCCACAGGTCGTCCCACCAGCGCATGGTGACCAGGTCGCCGAACCACATGTGCGCCATCTCGTGCAGCAGCGTCTCGGCGCGGCGCTCGTAGGCGTAGCGGGTGACCCGGCTGCGGAAGACGTAGTCCTCCAGGAACGTGACCGCGCCGGCGTTCTCCATCGCGCCCGCGTTGAACTCCGGCACGAACAGCTGGTCGTACTTGGAGAACGGGTACGGGGTCGCGAACTTCTCGTGGTAGAAGGCGAAACCCTGCTTGGTCTCGGTGAACAGCTTGTCCGCGTCCATGTGCTCGGCGAGCGAGGCGCGGCAGTAGATGCCCAGCGGGATCGTGCGGTGTTCGTCGGAGAATTCGTCGCGCCACTCGCTGTACGGGCCGGCGATCAATGCGACCAGGTACGTCGAGATCCGCTCGGACACCTTGAACACGGTGCGGACGGCCCCTTCCGGGGTCTCCTCCGTCGATTCGATCAGCGCGTTCGAGACGACCTTCCAGTCCTTCGGCGCGATCACGGTGAGCCGGTAGACCGACTTGAGGTCGGGCTGGTCGAAGCAGGCGAACATGCGCTTCGCGTCCGCGGTCTCGAACTGCGTGTAGAGGTAGACGCCGTCGTCGACCGGGTCGACGAACCGGTGCAGGCCCTCGCCGGTGTTCATGTACCGGCAGACCGCGTCCACGACGAGCTCGTTCGACTCGGCGAGCCCGGGCAGCTCGACGCCCTTGTCCTCGACGTACCCGCTGACGTCGAGGTCCGTCCCGTTGAGGACGGCCGACTCGATCCCCTCGGCGACGATGTCGACCCACGACGCTTCGCCGCTTCTGGCGCTCGCGAACTTGATCGTCGTCTTCGACGTGAAGGTCTTCTCACCGGGACCGCCACGGCCGTCGGTCAGATCCAGCTCGATGTCGTAGGACTCGACGTCGAGCAGATCCGCGCGCAGCTTGGCTTGGTCTCGGGTCAGGTTGGGGGCGGGCACTGGCACCTCTGGTCATCGGTATCGGTTTTGGTTTCCAACTACAGGCATCCAATCATGTCGGAGCCCGTGCTGACGACGGGAACAACGCCGACGGCGGCGATGTTGGCCGCTGTGTAGCACTGTGTGTGTACCGGACCACCCCAAGACGATGGCACTGGGAGAACCTGATGACCGCCCCGTCCGAGAAGACCAAGGTCGACTTCTACTTCGACCCGATCTGCCCCTTCGCCTGGATCAGCTCGCGTTGGATCCTCGAAGTGGAGAAGCACCGCGACCTCGACCTGAGGTTCCGGATCATGAGCCTGTCCGAGCTCAACAGTGGCCGCGAGGACCTGCCTGAGCAGTACAAGGAGCTGCTGGAGCGCGGCTGGGGACCCGTCCGCGTCGCCACCGCGCTGGCGCAGAAGAACGGCGAAGAGGCCCTGCGCGACTTCTACACGGAGTTCGGCACGCGCCACCACAACCAGGGCGACAAGGACATCCCGAAGGTCATCAAGGAGACCCTCGAGGCCATCGGTGCCCCGGCCGAGCTGGCCGAGGCCGCCGAGTCGACCGAGTACGACGAAGCGCTCAAAAAGAGTCACTACGAAGGTATGAATCCGGTCGGAATGGACGTCGGCACCCCGACCATCCACATCGACGGCGTCGCCTTCTTCGGCCCGGTGCTCAGCTCGATTCCGCGGGGCGAGGACGCCGTCAAGGTGTTCGACGGCGCCCGCGCGCTGGCGAGCTACCCGGACTTCTTCGAGCTGAAGCGCACCCGGTCCGGTGAGCTGAACTTCGACTAAGGAGTTTCCAGGGCGGCCTTGGTGACATCGCCGGGGTAGGAGGACCTCGCGACGGCTTCGTCCGTCGTGAGGTCTCCCGCCGCGATCCCGGTCTTGAGCGCGACGAGTTCGCGCAGCCCGTCGCGGTGCTTCTCGATGAAGGCGGTGTCGACGGGGTCTCCGTGCCCGGCGACGATGATCTTCGGCTCCAGCGCGAGGATCGCGTCCATCACGTCCGGCCATTCGGCCAGGAAGCTGCCGTCGTTGAAGGAGAACGCGCTGAAGCCGGCTTCGGCGTTCTCGACGGCGTCGCCCGCGTAGACCACACCCGCGTCGGGCACGTGCACGAACAGGTCGTGATCCGTGTGGGCTCGCCCGAGGAAGCGCAGCACGACGGTGCGGCCACCGAGGTCGATCTCGGCGGTGTCGACGACGGGTTTGTCCGGCAGGGTGATTTCGGTGCGCTCCAGCGCCTCCGCCATCTCCGGGCGGTTCTCGCCGAGGTAGTGCTGGATCCATTTGAGCCGTGCGCCGTCGCCGTAGGTGGTCAGCTCGGTCAGGCACCCTTCGTGCGCCCAGACGTCGCACGGCAGGAACGCCGTCGTGCCGAAGGCGTGATCGAAATGCGCGTGGGTGTAGACGACCGACCACGGCAGCGGCGTGATCTCCCGCACCGCCGCGGCCAGTTCGGCACCCTGGTCGACGTCACCGCGCACGTCGACGACCAGGCAGCGCTCGCCGCCCACGACGAGGCCGACGGTCAGGTCCAGCTCCTCGTAACGGCGGGCGTACACGCCGTCCGCGAGTTCGAGCCAAGTCACGAATCCTCCAGAATTCCGTTGCGCAGCACGGGAACCGTGCCGCTCGTGTCGAGCTCGGCTGCCAGCTTCACGTCGTTCGCGTGCCCGGCCGCGGCGAGCTCGCGCCCGGAAGAACACTCTGTCAGTGCTTCGGCGATGTCGATCGCTTTTGCCGCGACGGCGGCGAGACGGGCCTCGGCGGACAGGCGGCCGTAGCCGTCCAGCGCCGCGACGATCGCGCCCGCGCCGAGCTGGTCCTCGACGCACGGCCTCAGCGGCCCGAAAGTCTTGACCTCGGTGCGCATGTCGATGCCCCAGCGTTCCCCGGCCGGGATGACACCGATCGGTCGTCCGTCCGCGAGCTCCGCCGCGCGGGCGGCGACGGCGGAGGCGTTGCGCAGGCAGCCCGCCAGAACTCGGGCACCGGTCGTGGCGGCGGCGTCGCAGAGCGTGGCGCCGTTGGGAGACGGCAGCGCCAGAAGCGTGCCGGAAGGGATTTCCGTCACAGACGAAGGTCGCAAAGTCCATTCGCTTTCACCCGCGAGGATGGCGCCCCGCGCTTTCGCGGCCTCTTCGCCGTGGTGATCGCGCCAGCGGACCGGCAGCACGCGGCCGCCGTTCCCCAGGACGAGATCCGTTGTGGTGCAGAAGGAAAGCACGTCGACCACGACGAGCACGGCGCAGTCCGCGCCCAAGGCGGCGACCCCCTCGGGTCCCCATTCGAGCCTGATGTCCACCCCCACAGCATGCCCGCGCCGGAACGTGATGGCAGACTCCGCGCTGTGCGTGTTTACCTTGGCTCCGACCATGCCGGTTTCGAACTGAAGAACCACCTCGTGGCCCACCTCAAGGAGCAGGGCCACGACGTCGAGGACGTCGGCCCCTTCGTCTACGACGCGGCCGACGACTACCCGGCGTTCTGCATCGAGGCGGCCCGCCGCGTCGTCGCGGACGAGGGCAGCCTCGGCATCGTCGTCGGCGGCTCCGGCAACGGCGAGCAGATCGCGGCCAACAAGGTGAAGGGCGCTCGCGCCGGCCTCGCGTGGAGCGTCGAGACCGCGAAGCTCACCCGCGAGCACAACCACGCCCAGCTGATCGGCGTCGGCGCGCGGATGCACACCACCGAAGAGGCCACGGAGATCGTCGAGGCGTTCCTCGCGACCCCGCCGAGCCCGGACGAGCGCCACGGCCGCCGCGTCCAGCAGATCCTGGACTACGAGAACACCGGCTGGCCGCCGCCGCTTCCCGAGCACTGACATGCCCGAGGGGCACACGCTCCATCGCTTGGCACGTCTGCACAAACGCCGTTTCGCCGGTCACCCGGTCGAGGTGAGCAGTCCGCAGGGACGGTTCGCCGCCGAAGCGTCCCGTTTGGACGGCCGGGTGCTGGTGAAGGCCGAGGCGTACGGGAAACACCTGTTCCACGACTACGGTCCACACGGGACGGTGCACGTCCACCTCGGCCTCTACGGCACGTTCTCCGACGAGCCGCTGCCCGCTCCCGAGCCCGTCGGGCAGGTGCGGATGCGGCTGGCGGGTCCGACACATTACGCCGACCTGCGCGGCCCGACGCGGTGTGAACTCCTCGACGCGCCGCAGGTCGACGCGATCAAGGCGCGGTTGGGCCCGGATCCGCTGCGGCGTGACGCCAAGCCGGACAAGGCGTGGGAACGGATCTCGCGGTCGAAGACGTCGATCGCGGCGCTGCTGATGGACCAGTCGGTGCTGGCGGGCGTCGGCAACGTGTATCGCGCCGAAGTGCTGTTCCGGCACGGTGTCGCCCCGCTCGTCCCGGGCCGCGCGCTCGATCGCGGGCTGTGGGACGACATGTGGGCGGATCTGGTGACGCTGATGCGGCACGGTGTCCGGGTGGGACGGATCGACACGGTCGCGCCGGAGCATCTGCCCGAGGCCACCGGCCGCGCGCCGCGGCAGGACCGGCACGGCGGCGAGGTCTACGTCTACCGGCGCGAGGGGATGCCGTGTCTCGTGTGCGGGACGGCGGTGCTGCGGAGCGATCTGGCGGCGCGGAATCTCTTCTGGTGCCCGACCTGTCAGCCCGCCTGAGGGACTTCCCGACGCTATGAAAGGTCCTTTCCTTGCAAAATTTGCAAGGAAAGGACCTTTCATGGCACTTGCGGGACGGGGCGCGGGCTAGAAGTCGAAGCCTCCGCCATCGAACCCGCCGCCGTCGAAGCCGCCACCATCGAAGCCGCCGCCGTCGAACCCACCGGCGTCCCCGCCCATGTCGCCTCCGGCGTCGCCCGCGTCACCGCCGGCACCCGCGTCTTCCTGGCCCGCGTCGTAACCCGACTCCCAGGCCGACGCGCTCGCGATCCCCGCCATCCCGGAGAACATCGCGCTGAACAGCAGCATCGAGCCGAGACCCCAGGCGCCGGCGACGAGCGCGGGCTTCCACCACGGCTCGCTGTACCAGCCCTGCGGCACCGGACGGCCCGCCACACGGCCACCGGGGTAGTAGTGCGGCGTGCGCTGGCTCGGGTCCGGCGAAGCCTCGTAGTGCTCGCCCTCGACGTCCACCGAGCGGTACTCGGTGACCTTGCCCGCCCGATCGCGCTCTTCGCTGCCGGGCAGTTCCGGACCGGGGTCCATGCCCATCGCGAGCCGCGCCGCGCGGACGTAATAGAGACCCTCGATGGCGGTCTCGCGCACCAGCCGGGCCTGCTCGACGGTCTGCGCCTGCTCCATCTGGGAGCCGGCGGCGGTGAAACGTTCGGACGCGTCCGCCATCGCCTGCTGGGAGGCGGTGTCCGTGCCGGTGAGGTTCATGACCTGACCGCCCAGTCGTTCGACGAGGCGCCGTGCGTCCGCCTTCGCGTCGTCCAGCTGGCGTTTCTTGGCCGCCGCCTGGGATTTCGCGAAGTAGATGCCGCCGCCCACCACGACGACGAGGAGCACGATCAGGAAGATCGCGGTGCCCATGGGTTCAACTCCAGGAATCGTTCGGCCTTTGCCCGGATCAACGCGGGGAACCCGCCGGGGGTTCCCGCGCGCACTGGCGGGCGAAACTAGAACACGTTATAGTTCGGCTCCATGAAGTTCACCCTGTCGATCGCGATGAATCCGCTCGATCAGCTGGGCGAGCTCGCCCGGGCCGCCGAAGAGGCGGGTTTCTCCTCGATCGCGCTCCCGGATTCCCTGTTCTACTCCGAAACGGTCTCGGCCGACTATCCGTACACGCCCGACGGCAGCCGCTTCTGGACCGAGGAGACGCCCTGGGCCGATCCGCTGGTCGCGGCCGCCTCGATGGGCGCCGTCACCGAACGGCTCACCTTCTACACCTCCGTGCTCAAACTCGGCTCCCGCAACCCGGTCCTGCTCGCCCGCCAGGTCAACTCGGTCGCGGCGCTGACCGGCGGCCGTTTCGGGCTCGGGCTCGGCGTCGGCTGGTCACCGGAGGAGTTCCGCTGGTGCGGCGCGCCGTACGAGAAGCGCGGCAAGCGCGTCGACGAGGCCATCGAGGTGCTGCGCCTGATCCTCGACGGCGGGATGGTCGAGTTCCACGGCGAGTTCTTCGACTTCGACAAGCTCCGCATGAGCCCGACACCGCCCTCGCGGGTGCCGTTCTATATCGGCGGCCACACCGACGTCGCGCTGCGCCGGGCGGCCCGCGTCGCCGACGGCTGGTCTTCGGCGATGATGAAGTTCGACGACCTCCGTGACACGATCGCCAAACTGCGCGGGCTGCTGGCCGAACAGGGCCGCGCCGAAGATCCCTTCGAGTATCAGGCCGTCTGCATCGACAAGTTCGGTCTCGACGGTTATCGCGAGCAGGGCGACATCGGCGTCACCGACATCATCACCATGCCGTGGGTGCTCGACGGCCTCGGTTTCGACGCCGAGGTCGGCCCGAAGCTCGATTCCATCAAGAAGTTCGGCGACGAGATCATCGCGAAGATCGGAGACTGAACCATGGGTGTCGACGTCTGCTGGGATCCGGCCACCGAGCAGCCGCCCGCGCGGCAGGCCGCGTTCGCTTCGATGACCGCGGTCACCGCGGGGGACAAGTCCGCCTGGCTCGGACTCTTCGCCGGCGACGCCGTTGTCGAGGACCCGATCGGCAAGTCGATGTTCGACGAAGAAGGCAAGGGACACCACGGGCACGACGGGATCAGTGCCTTCTGGGACAAGACGATCGCCAACGTCGAACGCTTCCGGTTCACCATCCGCGACTCCCACGCGGCCGGCGACGAAGTCGCGAACGTCGGCACGATCACCACGTACCTGCCCGGTGGCTACCGCGTCGACACCGACGGAGTGTTCGTCTACCGGGTGCGCGAGGACGGGCTGATCGTGTCGATGCGCGCGTTCTGGGAGACCGAGCGCGCCATGGCCACGGCCCGCAAGGCCGAAGACTAGGCGAGCCGCTCCGCGCGCCGGGTCAGGTACTGCCGCTCGGGTTCGCTGGCCGTCTTCCCGGCGGCCCGGAGGTAGGCCTCGCGCGCGGCGCCGGTGTCCCCGGCCAGTTCCAGCAGGTGCCCGCGGACGGAATCGAGCCGGTGCGTCTGGCTCATCCGGCTGTCGTCGTCGAGCGTGGCCAGCAGTTCCAGACCCGCTTCCGGCCCGTTGACCTCGGCGACCGCGACGGCGCGGTTGAGCGTGACGACGGGCCCGGGCGAGACCTTTTCGAGCACGTCGTAGAGCGCGAGGATCTGGGGCCAGTCCGTGTCGGCCGCGGTGGCAGCCTCGGAGTGGACGGCGGCGATCGCGGCCTGCACCTGGTACGGCCCGACCGGACCCGACTCCAGTGCCTCGCTCACCAGCGAAACCCCTTCGGCGATCGTTTCCGCGTTCCAGCGCGTGCGGTCCTGTTCGGCGAGCGGGACGAGCGAGCCGTCGTCGCCGGCGCGGGCGGCCCGGCGGGCGTCGGTCAGCAGCATCAACGCGAGCAGGCCGGTGACCTCGTCCTCGTCGGGCATGAGCCGCCGGAGCAGCCGGGTGAGCCGGATCGCCTCCGCGGTCAGGTCGGCGCGGTGCAGGTCGGGGCCGCCGCTGGTCGTGTAGCCCTCGTTGAAGATCAGGTACAGCACCTGGAGGACGACGCGGAGCCGTTCGCCGAGTTCCGCGGACGGCGGCAGGACGAACTCGGCGCCCGCCTTCTTGATGGTCTGTTTCGCGCGGCTGATCCGCTGGGCGAGGGTCGATTCAGGGACCAGGAACGCGTTCGCGATCTCGCCCGTGGTCAGCCCGCCGACGGCGCGCAGTGTGAGCGCGAGTTGCGACGGCGCGGACAAAGACGGGTGGCAGCAAAGGAAAAGAACGGTGAGGGTGTCGTCCGAATCGGACACAGGGGCCGGGGCGGGGTCCATCAGCGCGTCGTTCTCTTCGCGCCGCCTCCGCGCGCTTTCGCTGCGCCACTCGTCGACCAGCCGCCGTGACGCGACCGTCGCGAGCCAGGACTTCGGGCTGTCCGGGACGCCCTGCTCCGGCCATTGCTGCGCGGCCGAGAGCAGGGCTTCCTGGACGGCGTCCTCGCAGGCGTCGAACTGCCCGTGCTTGCGCACCAGCAGCCCGATGACCTGCGGGGCCAGCTCCCTCAGGAGCGCTTCCACCTGACGATCGGTCTTCACGACGCCAGTCTTACCGCATTTAGTCCTCTGGATGCGGTTGGTACGCATCCAGAGGACTAAATGCGGGGGTGTCAGGCGACGGGGGAGTAGTGCGAAGCGTCGCCTTCGAGGGATTCGCTGGGCACCCCGTCGATGCCCACCGGGACGTCGCCGGCCACGGTCACGCGGTTCAGGCGGCGGGGCAGGTCGTCGTAGTTGTCGACGGCGTAGTGCTGGGTGATGCGGTTGTCGAACAGCACCAGCTGGTTCGGCTCCCAGCTCACCCGGACGACGTTCTCCGGCCGGGTCACGTAGGACTGCAGCAGCCGCAGGATGTCCCGCGACTCGCCCTTCGACAGCCCGATGATCCGCTGCGCGAACCCGCCGATGTACAGCCCGCGTTCCCCGGTCACCGGATGCACCCGCACCACGGGGTGGACCGTGCGGAACTTCTGCGAGACGAACACCGCGCGGCGTTCCCGCTCCGCGTCGTCGAGGGTCTCGGGCGCCTTCGCGTAGTCGTAGTCGTTGGTGTGCTCGGCGCGCAGCGTGTCGGCGAACGCCCGGAGCGGCTCCGGCAGATCCCGGTACGCGGCGGCCGAGTTGGCGATCAGCGTCTCCCCGCCGTACGGAGGGACGACCAGGCTGCGCAGCGTGCTGGCCTTCGGCGGGTTGTGCACGAAGGTGACGTCGGTGTGCCACTGGTTCGCGCGGCCCTGTTCGCTGTCGACCGGCAGGATCGCGGGTTCGCCGTCCACCGACGGGACGGTCGGGTGCGCCTTGGTCAGTTCGCCGAAGTGCTCGGCGAACCGCTGCTGGCCCGCGTCGTCGAGGTCGACATCGCGGAAGACGAGCGCCTTGTGCTCGTGCAGGGCGTCGGTCACGAACGCGACGGTCGCGGCGTCGAGTTCCTTGGCCGGGTCGACGCCGAGCACCTGCGCGCCGATCCTGCCGGTGATCTTGCGGACTTCGACCTGGGTGTTGAGGGCGGTCATGCGGCGTGCTCCTTCACTGGGGTGCGGTGGACTGGGCGGGCGAGGCCGTAGTGGCCGCGCAAGGTCGTGGCGGTGTACTCGGTGCGGAACAGGCCGCGTCTCTGCAGCTCGGGCACCACGAGGTCGACGAAGTCCTCGAGACCTCCCGGCAGCGTGGGCGGCATGACGTTGAAGCCGTCCGCGGCGCCTTCGGTGAACCAGTGCTCCAGTTGGTCGGCCACCTGCGTGGCGGTTCCGGCGAAGACGCGGTGTCCCCGGCCACCCGCCAGCCGCTCGATCAGCTGACGGATGGTGAGGTTCTCGCGTCGCGCCAGGCCCGTGACCAGCTCGAACCGGCTCTGGGCGCCTTCGGTGAACGTGCCGACGTCGGGCAGCGGACCGTCGAGCGGGTACGGCGTCAGGTCGTGGTCGAGCATGTTCGACAGCTGCCGCACGCCGTACGCGGGCGTGATGAGGGCGTTGAGTTCGGCCTCGCGTTCCTTCGCTTCGGCCTCGGTGCGCCCCAGGACCGGGCTGATCCCCGGCAGGATCTTGATCTCCTCCGGCGAGCGGCCGTACTTCGCGAGCCTTCCCTTGACGTCGTCGTAGAAAGCCTTGCCCTCGGCGAAGGTCTGCTGCGCGGTGAACACCGCCTCGGCGAACCGGGCCGCGTATTCCTTGCCCGTCTCCGACGAACCGGCCTGGACGAGCAACGGATGGCCTTGCACCGGACGCGGGATGTTGAGCGGGCCGCGGACCTGGAAATGCGGGCCGTTGTGGTCGATCGGGTGGATACGGTCGGTGTCGGCGTAGACGCCGCTCGCCTTGTCGATCACCGCCGCGTCGTCGTCCCAGCTGTCCCAGAGTTTCTTGGCCACTTCGACGAATTCGGTGGCGCGCTCGTACCGCAACGCGTGCGCCGGCCGGGCGTCGCGATTGAAGTTGCGCGCCTCGTCCTCGCCCGCCGACGTCACGATGTTCCAGCCCGCGCGCCCGCCGCTGAGATGGTCGAGCGACGCGAACTTCCGCGCCAGGTGGTACGGCTCGTTGTAGGTCGTCGACGCGGTGGCGATCAGGCCGATGTGCTCGGTCGCCCCGGCCAGCGCGGAAAGCAACGTCAGCGGTTCGAACAGGGTGTGGGAGTTGTAGCGGACGTTGCCCCACAAGGCGACACCGTCGGCGAGGAACAGCGAATCCAGCTTGCCGCGCTCCGCCGTGCGGGCGATGTCGACGTAGTGCTTCAGTGTCGCGGCGCGGTGCGGATCCGTGCTCGGATGCCGCCACGCCGCCTCGTGATGACCGTTCGGCATCACGAACGCGTTGAGGTGTAAGTGCTTCACGCCTTCTCCTTGACACGCCAGGTGGAGAACCGCCGCTCCAGTGCGACGAAGCCCGCGTTGATGGCCAGGCCCAGCACCGACACCGTGATGATCGCGGCGTACATCTGCTGGATCTGGAAGTTGACCTGCGAGTTGTTGATCAGATAGCCGAGCCCGGCCTTGGCGCCGACCATCTCGGCGGCGATGAGGATGAGGATCGAATACGCCGCCGCCATCCGGATGCCGGTGAAGATGGTCGGCACCGCCGACGGCAGGATCACCTTCCGGAACAGGCTGGGGCTCGACAGCCCGAGCGAGCGTGCGGCCTTGACCAGCAACGGATCCACGGTGTGCACCCCGGCGATCGTGTTGAGCAGCACCGGCCAGACGCAGGCGTAGACGATCAGCGCGATCTTGGACACCTCGCCGATGCCGAGCAGGAGCGTGAACACCGGCAGCAGGGCCAGCGCGGCGGTGTTGCGGGCCAGTTCCAGTAACGGGTTCAGGAACTCGGCGAGCGGCCGGTACCAGGCGATCAGCAGGCCGAGCGGCACCGAGACGCCCACCGCGATGACGAATCCGGCGGCGGACCGGCCGAGACTCGCCAGCAGATGGTCGGCCAGCTGCCCGTTGAGGATCAGCTCCCAGAGTGCGACGAGATCTTCCGACAGCGGCGGCAGGAAGGTCCTCGTGCCTTCGTCGAGCAGGTATTGGGGAGCCAGCTCCCAGAGGGCGAGGAAGAGCAGTATCGCCGCCGAACTGCGGAAAGCCTTGCGTAACGGGTTCTTCTTCTTGCGGGGTTGCTCGGCGGCCTTCGGTCCAGTGTGGACTTTCGGCGCTTCGAGGGTGGCGGTCATCAGGCGGCCCTCCGGATCTCGTCGTGCAGCAGTTCCCACAGCCGATGGCGATGGGCCACGAAGGCGGGCGCCGAGCGCAGGTCGTCGTTCGAGCGGTCGCCGAGGTCGATGTCGACGACGTCCTTGAGCCTGCCCGGCCGGGACGTGAGCACCGCGACCTTCTGTCCTAAATAGACGGCTTCTTCGATGCTGTGGGTGATGAAGACGATGGTCTTGCCGGTGCGTTTCCAGATCCGGCGCAACTCCTCTTGCAGGAGTTCGCGGGTCTGGGAGTCCAGCGCGGCGTACGGCTCGTCCATCAGCAGCACGTCCGGGTCGTAGGCGAGGCTTCTCGCGATCGCGACCCGTTGTTTCATGCCACCGGAAAGCTGATGGGGGAGATGGTCTTCGAAGCCGGAAAGCCCGACCAGGTCGAGGAATTCCCGCGCTCGGTCGGCGCGCTGTCGTTTGTTCAGGGTGCCGCCTTCGAGGCCGAACTCGACGTTGGCCCGTGCGGTGCGCCACGGGAACAGCGCGTACTGCTGGAACACGACCCCGCGATCCAGCCCCGGCCCGGTGACGGGTTTCCCGTCGATCAGGACCTCGCCGGAGGTGGGTTTCGCGAGCCCGCCGAGCAGATCGAGCAGTGTGGACTTGCCGGAACCGCTCGGCCCGACGAGGGAGAGGAACGTGCCGTCCTCGATGTCGAGGGAGACGTCGTCGAGCGCGGTCAACGCGCCGAAGGTCTTGGTGACCGAGCGCAGGCTGATCTTGGCGGTCATGCGCCACCGCCTTCGCGGTACGGGTTGAACTCGTTGGTGTAGATCTTCTTGAGGTCGAGCTGGTCGTTCTTGATGAACCCGGACTGCTTGAGCCAGTCCGTCCAGAGCGTGTAGTCGTTGTCGGAGATCAGCCCGCCCTTGGTGACACCGGGGCTCTTCCAGTACTTGAGTGTTTCGGTGTTCTCGTTGCGGCCGCGGTTCTGGATGATCTTGGTGAACCGGGCGATCACCTCCTCGCGCGGAGTGGTGCGCGCCCACTCGATCGCCTTGGCCACGCCGGTGACGAAGGTTTTCGTGGTCTCCGGGTACTTCTTGATGAAGTCGGTCCGCAGCACGTACGGCCCGCCGTTGTACGGTCCGAACGCCTCGACGTCCTTCACGATCGGCCGCACCCCGCCTCCCGCGAGGGCTCGGTCCTGGAGGACGCCGTTGAGCGCGGCGACGTCGATCTGGCCGTTGCGCAAGGCTTGTTCGGTGTTGATCGGCGGCAGGACGACGAGCTGCACCTGGTCGATCTCGGCGTCGGTGAGGCCGTTGCGCTTGAGCCAGGTGTCGAGGGCGGCCTCCAGGTTCGCGCCGACGGTGTTGACACCGACCTTCTTGCCGATGAGGTCACGCGCGGTGCGGATCGTGCTGTCCTCCTTGACGTAGAAGCCCAAGAAGGTCTTCTCGTCGGAGCCGTAGTAGTTGACGACGGCCTTGATCGGGGCGCCGGCGTCGACGAGTTTGGCGACCGCGCCGGTGAAGGCGCCGCCGAAGTCGGTCTGGTCGGTCGCGGCGGACTGGATGTCCTGCGGCCCGCTGATCGTGTTGCCGACCCATTTGAGTTTGACCGGGCCGAAGTAGCCGAGGTCTTCGGCGAGTTCGGGGAAGGTGACGTTGTTCGCCGACCCCTGGTAGCGGAGTTCGAGTTTCTCCGGCTGCCCGGCCACGCCCGCCGGGGTCGCGGAGGCGCCGCAGCCCGACAGCGCCAATCCGGCGAGGAGCGCGGCGATCAAGGGCACTGGTTTCTTCACGGTGGGCTCTTTCGTTCGGGTTCGCGTCGTTGAGAAGATTCTTCGCAGGCCCGGCGGAGAGCGTCAATTTTGCGATTTAGTGAAGTAACTCAGGATGCGTTGGCGAGGTTCGTGAAAAGCGGATCTTCGTAGAGGGCGTTCAGCATGACCGCCGCGCCGGCCGTCGCCAGCTCGGTACCCGGAAAGCTCGACGCCACAACGTTTTTCTCCGCGTCCTGGCAGATCCACGAGCGCTGGGCGACCTCGTCCCGGATCGTGGAAAGGCAGCCGTCGACGTCGCGTACACTCTGGTCGAGTACGATGAGGATTTCCGGATTGAGGACGTCGAACAGCAAGGCGGCGGCCTGTCCGATGATTCTCGCGCGTTCCCGGAAAAGGGCGACGGCGCCTTTGTTTCCCGATGCCGCCAAATGGAGCACATCGGTGAAATCCGGTTCTTCGATGATTCGCGCTTCGACGGCCTTACGGGCGATCGTGCGCTCGGACACTGTCGCTTCGAGACAGCCGGAACGCCCGCAACGGCAGGGTTCCTCACTGTCGTCGACCCGCAAATGCGCGACGGCGCCCGCCGCCGACCTCGGTCCATGATGGACGGTGTCCCCGGTCGCGAAGGCGGCGTCGACCACGTTGCCGGTGAACAACTGCACGACACTGCTCCGCGCTCGCGGTTGCCCCAGCAGGCGTTCGGCGTGGATGAGCGCCCGCGAATGCCCGTCGACGCGGACGTCGAGACCGGTGACCTCCGTGAGCAGCTCGCGCAACGGGACCCCGCGCCAGCCGAGCAACCCGTGCTCCACCACCGTTCCCGAAGCCTCGTCGACCCATCCGCCGGTCGCCACCCCCAGCCCGAGCGGTGTCCGCTCCGGCGCGTGTCCGACGAGGAGGTCGTCGAGCAGCTCCGCGATCTGCGCGACCTGCACGGCCGGCTCGGCGCCGTGATGCGGGGCTTCCAGCTGTGCCAACACTTTCCCGCGCAGATCGAGCAACCCGACGGTGAGATGGTCGACCGCGACATGCGCTCCGCACACCACGAACCGCTCGGTGTCGAGCTCCAGCGGCACATACGGCCTGCCGACCGCGCCCGCGACCTCGGGCAGCTCGATGAGGAACCCGCGGCGCATCAACTCCGCGACATGCCCCGTGACGGCCGCGGCGCTCAGCCCGGTGCGGCGCGCGATGGTGCTGCGCGCTATCGCCCCTTCGTCCAGTACCACGCGGAGCACCGCGCTGGCACTGGCGCTCCGCCTGCCGGTCACGGTGCCGATGTTCGCAAGCGGGTGGCGGTGGGCCTAGGGCTCTCACCATCCGGGAGCTGGTCAGGTGGTCAGTTCGCGGAAGAACTTGGCGCTGCGTTCACAACGGTCCTCGTACCCCCGCGCCCGGTAGAAGGCGTGCGCGCCGGTCCTGCGGCGGGAGCTGCTGACCTCCATGGCGCCGCAGCCCCACCGCAGCGCCTGCTCTTCGGCGGCGGTGATCAGTGCGCGGCCGACCCCGGTGCCGCGTCGGGTCTCGTCCACCACCAGGGCCACGATCCGTCCCACGGCGCCTTCCCGCTCGAGAAGCGGGATCGCGACCACCGCGATGATCCCGACCACGGTGCCGTCGGACTCGGCGACGAACGCCGCGCCTTCGGGATGACGGGCCCAGCGTTCGAGCCGGCCGCGTACGTCGGTCTCGGTGTTGTCGGGGTAGCCGAGCTCGGCTAGGAGGGTGGTCACGGCTGGGGCGTCGGTGGCGCTGGCGTGGCGGATCTCCATGATCGCCATTAAAGCCCGAAGGTTCCAGTCGATGTGATCGCCGATCATGCGGACCCTCTCTCGGCGGTACGGAAGGGCCGGGCTTGCTCCTATCGTGGAGGAGGAGCTCTCATCCGGTCCGGCCGGACACGTGACTCGTGATCACGAGGGAGTACTGGTCCATGGGGGACCTTCCTCCTTCGAGCTTTGACCAGAGCCCGAAGTCGAGGTGTCGGATCGTCTCGATCCCTTGCGGGTCTTACTTCGACCTGCGGAAAACCGCCCCGTCAGCGCGGCTACTGCGTGTACTGACGGAGGGGCCATGGCACTTTCCTCGTTCTCCGGACTCCCGGCGATCGAGCTCGTCGGGCTCGTGCCGGTCGGCTACCTGGGACTGGTGTCCGTGGTCGCGTTTTGCGCGATCTTCACGCGGAAGAAGGCCCGGCGCGACGCGGCGCTCGAAGTGCTGAAGATGCTTCTGCCGAAGCGGCACTCCGGCCGGCTGGAACAGACCGGACAGCCGCAGCCCTCCGAGCTGGAACCTTCGGCAACGAAAAGGGCCGAACCCGCAGGTCCGGCCCCATCTGGTCGGGATGACAGGATTTGAACCTGCGACCCTCCGCTCCCAAAGCGGATGCGCTACCAAGCTGCGCCACATCCCGTGACTTCCCCGATCTCCCGGGGGGTGTGCGCACAGCCTAGCGGGTCACGCTAAGCTGTTTTCGCACCCGGTACTCCGGGGGCACGCGGGTGTAGCTCAATGGTAGAGCCCTAGTCTTCCAAACTAGCTACGCGGGTTCGATTCCCGTCACCCGCTCCACAGCTCCACATCAGAACCCGCAGGCGCCTGGCCTGCGGGTTCTTTCGTGTCTGGGCAAAGTCCTGAAGGCCCCCTTTGAGACATCCAACGTCTCAAAGGGGGCCTTCAGGACAAGCGCCAACCCAGCCCAACGCCTCAGTCCGACTCGGCGGGTGCCACGGCCTGTGAGAGGCCGCTGGAGGCGGCATCCGCCTCCAGATGGGCCGCGATCAGGTCCAGCAGCTTGTCGGTGTCGACCGGCTTGGTGACGTAGTCGTCGGCGCCCGAAGCGAGCGTCCGCGCCTTGTCCTCCGCGGTCGCCTTCGCGGTGACGGCGATCACGGGCAGGTCTTCGTGCGCGGCCTCGGCACGGATCGCGGTGATCGTGGCGTTGCCGTCCAGTTCGGGCATCATCACGTCCATCAGGACGAGCGCGGTGTCCTCGTGCCGCTCCAGCGCCCGGATGCCCGCGACGCCGGTCTCGGCGTAGATGACCTCCAGGCCGTTGCGTTCCAGCACGGCGGCCAGCGCGAAGACGTTGCGCAGGTCGTCGTCGACGATCAGGATCTTCTCGCCGTGGAACCGCTGCGACGGCGTCACCGGGACCACCTGCGGTACGGCCATGATCAGCGGAACACCGCTCGCCGCGGCGGAGGTCGGGACCACCAGGTTCGCCGCGCTCACCGGCAGGTACAGGGTGAACGTGCTGCCCTTGCCGGGCTCGCTGCGGACCCGCAGTTCGCCGCCGAGCAGTTCCGTCAGCTGCTGGCTGATCGACAGGCCCAGCCCGGTGCCGCCGTACTTGCGGCTCGTGGTGCCGTCGGCCTGGCGGAACGCGTCGAAGATGATCGCGAGTTTGTCCGGCGCGATGCCGATCCCGGTGTCCTCCACGGCGAACGCGAGGACGCCGGGGGCGTTGCGGAGCGAGTCGGCTTCGACCTCGCCCGGGTCGGCCATCCGGATGTGCAGGCGCACGCCGCCCTCGTCGGTGAACTTCGCCGCGTTGGACAGCAGGTTCCGCAGCACCTGCTGTACGCGGTGTTCGTCGGTGTGGATCGACGACGGCACCGGCGGGTCGATGAGGACGGCGAACTCCAGGCCCTTGTCCGAGGTGAGCGGACGGCAGATCGATTCGACGTACTCGACCAGTTCGGGCAGCGTGACGTCGGACATCTGCAGGTCCAGGTGCCCGGCCTCGACCTTGGCCATGTCGAGGATGTCGTTGATCAGCTGCTGCAGGTCGCTGCCCGCCGAGTAGATCGTCCGCGCGAACTGGACCTGCTTCTCCGACAGGTTCCCGTCCGGGTTCTCCGAGAGCAGTTTCGCGAGGATCAGCGCGCTGTTGAGCGGGGTCCGCAGTTCGTGCGACATGTTCGCCATGAACTCGGATTTGTACTGCGACGCCATGGTCAGCTGCCCGGCACGTTCTTCGAGCTCTTGCCGCGCCTGCTCGATCTCGCTGTTCTTGACCTCGATGTCGCGGTTCTGCTGCGCCAGCAGCGCCGCCTTCTCCGCGAGATCCGTGTTGGACCGCCGCAGTTCCCGTTGCTGCGCCTGCAACTGCTCGGACCGCGCGCGCAGTTCCTGTGCCAGGCGCTGGGATTCGGTCAGCAGCGCTTCGGTGCGCGAGTTGGACTGGATGGTGCTGACGTTGACCGCGATGGTCTCCTTCAGCTGTTCCAGCAGGTCGATGTGGACCGTGCTGAAGGCGTTGATGGTCGCCAGTTCCAGCACCCCGAGCACCTCGCCCTGGAACAGCACCGGCAGCACGATCACGTTGACCGGCGCGGCCGAACCCAGTCCCGACGAGATGAGCGCGTACTCCGGCGGCGCTTCGTGGACCAGTATCGTGCGCCGGTCGACGGCGGCCTGTCCGATGAGCGATTCGCCGGGGGAGAACCGCAGCCCGTTCTGGGATTTCGCCAGCCCGTAGGTGGCGATGCTCTCCAGGACCACCTCTTCCTGCTCGTCTTCGCGGGCGAGGAAGAACGCGCCCTGCTGCGCGGACACCAGCGGCGTCAGCTCGGACAGGATCAGCGTCGCCACCGACGCGAGGTCGCGGTGCCCCTGCATGAGCGCGGACAGCCGCGCGAGGTTGGTCTTGAGCCAGTCCTGTTCGCGGTTCGCCCGGGTGGTCTCCTTCAGGTTCGCGATCATCTGGTTGATGTTGTCCTTGAGTTCGGCCACCTCCCCGGACGCGTCGACGGTGATGTGCCGGGTCAGATCGCCGGCGGTCACCGCGGTGGCCACCTGCGCGATCGCGCGCACCTGGGTGGTCAGGTTCCCGGCCAGCTGGTTCACGCTTTCGGTCAGCCGCGACCACGTGCCCGCGACGCCGGGCACCTCGGCCTGGCCGCCGAGCGTGCCGTCCGTGCCGACCTCGCGGGCGACACGGGTGACTTCGGAGGCGAAGGCCGAGAGCTGGTCGACCATCGTGTTGATGGTCGTCTTGAGTTCGAGGATCTCGCCGCGCGCGTCGATGTCGATCTTCTTCGACAGATCGCCCTGCGCCACCGCGGTGGTCACCGTCGCGATGCTCCGCACCTGGCCGGTCAGGTTGTCGGCCATGACGTTCACGTTGTCCGTCAACGCCTTCCACGTGCCCGCCACGTTCGGCACGCGGGCCTGGCCGCCGAGGATGCCTTCCGTACCCACCTCGCGGGCGACGCGGGTGACTTCGTCGGCGAACGCGCGCAGCGTCTCGACCATGCTGTTGATCGTCTCGGCGAGGACGGCGACCTCGCCCTGCGCGTCGATCGAGATCTTCTTCGACAGGTCGCCGTTCGCCACCGCCGTGGTCACCGTCGCGATGCTCCGCACCTGGTCGGTGAGGTTGGTGGCCATGACGTTGACGTTGTCGGTGAGGTCCTTCCACGTCCCGGCGACGCCGCGCACCTGCGCCTGGCCGCCGAGCTTGCCTTCGGTACCGACCTCGCGCGACACCCGGGTGACCTCGTCGGCGAACGCCGAGAGCTGGTCGACCATGATGTTGACGGTGTTCTTGAGCTCCAGGATCTCGCCGCGCGCGTCGACGATGATCTTCTGGGTCAGGTCGCCCTTCGCGACGGCGGTGGTGACCTGGGCGATGTTCCGGACCTGGTCGGTCAGGTTCTTCGCCATGAAGTTGACGTTGTCGGTCAGGTCCTTCCACGTCCCGGCCACGCCCGGCACCTGCGCCTGACCGCCGAGCCGCCCGTCGCTGCCGACCTCGCGGGCCACTCGGGTGACCTCGTCGGCGAACGACGACAGCTGGTCGACCATCGTGTTCAGGGTGTTCTTGAGTTCGAGGATCTCGCCCTTGGCGTCGACGGCGATCTTCTGCGAGAGGTCGCCCTTCGCCACCGCGGTCGCCACCTGGGCGATGTTGCGGACCTGCGCGGTGAGGTTGTTCGCCATGAAGTTGACCGACCCGGTGAGGTCGCGCCACGTCCCGGCGACGCCCGGCACCTGCGCCTGGCCGCCCAGCTGACCTTCCGTGCCGACCTCACGCGCGACTCGCGTGACTTCGTCGGCGAACGACGACAGCTGATCCACCATCGTGTTGACGGTCGTCTTCAGTTCGAGGATCTCGCCGCGCGCGTCGACCGTGATCTTCTGGGTCAGGTCGCCCTTCGCGACGGCGGTGGTGACCTGGGCGATGTTGCGGACCTGGTCGGTCAGGTTGTCGGCCATCTGGTTCACCGAGTCGGTGAGCCCGCGCCACGTCCCGGCGACCCCGGGCACCTGCGCCTGCCCGCCGAGCCGGCCTTCGCTGCCGACCTCGCGCGCGACTCGCGTGACTTCGTCGGCGAACGACGAGAGCTGGTCGACCATCGTGTTCAGGGTGTTCTTGAGTTCGAGGATCTCGCCCTTGGCGTCGACGTTGATCTTCTGCGAGAGGTCGCCCTTCGCCACCGCCGTGGCCACCTGGGCGATGTTGCGGACTTGGTCGGTCAGGTTGTCCGCCATCAGGTTCACCGAGTCGGTGAGGTCGCGCCACGTGCCGGCCGCGCCGGGGACCTGCGCCTGCCCGCCGAGACGGCCTTCGCTACCCACCTCGCGCGACACCCGGGTCACTTCGTCGGCGAACGCCGAAAGCTGGTCGACCATGATGTTGACAGTGTTCTTGAGCTCCAGGATCTCGCCGCGCGCGTCGACGTTGATCTTCTGGGTCAGGTCGCCCCGCGCCACCGCGGTGGTCACCTGGGCGATGTTGCGGACCTGGTCGGTCAGGTTGCTGGCCATCACGTTGACGTTGTCGGTGAGATCACGCCAGGTGCCCGCCACCCCCGGGACCTCGGCCTGACCGCCGAGCCGTCCTTCGGTGGCGATCTCGCGGGCCACTCTGGTGACCTCGGTCGCGAACCGCGAAAGCTGCTTGATCAGGCCGTTGACCGTCTTCGCGACTTCGGCGAACTGACCCTGCAGCGGCCGTCCGCCGACCTCCAGGGGCATCGGCTCGGACAGATCGCCCTCGGCGACCGCGCCGAGGACGCGGTTGAGCTCGGCCGTGGGCCTGCTCACGTCTTCGATCAGCCCGTTGACGACGTCGACCGCGGTCGCCCAGCCGCCGGGACCGATCTCGGCCGCGACGCGCTCGGTCAGCCTGCCTTCCTTGCCGACCGCCTCGCGGACGCGCAGGAGTTCGGTCACCAGTCGCTGGTTCCGTTCGGCGATGTCGTTGAAGGCGCCCGCGAGCTGGGCCGCGAGCCCGTCGCCGTGCGCCACCAGCCGCCGCCGGAAGTTGCCGTCCCCGAGGTCACGAGCCGCCGCGAGCAGGCGTTCCAGGGTCGCTTCGTCCACCTGGCCGCCACCACCTTCCACGGGGAGCCGGTCCCTTTGGGAGTGCTGTGTCATCTGTGTCGACCCTCTCCACCACGCATGCCAAGCCATGGTCGTCGCATCAGCGTGCCATGATTCGACCTACACTTCGAGCCAGTCCGCCCGCTCACACTGCGCTACCCGCCAGGCAGGAGGAGGTCCGGGAATGGTGTCACGGCCGGCCCCGGCCTCGACGTCGCTCCCCTCGGAGTCGTCGACGGCGACCAGCGAGGGCGCGCTGCCCGAATCCGGGCGGTTCTGGCGTGAGCTGCTGGAAGACGTCCGTGACGCGGTGCTCGTGCAGGACGTCGGCGGCGCGTTGCGCTGGTCGAACCCCGCCGCCCGCGAGCTGTTCGGCGGCGGCCGCCCGATACTGACCGCCGAAGGTCCCGACGTCGGGCATGTCGAGCACACCGGCCGCCGGTTCCCGGCCCGGATCCGGACGCTGCCCGGAGGCTGGCACGCGTGGACGGTGACCTCCGCGGTCGCGGCCGACGGCCCGCGCGTGGACGGCTTCCTCGCCGCTTCGGGACCCAGGCTCGCCTCCGCGCGGGGAAGGCACGGGACGGCGAAGGTGATCGCCGAGGTCGCCGCCGCCGAACTCGCCGACTGCGTGTTCGTGCTGCTGCCGACCACGCGGGGCCGGTGGGAATGGTGGAGCTGCGATCACCGCACCAACCACGGGCACGGCCGGATCCGCCGGGTCCCGGTCCAGCTCGCGCCGGTGCTCGCCGGCACCTTCGCCTCCACCGAGGAACTCGAAGCCAAAGCGGTGCCGGAGGAGGAGATCGCGACGCTGCCCGCGATCGTCGCGGAACGGCTCGCCGTCCATCCGTCCGTGACCGTGGTCTCACTGGGGTTCGACGGCGGCGCCGGGGTCACCGGGGCGGTGGTGCTCGGCAGGCGCGGCGCGCCCGCGTTCGGCGAGGACCACCCGCGCGCGGTGACCGAATTCGCCCGTGCGGCCGGGACGGCGCTGGCGAACGCGCATCGCTACGCCCGCCAGGAAGAGGCCACCCGCGGCCTGGAGACCACGCTGCGCCCGACCCCGCCGCCGGACGTCCACGGCGTCAAATTCGACGTCTGGTACGAGCCGTCGGGCGGTCTGCTCGACGTCGGCGGCGACTTCTACGACGTCCTGCCGCGCGAAAGCGGCGGCGCGATGTTCGTCCTCGGCGACGTCTGCGGGAAGGGCGCCGAGGCGGCCGCGCTCACCGGCCGGGTCCGGCAGACCCTCGCCGCGCTCGACCTCGTCGAGCACGACAACACCACGTTGCTGAGCCTGCTCAACTCCCTGCTCATCACCGGCGGCAGCGGCCGGTTCGCCACGCTGGTGCTCGGTTCGGTGCTGGCGAACGAAGACGGTCTCGGCGTCACCTTGGCCTCCGGCGGCCATCCCGCGCCGCTGGTGGTGCGCCGCCGTGGCGGCGTCGACGAGATCACCCTGCCCGGCACGCTGGTCGGGATCTCGCCGCAGGCGCGGTTCGCCGAGACGGCCATCCGGCTGGGCGAGGGCGACGTCTGCCTGCTCTACACCGACGGCATCACCGAAGCGCGCCACCACGAGCGGCCGTCGGACCTGTTCGGCGACGAGCGGCTGCGCGAACTGCTGGCCGGCTGCCAGGGGATGTCCGGCCGCGAGGTGGTCGCCCGGATCCGCACCGCGGTGCGGGAATGGCTCGGCAGCGGGACGCACGACGACATCGCCGTCCTCGCCATCGAGGCCTCACGACCCGCTCAGTAGCCGCACCACCGCCCGCTCCACGATGTCGCGGGCCTCGTCGGGATCGGAGACCTTCCCCGCCCGTCGCGTCGCACGCGCGATCGTCCGGTCCCGGCGGTAGGCGGTGATCACGCGCGGGTCCACATAGGACCGTCGTGCCACGGCGGGCGTGTTGCCCAGTCCTTCGGCGACTTCGGTCATCACCGCCTTCTCGACCCGCTTCAAACCTCTTTCGCTGGAAGGCTTTTCGGCCTCCGCGAAGGCCGAAGCGGCCAGGACGGTGGCGTTCCAGGTGCGCAGGTCCTTGGCCGTGAAGTCGTCGCCCGTGAGTTCCTTGAACCGCTCGTTGAGGTCTTCGGCCCGGATCTCCTGCCATCCGCGACCGTTCCGGTAGGCGAGCAGGCGCACCTCGTCACCGCGGGCCCGCCTGAGCGAGCGGATCAGCCGGACGAGGTCCTCGTCCCGCAGCCGGACCTTCCGCTGGATCCCGCCTTTCGCCGGATAGTCGCAAAAAAGGCAGCCCTCCCGGATCGAAACGTGCTCGCACAGCAGGGTCGCCACCCCGTGCGTGCCGTTCTCGTCGGCGTAGCTTTCGCCACCGGTCCTGAACACGCCGAGGTCGAGCATGCGGAGCGCGCCGGCGAGCACCCGTTCGCGGGTGAGGCCGCGGGAAGCGAGATCCTCCCGGATGGTCCGGCGCAGCCGGGGGAGCCGCCGCGCCAGCGCGAGGACGCGCTCGTGCTTCTCCTCGTCGCGGGCACGTCGCCATTCGCCGTGGTAGAGGTACTGCTTCCGGCCGGCGTCGTCGACGCCGACGGCCTGGATGTGGGCGTTCTCGTGCGGCGAGATCCACACGCGCCGCCACGCGGGCGGGATCGCGAGCGCCTCGATGCGCTCGATCGTTTCCTCGTCCTTCAACGGTTCGCCGTCCGGCGTCAGGTAGCCGAAACCCCGGCCTCTTCGCCGCCTCCCGATACCGGGGGAGCCCAGATCCGCTCGCCGCAATCGCATGCGCCGCGAATACCCCCGGTGATCGCGGTTCATGCCCATGGTTCGGCGAGGCCGCCGCGGGGTAGCCGGGGGCGAAGACGACTTCAGGAGGGAACCGATGACGACATCGCTGAACGGACGCCGCGTGGCCATCCTCGCCGCGGACGGCGTGGAACAGGTCGAACTGGTCGAACCGCGCAAGGCGGTCACGGACGCCGGGGCGACGGCCGAGCTCGTCTCGCTGGAACCCGGCGAGATCCAGGCCATGAACGGCGACATCGACAAGGCGGACAAGTTCACCGTCGACCGGGTCGTCAAGGACGTCACGGTCGACGACTTCGACGCGCTCGTGCTGCCCGGCGGCACGATGAACCCGGACAACCTGCGCGTGGACGAGAACGCCGTCCGCTTCGTGCGCGACTTCGTGAACAGCGGGAAGCCGGTCGGGGTGATCTGTCACGGGCCGTGGACGCTGGTCGAGGCCGACGTGGTCCGCGGCCGCACGCTCACGTCGTATCCGAGTGTGCGCACCGACATCCGCAACGCCGGCGGCACCGTCGTCGACCAGGAGGTGGTCGACGACAACGGCCTGATCTCCAGCCGGAACCCCGGCGACCTCCCCGCGTTCTGCGCCGCGATCGTGGCCCGATTCGCCGGATAAACGAGTGGCGCGCGTCACAATGATGGGGGATCGTGGTGGGCAGAGGAGGAGGTGCCGCGATGACCGTGCATGCCAGACGCTACGGCCGTTGGTGCCGTGAGCACTTCGAGACGGAGCACGCACCGGAGCAGCCGTCGGCCGAGACCGAGGCCGCCCCGGAGGTCACCGACGCCCAGGCCGAGCAGGCCCAGGCCGGTGACGCTCCGGAAGCGAGACCGGGCTCGCTCAACTGAGCGGTCGCCGGTACCAGACCCGCTTCGGGCCGGGCAGGCCGATCCGCGACACCAGATCGGTCACCACGCCGCCGATGATCAGCCACAGCAGTGCGGCGAGACCGTCGTTGAACAGCGTCCGGGGTTTGATCCCTTCCGGGGTGAACAGGTTCCGCAGCCCGAGCGAGACCGCTCGCGACCACTGGTCGATCAGCTGCGCGAACCCGTTCCCCGGATTGGCTTCGCCGAACACCAGCAGGATGTGCACGATCAGCACCAGCGCGAAGATCCAGCAGATCGCGTGGACGAGGGCGTTGACGATCCGCACGACACGGATCCTGGCGGGCGTCTGTTCGACGATCTCTTCCGGTGGCTCACGCGGGTCGTTGATGTAGGTCATCGCCGTCTCCCATCATCGTCCACTGTGGACACCCGGCCGGGCGGTCGCTCAGCCGGGAGGGCCTGGCTTGCTCTTCGTCGGCGGGCTCGGCCGGGTCTTGCTCGGCTTGCCCGAGGTGCTCTGCCGCTCGCTGGCGGCGGTCGTTTCCCTGGGTGTCGAGGTGGCGTCGACGCTTTCGGTGGCACCGGGCGGATCCGCGGAAGCGGGCGCGTCTTCGGTCACCACGACAGTGGCGTTGCTGGCCTTCGGGCCGCGGGTGGCCACCTCGGCCACTTCCGAGGACCGGGGCCCCTGGCCCGCCACCGGGGCGGACGAGCCGGTCGCCGCGGGGGGTAGCAGGCTGCCCGGCAGGCCGGGCTGGTCCGCCGGGGTCTGGTTCACCGCGAGCAGCACCCCGACGGTGATCGCGGCGGCGGGCGCGCTGATGGCGGCGACCACGGCCGCCCGTTTGCGGGTGGCGGGCGCGAGATGGGCGACCTTCGTACCGGTGGAATCCTCCAGCAGGATCCGGGAGATCGCCGCGGCCGTCGGGCGCTGCGACGGTTTCCGCGCCGTCATCCCGCGCAACAGCGTCGTCATGGTCGCCGACAACCCGGAGGGGATCCGCGGCGGCCGGTGCAGCCGTCCGACCGCGGCCTCGACCGGCGTCCCGGTGTACTCCCGTTCCCCGGACAGGCATTCGAGCAGGACCAGGCCGAGCGAATAGACGTCGGCGGGCGGGCCGACGTTCTCGCCGCGGACCTGTTCGGGCGCCATGTACGCCGCCGTGCCGACGACACCGCCGGTCTCGGTCACCCTGGTCGCGTCGAAGGCGTGCGCCACGCCGAAGTCGCCGATCAGCGGGCCGTCGTCGGCGATCAGGATGTTCGCCGGTTTGAGGTCGCGGTGGGTGATGCCGTGCGCGTGGACGTGCGCGAGCGCGTCGGCCAGCCGGGCGGTCAGCTCGACGACCTCGTCCTGGGGGAGCGGGCCGGAGCGCAGCCGCTGGGCCAGGTTCGGCCCGTCGACCAGGCGCATCGTGAGGTAGGTGTAGCCGTCGTCGGAGCCCGCGTCGTACAGCGGGACGAGCCCGGGGTGGCGGACTGCGCTGAGCGTCTGGATCTCCTGCTGACGGCGGCGCTCGTCCCGGGTCATCGTGTCGGCGTGGAACAGCTTCAGCGCCACTTCGCGCTGTTCGAGCAGGTCACGGGCGCGGAAGACGCGTGCGGTGGCGCCGCGCCCGAGCAGCTCGCCGACCTCGTAGCGGCCGGCGAGTTTGCGCGGAAGATGGTCCGGGTCGTGGACGTTCAGGCTGAACCGGCGTTGAGTGGTCCCGGCATCGGGTTCCTCCTCGTCACCACCAGCACGCGAACCCGCGTCGTCCATCGGGGGTTACCTCCGTCTCACCGGCCGAACGCCGTATACCCGGTCCGGCCCCGGGCGAAACAAGGGTGGGGAGCCTACCGGAGACGATCCGCGGGTTCACCCCGAACGGCGGGCAACCCCGGCGGGGGCCGTACGTCTCGTGGTCATGAAGCCGAACCGGTGGGCCGCGCTCGCCGCCGCCGCACTGACCGCCCTGGCCGTCTTCACCCCGCCCGCCGTCGCCGATCCGCTGGTGCCTCGGGGTTTCGCTCCCGCGTCGACGAGCTGGACCGGGCCGTCGCGCGGATTCGTCCTCGGGTTCTCGCCGTGCGGGAAACCGGGATGGTGCGCGTCCCTGCTGTCGACGACCGACGGCGGGAAGCGGTGGCGGCGCGCGGGCGAACCGCCGATCTCGTTGCCGGACAACCACAATCAGGTCAAGCTCACGGTGATCGACGAGCGCGACGTCTTCCTTTCCGACGGCACCCGGCTGCTCGCCAGCCACGACGGCGGCGGCAGCTGGTCCGCGGTCAGGCTCGCCGGGGTCCGGGAACCCTTCTATATTTCGAAGATCACCGAAGCGGGCCCTCGGGTGTTCGCGATGGTCACCGGTTTCGGCAGCCCGTCGACGACGACGCTGTACGCCGGGATCTCCGGCACGCGGCTTCTCCTGCCGGTCCCGGGATTCACCGTCACCGGCTCCACGACCTATGGCGACATCGCCACGAGCGGCGGAGTCCAGGTGTCGATGGGGGCGGACTACCGCGTCCAGAAGTACTGGACGTCTTCGGACGGCTTGACCTTCGCGACCGCGCCGCCGCCCTGCCCGGCGGACAGTTCGGCTTCGCTGAGCGGAGTACGGCGGGGACAGGTGCTCGCATTGTGCAGCGGGGGACCGGGGACACCGCAGCCGGGCGCGACCGTCCGGCGGCTGTGGCGCGCGCCGAAACTCGGCGGGCACTTCACCGGGACGGCGCAGGCGCCGACCCTCGGCATCAACCAGAGTTTCAGCGCCGCTTCACCCACGGCGGCGACCGTCGCGGCGGAAGGCGGCGGCACCGGCTTCCTGCACAGCACCACCGACGGCGGGACGACCTGGACGACGACCGTGCTCAGCGGCCGCGGGGTCTGCCTCAACGATCTGGACTTCCCGGACGAACGGGTCGGTGTGGTCGTGGACGGCCTGCCGGACGCCGATGGCGGGTCCGCCGTGTACCGCACCACCGACGGCGGACGCACGTGGCGCGAACTCGGCTTCGCGTGATCGTCGCAGGTGGCCAAGGCCCTTGGGGAGGTTCACGGGGGTGCACGCCATGTCGTAATCTGTGTACGGTCCGTCGATGTCGAGGGAGCCGCGGGCGCGTTCGCGTGGCCTGTGCGCGGCTGAAGGGTGGAACGTGTCCATGACTTCGGACGAGGTCCGGTCTGTGCCGAGGCGCCCGCTCCCCCTCGACTACAGCAAGCCCAATCTCGCCCGGATGAAGGACGTCCTGCTCGGCGGGCACGACCACTACGAGGTCGACAGGCGCGCCGTCGAAGACCTGCTCGCCCTCGCCCCGGACGCCGCCGCGATGGCGAAGGAGTTCCGCGCCTGGGCGAACCGCGTGGTCCGCTTCCTCGCCGACGCCCGCGGTATCGACCAGTTCCTCGATCTGGGCTCCGGGCTGCCCACCGCGGAGAACACCCACCAGGCGGCGCAGCGGTACAACCCGGACGCGCTGGTCGTCTACGTCGACCACGACCCGGTGGTCCAGGCGCACGGCCTGGCGCTGCTGGAGGACCACCTCGTCCACGTGAGCGGCGCGGATCTGACCGATCCCGCGCAGACCCTCGCCGATCCGGTGGTCACCGAGCACATCGAACTCGACCGCCCGGTCGCGGTGATCCTGAACTCGGTACTGCACCACATCGAAGACCTCGACAAGGCGCGGGCCGTCGTGCGCGCCTACGTCGACGCGATCGCGCCGGGGTCCTACGTGCTGATCACGCACGACTTCACGCCCGGCGAGGGCTCGCGCGGCGCGCTCGCCCGGAAGCTCGACGACTTGATGGCCGGCACCGGGCACCGCACGGTGCATCGCGGGCGCGACGAGATCGAGTCGCTGTTCGACGGGCTGGAGATCCTCGAGCCCGGCGTGGTGCACCTGCACGAGTGGTGGCCGGAGGGGCCGCGTCTCGCTCCGCTGACGGAGCTGAACCATCTGAGTCTCGGTGGTGTGGGGATCAAGCCTTAACGGCGTCAGGCTTTCAGTGAGCCGAAGAACGCCGTCAGCTCGTCGTGGGCGGCGCCGAAATCTTCGGTGTTGCCGGTGATCGCCAGTTCCAGCGTCTCGCCGTCGGAGAGTTCCAGCGTCAGGTACGTGGTCAGCTTCCGGCGCGGGAAACCGCCCGCGACGATGTCCGAGAACGGGATCCGCCGGGCGCCCGGTTCGGCGCGCAGATCGTCGAGGCCGCGCTCACGCAGCTTCCGGATCCGCTTGCGGTCCGACACCCCGCGGGCCCCGATCAGGCCGGCGAGGCCGCGGCGGATCAGCACCGAACGCGCCATCGGCAGCAGCACCACTTCGGTGTCGCAGACGATCAGGTCGTAGAGCTTCCGTTTGGCCTTCAACGCGGTGAACAGCCCGAGCATGCGGGCTTCGGCGGGATCCGGCTCCGGCTGGGGTTCCTGTTTGCAGAAGTAGGCGGCGGGCACGTTCAGCAGTTGCAGGTTGTGGACCAGTTCGTCGACCGCGCGCGGGCTGCGCACCGCCGCGCCGACGAGTTCGGCGACGTCGAACGGCTCGCCGTCGCCGAGGCACAGTTCCCAGCCGCCGCCCCAGTTCAGGCGGTGCGCGGCGACGCCGTTGTCGATCATCGCGGCGGTGACGGTGTCGGCGAACAGCTCGGTCAGCAGTTCAAGGCCCTCTTCGCGCGACGGGGCCCGCAGGGGTTTCGCGAGCGCGTCGGCGTCGCCGTCACGCAGGACCCGCACGACCTCGCCGATCGTGCCGCGCGGCGCCAGCCTGCTCTCGATCCCGGCCGCGGTCAGCAGCCGCGCGCCCTCCGCCACCGACGCCCGGCCCGCGCGTTTGACGACCTCGTCCCAGTCCGCGCGTGGCCCGACGTCGCGGATCAGCACGTCGAGTTCCGCCTCAGGCACGTCGATCTTCGGCGCTCCCAGCAGCGACCAGCCCGGTCGCGCGTCCGGCTTCACCGGGTTGTCCGGGACTCCCGCCAGTGCGGCGATACGCCGCTTCGTGGGCGGGTGGCTGTCGTACTTCGAGAGCTCTTCGCCGTCGATGACGTCTTCGGCGTACTCGGCCACCCAGTCCCGCTGGACGGGGTGGTTGAGGTACGACCGGAACCCCAGCAGCACCGGGGGAGTGCGCCGCGCCGCCGCGCCGAGCGAAAGATAGCGCTCGGAGTAGTCCTTCCACAGCGGGCTCAGCGTCGCGGCCTTCCGCAGCGCCGCGGCCGCCGTCCGGCTGCCCGCGGCGAGTACGGACGCCTCGTCGGCCTGCAGTTCCTGCCGCCGGTTCGCCGACCGCGCGACCAGGAGGTACAGCTTCGAGTAGGCGGAGAGCAAGGCCCTGGCGGGGCCGCCGTCCAGCCTGTCGACGGTGAAGGCGAGGGTCTGGGTGCCGCGGTAGGTCAGCGCGAGCAGGCGGGTGTGGCCGCCGCTGTAGTGGCCGAGTTCGTGCGCGAGGACGGACCGAAGCTCGCTGACGCTCATCGCCGCCAGCAGCGGCAGCCCGATCAGCATCGTGCGGCGGCCCGGCCGCAGACCGAGGAACCGGGCGTCCTCGCTGACCGCCGCGTTGATCTCGCCGATCAGCACGATCTCGTCCGGCGGCCGCGTCTTCACCTGCGCGGCGAGGTCGTCGATCATCTCCCACAACGCGGGATGGGCGTCGCGGTCCAGCCGCGGCCCCTCGATCGGGGGACGCCGCGCCCGCAACGCGCTCAGCAGCCCGAAGGCGAGCGCGACCATGATCGCCAGCCCGCCGAACATGACGTAGGTGCCGATCTTGCCCTGGATCCGCAGGCCCGCCAGCACACTGGCGACACCTGTCGCGACGACCACCACCGGGAACGCCACGAGCAGAAGTGTCGCGAGGACGGCGCGTCCTCGGGCCTGCATCGTCGGTTACCTCTTTTCGCACAAGTGCCGTCTGTGCGGCCGAATAGTAACCGGCTACGCAGCGGGCTCGTGCGAAAACAAAGCGCTACGCCCGCTACCTGGGAAAGTCCGTGAAGGCCTCCTTGAGAGACCCAGAGTCCCTCAAGGAGGCCTTCACGGACTTGTGACTAGGCGACGTTGAAGGTGTCGGGATCCGGCCCGGTCCGCTCGCCCCGGTCCAGCACGGACAGCGAGGCGATGTCCTCCTCCGACAGCGTGAAGCCGAAGACGTCGAGGTTCTCCTTGATCCGCGACGGGGTCACGGACTTCGGGATCACGACGTTGCCCAGCTGCAGATGCCACCGCAGCACGATCTGCGCCGGCGTGCGGCCGTGCTTCGACGCCAGCGCCTTCACCGCGTCCTCGCCGAGCAGGTCGCCGCCCTTGGCCAGCGGGCTCCACGCCTCGGTCGCGATGCCGTGCTTCGCGTCGTATGCGCGCACCTCGGCCTGCTGCAGGTACGGGTGCACCTCGACCTGGTTGACCGCCGGGGTCACGGAACCGGCGTCGGCCAGCCGTTCGAGATGCGCGGGCTGGAAGTTGGACACGCCGATCGCGCGCACCCGGCCGTCGGCGTAGAGCTTCTCGAAGGCCTTCCACGTGTCGCGGTAGAGATCGCGCTCGGGCGTCGGCCAGTGGATGAGGTACAGGTCCAGCTGCTCCAGGCCCAGCTTGGCCAGGCTGGCGTCGAACGCCTTCAGCGTGGCGTCGTAGCCCTGTTCGCTGTTCCACAGCTTGGTGGTGATGAACAGCTCGTCGCGGGCGATCCCGGACTCGGCGAGTGCCTTGCCGACGCCCGCTTCGTTGCCGTAGATGGCGGCGGTGTCGATGCTGCGATAGCCCGCGTCCAGCGCGGCCTTGACCGCGGCGGTGGTCTCCTCGTCCGGCACCTGGAAGACGCCGAACCCGAGCTGCGGCATCTCCACCCCGTTGTTGAGCTTGACGGTGGGAATGTCGGTCACTTGCGTTCCTTTCATGGGTGTTTCCGGTTCAGGCGGCGGGGGCCAGTTCGGCGCGACGAGCCTTTCGCCGCCCGTGGTCGAGCATGCCCGAGATGACCGCGACCAGCAGTCCGGCGAGCGCGAGCGCGGCGCCGATCCAGTTGGGCGCGGTGTAGCCGAGACCGGCGTCGATGGCCTTGCCGCCGAGCCACGCGCCCCCGGCGTTGCCGAGGTTGAACGCGGCGATGTTGGCCGCCGAGGCCAGCGCGGGCGCGCCTTCGGCCTTGTTCATGACACGGGCCTGCAGCGGCGCGACGGTCGCGAAACCGGCGGCGCCGAAGACCGCGATGGTGATCGCGGCGGGGAGCTGGGCGTGCGCGGTGAAGACGAACACGACCAGGACGGCCGCGAGCACGGCGAGGATGACGTACAGGCTGGGCATCAGCGACCGGTCGGCCGCCTTGCCGCCGAGCAGGTTGCCGACGAACAGGCCGCCGCCGAACAGCACCAGCAGCCAGGTCACCGCGCCGGGGGAGAAGCCCGCGACCTCGGTCATCATCGGGGCGATGTAGGTGAAGGACGCGAACACCCCGGCGAAGCCGAGCGCGGTCATCGCCAGCGCGAGCCACACTTGTGGGCGCCGGAACACGGCCAGTTCGCTGCGCAGCCCTGCGCTCTGCGTGGTCGCCTGGACGGGGACCAGCGCGAGGATCCCGATCAGGCCGATCACGCCGAGCGCGCTGACCGCCCAGAACGTCGAGCGCCAGCCCAGTGCCTGGCCGAGCGCGGTCCCGGCGGGCACGCCGAGGACGTTGGCGACGGTCAGGCCGGTGAACATCATCGCGATGGCGCCCGCCTGCTTGGTCGGCGCGACCAGCGAGGCGGCGACGACCGCCCCGACGCCGAAGAACGCGCCGTGCGACAGCGCGGCGACCACCCGGCCGGTCATCAGCAAGCCATAGGTGGGGGCCAGCGCGGACACGACGTTGCCGGCGATGAACAGGACCATCAGGCCGACCAGGACCGTCTTGCGCGGCACCCGCGACGCGAGCGCGGTCAGCAGCGGGGCGCCGACCACGACGCCGAGCGCGTAGCCGGAGATCAGCAGCCCGGCGGAGGGGATCGAGACGCCGAAGTCGCCCGCGACCTCGGGCAGCAGCCCCATGATCACGAACTCGGTGGTGCCGATACCGAAGGCACTGATCGCCAGTGCGAGCAGAGCGGCAGGCATTGGAGGCTCACTTCTTCCCGTAGAGTGGTGTTGGCTGGCGTTGGCAACTACGGGCGTCTGAAATAGTTGCACGCGCCGTATATTGCACACGCTTGATGATGCATGACGCAACGAAGCTCGGGCAACCGGGGAAGAGGTGAACCGTGTCACTGGCCGACGACGCCGTGGAGGCACGCGCGCAGGGCTGGCGGACCCTCGCCGCGCTGCACGCGCGGATCGAGGACGCGCTCGAGCGCGCGCTGGCGCAGCAGCACTCGCTGTCCGTGAGCGAGTACACCGTGCTGGACGTGCTCGCCCGTCAGGACGGTTTCCACCTGCGGATGAACCAGCTGTCGAACGCCGTCGTGCTCAGCCAGTCGGCGACGACGCGGCTGGTGTCGCGGCTGGAGGACCGGGGGCTGCTGCAGCGGTACCTGTGCCCGGACGACCGGCGCGGGATCTACACCGAGGTCACGCCGTCGGGACAGGAACTGCTCGCCGCCGCGCGGCCGACGCACGACACCGTCCTCACCGAGGCACTCGCCGCCGCCGAGGAACTCCCCGAACTCGCGCCTTTGGTCGCCGCGCTCGGAAAGCTCACCTTCGCCCGCTCCTGACCCCCCGCATTTCGTCCTCTGAAAGCGATCGTTGCGCGCGCAAGGACCGCATTCAGAGGACTAAACGCGGCCGGGCTGGCAAGGTGAGGGCGTGGACGATCTTCTGTTGCGCCGGGTCCGGGTCGGCCTGGCGGGTTCCCTGTCGGACGTGCGGATCGAGGGCGGCCGGGTCGCGGCCATCGCGGGCCCGGGGCAGGCGGGTGAGGCGTCGGAGATCCTGGACGGGCACGGCGGCACCCTGCTGCCCGGGCTGGTCGACACGCATGTGCACACCGCGCAGTGGTCCGCCGCGCGCCGCCGGATCCCGTTGGGGGAGGCGACCTCCGCCGCGCACACGGTCGAGCTCGTGCTCGCCCATCTGCTGGCGAATCCCGCGCCGCCCGGCGAACTCGTGCTCGGCGCCGGGTTCCGCGACGGCCTCTGGCCCGACGCCCCGCACAAGGATCTGCTGCAGAAGGCGCTGCCCGGGCATCCGGTCGCGCTCTTCAGCGCCGACCTCCACACGCTGTGGCTCAGCCCCGCCGCGCTGAAGCTCATCGGCCGCGAGCACCCGACCGGGGTGCTGCTGGAGAACGACTGCATGAGCGCGACGGCCGAACTCCCGGTCGCCCCCGAAGACGTCATCGACGGCTGGGTCGCCGACGCCCTCGACGCGGCGGCCGCCCGCGGCGTCACCAAGATCGTCGACTACGAATACGCCGACACCGTCACCGACTGGCGGCGACGGCTGGCGCGGAAACCGCTGCCGGTCCGGGTTTCCTGCGTGATCGCGAAGTACCTGCTCGACACGGCCATCGAACGCGGCCACCGCTCCGGCGACGTCCTGGAGGGCAGCGGTGGGCTGCTCACGGTGGGCCCGTTCAAGCTGTTCGTCGACGGTTCGCTGAACACGCGCACCGCGTACTGCGTGGGCCACTACGCCGGAACCGAGTCCCACGGGCTGCTCGAACTGCCGCCCGAAGAGCTGGAGCCGTTGATGCGCAAGGCTTCCGAGCACGGTCTCTCACCCGCGGTGCACGCGATCGGCGATCACGCCAACAAGATCGCGCTCGACGCGTTCGCGAACGTCGGCTGCGCGGGCCGGATCGAGCACGCGCAACTGCTGCGTTCCGAGGACGTCGCCCGCTTCGCCGAGCTGGGTGTCGTGGCGAGCGTGCAGCCCGCCCATCAGCCGGACGACCGCGACGTCGCCGAACGGCACTGGCACGGCTGGACCGATCGGGCGTTCCCGTACGGCGCCCTGTACCGCGCCGGGGTGCGCCTGGAGTTCGGCTCGGACGCGCCGGTCGCGCCGCTGGACCCGTGGGACGCGATCGCGTCGGCGGTCAGCCGCACCGACGACGACCGTCCGGCGTGGCACCCCGAGCAGGCCATGCCGCTGGAGGCCGCGCTCGCGGCGTCGTCCGGCGGCCGGACCGGGGTGGCCGTGGGCGACGTCGCGGATCTGGTCGTCACCGCGGTGGATCCGGTGCGCCTGTCCCCGGCCGGACTGCGCGACATCCCCGTCACCGCCACCGTCATGAACGGCCGGGTCACCTACGCCTCGTGACCCTTTCCTTGCCCGGGCGCAACGCCTTAATGGGAGGGCATGGATCACCGTCTCATCGACCGGCTCCGGGATCTCCACGGCTCCCTGGGCACCGACATCACCTCCGTCACCCGGATGGTCGAGGACGACGCGCCGCGCGCCGACGTCCTTCGTGATCTCGGCGAGCGGCTGACCGACCTCGGCACGGCGCTGCTCGCCCGATCGGACGACGTCGACGCGGACGTGCTCGCGAAGCTGCCCGACGACGGCTGGCTGCCCGAAGCGGGCGAGCGCCATCGCGCGCTGATCGTGGCGCATCACGTCGGCGAGCGGCCGCTGCGGTGCGGGCGGATCTACCTCGCCGTCTGCGGGGCGCCGTGCTTTCCGTTCTACGGCAGGGACGCCTCCGGCCGGACCGCCCGGCACGAACGATGCCCGACCTGCCGGGACCGCCTGTTCCGGTGACGGTGGCTGCGGACGGCGGCCCGGTGCGGCAGGGTGAGGTGACATGAGCACCGAGAAGCTGTTCCGGATCGCCATCACCCTGAAGGGACTCGACGGCGCGTTGCAGCTGGTGGGCGGGCTGGTGCTGATGATCGTGCCGGCGACGGTCATCTCCGGTTTCGCGCACGCCGTGGTCACCCGTGACCTGCTCGGCGACCCCGAAGGGACGCTGGCCCGGCACCTCGAACTCGCCGCCGGCCACTTCGCCGAGGGCCGGACGTTCGCCGTCGTGTACCTCGTCGTGCACGGCCTCATCAAGCTCGGCCTGGTGTGGGCGCTCGCGAAGAAGGTGATGCGGGCCTACCCCGTGGCCGCCGTGGTGCTCTCGGCGTTCGTGGTCTACGAGATCTTCCGCGCGATCCACACGCACTCGCTCGCGCTGCCGTTCTTCGCCGCCCTCGACGTCCTGATCGTCGTGCTGGTGCTGCGTGAATACCGTCAGCTGAAGAGGGATCGCGTCGCGGCCTGACCGCCCGGTTCAGGCCGCGACGCGAAACTTTTCCGTGGTGACCTCCGCGCCGGGCGGATCCACCACGATCGCGGTGGCGTTGTCGGAGCCACCGAGCGAGATCGCCGTCCGCACCAGCTCCGCGGCCGCCCCGTCCGGCATCCCAGGATGTCGAGCATGGCCGGACCGCTGAGCGTCTTGTGCACACCGTCGCTGGTGAGCAGAAGCCCGCCGGTGGTGACGGTGGCGGTGCCGATCTCGTGCGCACCGGCCGTGCGGACGCTGGTGGTGACGACGTGTTCCATCCGCGGTGTCACGGGTTGGTCGTGGTCGCGGAAGTACTGCGCGAGCGTATGGTCCTTCGTCACCTGCCGCACGGTGTAACCGTCCCAAGCGTACGCCCGCGCGTCCCCGACCCACGCGATGCCATACCCTTCGCCGGTCCGGACGGCCACGACGAGGACGCAGTCACCGGCCCCGCCGAGGGCGAGCACGGCCCGCTGAGCAGCGAGAACGGCCCCGGCCGCCCCCTGATCGACCGGTGTCCTCGCCGCCGCCGATGCCGCCGTCCGCGCCGCGTGTGCGGCATTCGGGTGATCTCCGACTCCATCGGCCAGCGCGAACACGATCCCGCGGCCGCCCGCCGCCGCGTACGCCGCGATGGCGTCCGCGTTGTACTCGCGCGGTCCCCGTGCGCTCGCCGTGTGCCAGTGCGGAAGCTCCCTCATCGTCCACTCCTCACCCCTGGGTGATGCCCTGCTTCCAGAGTGCGCCCGAATCCTGTGGGCGAGCTGAGGGGTAGGTGAAAGGCAGCTGTCGGTCAGCGCAGGCGGGTGATCAGGGTCCGCAGCCAGCTCTCCGCCATCGCCGGTTCCTTCCGCAGATGCCGCACGAGCAGGTCCCGCCCCGCCTTCGAGCGCCCCGCCTCGACGATCGCGACCGCCTCGGCGAGCCCCCGCAGCCGCTCCTCGGAATGCTCCGGCGCGCGGCCGTTCTCGTCCGACCAGCGCGGCCGCGGGAACGACGCCGTGAGTTTCTCCTGCCGGTCGCCGAAGTAGTGCCAAACCGGCCAAGCGAGCGAAATGTTCCGGACGCCGTTCGCGGGCAGGTCGGCCGGCCAGTCGAAATGCTGCTGCCAGCGGAACGCCGACGGTGTCGTGCGCTCTCGGACGGTGATCCCGAGGAACCGGAGCCGACCGCGGACGATGCTCCACGCCTCACGCTCGTCGTCGATCCACTTTCGCAGCAGTCCGTAGAGTTCGGTGAACGTCTGTCCTGAGTGGACGAGGTCGACGAACACCTTCGGCCGCCCGCGCGCCAGGTCGTGCGGGCTCAGGCCCGCCGAAGCGAGATAGCCGCGAAGAGTGTCCACATCGGACTCGCTCAGTCCGGATCGAACTCCCGCGAACGACAGCGGCAACTGGTGGATCCGTTCCCGCCAAGGGGTTCCGCTCAGCAGATCGTGCACGCTGTCCGCGGAGCGGCCGACGAAGTAGAGGTCCGCGTCTCCCGCCCGGGCGACCACCTTCGCGGCGCATTCGATCAATTCGTCCAAAAACCACAACCACGGTTCTCCGGCGCGCTCCAGTAGCGTCCCGAGCTGGTCGGGGCGCACGAGATCCCAGCGGTACGGCCGATTCACGCCGTCCAGGTTCCCGTGCGCCCCGAGGTTTGTCGACGCAATTTCAGGAGAGCAGGGTGTACACCGTCTGCTCGCCGACCGTCGTGGCGGTGAAGTTCTGGGCGACCCATTCGGAGATCTCGTTCGAACCGCCGCCCGGCCCGCCGCCGCGGCCGCCTTCGACGTAATAGGTGATGTCGCCGTTCGCCACGTACCGCTGGAATTCGGCCAGGGTCGGTGCGGGATCCCCGCCGCTCCAACCGCCGATGCCGATCACCGACTTCCCGCTCGCGAGTTCCAGGTTCGCCGCCGACTGCGAACTCGACGTCGCGGCCGCCCATTTCGTCGTGGTCGCCGCGAGCACCGCCCCGATCTCCGCCGAGGACCCCTCTTCCATACCCATGCCCATTCCGCGCTCGCCACCGGTGGACGGGCCGGAGATCGGGATCGAGCCGGAGTGCGACTGCGAAGCGGTCTCGATGCCGTACGCGGTGGTCCCGAGGCCGATCGTCAGCACGGAGACCGTCGCGACGACGGCGGCGAGTTTGCGCGTCGACGGGACACCCACCAGCACGACGGTCGCGGTCACCAGACCGAGGCAGACGATGATCCAGCGCAACGCGGGCAGCCAGTCCGCGTCACGGTCCAGGAGGATGTACGCCCACACGGCGCTCGCCGCGATCATCAGCGACAGGAACACCCGAGGCGCGAAGTGCGCCCGGCCGCGCCACAGCGAGGTCCCGGAGATCGCCACCACCGCGGCGATCGACGGCGCCAGCGCGACGGCGTAGTACGGGTGCACGATCCCGCTCATGAAGCTGAACACCAGCGAGGTGACCAGCATCCAGCCGCCCCACACGATCAACGCGGCCCTCGTCCGGTCGGTCCCGGCCGCCCGCCGGGTGAACCACAGTCCCGCGACCAGCCCGATCAGCGCGGCGGGCAGCAGCCACGACACCTCGCCGCCGAAGCTGGCGCCGAACATCCGGGTCAGGCCGCTCTCGCCGCCGAAGCCGACGTTCCCGCCGCCGGAGCTGACGGAACCGCCGGGGCCGCCGACCATCACGCCGCCGCCCATGCCGAAGATCCGGCCGAGACCGTTGTAGCCCAAGGCGAGTTCGAGCAGGCTGTCGCCGTCCGAGCCGCCGATGTACGGTCGTGAGTCGGTCGGCCACAGATCGACCAGAGCGATGAACCAGCCCGCCGAGACGACGACCGCGACCACTGCGCCGAGCAAGTGCAGCAGGCGTTTGCCCAGCGAGGTCGGCGCCGCGACCAGGTACGCGAGCCCGAACGCGGGCAGCACCAGGAACGCCTGCATCATCTTGGTCAGGAAGCCGAATCCGATGGCGACCCCGGCCAGCGCCAGCCATCGGGGGCTCGCCGTTTCGATCGCGCGGATCGTGCAGTACCCGCCGGCGATCAGGAGCAGCGTCAGCAACGCGTCCGGGTTGTTGAACTTGAACATGAGCGCGGCGACCGGCGTGACGGCGAGCGCCGCCCCGGCGAACAGTCCGGCGATCGGTCCGGAGGTCCGCTTCACCGTCAGGTACAGCAAACCGACCGATGCCACGCCCATCAGCGCTTGCGGGGCCAGCACGGTGAAGCTGGAGAAACCGAAGATCCGCGCGAACGCCGTCGTCACCCAGAGCGCGGCCGGGGGTTTGTCGACGGTCAGGACGTTCCCCGCGTCGAGGGAGCCGAACAGCCACGCCTTCCAGTCCTGGGTGCCCGACTGCACGGCCGCCGCGTAGAACGAGTTGCCGTAGCCGGAAGCGGTCAGGTTCCAGAAGTACAGCAGCGCGGTGGCGGCGAGCAGCCCGAACACGGCGGGCCGGACCCATCGGCCGGGTGGTTTCGTGGCGGTTTCCCCGACGTGGCCGGGTTCTGCCCGGGAAGCGAGTGCGGTGGTCATGGCTCAGCTCTCCATCTCGGTGGCGGGGCGGCGGCGGAACACCCAGCCCCGCAGCAGCAGGAAACGCAGGACGGTGGCCGCGAGGTTCGCGAGCACGAGCGCGGTGATCTCCAGTGCCAGCCCCGGCGCGGTCATCGTGTGCAGCAGCGCCAGCGCGCCACTGGTGAGCGCGAGCCCGAGCCCGAACACGATGAGGCCCTGGAACTGGTGCAAGCCCGCGCCTTGCCTGCCGCGGATGCCGAAGGTCAGGCGCCGGTTGAGCGCGGTGTTGCCGATCGCCGTCACCAGCAGCGCGACGAGGTTCGCCGCCTGCGCGCCGGTGAACGTGCGCAGCAGCAGGAAAAGCACGAGGTACGCGACGGTGCTGGCGACGCCGACGGCGGCGAACCGCACCAGCTGCCGCACCAGGCTCGGTGCCACTCCCGGCGCCTGTACCTGGATCGGCGCGCGGCCGAGTTGTTCGCGCAGGCCGCTGATCGGGATCCGGCCGGTCATCGTGGCCTTGGTCAGCCGTGCGATGCCTTTGAGATCGGCGGTCGCGGTGGCGATGATGTTCACCGACGAGTCCGGGTCGTCCACCCAGTCGACCGGGACCTCGTGGATCCGCAGCCCGGCCTTCTGCGCCAGCACGAGCAGTTCGGTGTCGAAGAACCAGCCGGTGTCCTGGATGTGGGGGAGCAGCCGTTCGGCGACGTCGGCGCGGATCGCCTTGAACCCGCATTGCGCGTCGCTGAACCTCGCCGCCAGCGTGCCGCGCAGGATCAGGTTGTAGCACCGGGAAATGAACTCCCGCTTCGGCCCGCGCACCACTCGCGCGCCACGGGCGAGCCTGCTGCCGATGGCGAGGTCGGAGTGGCCGGACAGCAGCGGCGCGACGAGCGGCCCGAGCGCGGCCAGATCGGTCGAGAGGTCGACGTCCATGTACGCGAGCACCGGAGCGTCCGAAGTGGACCAAACGGCACGCAGCGCACGGCCACGGCCTTTTTCGTCGAGGTGCCGGACTTCGACGGCGTCGAACTCGCGGCTCAGCCGTTCCGCGACGTGCAGTGTGCCGTCGGTGCTGGCGTTGTCGGCGACGGTGATCCGGAACGGGTACGGGAACTGCTCCACGAGGTGCGCGTGCAGCCTCCGGATGCACGGTTCGAGGTCGGTCTCCTCGTTGTAGACCGGGATGACGACGTCGAGCACGGGGGAGCCGTCCGGGGCGATGGCGGGGCGGCGGCCGGTTTCGGCGCCGGAGAGGATCGCGGTTGTCATGACGTCAATCTCGGCCATCGCGCTGAGGTCGCCTTGTGCCCGAGCTGTGCTGTCGCTGTGTCCTGTCACGGGATTCACCGGCTCAGGTCGTAGACGGTGACACCGTCCACAGTGGTCGGTTCGTAGGTGTCCGCGACCCAGGCGGCGATCCGCTCGGCGGCGTCGCTGCCGGTCTCTCCGCGCATCATCATGCCTTCGCCGAGGAAGTAATGTATCCGTCCTTTTCGGACGTATTCCTGGAACTGTTCGAGCGTGGGGGCGGGATCCGTGCCGTTGAACCCGCCGACGGCCATCACCGGCGCACCGCTGCCCAGCTGGTAGCCCGCGGCGTTGTTGGAGCCGACGGTCGCCGCCGCCCAGGTGTAGTTCGCGCTGCCCTGCCGGATCAGCGCGGCCAGTTCGTCGCCGGGCAGGCTCGTCCCGAGCAGTCCGCCGCCGCCCATCCGCATGCCCCGGCCCGTGTCCGGTCCGGCGGAGGGAAGCGCGCCGGAATGCGGGGTGGCGGCGGTCGCGACCGTGTACGCCCCCGTGCCGGCGAGAATGGTGATGAGTGTGCTTGCGGCGATCAGACGCCGTGCCACGGCAGGCAAACGCGAGGCGAAGAACACCAGGAAGGCGCACAGAAGCCCGGCCACGAGGACAGTGATCGCGAGCCCGGGAAGCCAGTCGGATTGCCGTGACAACAGGAGATACGCCGTCAGCGCGGTCAACCCGATCCCCGCGCTCAACGTGCCCGCGGCGGCCGGATTCCCCCGTGCGCGCCACAATTGCGTGCCCGCGATCCCGACGAGTGCGGCGACCGCCGGGGCGAGCGCGATCATGTAGTACGCGTGGATGATGCCGCCCATGTAGCTGAACACGACGGCGGTCACCACGAACCAGCCGCCCCAGACGATCAGCGCCGCCCGGCCGCGGTCGGTGCGCGGGGCACGGCGCGTGAACCACAACCCGGCGGCCAGCGCGACGACGGCGGCGGGCAGGAGCCAGGCGATGCCGCCCGCCATCTCCTCGCCGAACAACCGGTCCCAGCCCGTGCCGCCCCAGCCGCCGTTGGGACTGCCGCCGACACTGCCGACCTCGTCGCCGGTGATCCGGCCGAGGCCGTTGTAGCCGAAAGCGAGTTCCCACAGGCTGTTCTCCTGCGAGCCACCGATGTAGGGCCGGTCGGCGGCGGGCCACAACGCGACGACGGCGAGATACCAGCCGGCAGAGACCAGGGTCGCGCCCAAAGCGCCGAGGAGGTGCAGCAGACGTTTGCCGAGCGAGGTCGGCGCGGCGATCAGGTAGGCGAGCCCGAACGCGGGCAGCACCAGGAACGCTTGCAGCATCTTCGCGAGGAAGCCGAAACCGACGGCGACCCCGGCCAGCGCCAGCCAGCGCGGGCTCGCCTTCTCCAGCGCGCGGACGACGCAGTACGCGCCCGCGGTCAGGAGCAGGACGAGCAACGCGTCCGGGTTGTTGAAGCGGAACATCAGTGCGGCGGCCGGAGTGAGCGCGAGGACGGTGCCCGCCAGCAGCCCCGCGGCCGGGCCGGACGTCCGGCGCACCGCGGCGTACAGCACCGCGACCGAGCCGACGCCCATCAACGCCTGCGGCACCAGGACACTCCAGGCGTCGACGCCGAACAGACGCGCGGAAAGGCTCATCACCCACAACGCGGCCGGTGTCTTGTCGACCGTGATCGCGTTCGCGGCGTCGCTGGATCCGAAGAACAACGCCTTCCAGCTCAGCGATCCCGCCTGCGCGGCCGCCGAGTAGAAGGCGTTGGCCCAGCCGGATTCCCCGAGGTTCCACAGGTACAGGACGGCGGTCGCGAGCAGGAGCGCGGCCAGTGACGGCCGGACCCAGCGCGGATCGGCCGGCGTGCCTCGGGCGGGGGGAGCGGTTCGATCGGCTTCGTCGCGGGAGGCGAGGAGGGTCATGGCCTCAGCGTCGGGGGCCGACCTGGGGGGTGGTTGTGCCGAAGCTGTGCACCCGCTGTGAGGATCCGATCACCGGAAGGTGGACGGCGAATTCGGTGCGGCCCGGACGGCTGTGCACCTCGATCGTGCCGTGATGGGCCACGACGATCGCCGACGCGATCGCCATCCCGAGCCCGGTGCTGCCCGCGGTCCGGGACCGGGAGGAATCGCCGCGGGCGAAGCGTTCGAACACGCTCGGCAGGAGTTCCGGGGCGATCCCGGGGCCGTCGTCGGTGACGGTGAGCACCGCGGCCCCACCGTGCGAGCGGGTCAGCGCGGTGATCACCGTGGTGCCCGGCGGGGTGTGCGTGCGCGCGTTGGACAGCAGATTCGCCAGCACCTGGTGCAGGCGCTGGACGTCGCCACGGACAAGGACGGGAACGGGCGGGAGCCGGAGTTCCCAGCGATGGTCCGGACCCGCGACGTGCGCGTCGCCGACGGCGTCCGCGGCCAGCCTGGTGAGGTCGACATCGCCCGCTTCGAGCGGGCGCCCGGCGTCGAGTCTCGCGAGCAGGAGAAGATCCTCGACCAGCGTCGTCATCCGGGCCGCCTCGGACTGGATCCGCGACATCGAACGCGCGACCTCCGGCGGCGCCAGCGCGCTGCCGCGGCCGGCGAGTTCGGCGTACCCGCGGATCGCCGCGAGCGGCGTGCGGAGTTCGTGACTCGCGTCGGCGACGAACCGGCGGACCCGGGTCTCGCTGGCCTGCCGGGCTTCCAGCGCCCGCGCGATATGCCCGAGCATGAGGTTCAGCGCGGAACCGACCTGGCCGACCTCGGTCCGCGGATCGGTGTCGATCTCGGGCACCCGTACGGAAAGCGCGACCTGACCGCGGTCGAGCCGCATCGCCGACACCCGGCCCGCGGTCGCCGCGACCCGGTCGAGCGGCCGCAACGTGCGCCGGACGGCGAACGCGCCGAGGAACCCGGCGCCGGTGACGCCCGCCGCCGCGACCCCGAACAGGATCCACCCGACGGTGGCCAGCGTGTCCTGCATCGGCCCGAGCGGGAGCCCGGTGACGACCACGCCGCCGGGGATCGAGGAGGCCTGCACGCGGTAGTCGCCCAGCCCGCCGATCGTCAGCGTCATCGGCGGACGGTCCGCCGGGATCGAGAACAGCCCGGCCTCCTGCTCGGCCGACAGTCCTTGCGGAAGTCCTTGCACGGTAAGGACTCCCGCGTAGAGCACGCGGTCTCCGGAGACCCGCACGCTGAGCGTCCCGGAGGCCTGGCCCGGGGCGTTGAGCGGATTGGGACCGAGTCCGTCCTCCGGCGGCCGGTTGGCGAAGTCCTGGGCGCGGGACGACGCGGCCGAGAGCTGGTCGTCGATCTGGCGGGTGAGGAACGACCGCAGCGCGATCTCGCTGGCCACGCCGATCACCAGGCAGACGAACGTGAGCAGCAAGACCATCGAGCCGGTCAGCTTGGCGCGCAGGGAAAGCCGCCCGGGCCGGGGCCACCGGCGCGGGCCGGCGGTCGGACCGGATGCCATGACCCGAGCGTGCGCCGCCGTCGTATGCGCGCGTTGTGTCCCACCTGTGAGCCCGCTGTGTGCCGCAACGCCGCACTCGCGTGATTGAAGACGTCACTCGCGTGATCAGAGACGGAACTCGCGTGATTGGGGGCCGATCAGCGGTCGTAGTCGACGCCGAGTTCGGGCGACGTCGCCACCGCCCGGCAGGTCAGGATCCGGCCCGCGGCGACCTCGTCGTCCCCGAGCGCGTAGTGGACGTCCATCCGCGCGCTGCCCCGCACCACGGTCGCCCGGCACGTGCCGCAAGCCCCGCCGACGCACGCGTATGGCGCGTCGACGCCGTGCCGGAGCGCGGCGCTGAGCACGGTTTCGCCCACGGTCGCGGGGATTTCGACGGTCTTGCCACCCGCGGTGACGGTCAGCGTCGGGCCGGGGCGCCGCGAGGGGCGGACCGGAAGCGCGCCCTGGAACAGTTCGAAGTGGACGTTCTCCTCCGGGACATCCCGGTCAGCGAGCGTCCGGCGGGCCATGTCGACGAGGTCGCGCGGGCCGCACAGGAACCAGTCGTCCACCTTCGCCGGATGCAACCGCGCCTGCAGCAGCGCGCGGAGGCGGGTGCTGTCGAGACGGCCGCGCTGGTAGCGCTCGTGCGAGATGGCCAGCGCCTCGCCGACGATGTCGAACGGTTTCTCGAGCCGGTGCGTGCGCAGATCCGGGTCGCGTTCGTCGGTGCGGTAGTGCACGACGTGCAGCCGTCCGCCCAGCCGCGCGGCGAGTTCGCCGAGCTCGTCGGCGAACATCGTGCTGGCGCCGGAGGTGTTGATGTAGAGCAAGGTCGCCTTGCTGTTCGGCTCGTTCCGCAGGGTCGCGGTCAGGATCGACAGGATCGGCGTGATGCCGCTGCCCGCGGCGAGCGCGACGTAACGACCGGCGCGGCCGCACTCCGGGGTCAGCGTGAACTCGCCGTCCGGCGGCAGGACGTCCAGGACGTCGCCCGCCGCGAGTTCCGTGGTGGCGAACGTCGAGAACGCGCCGCCGAGCTGGTGCTTGATCGCGATCCGCAGCTCACCGGAGTCCGGCGTCGAGCAGATCGAGTAGGCGCGCCGCACCTCTTCCCCGTCGACCTCCGCGCGGATGACGAGGTGCTGGCCGGGGGTGAATTGGAAGGTCTCGCGCAGCCGCTCCGGCACCTCGAACGTCACGGTGACGGCGCCCTCGCACAGCGGCCGGACCTCGGCGACCCGCAGCGAGTGGAACCGGCTCGGCCGCAGTGGCTGCGGTGCGGGCGGTTCCTCGTCGAACGAGCCGGTGAGCCGCCGCCATTCGCGGTACTCCGCCGCCGTCAGCTCGCGGCCCCACGGAGTCGCGATCGGGACGTCCCTGGCGAGGTAGGCGTCGCGGTTGTCCCGCCAGGTGCGCAGGTACCGGTAGAACGGGATGGCCGGGTGGAGATGGTGCACCAGGTGGTAGTTCTGGCACAGCATGATCGGCGTCATCAGCCATTCGAGCCCGACGCGGACGCGGGTGGCGCCGAACCGGTTCTGCCGCTGCGCGCCGAGGTCGTGATGCGGCAGCCAATCGAACCACCAGGCCAGCACGGCCAGCCCGACCCGCTGCGGGATCAGGTAGACCATCAGCAGTTCCCAGCCGTGGCCGCTGACGGTCAGCCAGGCGAACGCGGCGAGGCTCAGCGTGACGACGGCCGCGGTCTCGATCCGCTCCGACGGCGGCCGCGTGCGCTGCCGGGCCACGTAGAAACGGGCGTACCAGAAGTCGATGGTCAGCCAGCGCAGCGGCAACTGCCACCAGGGGCCGTGCGCGGTCCAGGCGTCGGGGTCGGTGTGGGCGTCCTCGTTGGTGTTGCGGTGGTGCTCCAGATGGATGTAGCGCACCAGGGGGAAGGAGCCGTAGGCCGCCACGAACGGCATCGCGAGCCTGCCGAGCAGTTCGTTGACCCAGGTGAGCCGCCCGGCCGCGTGATGCGTCGACTCGTGCAGCACGGTGAACATGGTGAACGTGACGAGCGCGTGCAGGGGAATGGTCACCCACAGCGGCGCGGCCCCGGTGACGACCAGCCAGGTGGCGCCCGTCCAGACCATGGCACCGCCGGTGAACAGCAGCACGGTCGGTACCGAGACCAGCGGCAGCGGCAGCCGCGGATTGGGCACACCGCGTCTCGGTCTTCTCTCGGGTGATTCCCCCGTGTCCTCGGACCGGGTTACGGCGACGGTCATCGATCGTTCCCCTCGGTCGATGGCTACCGGGACAAGCTTGCACACCGTAGACAATTAGTACTGGTTTGTAAACTTCATCCGATCGCCGAAACGCCTCGTCACGGCGTCCGATGGTGAAGCGTGGCACGCATCCGTGTCCAGGAAAGGGCCGGTTCGTAACAGAGAAGAACCGAAAACTGGTCCGATCGGGTGGTCGGGGGCCTGATGGTCCGACGTGGTTCGAAACCTGTGACCGGCGGGCGAGGGCGGGCTGATGGCCCCGGGCCCGGGCCGGTAAGCCCCGGGGCCTAGACTCGGACGGCCCGGTCTGCAAGGTGACCAGGGCACATCCGCCGTCGAAGACGCGCGGATGCCCCAACACATCGTTTACCGCTCGAGGAGAATACGTTGAAGAGCACCGTCGAGCAGCTCAGCCCGACGCGAGTCAAGATCAATGTCGAGGTGCCGTTCGACGAGCTCAAGCCGAACTTCGACCGCGCCTACCGCAAGATCGCCCAGCAGGTGCGCATCCCCGGCTTCCGTCCGGGCAAGGCGCCGGCTCGCGTGCTGGAAAGCCGGATCGGGCGAGCCCCGGTGCTCGACGAGGTCGTCAACGAGGTCATTCCGGCCAAGTACATGGAAGCCGTGCGCGCGGGCGAGGTCCGCACGCTGGGCCAGCCCGAGTTCGAGGTGACCAAGCTGGAGGACCGCGAGGTCCTCGAGTTCACCGCCGAAGTCGACATCCGCCCGGAGATCTCGCTGCCCGACCTCGAGGGCTTCGCGGTCAGCGTCGACGACGTCGAACTGACCGACGCCGAGGTCGACGAGCAGCTCGACGAGCTGCGCGCCCGCTTCGGCACGCTGACCGGTGTCGACCGCCCGGCCGAGAACGGCGACTTCGTCTCGATCGACCTCGCGGCCACCGTCGACGGCCAGGAGGTCGAGGAGGCCTCGACCACCGGCCTGTCCTACGAGATCGGCTCCGGCCAGCTCGTCGACGGTATCGACGAGGCGATCATCGGCGCGAACGCCGGCGAGACCAAGACCTTCACCACGAAGCTGGTCGCCGGCGAGCACACCGGCAAGGACGCCGACGTCACCGTCACCGTGCAGACCATCAAGCAGCGCGAGCTGCCCGAGGCGGACGACGAGTTCGCCCAGATGGCGAGCGAGTTCGACACGATCGAAGAGCTGAAGAACGACCTCCGCGAGCGTCTCGGCCGCGTCAAGAAGATGCAGCAGGGCGTCCAGGCCCGCGACAAGGTCCTCGAGGAGCTCCTCGAGCGCACCGAGGTCGCGATCCCGGAGAAGGTCCTCGAGGCCGAGATCGAGAACCGCAAGCACGACGCGATCCACCCCTTCGACCACGACGAGGCGCAGTTCGCGAAGGCGCTGGAGGCCGAAGGCCGCACGATCGAAGAGTTCGACACCGAGGTCCGCGAGGAGTCGGAGAAGGCGGTCCGCACGCAGCTGCTGCTGGACAGCATCGCCGACGCCGAGCAGACGTCGGTCAACGACGGCGAGCTCACCGAGCGGATCATCTACCAGGCGCAGCGCTTCGGCGTCAGCCCGGACGAGTACGTCCAGCGGGCGCAGCAGTCCGGTCAGCTGACCGCGATCTACGCCGACGTGCGCCGCGGCAAGGCGCTGGCCTCGGTGGTCCGCAAGACCACCGTGACCGACGCCTCCGGCGCCACGGTCGACCTCGAAGAGCTCTTCGGCCCCGCAGCCGAGGAGACGCAGGTCACCGAGGAGACCGCGAAGACTGCGGCCGAGTAGGGAATATCCGGTCCGGTCGAATCGGACCGTAAAGCTGTAAGCGAACTTGGGCGGTGTCAGGCATTCTGCACCGCCCAAGTTCGTTAGGGTCGGTTGCAAGATCCTCAAGCATCTGGACATACGCGGCGGCGAACGTTCCACCCGCCGCCGTCGGCGAAAAGGCAGGCATGACGTGACGCAGCACACGCCCCAGGCGCGGACCGGTACCGCAGGGCTCAACCTCACCGACTCGGTCTTCGAGCGGTTGCTCCAGGAGCGCATCGTCGTCCTCGGCTCCGAGGTCAACGACGAGGTCGCGAACCGGATCACCGCCCAGTTGTTGCTGCTCGACGCAGACGACTCCGAGTCGGACATCCGCTTCTACATCAACTCGCCCGGTGGCTCGGTCACCGCGGGTTTCGCGATCTACGACACCATGCAGCTGATCCGCCCGGACGTCGCGACCTACGCGATGGGCCTGGCCGCGTCGATGGGGCAGTTCCTGCTCTCCTCCGGCACGCCCGGCAAGCGGTACGCGCTGCAGCACGCGCGCATCCTCATGCACCAGCCCTCGGCGGGTGTCGGCGGCACGGCCTCCGACATCGCCATCCAGGCCGAGGTGTTCGGCAAGTGGAAGCAGGAGCTGGCCCGGATCACCGCCGAGCAGACCGGCCAGACGGTCGAGCAGATCGTCAAGGACGGTGACCGCGACCGCTGGTTCACCGCGCAGGAGGCGAAGGACTACGGCTTCGTGGACCAGGTCCTCACCCGTGAGAACCCGCTTCCCAACAGCTGATCCGCGCCCGGCACACAGGAGAATTTCAATGAGCAACTTCCAGCTTCCGATCGGGTCGCAGGCGCCCGGGATGCAGTCGCGGCTCCAGCTGCCGCAGTCGCGGTACGTCCTGCCCTCGTACGTCGAGCGCACGAGCTACGGCATCAAGGAATCGAACCCGTACAACAAGCTGTACGAAGAGCGTCAGATCATGCTCGGCGTGCAGATCGACGACGCGTCGGCCAACGACGTGATGGTCCAGCTGCTGCACCTCGAGCACGAGGACCCGGACCGCGACATCATGATCCTGATCAACTCGCCCGGTGGCTCGTTCACCGCGCTGATGGCGATCTACGACACGATGCAGTACGTCCGCCCGGACATCGTCACCATGTGCATCGGCCAGGCCGCCTCGGCCGCCGCGGTGCTGCTGGCCGCCGGTACCCCCGGCAAGCGGTTCACGCTGCCGAACTCGCGCGTGCTGATCCACCAGCCCGCCACCGAGGGCACCTACGGCCAGGTGTCGGACCTGGAGATCCAGGCCAACGAGATCCAGCGGGTGCGGCGCCAGATGGAGGTCATCCTGGCGAAGCACACGAACAAGGACGCCGACGAGGTCAAGAAGGACATCGAGCGCGACAAGATCCTGACGGCCGACGAGGCCAAGGCGTACGGGATCGTCGACGAGGTGCTCGAGTACCGCAAGGCTTCGAGCAGCTGATCGGGCGAGGGGACCGGTGCGTGTCGGGAGACGACACGCACCGGACCCCTGGTCTATGGTCAGCTTCTGGCGTGCTCAGATGTGACGTTGGTTCTCCCGTCGGCGGCATCGGACGGGTACCGTCAGTGGCAGTGTGTGAGGCTCCGAGAGGTCATCCGTGACCGGGGCGGTAAGACAGTCAGGCGCGTATCGCGCCGGAGGGGACGAGGTCAACGGCCATGGCACGGATCGGTGACGGCGGCGACCTGCTGAAATGTTCTTTCTGCGGCAAGAGCCAGAAGCAGGTGAAGAAGCTCATTGCCGGCCCCGGGGTCTACATCTGCGATGAGTGCATCGATCTCTGCAACGAGATCATCGAAGAGGAACTGGCCGAGGCCGGTGAGGTCAAGCTCGACGAGCTGCCCAAACCCGCCGAGATCCACGAGTTCCTCGAGCAGTACATCATCGGCCAGGACGACGCGAAGCGTTCGCTGGCCGTGGCGGTGTACAACCACTACAAGCGTGTGCAGTCCGACGACAAGGCCGGGCCGAAGGATTCCAAGGACGAGACCGTCGAGCTGGCGAAGTCCAACATCCTGATGCTGGGGCCGACGGGCTGCGGCAAGACTTATCTGGCCCAGACCCTGGCGAAGATGCTGAACGTCCCGTTCGCGATCGCGGACGCCACGGCGCTCACCGAAGCCGGGTACGTGGGCGAGGACGTCGAGAACATCCTGCTCAAGCTGATCCAGGCGGCGGATTACGACGTCAAGCGCGCCGAGACGGGCATCATCTACATCGACGAGGTCGACAAGATCGCCCGCAAGTCGGAGAACCCGTCGATCACCCGCGACGTGTCCGGCGAGGGCGTGCAGCAGGCGCTGCTGAAGATCCTCGAGGGCACCACCGCCTCGGTGCCGCCGCAGGGCGGCCGCAAGCACCCGCACCAGGAGTTCATCCAGATCGACACGACGAACGTGCTGTTCATCGTGGCCGGCGCGTTCGCCGGGCTGGAGAAGATCATCAACGAGCGGGTCGGCAAACGCGGCCTCGGGTTCGGCGCGGAGATCCGCACCAAGGCCGAGATCGACGAGAGCGACATCTTCTCCGACACCATGCCGGAGGACCTGATCAAGTTCGGGCTGATCCCGGAGTTCATCGGGCGTCTCCCCGTCGTGGCGACGGTGACCCACCTCGACAAGGACTCGCTGGTCAGCATCCTGACCACGCCGCGCAACGCGCTGGTGAAGCAGTACAAGAAGCTCTTCGAGATGGACAACGTCGAGCTGGAGTTCACCAAGACCGCGCTCGAGGCCATCGCCGACCAGGCCGTGCTCCGCGGCACCGGCGCCCGTGGTCTGCGCGCGATCATGGAAGAGGTCCTGCAGCCGGTCATGTACGACATCCCCAGCCGCGACGACGTCGCGAAGGTCGTCATCACCGAGCAGACCGTCCGCGAGAACGTGAACCCGACGATCGTGGCGCGTCAGCCGTCACGCCGTCGCAGCAGCGAGCGCGGCGAGAAGTCCGCCTGACGAAAAGCTGTTTCGTCAGCGATGCCCCGGCCGGAAACCTCCGGCCGGGGCATCGCTTTCTCCGGCCCGGTCCGGCCGGCGACCGGACCGGGATAGGATGCGAAGGTGCCGCTGACTCCCACGAAGGACGAGAACGAGGCTCCCGAGCTGGCAGCCGCGAGTCCACGCGAGGTCAGGGGACTCGTCGAACTCACCGAACGTATCGTCGTCGGGGCCTACCGCGGGCATCCGTGGCTCCCGCGCGCGCTGACGATCGCGCTGGGCGTGCTCGTGGCGACCTGCCTGGTGGCCGGGGTCGTCCGCTTGTCGCCGCTGCCGCTGATCCCGCTGCCGTTCTTCGCCGTTTCGGCGTACGCGCTCGTCCGGCTCAAGACGGCGAAAAGCGCGGGGGCCAACCGATCGCTCGTCGCCTGGACCGGGCTGTTCACCGGTGCGACGCTCGCCGGATTCTGGCTGATCTCGATGGCGGGGCGTTGGCTCGGCTGATCGGCCCGGCACCGTTTCCGCGTTTTCCCTCCGTTAGCAGGGTTTCAAAACCGTCTCCGCGGGGTAAGACGACACCGTGACAGTCACCGCGGGTCTCTTTTCCCACGTGGGCCTGCTCTACTCCGGTGACACCGAGTATCTGAACGGTACGGTTCCGTACATCCTGGAGGGCCTGAAACTCGATGAGCCCGTCGCGGTGGCCGTCCCCGGCCGGAATCTGGCGCTGATCGAAGCGGCCTTGGGCGATTCCGCGACCGCGGTCGAGTTCATCGACATGACCGAGGCGGGCCGCAATCCCGGCCGCATCCTCCCCGGCGTGCTGCTCGCGTTCGCGGACAACCGCCCGGGTCCGGTGCGGATCATCGGCGAGCCGATCTGGGCGGGCCGGTCGGCCCTCGAATACCCGGCGTGCGCGCAGCACGAGGCCCTGATCAACTTCGCCTTCGGGGACCGCGAGCTGAGCATCCTCTGCCCGTACGACCGCAACCGGCTCGAAGACGACGTCCTCGCCGACGCCGAACGAACCCATCCGACGCTGTCCGGCGCCGAGGGAGACCGCCCGAGCGCTGGATACGCGCCCGACGCGGTCGTCGAGAAGTACAACCTGCCGCTGCCCGAACCCAGGGCGGCCGACGCGTTCCGCTTCGACCTCGCCCGGCTCGGCGCGGTGCGGAGTTTCGCGCAGGACCGGGCCGAGGAGTACGGGCTCGCTTTGGAGCGGGTGGAAGATCTCGTGCTCGCCGTGGCCGAACTGTCCGCCAACAGCGTGCTGCACGGCTCCGGCCACGGTGTCGTCCGCGTCTGGCGTGAAGAGGACTACGTGCTCTGCGAGGTCATCGACGAAGGCACGCTGAGCGATCCGCTGGCCGGCCGCCGTCCCGCCTCGCCGGGACAGATCGGCGGACGTGGCCTGGTGCTGGTGAACCAGGTCGCCGACCTGGTCCGGCAGTACTTGAGACCGGGGTCGACGGTGACCAGGATCTACTTCCGCGTCTGAGCGGCTCAGGCGTTCTTCGGGACGTGTTTGCCGAGGAACGCGATCAGGCTCGGCACGACCGTGCGGTTGAAGGCGTCGCCGTGCTTGCCGCGCGAGGTGTGCGCGACCATGGGCCGCGCCTCGGAGATGAACTTCCGCACCCCGCCGATGAACGGGTCTTCGGTCCCGCACCAGATCCCCGTCGGCACGCTCTTGGTGACGTCGATATGGCGCAACGGGTCCAGCGAGCCCCAGTCGGCGGCGTCGCGGAACGCGCGCCGTTTGCTCATCTCGGCCCACGACGTGATCAGCGCGGGCGCGAGGGCCGCGACCGCGGCGGGCGGGCGACGGCGTTCCAGACGGCGACGGGTGTACAGCAGCGCGCCGAAGCCGCCCATCGAAAGCCCGGTGGCGGCGAACGGCTGCCCGTCCCGGCCGCCGAGACCGCGGGCGGCCAGCCAGCGGGGGACCTCTTCGAGCAGCATCGCCATCGGGTTGTCACCCGGCTTGTTCTCGTGCCAGTAGTGGTCTCCGCCGTCGACGGCGACGAACCCGAACGGGGGCACCGCCTTGCGGGCGACCTCGCTGCCGAGCTGTTTCAGCAGTCCCGTCGGGGCCGCGTGCCGCGCGGTGCCGTGGAGGCCGTGCAGCATCAGCGACATCGGCAGGCCCTTGGGCGGCGCCTTGGTCGGCAGCATGAGCACGAGATCGACCTCGCGGCCGCGGGCTTCGGAGTAGACGCGTTCGACCCGCGGACTGCCCAGCTGGGTGGCCGGGGTCGGCGACGCGACACCGAGCGCCCGCTGGAGCGCTTCGCTGAACGGCAGGGCTCCGGTGGCCGTTCCGGCGGCGAGACCGGCGACGCCGAGGCCGGAGGCGCCCGCGATCAGCACGGAACGACGGCTCAGCCACCGGCGGGCGCCGTCCACCCCCGGCAGCGTCGTGTGCCCCTGGTCGTCCTCGTTCACCGATCCCCGTTTCCCCCGTAGAGCTTCCACCAGGTCAGACGCGCGTTTCCGCTCGAAGGTTGCACGATTCACCGACCTGTGACCGGGGTATCGCCGGATCAGGTGCCGATGTTTCCCTCTTTCGCGCGCCAGGCCTCGATCGAGCGGCGGGCGGACCGCGTCGCGGCCTCGTAAGTGTCGCCCAGACCCACGCCGAGGGCGGTGGCCAGGGGAATCAGGATGTGGTCCACACCATTCTCGCCGTCGCCGAAATGGCCGGCGACCTCCAGCGTGATGTAGCCGTGCACGGCGCTCCAGAGCTGCGCGGCGACCTCGAACTCCGGTGCGGGGCGGAACCGGCCGGCGTCGATCACCCGCTTCGCGGCGCGGACGAGATAGCCGAAGGCCTCGATGCCCTCTTCGCTGGCGTTCTGGCGGGTCTCCTCGTTGGTCATGTCGCCGAGGGTCACCTTCTGCCCGCTGGGCTGGCTCTGGCCGAAGGTCACCGCGTAGAGCTGCGGGTCGTCCACGACGGTCCGCCGGTACGCCAGCGCCAGGGTGAGGATGTCGGCCGCCGGGTCGTCGGTCTCCTCGACCCGGCCCAGATTCGCCGACAGCCGCCGGAATCCCTCGCGCGCGACCTCGTCCACGAGCGCGCCCATCCCGCCGAAGTGGGTGTACACGGCCATGGTGGACGCGCCGATCTCGGCCGCCAGCTTGCGCGCCTGGAGCGCCTCCGGGCCGCCGTGCGCGAGCAGCCGGATCGCCGCCTCGATCAGCTTGCCCTTGACCTCGGCGGCGGAGGGTTTCGGTGCCATGCTTGCCAGTATCTCATAACCCTGTTATAAATGAGCGCATAACATCGTTATTCCAGGGTAGGGGTCTGTGATGGGCAACAAGTTCCTCGAGGGCAACTTCGCCCCGGTCAGCCGTGAGCACACGATCACCGAACTGAACGTCACCGGGCACATCCCGGAGTACCTGGACGGGCGTTATCTGCGGAACGGGCCGAACCCGCTGTCCGAAGTGGACCCCGCGACGTACCACTGGTTCATGGGCGACGGCATGGTGCACGGCGTCCGGCTGCGGGACGGCCGCGCCGAGTGGTACCGCAACCGCTGGGTGCGCAATCCCCGGCTCGCGCGGGAGCTCGGTGAACGCTGGGAAGGCGGCACGGCCGCCGGCCTGGGGGCCAACACGAACGTGATCGGCCACGCGGGCAAGACCCTCGCCCTGATCGAGGGCGGCGCCACGAGTTTCGAACTGACCGACGAACTCGACACCGTGGGCGCCTGCGATTTCGACGGCACCCTGCCCGGCGGCTACACAGCGCACCCGAAGCGGGACCCGGAGACCGGTGAGCTGCACGCCGTCTCGTACTTCTTCGGCTCGGGGAACAAGGTGCAGTACTCGGTGATCGACGCGCAGGGCCGGGCGCGGCGCACGGTCGACGTCGAGGTCGCCGGTTCGCCGATGATGCACGACTTCTCCCTGACCGAGAAACACGTCGTCTTCTACGACCTCCCCGTCGCCTTCGACAGCGAGCAGGCCGTGGCCGCGTCCGTGCCGCCGTTCCTGCGCACGCCCGCGCAGCTGGTGGTGTCCGCGCTGGTGGGCAAGGTGAAGGTGCCGGATCCGCTCAGCGCGCGGCTGCGTCAGCGGATCTCGGGCAACGCCGGCCTGCCGTACCGCTGGAACCCGAAGTACCCGGCGCGGATCGGTGTCATGCCGCGCGACGGCGGCAACGGCGACGTCCGCTGGTTCGAGATCGAGCCGTGCTACGTGTTCCACCCGATGAACGCCTACGACGACGGCGACACCATCGTGCTGGACGTCGTCCGGCATCCGAAGATGTTCGACACCGAGCTGCTCGGACCGGCCGAGGGGCCGCCGACCCTGGACCGCTGGACCGTCGACCTGAGCGTCGGCAAGGTCGTCGAGGAACGTCTCGACGACCAGGGGCAGGAGTTCCCGCGCGTCGACGAACGGCTGGTCGGGCGGCCGCACCGGTTCGGCTACTCGGTGTCCACAAAGGATGGTTCGGCGTCGTCGGGTTCCCTGCTGAAGCACGATCTGTGGAACCGGTCGGTCCGGTCGCGGGAATTCGGCGACGGCGCGCAGGTGGGGGAGTTCGTGTTCGTGCCGTCCTCGGTGGACGCCGGCGAGGACGAGGGCGTGCTGATGGGGTTCGTCTACGACCCCGCGACGCAGAAGAGCGATCTGACCATTTTGGACGCGGAGACGCTGGAGACCGTGGGCGCCGTGCACCTGCCGGACCGGGTGCCGAACGGTTTCCACGGCAACTGGGTGGGTGCCTGACTCAGCTCCCGAGGCCGAGCACCCGCTGTTCCCCGGTGTAGAGGTTCATGCTGTCGCCGCGCAGGAAACCGATGAGCGTCATGCCGTTCTCTTCGGCCAGTTCCGCAGCCAGCGACGACGGCGCGGAGACGGCCGCCAGCAGCCCGATCCCGGCCATGGCGGCCTTCTGCACCAGTTCGAACGAGGCGCGGCCGGACACCAGCAATCCGGTGTCCGCCGCGGGGATCCGGCCCGCCTGCAGCGCCCAGCCCAGCACCTTGTCGACGGCGTTGTGCCTGCCGACGTCCTCGCGGACCACGGCGAGGTTCCCGTCGCCGTCGAACAGGGCGGCCGCGTGCAGGCCACCGGTGCTGGAGAACACCTTCTGGTGCGCGCGGAGGGTGTCCGGGAGTTTCGCCAGCACGTCGGTGCTCACCGCGAATCCGGACTTCGCCGGGGAAAACCGGCTTTTCAGCTTCACCGCGTCGAGCGCGGCCTTGCCGCAGACGCCGCACGAGGACGTGGTGTAGAAGTTCCGCTCGACGCCGGTCTCCGGCGGGGCGACCCCTTCGGCCAGTGCGATGTCCAGGACGTTGTAGGTGTTGCGGCCCTGGTCGTCGACGCCATCGCAGTATCGCGCGACCGCGACGTCCTCGCGCGAGGCGAGCACGCCTTCGGACAACAGGAACCCGTGCGCGAGCTCGACGTCGTTGCCGGGGGTTCGCATGGTGACCGCGAGTGCCTTGCCGCCGACGCGGATCTCCAGCGGCTCTTCGGCCGCGAGCGCGTCGGGCCGCCGCACGTCCTTGGTCGCGGAGATCTTCCGCACCGGACGCCGCACCGTCACCCTGCCCACTTGTCCACCCTTCTGACCGCTTATTCGACACTCGGATACTGCAACGTCGGGAATTAAGTAATACATTCCCAGTGCACATCCTCAGAGTACGGAGGCGCCGGATGGCTGTCGGCTTCCTGGACCGTTCCCGCATCGTCGCATCACCGGGCTGGAGCCGCTGGCTGGTGCCTCCCGCCGCGCTGGCCGTCCACCTCTCGATCGGGCAGGCGTACGCGTGGAGCGTCTTCAAACCGCCGCTGGAGAAGACCCTCGGCCTCACGGGGACGGAGAGCGCGCTGCCGTTCCAGCTCGGCATCGTGATGCTCGGGCTGTCGGCGGCCTTCGGCGGGACGCTGGTCGAACGCAACGGGCCGCGCTGGGCGATGTTCGTCTCGATGGTCTGTTTCAGCTCGGGCTTCCTGCTGTCCGCGCTCGGCGTGGCGACGTCGCAGTACTGGCTCGTCGTCCTCGGCTGGGGCGGGATCGGCGGGATCGGGCTCGGGATCGGCTACATCTCGCCGGTGTCGACGTTGATCAAATGGTTCCCGGACCGGCCGGGGATGGCCACCGGCATCGCGATCATGGGCTTCGGCGGCGGCGCGCTGATCGCCTCCCCGTGGTCTTCGCAGATGCTGGGCACGGCGCCGTGGTCCATCGGGACGGTCGCGACCGCCTTCCTCGTGCACGGCCTGGTCTACGCCGTCTTCATGACCCTCGGCATCCTGCTGGTACGGGTGCCCGCCGACGGCTGGAAGCCGCAGGGCTGGGAACCGAAGACCGACCACGGCAACGCGATGATCACCACCGCGAACGTGTCGGCGCGCAACGCCATCAGGACGCCGCAGTTCTGGCTTCTCTGGGTGGTCCTGTGCTTCAACGTGACCGCGGGCATCGGCATCCTGGAGAAGGCCTCGCCGATGATCGCGGACTTCTTCCGCGAGACCTCCACGCCGGTCGGCACCGCCGCCGCGGCCGGGTTCGTCGCGTTGCTGTCGCTGACCAACATGCTCGGCCGGTTCGTCTGGTCGTCCACTTCGGACCTGGTGGGGCGCAAGAACATCTACCGGCTCTACCTCGGCGTCGGCGCCCTGCTGTACCTGGTGATCGCGCTGACCACCAACGCCTCGAAGCTCGTGTTCGTCCTGTGCGCGATGCTGATCCTGTCCTTCTACGGCGGCGGCTTCGCGACCGTGCCGGCGTATCTGAAGGACCTTTTCGGCACCTACCAGGTGGGCGCGATCCACGGCAGGCTGCTGACCGCGTGGTCGATGGCCGGCGTACTCGGGCCGCTGATCGTCAACGCCATCGCCGACAGCCAGAAGTCGGCGGGCAAGGTCGGCCCGGATCTGTACACGACGTCGCTGTTCATCATGATCGGCCTGCTGGTCGTCGGTTTCGTCGCGAACGAGCTGGTGCGCCCGGTCAACCCGAAGTACCACGAGCCGGCGTCGTCCGGCGAGCCCGCGAGGAGTGAGGCCCGATGACCGAACAGGCACCCGAACGCCGCCGCACCGGGCTGATGGTCTTCGCGTGGCTGTGGGTCGCGCTCCCGTTCGCCTACGGCGTCTACGAACTGTTCCGCAAGGTGGTCCAGCTCTTCGGCGGCTGAAGTAGGGTCGGTTCCGTGGGAGTTCTGGTCACCGGGGCGTCGCGCGGCATCGGCCGCGCGATCGCCCGTGCCTTCGCGGAAAAGGGCGACCGTGTCGCCGTCCACTACGCCTCGAAGCGGGAGGAGGCCGAGCGGACGCTCGACGAGCTGCCCGGTTCCGGACACGGCCTGATCCAAGGTGATCTTTCGGAACCCGAAGTGGCACAACGGGTCGCCGACGAGGCCGAGGAACTGGTGGACGGGGTGGACGTCCTCGTGAACAACGCCGCCTTCGCGCCCTCCGCGGGTGCGGCCCATCCCGTCGCCGAAGTGTCCTATGAGGACTGGCAGCGGGTCTGGCGGCGGATGCTCGACGTCAACGTGCTCGGCACCGCGAACGTGACCTACTGCGTGGCGCGGCACATGATCGAACGCGGCGCGCCCGGCCGCGTGGTCAACATCGGCTCGCGGGGAGCCTTCAAGGGCGAGCCCGAGTTCCCGGCGTACGGCGCGAGCAAGGCCGCGCTGCACTCGCTGGGGCAGTCGCTCGCCGTCGCCCTCGCCCCGCACGGGATCGCCGTGACCTCGGTCGCGCCCGGTTTCACCGCGACGGACCGGGTCGCGGCGAAGGTCGAAGGCGCGCGAAGCGAGAGCCCGTTCGGCCGGGTCGGCACGCCGGAGGAGGTCGCGGCCGCGGTGCTCTACCTGGCTTCCGGCGAGGCCGCGTGGGCGTCCGGGGCGATCCTCGACCTGAACGGCGCGTCGCATCTGAGGATGTGAACTGGATCACTGATGCAGCGGTGACGGCCTCCCGCGCGTCTATGGGACGTGCACAAGCTGGGGAAGGTCCTGGTCGCCGCGCTCGCGGTGGCGGTGTTCGGCGGGACCGCGTACGGATACACGACGCTGGAGTCGCTCGACGGCATCACCCGCGAGGACGTGATCGAGGCGCCGGATCCGGGGGAGCAGCCCGCCGACGGTTCGCTGGACATCCTGCTGGTCGGGCGCGACGCGCGTACCGACAACCAGGACCGGCCGCTTCCGCCGGAGATCCTGCGGGAACTGCGGGCCGGGGCGAACGGCGACGACCTGACCGACACGCTCATCGTGCTCCGCATCCCCAACGGCCAGCAGGCGGTGAAGGCGTTCTCGATCCCGCGTGACTCGTGGGTCGCGCAGCCGGGCACGAAGGACAAGAGCAAGATCAACGAGATCTTCGGCCGGACCAAGTTCGCGTCGGCGAACGAGCAGCGTGCGGCGGGTAAGACCGACAAGGCCGAGATCAACAAGCAGGCGATCACCGCGGCGCGGAAGGCGACCCTGAAGGCCGTCGAGGAGCTCAGCGGCGTCAAGATCGACCACTTCGCCGAGGTCAACCTGCTGAGCTTCTACGAGATCAGCAAGGCCGTCGGCGGCGTCGAGGTCTGCCTGAAGAAGGCCACCAAGGACCGTGATTCGGGCGCGGACTTCCCCGCCGGGCGGCAGACGATCGCGGGCGCCGACGCGCTCGCCTTCGTCCGTCAGCGCAAGAATCTGCCCCGCAGCGACCTCGACCGCGTCCGCCGCCAGCAGGTGTTCCTCGCGGGACTGGCGAAGCAGGTGCTCTCCGGCGGGACCCTCGCCAACCCGGCGCGCGTGTCCGACCTGATCGACGCGGTGAAGCGTTCGGTCGTGCTCGACGGTTCGTGGAATCTGCTCGACTTCGTGCGGCAGATGCGCGGGGTGTCCGGCGGCGGGATCGCGTTCGAGACCATTCCGGTGGTCAACCCCGACTACCGCTACGACCCCCGGCATCCGACCTGGACCGCCGTGCAGGTCGATCCCGCCCAGGTGCGCGCGTTCGCCGCCTCCTTGATCGGTGCCCAGCCCACGACCCCGCAGGCGCCCGCCGGGCCCAAGGTCGACGTCGTCAACGCGAGCGGCAAGGACGGTCTCGCCGCCCGCGTCTCGGATCTCTTGGCGGAGAAGGGATACGGCAAGGGCGACACGAAGGCCGAAGCCGGACGGCGGACCTCGGTCGTCCGGTACAGCGACGCGGCCGGGCCCGCCGCGGAGATCGCGAAACTGCTCGGCGGACTGGACGTCCAGAAAGCCGATTCGGTCGCGGCGGGCCAGATCGAGGTCGTCCTCGGCCAGGTCTACAAAGGACCGGGCGTCTCCGCGGGCGGGGGCGCGATCGGTGCGCTGGCGGAGCCGCCGATCACGGCCGATGGCGCCGACTGCATCGACTGAGCCGCGTCACTCCCTTGGCGGGATCTTCCCGTTCTTCGCGACCGGAAGGCCGAGCTGGACCGGCTCGGTGATGACGGCCGCTTCGCCGGGAAGGTGGCTCAGCACCGGGTTCAGGTGGGTCAGCTTGAGCGTGAGCGGTCCGACGACGCTCGGCGCGGTGCTGACGTCCGCCTTCGCCAGATCCAGCCACTGGACGGTGCCGAGCACCTCCGGCGGGATCTCGTCACCGCGTTTCGCCACCGGGACGCACACTTGCCGTGCGTTGCCGACCTTCACGTCCGTCTTCGGCCGGTCGGCCAGCACCGGGTTGAGATGGCCCAGCGTCAGCGGGAACGGGATGGTGGGAATGCCGAGGACACGCAGGGCATAGCACTCGAGGTCGATATGCCGCACGAACGACAGGATCTCCGGCGGCGGCAGCTTCCCGTTCTTCGCGACCGGGACGCACAACTGCTCCGGCGACAACATGGTCACGTGCGAATCCTGGATGCCGAGCTTCTGCACAACAGGGTTCAGATGGCTCAGCGTCAGCGGGAAGTCCACCGCGCGGCCTTCGATCCGGTAGCACGACAGATCCACCCAGCGGACGTAGTCGACGATCCCCGGCGGCGGGATCGCGCCGTTCTTCGCGACTGGCACGCACAGCTGTTGGCGTTCACCGAGTTTGACCGTCTCCAACGGCAGTTTCTCGAGCACGGGGTTGAGGTGCTTGAGGGTGAGCTCCGTCGGCGGTGGTTTGTAGCCTTCGGTCCGGTAGCAGGACAGGTCGAGCTGGGAGACGAACGGCAGCGGCGGCGGTGCGCCCGCGGCGGCGGTGGCCGCGCCGGGCAGCACCGCGACGAGCAGGAGCGAGGCCAGGGCGGCGAAGCAACGCGAGGTCGATCTTCGTGACATGGCAAGGCCTTTCCGCGAAAGGGGTTGGCCCTTTCACGGTGGACCCCGTCCGGCGCCGCGCGACACCGCCAAGCGGGCAGCCTAAGGTGCGGCCACCGGCTCCAGCCGAACCACGATCGCCTTCGACACCGGGGTGTTCGACTTGTCCGCCACCGAATCCAGCGGCACCAAGGCGTTCGCCTCGGGAAAGTACGCCGCCGCGCAGCCCTTCGCCGTCGGGTAGGAGACCACCCGGAACCGCGGGGCCCGGCGGTCGCCGTCCCGCCATTCCGAGACCAGGTCGACCATCGCGCCGTCGGCCAGCCCGAGCGCGGCCAGGTCGTCGGGGTTGACCAGCACCACGCGCCGCGCGTCCTCGATGCCGCGGTAACGGTCGGAAAGGCCGTAGATGGTGGTGTTGTACTGGTCGTGACTGCGCATCGTCTGCAGCAGCAGCCTGCCTTCGGGCACCTGGGGGTATTCGAGTTCGGAGACGGTGAAGTTCGCCTTGCCGTTCGCGGTTCCGTTGAACTGCCGGGAATCGCGCGGCGCGTGCGGCAGGACGAACCCGTCGGGTTCGCGCACCCGGGCGTTGTAGTCGTGGCAGCCGGGGACGACGCGCGCGATCCGGTCGCGGATGAGGTCGTAGTCGGCGTGGAAATCCCGCCACGGCACGGCGTGCCCGGCACCGAGCAGGGCTTCCGCGAGATGACAGATGATCGCGACCTCGGAGAGCAGATGCTCGCTGGCCGGGGCCAGCCTGCCGCGCGAGGTGTGCACCTGCGACATCGAGTCCTCGACGGTGACGAACTGCTCGCCGCCGGCTTGGACGTCGCGTTCCGTGCGGCCGAGGGTGGGCAGGATCAGCGCCGTCCTGCCGGGCACGACGTGCGAGCGGTTGAGCTTCGTCGACACGTGCGCGGTCAGGGAACACGACTTGAGCGCCTTCTCCGTGAGCTCCGTGTCCGGTGTGGCGGAAGCGAAATTGCCGCCGACGGCGAAGAAGACCTTGCCGTGCCCGTCCCGCATCGCGCGGATCGCGGCGACGGTGTCGTGACCGTGGTCTCGCGGCACCTTGATGCCGAACTCCGCGTCGAGACTGTCCATAAAGGACTCCGGCATCTTCTCCCAGATGCCCATCGTCCGGTCGCCCTGGACGTTGGAGTGCCCGCGTACCGGGCACAGGCCCGCGCCCGGTTCGCCGATCATGCCGCGCATCAGCGCCAGGTTCGCGATCTCGGAGATGGTCTGCACCGCGTGCTTGTGCTGCGTCAGCCCCATCGCCCAGCAGTAGATGGTGCGCTTCGACGTCGCGATCATCCGCGCCAGCCGCTCGATCTGCTCACGCGGCAGCCCGGTCGCGGCGCCGACCTCGTCCCAGTCGATCTCCCGCAGATGCTTCGCGTAGTCCTCGAACCCCTCGGAGGACGACTCGATGAACGCGTGGTCGACGATCGTGCCGGGGGTCTCCTGCTCCCATTGCAACAGGAGATGACCGATCGCCTGGAACAGCGCGAGGTCGCCGCCCAGCCGGATCTGGGCGAACTCGTCGGCCAGCGGGGTGCCCTTGCCGACCACGCCGCGGACGTTCTGCGGGTTCTTGAACCGCATCAGACCGGCTTCGGGCAGCGGGTTGACCGCCATGATCTTCGCGCCGTTGCCCTTGGCCTCCTCCAGCGCCGACAGCATGCGCGGATGGTTCGTGCCCGGGTTCTGGCCGACCACCACGATGAGGTCCGCCTTGTGGATGTCGGCGAGCGACACCGAGCCCTTGCCGATCCCGGTCGTGGCCGCGAGCGCCGCGCCGGAGGACTCGTGGCACATGTTGGAGCAGTCCGGCAGGTTGTTGGTGCCGTAGGAGCGCACGAGCAGCTGGTAGAGGAACGCGGCCTCGTTGCTGGTGCGGCCGGAGGTGTAGAAGATCGCCTCGTTCGGGTCGCTCAGTGCCCGCAGTTCGTCCGCGACCAGCGTGAACGCGTCGTCCCAGGAGATCGGTTCGTAGTGCGAAGCCCCTTCGCGCAGCACGAACGGCTCGGTGATGCGGCCCTGCTGGCCGAGCCAGTAGTCCGTCTTGTCCGCCAGCTCGTGGATGGAGTGCCGGGCGAAGAACTCACGGCCGACGCGGCGCTTCGTCGCCTCCTCGGCGACGGCCTTCGCGCCGTTCTCACAGAACTCGGCGAGTTTGCGGTGCTCGCCGTCGACCTCGCGCGGCTCCGGCCAAGCGCAACCCGGGCAGTCGAAGCCGTCACGCTGGTTCAGCAGGCGCAGCGTCTTCACGGTGCGCGCGGCGCCCATCTGCTCCATGCCGCGCATCAGGGAGACGGCGACCCCGGGGATCCCGGCCGCCCAGCTCTTCGGTTTCCCGACCTCGAGCTGTGTCTCGTCAACGTCGTTCGCGGGTGCTTCGCGGGTCATGACCCCATCGTGCGCCTTGCCGTCTTCGCGCGCGACCGAGGGGTCAGGCGTTGGTGACGATCCGGCTGATCTGCGCTTCGTCGAGCGGGAACCAAGGTGTCTCGTTGACGCCGCGTTCCTGCACCGCGTTCACCGTCACCGCGGCCACGACCAGCACGATCAGGCCGACGAGCGCCGCGATACCCGGCCACCGGCTCGTCCCTGGCGCTGAGTAGCCGCTCGCGGCGGCCTTCTGCTGCTTACGACGCTTCTTCTTGAGTTCCTTCTTCGCACCCAGCCAAGCGTCGCGTTCGGCGTGTTTCTGCCAATCCGGGTTCATCAGATCCGGATGTGTCTCGATCCGCCGGTCCTCTTCGTCCATCTCGGTCCTCTTCCCCAGGATTTCGGTCGGCTAACCGCAGTTGCCCGTCGATGGCAGGGGTTTCGTCGGGTCGTAGGTGTCCACTTCGTCGACCGCGGGCGCACCGTCGACGGGTTTGCTCTTGTCAGCGTACTGGGGTGCGAGGATGCCGGCCTTGAACGCGTCGCACGCCATGTTCGAGTGATAACCCGCGCCTTCGCCGAAGCTGAGGCCGGCGTCGGCCTTGGCGAACGGTGGCGCTTTGCGGATCACGTAGTCCTGTTCGTCGCGGACGAACGGGACGATGTCCGACGGCGACCGGGCCTCGCCAGGATGCGCGTCGAAGGCGTAGGCGGTCGTGTAACTCGCGTGAACGATCAGTTCGCCCTTCTCGCCGGGTCTCGCCGTCAGGAAGCCGGTCATGCGCGGGCTCACCTGCAGCAGGCGGTTCGGGCCGATGAGGGTCAGGTACTTGCCTTTTTCGACGGTGAGCGGGCTGGTGAGGGCCGGTTCGAGCCGGACGCGTTCGTTCGGGGCCAGCAAGCGGAGCAGCTCCGAGCCGTCCGCGTACTGGAGCGCCCCGGAACTCAGACGAGTCGCCGCGATGGCTTCCGTCACGGTCCGGTACGCCGCGTCGACCTCCGCGGTGGTGAAACCGCCGACGGCCTGCCCCGGCGGCACGATGACCCCTGCGATGCCTTCGCGCCAGTACGCGGCGGGGGTGCGGTCATAGGGCCGGTCGAGGTCGACCCCGCCCGACACAGGGGCGGCTTTCGGCGGCTGCCCGAAGCCGGGGACGTCGTTGACGCCGCGTCCCTGTACCCGGTGCACGACGACCGCCGCGACCACGAGCGCGATCAGCGCCAGGACGAACACCGGCCCGCCGGAGACCCGGAACCCGCGGCGCGACGCCTGCTTCCGCCGCTTCTTGAGGTCCTTCTTCGAGCCCAGCCAGGCGTCCACTTCCGCGTGCTTGCGCCACTCCGGATCCATCAGATCCGGATGCGTCTCCAACCGCGCGTCCTCCACGAACCCACCCCTCCCCAGTGCGTCACGACATCCCCTCATCGGCTGCGAACGGCGGGCGTTACGGCCGGTGAGGAAGTCGATAGAGGGGGTTCGTAGACTTGTCAACTGTGACCGAGAACGCCCAGCCGCAGCAGACCGACCTTCCGGGTACCTGGAACCCGGCCGACGAAGAAGCCTCGCTCTACCAGCGTTGGGTAGACGCCGGCTACTTCACGGCCGACCCCACGTCGGACAAGCCGCCGTTCACGGTAGTCATCCCGCCCCCGAACGTGACCGGTTCGCTGCACATCGGGCACGCGTTCGAGCACACGCTGATCGACGCCATCACCCGCTACCACCGCATGCTCGGCGAAGAGACGCTGTACCTGCCGGGGATGGACCACGCGAGCATCGCGGTCCACGCGCTGGTCGAGAAGCAGCTCCGCGCCGAGGGCACCAGCCGCCGCGAGCTCGGCCGCGAGGCCTTCGTGGAGCGCGTCTGGCAGTGGAAGAACGAGCACGGCGGCAAGATCCTCGCCCAGATGAAACGCCTCGGCGAGGGTGTCGACTGGACCCGTGAGCGGTTCACCATGGACGACGGCCTGTCCAAGGCCGTCAACACGATCTTCAAGAAGCTGTTCGACGACGGTCTCATCTACCGCGCCGAGCGCCTGGTCAACTGGTCGCCGGAGCTGCGGTCGGTGCTGTCCGACGCCGAGGTGAAGCACGAAGAGGTCGAGGGCGAACTCGTCTCGATGCGCTACGGCGACGGCGAGAACGCGATCGTCGTGGCCACCACCCGGATGGAGACGATGCTCGGCGACACCGCCGTCGCGGTCCACCCGGACGACGAGCGCTACACCCACCTCATCGGCACCGAGGTCGAGCTGCCGCTCACCGGGCGCAAGATCCCGATCGTCGCGGACAAGCACGTCGACCCGGAGTTCGGCACCGGCGCGGTCAAGGTGACCCCCGCGCACGACCCGAACGACTTCGAGATCGGCCAGCGGCACGACCTGCCGATGATCACGATCATGGACGAGCAGGGCCGGATCGACGGCACCGGCACCGAGTTCGACGGCATGGACCGCTTCGAGGCCCGGGTCGCGGTGCGGGAGAAGCTGCGCGAGCAGGGCCGGATCGTCGCGGAGAAGCGTCCGTACCTGCACAGCGTCGGGCACTCCGAGCGCTCGAAGGAGCCGATCGAGCCGCGGCTTTCGCTGCAGTGGTTCGTCAAGGTCGGCCCGCTCGCGAAGGCCGCCGGCGACGCGGTGCGCGACGGCCGGGTGAACGTCCACCCGCCGGAGCTGGAGAAGCGCTACTTCGACTGGGTCGACAACCTGCACGACTGGTGCATCTCGCGTCAGCTGTGGTGGGGTCACCGCATCCCGGTCTGGTACGGCCCGAACGACGAGGTCGTCTGCGTCGGACCGGACGAGGAGCCGCCTTCGGGCGAGGGCTGGACCCAGGACCCGGACGTCCTCGACACCTGGTTCTCCTCGGGCCTGTGGCCGTTCTCCACCCTCGGCTGGCCGGAGAAGACCCCGGACCTGAACAAGTTCTATCCGACGTCGGTGCTGGTCACCGGCTACGACATCCTGTTCTTCTGGGTCGTGCGGATGATGATGTTCGGCCTCTACGCCACCGGCGAGGCGCCGTTCAAGACCATCGCGCTGCACGGCATGGTCCGCGACCAGTTCGGCAAGAAGATGTCGAAGACCGCGGGCAACGGCGTCGACCCCATCGAGTGGATGGACAAGTACGGCACCGACGCGCTGCGCTTCACCCTCACGCGGGGCGCGAACCCGGGCACCGACGTGCCGATCGGCGAGGAATGGGTCGCCGGCTCCCGGAACTTCACCACGAAGCTCTGGAACGCCACCAAGTTCGCGATGATGAACGGCGCGGACGCGAACGCCCCGCTGCCCCCGGCCGCCGAACTCACCGAGGCCGACCGCTGGATCCTCGGCAGGCTCGGCAACGTCGTCGACGAGGTCACCAGATACCTGGCGGACTACCAGTTCGCGAAGGCCACCGACACGCTCTACCAGTTCACCTGGACCGAGCTGTGCGACTGGTACCTGGAGCTGTCGAAGGTCCAGGTCTTCCAGGGTGACGAGGCCCGCGTGACGGCGACGCGCGCGGTGCTGGGGCACGTGTTCGACACCGTGCTGAAGCTGCTGCACCCGTTCATCCCGTTCATCACCGAGAAGCTGTGGACGGCGCTGACCGGCCGCGAATCGCTGGTGATCGCCCCGTGGCCGGTGGCCGACGCGTCGTACGCCGACGCCGTGGCGGACAAGCGGATCGCGGACGTGCAGAAGCTGGTGACCGAGGTGCGCCGGTTCCGCGCGGACCAGGGCCTCAAGCCCAGCCAGAAGGTGGCGGCGCGGCTGTCCGGCGACGGGTTCGCCGAGCTCACCGGACACGACGAGCCGATCCGCTCGCTGGTCCGGCTCACCCAGCCGGAGGAAGGCTTCGCGCCGAGCGCGTCGCTCGAGGTCGGGCTGTCGGCCGGTGTGGTGACCGTCGAGCTGGACCTGTCCGGCACGGTCGACGTCGCCGCGGAGCGCAAGCGCCTGCAGAAGGACCTCGGCGCGGCGGAGAAGGAACTGGCGCAGGCCGAGGCCAAACTCGGCAACCAGGCCTTCATCGACAAGGCGCCGGAGCCGGTGATCGGCAAGATCCGGGCCCGCAAGGAGACCGCGGTCGCGGATATCGAGCGCATCAACGCCCGGCTGGCCGCCCTTCCCGCCTCCTGACCAAACGTCATGAAAGGGTCGTTCAGGACAAAAAATGTCTTGAACGACCCTTTCATGACATTCAGCGAAGGTGACGGAGGATCACTCCGGTCACGCCCGCCATCCCCGTGCGGTACGGGTGGTAGGCCGCCGCGGCGAGCAGCTTCGTGTGCTGCCCGTTGATCCACGCGGCCCCGTTCGGCGCGCAGGCGTCGTGCCCGGCGGACGGGCCGAAGGTGTCGATGAAGGTCGCCTTGCCGTCGGCCGCGACGGCCTTCTCGATCGCCGAGTTCAGCGCCTTCTCGACGTCGTTGAGCCAGGCGTAGTCGCCCTCGGCGAAGGGCAGGATCTTCGGGCAGTAGCCGCGTTCCGGCGCGATCCGCGGGTAGCCGATGACGAGCACGTCCGCGCGCGGGGAGCGGGCGTGGACTCCGGCCAGCACCTTCTCGACGTTCTTGCCGGTGTCGGCGATCTTGGCCTTGATGGTGTCGACACCGCCGACGGTGAACCGCTCCTGGCACGGGTTCCCGGTGGGATCGCTCGCGCGCAGTGACGGGCAGGTGCCGACGAGCGTGCCGAAGACGCCGTAGTCGTTGCCGCCGATACCGACCGTGACCAGGTCGGTGTTCGCGCGCAGGGCGCTGAACTGGGGCGGGTTGCTGCCGAGCGTCACGCTTTGGCGTTGCGTCATGTTGGTGGTGTCGGCGCCGCCGCAGCTGATGTCGGTGAAGGAGCGGACCCGCAGCGCCGCGGCGAGCATCGACGGGTAGTTCTGCGTCGACTTGCCGCAGAAGAGCGGATCGAGGCGGGGGAGCGGGATGAGCGGTCCGGAGGTGTAGGAATCACCCAGCGCGACGTAATCGCGGTAGGACCGCGTGGTGGCGGTGGCCGCCGTGGCGGAGGCGATCAGCAGGACGACGGTCGAGACGGCCGCGAACAGGACGCGTCTGTAGCGCATGAGGACCCCGATCTCCGGACTGGATGGCCTCTCAAAAATGAACCGGATCCGCCCCGGTCGGCGCCGCCGATCGGGTGGTCGAGCGCCGGTTTCACCCGCTTGGGGTGTCACATCGGGTGATCGTCTTCCGGTCTGCGATAGACCAGCAGATAGCGGTAGAAGAGCAGGTTCCGGACCTTGCTCCCGGGCAGCAGGCCGGCCGCGTCGCGCCGGATCCGGCTCATCGGCGGGAAGGTCTCCACGATCGGCGCCGTCGGCAGCGGGTCGGCGCCGCCGTTCAGCCGCTCGCCCGCGTACACGATCACCCTGGCCAGCGCGTTGACCGGTGAGGCCACGAGAGCGCGCGCGTAGTCGCCGACGGTGCTGGGCCTGCCGAGGCCGAGCACGGCGAGCACCCCGCCGGGGACCAGCGCGTCCCGCAGCTTGGTGACCGTGTCGAACGGCACGTGGTGCAGCATCGCGAGACAGGAGATGAAGTCGTACGCCTCGTCCGGCAGCTTTTCGGCGACCACGTCGGCCTGCCGGTACGAGATCGTGCCGGGTCCCGGCGAGCCGGCGGCGCGGGCGAGGTCGATCATCGGACCGGACCGGTCGATCGCCTCGACGTGCATCCCGGTGGCCGCGAGCCGCCGCGCGAACCGTCCGCTGCCGCAGCCCACGTCCAGCGCCACGCCGGGGCCGGGAGGCAGCTGGTCGAGCAGCAGCGGGTGATAGTGGTCGTTGTGGTTGAACCCCATGCGTCGAGAGTGCCAGGAAAAGCCGCACGTAGACTCGGCGTGACAGGCAGCAAGGGTAAGAGGAGAGTTCGTGCCGCGAGGTGACGGCCGGGATTCCGAAGATTTCAGGGAATCCCCGGACCTGGCAGATCTGGACAGTTTCGCCGGTGTCGACGAATTGGGGGCCCGCGCCCACGATCCGTCCGACGACACCGACCCGGATCTGGACGCACCCGACGCCGCGTACCAGGCGGGCGGCGGCGCACGGGGCGGTATCGGCGGGATCGGGCAGCTGGGGGACAACCTCGCGCTCGGCCCCGTGCCGGACCTCGTCGCCCCGGAGGACGTCGAACTGCACGAACTGGACGACCAGGGTGACGAGTTCGCCCCGTCGGACCCCAACGGGCAGCAGGCGCGCCGCGAACTGCTCGCCGTCGAGGCCGAGCTGAACCAGCGCTGGCCGGAGACGAAGATCGAGCCGTCCCTTGCCCGGATCGCGGCCCTGGTCAACCTCATGGGTGAACCGCACCGCGGTTACCCGGTGCTGCACGTCGCCGGGACCAACGGCAAGGGCTCGACCACCCGGATGATCGACGCGCTGCTGACCCGCATGGGTCTGCGCGTCGGCCGGTACACCAGCCCCCACCTGCAGCTGGTCACCGAGCGGATAGCGCTCGACGGCGCCCCCATCTCCGCCGCCGCGTACGTCGACCTGTACCGCGACGTCGCGCCGTACGTGACCATGGTGGACAACGCCGGTGGCCAGGACGCGGTGCCGATGAGCAAGTTCGAGGTGCTGACCGGGATGGCGTTCGCGGCCTTCGCCGACGCGCCCGTCGAAGCCGCGGTCATCGAGACCGGGCTCGGCGGCTCCTGGGACGCCACCAACGTCGTGGACGGCGACGTCGCCGTCATCACGCCGATCGGCGTCGACCACGTCGAGTACTTCGGCGGCTCCCCGGCCAAAGCCGCGGTGGAGAAGGCCGGGATCATCAAACCCGGCAGCGTCGCGGTCATCGCCGAGCAGGAGCCGGAAGTCCAGAAGATCCTGCTGGAACGCGCCATCGAGGTCGACGCGAGCGTCGCCCGCGCCGGCAGCGAGTTCGGCGTGCTGGAGCGCGAGGTCGCCGTCGGCGGGCAGATGCTGAAACTGCAGGGCCTCGGCGGTGTCTACGACGAGATCTTCCTGCCGCTGCACGGCGCGCACCAGGCCGCCAACGCCGCTCTGGCGCTGGCCGCCGTCGAAGCGTTCTTCGGCGCGGGCAAGGACAAGCAGCTGGTCATCGAGGCCGTCCGTGAGGCCTTCGCGGAGGTCGAGACCCCCGGCAGGCTGGAGCGCGTCCGCGCCGCCCCGACCGTGCTGCTCGACGCCGCCCACAACCCGCACGGCGCCAAGGCGCTCGCGACCACCGTCGCCGAGGAGTTCGCCTTCCGCCGCCTCGCCGCCGTGGTCAGCGTGATGGCGGAGAAGGACGCCCGCGGCATCCTGGACGCCCTCGAACCGGTGGTGTCCGAGATCGTCGTCACCAAGAACTCGTCCCCGCGCGCGATGCCGCTCGACGAACTCAACGACGTCGCCATCTCGATCTTCGGCGAAGACCGCGTCGTGGCCGAACCCAGCCTAGACGCCGCGATCGAGACCGCCATCGGCCTCGTCGAGCAGAGCGACGACCCCGAGGAACCGCTGGCGGGCGGCGGCGTGCTGGTCACCGGCTCCGTCGTCACCGCGGGCGAGGCCAGGACCCTGTTCGGTAAGGAGCCGGCGTGACCGACGAGACCCCGAAGCCGCCCGCCAAGGACCCGATGAAGTCCTTCCGCGGGGTGATGGCCGGTTCGCTGATCATGGAGGGCATCACCGTCGCGCTCGCGCTGCCGGTGGTGGCGAAACTCGGCGGTGGGGTCGGTTCGCTCACCGGCTGGTCGGTGATCGTGATCGCGGTCGCGCTGATCGTGCTGTGCGGTTTCCTGAAGAAGCCCTGGGCGGTGCCCGCGGTACTGGTGCTGCAGGTCGCGCTGATCGCGTTCTTCGTCGCGCTGCCCGCCGTGGCGATCCTCGGGGTGATCTTCCTCGGGATCTGGCTGTGGCTGCTGTGGCTGCGGCGGGACGTGGCGCGGCGGATGGCGGCGGGGACGTTGCCGAGTCAGCAGCAGCAACCGCAGTAACGGCGTCGCCATCCAGGCCGACTCGGTGGATGTTCACCGGGACGGGAGCCATGGATGGCCAGGAAAGCGTTGATCGTCGGAAGTTCCCGCTTCACCGATCCCTCGTTCGAGGGGTTGGACGTCACGACCGAGGCCGTGGAAGTGGCCGCGGTGTTCGGGGATGAAGCCATCGGTGGCTTCGAGGTGGCATCGCTTTCCGAGCAGTCGAACACCACGGTCTTCAGTGTGATCCACCGCTTCTTCACCGCGGCGGGGCCGGAAGACGTCCTGCTGCTGTATCTCATCGGCGGCGGGGTTCAGGGGCAAGGCGAGTGGTATTTCGCCTCGACAGACACCGATGCGCGGTATGCCGCGACCAGCGCGATGTCTTCTCGGGCGCTTCGCCACTACATGGAGACCAGCTACTGCCGGAAGTTCGTGCTGATCTTCGATTTCCCGTACTCCGGCGCCTTCGCCGAGTCGGTCATGTGGATCGGAGAGGACTTTCCGGGTGAGCGGGCGATCGTGACCGTGTCCGCCACGAATGCCTTGCAAGAGCACGAAAATGGGCCTGCCTGGAGTGCCGGTGTCCTCGCTGACGCCCTCGTCGACGGCCTGCGTACCGGCCGCGCCGACGCCGATCGCGACGGCGTGGTGACGGCAGCGGAGTTCGGGGCGTTCCTGGGGCGAGAGGCGGTCACGCCCGTGCAGCGGGCGAGGTACTACGTGACGCCTGCGGCCGAGCATCTCCGGGTGGCCGGCAGTCCTGCGGTGCACGGCACGACTCCGGGTTCCGACGTCGAGTGGGCCGCCGACGCCACCGCGCGTGAGGACTTCCTGCATCGCGACGAACTCGCTGGAGTGCTCGCCCTTCGGCTGACCGACGCTCGGAGGCGCCGACCGGACGTTTCCTTCCTGGTCCACGTCGACGGAGCATGGGGAACGGGGAAGACGACGCTGCTCGGTTTCCTGAGGCGGAGGCTGGACGGCACTTTCGTGCTCGTCGAGTTCGACGCGTGGCGGCAGGCTCGGCTGGGGCGTCCGTGGTGGACGTTGCTGACCGCGGCGAGAGACGCGATCGCCGCGGACCGAGGTTGGTGGGGGAGGCGATGGCTCAGGTCGGCCGAAGTCTTCGCCAGAGCGCACCGGACCGGTGCCCCTTACGCCTTCGCGGTCCTGGTCCTGGTACTGCTCGTCGGTGGTCTCGCGTTCTGGCTGTGGCCGCGACAGGGCACGGCCGGGGGCTGGAGCGAGGCGGCCAAGGTCGTCGGCACCGTGGTGGCCGCGATGATCCCGTTCTGGGCGGGCGCGCTCGTCGTGAGCCGCTTTCTGCTGTGGAACTCGGCTCGTGGCGCGAAACTCTTCGAAGAGTCGGGAACGAACCCGATGGCGGAGGTGTCCGCGCATTTCTCCTGGCTACTGGGCCGTACCCGGAAACCGTTGCTGTTCCTCATCGACGATCTGGACCGGTGCGGGCATGAGGAGGTCGTCGGCCTGCTCGACACCGTCCAGACCGTCTTCCGTAACGCGCCGGGCGCGGCGAGCGCGCCCTTGTTCGTCGTCGCCGCGGACGGAGCGTGGCTTCGCAAGAGCTACGAGTCGAAGTATCCGGTGTTCGAGCATTGTGTAGCCCGTCCCGGTAAGTCACTTGGCTACCTGTTTCTCGAGAAGCTCTTTCAGATAACGGTCCCCATGCCGTCGTTCACGACCGCGCTGCGGCGGCTCTACATCGATCGGCTTCTGCGGATCTCCGAAGGCGGGAACTCGGAAATCGAGAGCGAGGCGGCTGTGCTGCGTGGTCGTCTGCGCGGTGAGGCCGGCCGGGAAAGAGAGATCCTCGACATTCTCGACGAGGCGTCGGCAGCAGCGAAGGCGGAACTGGTCGGTGACGCCACCCGTGCGCTCGCGCAGCCCGTGGTGCGCGAACGAACCGAGCACTGGCTGCGGAAGTTCGCGCCGTTGATCAGCGATACGCCACGCGGATTCAATCAGTTCGTCAACACCTACACCGCTCATCGGGCCATCAGGACCTTGGAAGGCAACACGGTCGGAACCGACACGCTGGCCTTGTGGTGTGTCGTCCGTGTCCGCTGGCCGGATCTTTTCGATCACTTGGAAGCGGAGCCGTCTTCGGTCGCCGGGATCCTGGATCCGGCCTTGGTGAGTGATCACTTCCCGGAGCGTCTGCGCGAAGTGGCCGCCTCGGCCTCCGTGCGCGAGGTCGTGGCCTCGACGATGGGCGGGCCGTTGTATCAGGGCCGGATCGAACAGTGCTGCGGTGCCGTCGAGTCTTGACTTCCGCGCATACCGAAGGGCCCGTCGCCATGTGGTCGGCGGGCTCCCTCGGGTTCAGCGGTGGTTGTGGCGGGGTGTTTGGAGTGGGTCGAGGTATTGCGGTGGGATGAATTCGGGTCGGCCGTTGGTGATGTGGACTTTCCAGCCGGATTGGCCGTGGATGACCATGTGGTGGTAGCGGCAGAGTAGGCAGAGGTTGTTCAGATCGGTGTCGCCGAGCTGTCCCCACGGAAGTATGTGGTGGGCTTCGCAGTGTTTGGGTCTTCGTCGGCAGCCGGGGAACGCGCAGCCGTGGTCGCGCAGGTTCAAGGCCCGGCGTTGGGCGGGGGTGACGCTGCGGGCGGCGCGGCCGATGTCGAGGGGTTCGCTTTCGCTGCCGAGGAGGGCGGGGATGATTTTGGCGTCGCAGGCCAGCATCCGGGCGTGCCGGGCGGTGATCTGAGCGACCCCGTCGACGCAGGCCGCCCCGAGCCCGGAGGTCAGGGTTTCGAGCGGGATGGTGACGACGACGGTGGTGCGGTCTCCGGAGAGGGTGGGGGCTTTGTCGTTGGTCATCGCGTAGTGGATGGCGTCGAAGAGTGCGTCGCCGTTGCGTTCGCCTGGGGTGCGGGGGTCGCGGTTGCCGTCCTCGTCGACGGGTCTTCGCTGTCCCCAGGTTTCGAACAGGGCGTTGGCGCGGGCCCCGAACTCGGGGTCGAGGAGGCCGTTGAGCCGCCACCACCCATCGTCACGCTTCCGTAAATACACCTCGCGCGACGGGGGTTTCAGGTCCTCGTCCTTGGGCTCGTTCCCGTCGGGATCGAGATGGGCCAAGAGGTCGGCGCCGACATTGGCGATCTCCTGCGGCCCGGCATGACGGGCCAGCGTCACCAGGATCTGCTCCGCGCCGGTCCGGTCGTCGGCTGAGACCTCGGCCGGGATCTTCCTCAGCACCGCGAGGATCGGATCCAGCTGCTGATGTCCCAGGTCGCCCTCCGCGGCGGCGGCACCGGCGATCGGCGCGAACGCCGGAGCGGGAGTGCCATCCAGATTCCGGCTCTCGTTCACAGCCAGAGCGCGGGCCACCGTGTCACCGGCTTCTTTCGGGCTGATCCGCGCGGTCTCAGCGAACCAACCGGCGGTCGACCCGTGCCCGAACAACTCCATCGGACCGCGGGATTCGATCTCGACCAGGAACTGCCCGACCTCCGCCAACGCCTGCCGTGCCACCGACAATCGCTCCACCACACCGTGCGCCAGCTCCCGCGCACCGGCACGCCACAGCTCCTGCGGCGGTTCGAGGATACGTTGTCCGGACACCCCACGAGAATACCAAGGAATCGAACAAGAATTCGAGTCAAAAGTTAGCAAAACGCGCGAAAATTGGTTCATATTCCTCGGGTGGGCTCTTTGTCTCGCGAAGCATTCTTAGTCGCTTCTCGGCGGCGAAAGCGTCCTTCGCTGGCTATAACGCACGAAGCGCGCCAAGCCGAATAGAGTCGCGGAGAACGCCGGAATGGCTACCGTCCGTTCGTTCATCACCGCGCAAACCGCCGTTGGCCCACCGGCCGTGGCCGCGGGATAGAACCGCGCCATGACCGCAACCCACCACAACCGCCGCACGCTGCTCAAAGCCGGTCTCACCGGCGCCGGAGCGGTCGCGGGCGGCCTGCTCGTCCCGGAAACCGCGACCGCGAACCCGGTTCCGCTGCTCCGCCGTGACCGCCCGGTGCTCACCCACGGTGTCCAGTCCGGCGACGTCACCACCGGGTCCGGCATCGTCTGGTCGCGCGCCGACCGGCCGTCGCGGCTGATCGTGGAGGTCTCCCGGGATCCGTCGTTCCGGCACGCGCGCCGCGTGCGCGGTCCGGTCATGAGCCCGGAGACCGGCGGTACGGGCAAGGTCCGTGTCGCGGGGCTCATGCCGGGGACCGAAATCCACTACCGCGTGACCGCGGAAGACCTCGACGGCCGTACTCGCAGCGAGGCCCTCACCGGCCGCTTCACCACCGCCCCCGTCGGCCGCTCCGACGTCCGGCTGCTGTGGTCCGGTGACGTCGCCGGGCAGAACTGGGGCATCAATCCCGAACTCGGCGGTATGACGATCTATCGCGCGATGGCCGAGCGCCGCCCGGACCTGTTCCTCCATTGTGGAGACACGGTCTACGCCGACGCGCCGCTCACCGAGACCGTCGCGCTGCCCGGCGGGCGGGTGTGGCGCAACATCGTCACCCCGGAGAAGTCGAAGGTCGCCGAGACGCTCGACGAGTACCGCGGCCAGTTCGCCTACAACATGCTCGACGAGAACCTCAAGCGCTTCACGGCGAATGTGCCCGCCTATGTCCAGTGGGACGACCACGAAGTCGTGAACAACTGGTACCCGGGGGAAATCCTCAACGACCGTCCCGAATACACCGAGAAGCGCGTCGACGTGCTCGCCGCGCGGGCGTTCCAGGCGTTCCACGAATGGCACCCGATCGACCGCCGCCAGGCCGTCGACGGCCGTGTGTACCGCAACTTCCGGCACGGCTCGCGCGCCGAGGTCTTCGTGCTGGACATGCGGACCTACAAGGACGCCAACACTTCGGATCAGACCAAGCCGGGCCGCATCCTCGGCGATCGCCAGGCCCGCTGGCTCGTCGACGCGCTCGACCGCAGCACCGCGACCTGGAAGATCATCCAGGCCGACCTCCCGATCGGCCTCACCGTCCCGGACGGCAAGGCCATCGAGGGTGTCGCCAACGGCCTGCCCGGCGCTCCCGGCGGCCGCGAGACCGAGCTCGCCTGGGTGCTGCGGGAGATCTCGCGGCACCGGGTGCGCGACGTCGTCTGGCTGACCGCCGACGTGCACTACACCGCGGCGCACCACTACTCGCCGGATCGTGCTTCCTTCACCGAGTTCGACCCGTTCTGGGAGTTCGTCTCCGGCCCGCTCAACGCCGGCGCGTTCGGCCCGAACAAGCTCGACCCGACCTTCGGGCCGGAAGCGGTGTTCGTGCACGCCCCGCCTGCCGCGAACACCTCGCCCGCCGACGGTTTCCAGCACTTCGGCGAGGTGAACATCGACGGACGGAGCGGCGCGCTCACGGTCGACCTGAGGGACGCTACGGGCGCGTCCCTGTGGTCGAAGACCCTGCAGCCCCAACGCTGAGCAGTTCCGTCAGCACCGCGATGCTGAGATCGCCGTGCCCGGCCTCGGCGGCCCGCCGGACGAGGTCGTGCATCGGCCGCTGCCAGCCGACGTCGACGCCTTCCTCGGCCAGTCCGAGGTCGGCGGCGGCGCCGGCGTGGAAGATGTTCACCGAGGCCGCCGGATCCGAGTAGTCGCCGCTGTCGATTTCCTTGGCGTACATCGGAAGCACCGAGATGATCATCTCGAACCACTTGGTGGCGTACGGCAGGAGAGTCTCCGCTTCGAGGCCACGCGACCGCAACGCGGCGGCACCCTGGAAGAACCCGACCAGCGCGGGCAACAGGGTGCCGCCGACGGCCGTTTCGTACAGTGCCGCGAGATCGGTCTCCTCGCCGAGGTGGACGGTGTCGCCGCCCAGCACCCGCAACGTTTCCCGGTGCTCGTCGAAGACGGTCTTGTCGCCGCCGTAATACAGCAGGGTGTCCGGCGCTCCCACGGCCGACGGCACGTTCTTGATCGCGCCGTCGAGGTAGCGCGCGCCGCGACCCGTCACCCATTCGGCCATCCGGCGTGCTTCTGCCGGCGAGCCGCTGTTCAGGGTGACCAAAGCACGTCCGGTCAACGAGGCCGCTTCCAAGGCCGCGCGCGTGTCTTCGTAAGTCGTCAAACAGGCGATGGTCAACGGGCTCGCCCGCACCGCGTCGTCGGCCGTCGCGGCCAGGATCGCTCCCCGCGCGACGAGAGGATCGGCCTTCGAGGCCGTCCTGTTCCACACGGTGGTCGGATGCCCGGCCGCGAGGAAGGCGCCCGCGAGGGCCGAGCCCATCGAGCCGAGGCCCACGACGGTCACCGGTGTCTTCGGCATTTTTCGCTCCAGTCAAAGGAAATCTTCGGGATGACTCCATGCTGGGCGGTCGCGTACATTCGATCAAGTACCTACTATTTTGCCGGGTACCGACAAAAAGGTAAGTGACACGATGACCAAGAACCGCGCGTTCACCTGCGGCCTCGACGCCGCGATCGCCGTCATGGGCGGCAAATGGAAAGGGCTCATCCTGTTCGCGCTCCAGGACGGCCCGCTGCGCTTCGGGGAGCTGCGGCGCGCGGTGCCCGGCATCAGCGAACGGGTGCTGATCCTGCAGTTGCGCGAGATGGAGACCACCGGGCTGCTGCATCGCGAGGTGTATCACCAGGTTCCGCCGAAGGTGGAGTATTCGCTGACGGAGTTCGGGGATTCCCTCAACACCGCGATGGCCGCGCTCGGGGAGTGGGGCGAGGAGCACCTCGAGCGCATCGAGGCCATTCCCTGGTCCGACGTGAAGTGAGCGGAGAAGCACCCAGTAGGCTCCGGGCGAATAGCACGAATCCCACCCAAGGAGAAATACCGCCGTGACTGAACGCACGCTGGTCCTCGTCAAGCCCGATGGCGTCGCGCGCGGCCTCGTCGGCGAGGTCATCGCTCGCATCGAGCGCAAGGGCCTGAAGCTCGCCGCCCTCGAACTGCGCACCGTCGAGCGCTCGGTCGCCGAGGAGCACTACGCCGAGCACAAGGAGCGCCCGTTCTTCGGCGACCTCCTCGAGTTCATCACCTCGGGCCCGCTGGTCGCGATCGCCGTCGAGGGCCCGCGCGCCATCGCCGCCTTCCGCCAGCTCGCCGGCGGCACCGACCCGGTCGAGAAGGCCACCCCCGGCACCCTGCGCGGCGACTTCGCGCTGGAGACCCAGTACAACCTGGTGCACGGTTCGGACTCCCCGGAGTCGGCCGAGCGCGAGCTCAAGCTCTGGTTCCCCGAGGTCTGACACACTCGTGGGTGGCGCGGGAAGACCGCGTCACCCACGGACCTGGGGGTTGTCGATGACACCGGACGAGTACCTGGCACGACTGCGGGAACTCACCACCGGTTTCGCGCAAGTGGCGCGCACCGGCGACCACACCGCGCCCGTACCGTGCTGCGGCGACTGGCGCCTGCGTGACCTGGTCGTCCACCTCGGCAACGTCCACCGCTGGGCGGCCGGCATCGTGCGCACCGGCGAACTCGCCCCGCAGAGCTTCGAGGACGAACCCGGCACGGACCTCGCCGCCTGGTACCGCGAAAGCGCCGAAGAGCTCATCGAGGCACTGCGCGAGGCATCCCCCGAAGACGGCGCCTGGAACTTCACCGCCGCCGCCAAGACCAAGGCCTTCTGGTTCCGCCGCCAGGTCCACGAGACCGCGGTGCACCTGCTCGACGCCCACCGCGCGGCAGGGACCGAATACACCCTCGACCCGGCCATCGCCGCCGACGGCGCGGACGAGGTCCTCCTCGGCATGCTGCCGAAGGTGAAGCGCTGGCACACCCCGCCCGTGGTCACCGTTCCGTTGCTGCTGAAGACATCCGACACCGGACACGCCTGGTTGATCACACCGCCGGGTGAAACCGACGTCCCCGGCTCGCGGCAGGCGGATTCCGCCGAAGCGGCCGGCGCCGTCGTCGAAAGCACCGCGGAAGCGCTGGACCTGCTGCTGTGGCAACGGATCGAGCTCGACGGGGCGGATATCGAAATCACCGGTGACGCCGCGGCGGCGAAGACCTTCCTCGCCGGGCCTTTCACGCCCTGACCTTCGCGCCCTACGCCGTTCGGTTCACGTTCACCTCGGGGTCTTCTCCTGGCGGTCCGCGTCCGCTGTGCTGAGCGATGCTGCCTGTCACTCGATCGTGGGGTAATCCGTGAGAAATTCACGCCTGTTGTTGCTCGCTGCCCTGCTGCCCGGATCGTTCGTCGCCACACCGGCGCACGCCGATCCCTTGGCCGCTCCACTCGGTCCGGTGCCCGTCGAAGCCGCCCCGGCGGCCTCTTCGGCGAAGGAGGGCCCGTCCGCGTACGCCGTGGCCGCGCCCGACGACGGTCTCGTCACCACCAGCGCGACTTCGCGCGTGGCGCCGGGGCTGAGTCTCACCGAGTTCGACCGGTACGACCCGGCGGGCTGGATCCGCGGCGACACCCTCGCCGTCGATCTCACCAGTAAGACCCTCAAGCCGACGTACCTCAGCCCCGGCACGGTTTCCGCGCGGACGCCGCTTTCGCAGCAGGTCGCCAGGTCCGGTGCGGTCGCCGGGGTCAACGGGGACTTCTTCGACATCAACGCCAGCGGGGCGCCGATCGGCGTCGGCGTCGACGCCGGGCAACTCCAGACGGCACCCGCGCGCGGCCACAACCTGACCGCGTCGATCACCGAAGAAGGCAAGGCGCGGCTCGCGGAGGTGTTCCTCGAAGCGTCGGTGACCCTGCCCGACGGCAAGGTCGTGCCCGCCTCGAACTTCAACAGCCCGGTGCTGAGCGGCGACGCGATCGGCGTCTACACGCCGTTGTGGGGCGCGTCCTCGCGGCGGACCTCGGTCGCGGGCGCCCGGAGCGTCGTCGAGATCGAGGTCTCCGGCGGCGTGGTCACCCAGGTGCGGCCGCAGCCCGCCGACGGCCCGATCGCCGCGGGGGCGACGATCCTGCTCGCCCGTGACGGCGGCGTCGACGCGTTGTCCGGCTTGAAGCCCGGTGACAAGGTGGGCGTCGCGTACGCGCCGAAGAGTGACGCGGGCAAGCTGTCCGTCTCGGTCGGCGGGAACAAGGTCCTGCTGCGTGACGGCGCGGTCCAGCCGGTCGACAACGTCGCCATGCACCCCCGGACCGCGGTCGGGTTCTCCGCCGACGGCACGAAGATGTGGCTGGCCACGGTCGACGGCCGCCAGGCGGACAGCCGCGGCATGACCGAACTCGAACTCGCCCGGCACATGAAGTCGCTCGGCGCGGACGACGCCCTCAACCTCGACGGCGGCGGATCCTCGACGATGCTCGCCCGTGGGGAGGGCGAGAAGTCGCCGCTGGTGCGCAATGCGCCGTCGGATGGCGGGGAACGCCTGGTGCCCAACGGGATCGGCGTCGCCACCGTGCCGGGAAGCGGGCGGCTGACCGGATTCGCGCCCGCTCCCGCGCAGGACACCACGGACGCGACGCGTGTGCTTTCCGGGCTGACGCGGAAGCTCGTCGCCGGGGGCCACGACGAGACCGGTGCCGGCGTCGATGGCAAGGTCCAGTGGCTCAGCACCGATCCCTTCCGCGGCACCGTGACCGGTGGCGTGTTCACCGCGCACGCCGACCGGCTCCGGCCCGACGCCCCCGCCAACGTCGATGTCTACGCGAAACGCGGCGGCGTCATGGGCAAGACCACGCTGAACGTCCTCGGCTCACCCGTCCGGCTGGGCACGAGCACCGAGCAGGTCGCGCTGTCCGGCGAAGGCGCGAAGAGCACGTTCAAGGTCTTCGGCTACGACGCCGACGGTTACGGCACGTGGATCGAGCCCGACGACGTCAAACTCGACTACGACCCCGCCGTGGTGAAGATCGAGCCGTCCGGTGACGGGTTCGCGGTCACCGCGCTGAATGCCTCCGGTGCTTCGGCGATCACCGCCACCGCCGGCGGGAAGGTGACGCATCTGGCGGCTTCGGTCGGCACGGAATCCCGGGTCGCCGCACCGTTGGACGGCCCCGCGGGCTGGACCGCCAGCGTCTTCCCGGCCGTCGTCGGTGCCGCGCTTTCCGAGGCGCCCGGCCGTGACGGTGGACGCGGTCTCGCGTTGGACTACCGGCTGAACGGGACCAACGCCACGCGCGCGGCCTACGTCAACTCGGCGTCGCCGCTCGCGCTGCCGCCCGGCACCCAGCGTGTCGGCCTGTGGGTCAACGGCGACGCGAAGGGTGCTTGGCTGCGCGCGGAACTCCGTGACGCCGCCAACGTCCCGTCCGTCGTGGACCTGTCGCTGAGCGTCGACTGGACGGGCTGGCGCTACGTCCGCGCGGCGATCCCGGCCGGACTCCCCGACGGGCAGCGGCTGACGAAGTTCTACGCCGTCGAGAACGTCCCGGACCAGCAGTACGAAGGACGGCTGGTCTTCGACGACCTCACCTTCGAGGTCGCACCCGCGGCAGCCGTCCCCGCCGACCCGGCACCGCGTGACCCGGCGCTGATCACCGACGGCGTCGCGATCGGCGGCCTGCGGATCGCCGTGGTCAGCGACGCGCAGTTCACCGCCGACCAGCCGGACGGCCCGCTGGTCGCCCAGGCGCGGCGCGCGCTGCGCGAGGCGGTGGCGGCGAAACCGGATCTCGTGCTGATCAACGGCGACTTCGTCGACCGGGGCACGGCCGCCGATTTCGCGCTGGCCCGCTCGATCATCGATGAAGAACTCGTCGGCAAGGCGCCCTGGTACTACGTGCCGGGCAACCACGAGGCCGACGGCGGGCACGGGCTCGCGGAGTTCCAGGCGGCGTTCGGGGAGACCCATCGCGTCGCCGACGTCGCCGGGATCCGGCTGGTGCTGATGGATTCCTCGCGCGGATCACTGCGCGCGGGCGGATTCGACCAGATCCGGATGCTGCGCGAGGCACTGGACGGGGCGAAGGCGGACCGCCGGATCCGCGGCGTGGTCGTCGCGATGCACCATCCGGTGAAGGATCCCGGCCCCGCCGGGAATTCGCAGCTGGCCGACCGCAAGGAAGCCGCCATGCTGACCGGCTGGCTGACCGCCTTCGAACGCGAGACGGGCAAGCAGACGGCCGCGATCGCCTCGCACGCGGGCGTTTTCAACCTGTCGAGGGTCGACGGCGTGCCGTACCTGGTGAACGGCAACTCCGGGAAGTCGCCCGCGGCGGCGCCGGGTGACGGCGGGTTCGTCGGCTGGACGATGGTCCGGTTCGAGCCGGGGGACAAGGCGCAGCCGGTGCGGTTCGAGACGCGGCCGAACGTCGACGCGCTGACGCTGTCCGGGCCCTCGTCGCTGGCGCGCGGGGAGAAGGCGGACGTCCGGGCCGTGGTGACGCAGGGAGCGCGTCAGGTTCCGGTCTCGTACCCGGTGAGCGCGGACTGGAAGGGCGGCTGGGGCACGCATGTGGCCGGCGGATTCCTGCCCGCGATGCCGTGGGACGTCGCGTCGTTCGATCCGGCGAGCGGGGTGCTGACCGCGCTGCGGCCGGGGACGGCGAACCTCTCGGTGACCGTCAACGGGGTCACGAAAAGCCTCTCGGTCACCGTCCGCTGATGCAATGAACGGTCCTTTCCTTGCGAATTTCGCAAGGAAAGGACCGTTCCTAGCACGCGTCAGGCGGCTTCGTGCGCCTCTTCGACCGTCCCCGGCAGCGCCGGCCCCCGCGGCGGGATCGCGTCGGCGCCGGCCGGGTCCACCGTCCGCACCGAACCGTCGGCCGCGGCCCGCGCGATCGCGAGCATCGAGGCCCGCGCGTCCTGGATCTGCTGCTGCTCCCGCTCGGGGATGAGGCTCAGCTCGATCAGCACGCTGCCGTTGCCGAGCAGCCCGTACCCGTTGCGCGCGATGCCCTGATACGAGCCGCCCGGGTACTGCGAGACGTAGCCGCCGTTACCGTCGATCGACCGCTGCACCACCACCGCGATCTGCTTCGCGAAGTCCACATCGGACGGTTTCACGCCCGGATTCGTCGGCCACAGCGTGGAAGCCGTGATCTCCTTGCCGTTCGCGTCCTGGTACCGGCCTTGCATGTGGTAGTCGACCATGATGTCCGGCTTGAACTCCGCGTTCCTCCGCTGGATCAGGCCCGCTTCGGTGGCCGGGTTGTCCTTCGGCGCGACGGCCGGGTCGTGATAGCGGTTGATGTCGTACCCCTTGCCCTTCTCGCCGTATTCGGGAGTGGCGTCCGGGTCGTAGTTGTAGCGCCAGTCGCGCTCGTGCCCGTCGGGGTTGGCGCGCACGACGATGTCGACGGTCACCTTCGCGAGCAGTTTCCGCGCCCACGCGCTGTTCCCCACGCCGACCTCGCGCAGGAACTCGAGCGCGGCGGGCGTGCCGAGCGGCTCGTCGCCGTGCTGCTGGGTGACGTACTGGATCCGGGTCTTGCCGTGGCCGACCCTGGCCGCCCACACGGGACGGCCCTCGTTGCTGCGGCCGATCTTGTCGACGCGGATCTTGCCGTGGCTGAGCGCCGCCAGCTTGTGCAGTTCGAAGGCCAGCTTCGCGGTGGACGGCCGCGGGTCCACAGTGGCCGCACGGGTCTCGGCCGCCTGCGCGGCGGGCGCCACCAGGAGCCCGGCGCTGACAAAAACGGACAACAGGGCGATTTTGGGCTTGAGACTCATGGTCGGTGAGTATCGACGAGCGGGCAACGGCCGACAAGGGCCCGGATAAACCGGTCGAATTTTGTCGGTGGCAGGTCCTAGGGTGCCTACCGTGGGTGACTCGGAGCACGAACCGGCGATGGTGCAGGCGAAGGCGTTGGTCAAGCGTTTCGGCGATTTCGAGGCCGTACGCGGGATCGACGTCGAGGTCCGCCCGGGGGAGGCCTTCGGCTTCCTCGGGCCCAACGGCGCGGGCAAGTCCTCCACCATGCGCATGATCGCGAGCGTCTCCCCGCGCACCGACGGCGACCTGCGGGTCCTGGGGATGGATCCGGACGTCGAAGGGCCGAAGATCCGTGCCCGGCTCGGCGTGGTGCCGCAGCAGGACAACCTCGACACCGAGCTCACCGTCCGGCAGAACCTGCAGATCTACGGCCGCTACTTCGGGCTTTCCCGCGCGCACGTGCGGAACAAGGCCGAGGAGCTGATGGAGTTCGCCCAGCTCACCGACCGGGCGAACGCGGAGGTCGATTCGCTCTCCGGCGGGATGAAGCGGCGGCTGACCATCGCGCGGTCCCTGGTCAACGACCCGGAGCTGCTCCTGCTCGACGAGCCGACCACGGGTCTCGACCCGCAGGCCCGGCACCTGTTGTGGGACAGGCTGTTCCGGCTCAAGGCGGGCGGGACCACGCTGATCATCACCACGCATTACATGGACGAAGCGGAACAGCTCTGCGACAGGTTGGTCGTGATGGACAACGGCCGGATCGCCGCCGAGGGCTCACCCGCGGATCTGATCAGCCGGTATTCCACCCGCGAGGTCGTGGAGCTGCGCTTCCCGAACGGCGAGCAGGAGGCGGCCGCGAAGCGGATCGAGGGCCTCGCCGAACGCGTCGAGGTGCTGCCGGACCGCGTCCTGCTCTACACGATGACCGGTGAGGCCACCCTCGAACAGGCGCACGCGCGAGGGCTGCGTCCGCTGTCGAGCCTGGTCCGCCGCAGTTCGCTGGAGGACGTCTTCCTCCGCCGCACCGGCCGGACGCTGGTGGACTGATGACCACAGCGCAGACGAAGGCGTCGACGGGCCGCGTGGTCTCGCGCTGGGCGGGAGCCTGGCTGCGGGTCGAGGGCCATTGGATGTGGTACCGCCGGTACTGGGTGTCCACTTTGTACTCGACGGGCCTGCAGCCGGTGCTGTTCCTGGCCGCGATGGGGCTCGGTTTCGGCTCGCAGGTGCAGGCGGGCGCGGCGACGGGCGGCTTCTCGTACCTGGAGTACGTCGCCCCGGCGCTGCTCGTGGCGGGCGCCGCGCAGCTGGCGGTGGGGGAGTCGAGCTACCCGGTGCTGTCGGGGTTCAAATGGCAGCAGGACTACATCGCCGTCACCGCCACCCCGATCACGCCGGGACAGGTGCTCGGCAGCCAGATCATGTGGGTGAGCCTGCGGCTGACCCTGGCCGGCACGATCTACGCCGTCATCGCGGCGCTCTTCGGTTCGTGGACGAGTTTCGGCGTGCTCGCGGTCATCCTCATCGGCACGCTCACCGGTATCGCGTGCGGCACCCCGGTGATGGCGCTGGCCGCGACCACCTACGACGAGGGCACCCGGTTCGGCCTGGTGTTCCGGTTCATCCTGATCCCGATGACGTTGTTCTCCGGCACGTTCTTCCCCATCTCCGAACTGCCGGCCCCGCTGATGTGGATCGCCTGGATCTCCCCGCTGTGGCACGGCAACGAGGCCGCCAGGGCGGTCAGCCTCGGCACCGTCGGCCCGCTCGCCACGCTGGGCCACCTCGCCTTCCTGGTCGTCCTGGCCGGGGTGGGCTGGGCGCTGGCGCACAAGTACTTCTACCGACGGCTGGTGGTCTGAAATGGCGGTGCTCACCGAAGCCCCGCGGCGCGGGGTGCTGCTGCGGATCCTGCCGTCCGCGCTGTACAGCGGCCGGTCGACGGCGGTGCTGGAGCGGACCTTCCTGACGTACTCGCACGCCTGGATGCTGTTCGTGTCCGGCGTCTTCGAGCCGCTGTTCTACCTGATGGCCTTCCAGCTCGGCTTCGGCAAGCTCGTCGGCGAGGTCGTCGGGCCCGGCGGCCAGGCGATGAGTTACGTCGCGTTCGTCGCGCCCGGCCTGCTCGCGGCGTCGGCGATGAACGGCGCGATCCTCGACTCGACGTACAACCTGTTCTTCAAGCTGAAGTACGCCAAGCTGTACGACGCCATGCTCGCCACCCCGATCGGGCCGCTGGACATCGCGCTCGGCGAGGTCGGCTGGTCGGTGCTGCGCGGCGGGATCTACTCGGCGACGTTCCTCGGCGTGATGACCGTGATGGGGCTGCCTGGGTCGTGGTGGGCCCTGTTGATGATCCCGGCGGCGCTGCTGATCGCGATGGCGTTCTCGGCCATCGGCATCGTGCTGGTGACCTTCCTGCGGTCGGTGTCGCAGTTCGACTACATCAACCTCGTGCTGATGCCGCTGTTCCTGTTCTCCACGACGTTCTACCCGCTTTCGGTGTACCCGGCGGGGATCCAGTGGATCGTGCAGATCTTCCCGCTGTACCACGGCATCGAGCTGATGCGCGGGCTTTCGGCAGGCGTTCTGTCGTGGAGCATGGTCGGCAACGTGGCGTACCTGGTGGCGCTGGCGGCGGTCGGGATCTACGCGTCCTCGAAGCGGTTCGGCAAACTCCTGCTCCGCTGACCCGGGTCAGCGGGCCGGGTTCGAGCCCGTCCGCCGGGGCGCCACCGCGGCCAGCGCGTCGACCATGCCGTGCCCGTAGAAGCCGTTGAACCCCGCGTACCCGGTGCAGTACGCGTCCTGCGAGCCGTCACCGGTCAGGTCGTAGTCGGCGGGACACGCGATCGGGGTGGCGTGGGCGTCCAGCGTCCGCCGCAGCTGGCGGGCGCTGTAGCCGGGATGCTTCGAAGCGAGCAACGCCGCGACACCGGCGACGTGCGGCGCCGCCATCGACGTCCCGCACAGCGGCGCGTACCCGCCGGGAACGGTCGAAAGCACGCACCGCCCGGCCTCGCCGCCCGGAGCGGTCACGTCGATCACGCCGAGGCCGTACGAGCTGTACCCGGCCTTGACCCGCTCTTCGCTCACGGACGACACCGCGACGACGTCCCGCAGACCGGCGGGCAGCGCCTGACAGCCTTCGGCCTGGCGCCGGGCACCCGAACGCGGGGACGGCACCAGCTCGGCGGCTTCGTTGGTCGCCGCCGCGACGTTGAGGGTGCCCGCCGAGGTCGCGTACTCGACGGCGCGGGCCATGACCTCGTTCACGACGCCCCGTTTGTCGTCGTGGGCGCACGAGAGCGACCACGGATCGACGAAGTAGCTGCTGTTCGTCACCGCCATGCCCTGTGAAACGGCCCACATCAGCCCGCAGACGGCGGCTTCGGGGTCGGCGTACCCGCGATCGTCGATCACCTTCACCGAGGCGATCCGCACCCCGGGCGCCACCCCGGTGACCCCTTTGCCGTCGTCGGCGGCGGCGATGATCCCCGCGACGTGGGTGCCGTGCACTGACGTGGTCGCGGCCCAGTTCCGGTCGGGCGCGCCGGTCAGGCAGCCCGCGGACTTGCCGGGGTCGAGGGCGTTCGCCAGGTCGGGGTGGGTGGGGTCGACGCCGGAGTCGAGGACGCCGACGACGACGTCCGGGCTGCCCGGTTCGATCGCGTGGGCCTTGTCGGCGCCGATCGCGCGCATGTCCCACTGCTCGCCGGTGCGGTCGGCGGAGGGCACCTTCGCCGGATCCGTCGGTTCGAGTTCGGCGCGGGCGGGCGCGGATCTGGCCGGTGACGTGCCGTTGGCCCGCTGCACGGCCAGCCGTTCGGCCTGCGCGCTGAACGCGGCGGCCGGCCGGACCAGCTCGGCGAAGTCCCGGTCGGCCGAGGTCGCCACGGCCACGGCGATCTGCGGGTAGTAGACGGTCGTGCTGCCGCAGCCCTCGGCGACAGCCGCCCTGGCCTCGGCTTCGGAGGTGCCCTTGTCGAAGGCGACGACGTAACGCAGGGCCCGTCCCTGGGGATGACACGAGGACTCGGCCTCGGCCGTCGCGACAGCGGCGACCGAACCGCAGAGCACCACGAAGGCGCACACGGCCGCTCGCAGGGACCGCCCCAGCAGGGACACCGGACCTCCCACCGGAGAACATCGGACGACGGGGGCACCGCTGCCTACGCGTCAGTACCCCCGAGCGGCACGCTAGCCACCCTCGGCCGGGTCGACAAGCTCTCCCGCGAAGTTCGCTCGGCCGGTGGCCGCGGCGCGCCCGGGAGCCAGGTCTGTGGCACCGAGTACACCGGAGTGGGGCCGGGGTGTGGGATACTCGCGGTGGCCACTGGCCGACGGGCACACGTGAGAGGTGGCGCTCGCGGTCTCGTGGCCCGGTGGTGTGCTGCACATCCTCCACACGCGTCGCCGCTGTATGCGGCTCGACGACGTGGCGGGCGGCCCGATGTCGCGAACGTGGCCAGCGCTCCGCCGAGCAGACCTTCAGCCGTACGCGGCGCCCGGACAACCCCGGCGCCGTCGCGGTCCGGGCAAGGATTCCCGCTGCTGGTGACCACCACGGCGGAACGAACAGAAAGGGGCCCCTGCGCGGCCGCGTCGAGCCGGTGAGAGCCAGCCGACGCGCCCGGGGGCGGAGGAGATATATGTCGAACGCGGACACACCCGCCGTCACCGGCGGGAATACCGCCACACCCAGCGCAGGCCAGCTGGGCGAACTGCCGCCCCGGATCCGGGTGCACGCGCTGGCGAAGCTGCTGGGATCCAACAGCCGTGAACTGATGGCCAAGCTCGGTGAGCTCGGCGAGACCGTGCGCAGCGCGCAGTCCAGCGTCACCCGCGAAGTGGCACTCAAGCTCGCCGAAGCCCTCGCGGGCGGAGACGAGCCCGAAACGACTCCCGTCGCAGAGGCCCCGGCGGCTCCCGAGCCCGAGCCCGAGGTCAAGGCCGAGGCTGAGCCCGAGCCGGAGCCGGAGCCCGCTCCGCAGGTGGAGGCCCCCTCGCGGCGCGTTCCGCCCGCGCTGGCCGCCCCGGTGACCCCGGAGCCGCCGCAGCCGACGACCAGGCCCGCGAAGGCCGCCGTGCACGTCCCGGTGTTCGCCGCGCCGTCGCCGGTGTTCCTGCCGCCGGAGCCCGTCGCGGCGAAGCCCGCCCGCAAGCCGGAGCCCGCCTTCGCGCCGACCGAGGAACCCGCTTCCGACGAGGACGAGACGCAGGCGGACCAGGCCGAAGGCCAGGGCACCGACGAGGACGGTGACGACGCCAACGGCCGTCGCCGCCGTCGTCGCGGACGCCGTGGCCGTGGCCGGGGCAAGGGCGGCGACGAGGGCTCGGCCGAGTCCGAGAACGAGGACGAGCAGTCCGAAGAGGCGCGAGCCCCGCGCGGCCGTCAGCAGCGCGCGAAGGACAAGGACGCCGAGACCGAAGAGGCCGGCGCCGAGAGCACCGAAGAAGCGTCCACCGAGTCCGATTCGGACAACGAGGGCGATTCGGACAACGGCAGCAAGCGCCGCCGTCGCCGCCGTCGTCGCAAGGGCGGGGACGACGACACCGCCGAGGCCACCAGCGACGACCCGCCCAACACGGTCGTCCACGTGCGCCAGGCCAAGGCCGCCGAGACCGAGCGCCCCGCGCGGGACGAGGTCCGCAGCGTGCGTGGCTCGACCCGGCTCGAAGCCAAGCGCCAGCGCCGCCGGGACGGTCGCGAGGCGGGCCGTCGTCGTGCGCCGATCCTGTCCGAGGCCGAGTTCCTCGCCCGCCGCGAGTCGGTCGAGCGCACCATGGTCGTCGCCGAGAAGGGCGAGTCCACGCAGATCGGCGTGCTCGAGGACGGTGTCCTGTGCGAGCACTTCGTGACGTCGTCGGGCACCGGCTCGATCGTCGGCAACGTGTACCTAGGCCGCGTGCAGAACGTGCTGCCGTCGATGGAGGCCGCCTTCATCGACATCGGCCGCGGCCGCAACGCCGTGCTCTACGCCGGCGAGGTCGACTGGGACGCCGCCGGTCTCGAGGGCAAGGCCCGCAAGATCGAGCAGGCGCTCTCCACCGGCGATTCCGTGCTGGTCCAGGTCACCAAGGACCCGGTCGGGCACAAGGGCGCCCGGCTGACCACGCAGATCTCGCTGCCGGGCCGCTTCCTGGTCTACGTGCCCGCGGGCGGCGCCACCGGTATCTCCCGGAAGCTCCCGGAGAACGAGCGCCGCCGCCTGAAGGACATCCTCAAGCGCATCGTCCCCGAGGACGCCGGTGTGATCATCCGCACCGCGTCCGAGGGCATCAGCGAGGAGGAGCTGGACCGGGACGTCCGCCGCCTCAAGGCGCAGTGGGACGTCATCAAGGAGAAGGCCGAAGCCGGCAACGGCGGCAAGAAGAACAGCGCCCCGGTCATGCTCTACGAAGAGCCGGACCTGCTGGTCAAGGTCGTCCGCGACCTGTTCACCGAGGACTTCGCCAAGCTGGAGATCCAGGGCGACAAGGCTTGGGACACCATCTACAACTACGTGCAGCACGTGGCGCCGGACCTGGCGGATCGCGTCAAGCGGTACACGGGCACCGGTTCGGCCTTCGCCGACCACCGCATCGACGAGCAGATCACCAAGGCACTGGACCGCAAGGTCTGGCTGCCCTCGGGTGGCTACCTGGTCATCGACCGCACCGAAGCGATGACGGTCATCGACGTCAACACCGGCAAGTTCACCGGATCGGGTGGCAACCTCGAGGAGACGGTGACCAGGAACAACCTGGAGTCGGCGGAGGAGATCGTCCGCCAGCTCCGGCTCCGGGACATCGGCGGCATCATCGTCATCGACTTCATCGACATGGTGCTCGAATCCAACCGCGAGCTCGTGCTGCGACGGCTGACCGAATGCCTCGGCCGCGACCGCACGCGTCACCAGGTCGCCGAGGTCACCTCGCTCGGCCTGGTGCAGATGACCCGCAAGAAGATCGGCACCGGGCTGCTCGAGGCGTTCTCGACGCCGTGCGAGCACTGCAAGGGGCGCGGCGTGGTCGTCTCGACCGAGCCGCAGCGCACCGGTGGCGGCGGCAACGGTCACAACCACGGCAACGGCGGCGGTGGCGGCAAGGAGCAGGGCTCCCGCCGGTCCCGCGGCCGGGGCAAGGGTGAGGACCAGGGGCAGGGCCAGAACGAGCCCGCCGCGGCCAAGGTCGAAACGCCTCCGCCCGCCCAGCGCGAGTCGGTGGTTTCGGCGGTCCAGGCCGTGGCCAACGCCACGAAGGCGGCCAAGGGCGAGCACTCGCACGAGGTCACCGAGAACGTCGAGGGCGCCGCGCTGAACGGGCACGCCCCGCAGGCTTCGGAGCCCGTGGCCGAAGCGACCGTCGAGCAGGCGGCCGAGGCGGCCGCTGAGCCGGTCTCCGAGCCGGTCGCCGAGGCGCCCGCGACGGAACTCGCCGGTGAGCCGGTGACGACTCCGGACGACGAGGCTCCGGCCGTGCGCGAGGAAGAGGTCGCCGTCGTCGCGGAATCGGGCCCGGAGCCCGAAGCGCCCGAGGTGCCGGTGACTCCTGAGGCTGTTGTGACAGAAGAGGTTTCCGAGCCCGAGACTCCTCCCGCTCAGGAGGAGCCCGAGCCCGAGGTGGACGTTCCGGCTCCGGCCGTGCGCTCCACCACCCGCCGTCGTCCGCGACGGGCGGCCTCACGGCCGGCCGGTCCGCCGGTCAAGGCGTCAGAAAAGAGCTAGTGAACACCTAGGGGCACCCCGGTGTGATCGCACCGGGGAGCCCCACGTAACCTGTAGAACGGCCCGCCACCTAGAGCGGGCACCTTGCGCAGCATCTGGACCACCCACAGAGAACTTCTGGGTGGGCCGATCACGCAAGCCCCCACCCGTTGTCGAGTAAGCAGGAGACTTCCGTGTCGGCGTACGCGATCGTCAAGACTGGCGGCAAGCAGTACAAGGTGGCCGTCGGCGACGTCGTCGAGGTCGAGAAGCTCGAAGGCGAGCCGGGTACAGAGCACACCTTCCCCGCAGTCCTTTTCGTGGACGGTGGCGACGTCACCACGGACGCCGACGCGCTGGCGAAGGTCTCGGTCACCGGCAAGGTCGTCGAGCAGACCAAGGGTCCGAAGATCCGGATCCACAAGTTCAAGAACAAGACCGGCTACCACAAGCGCCAGGGTCACCGGCAGAAGCTGACCCGCGTCGAGGTCACCGGCATCTCCAAGTAGGACTTTCTCCGGATCTTCGTCAGAAAGAGGATTGAGCCATGGCTCACAAGAAGGGTGCGTCCAGCTCCCGCAACGGTCGCGATTCGAACGCGCAGCGGCTGGGCGTCAAGCGCTACGGCGGCCAGGAAGTCAACGCGGGCGAGATCCTGATCCGCCAGCGTGGCACCAAGTTCCACCCCGGCGTGAACGTCGGCCGTGGCGGCGACGACACGCTGTTCGCGCTGGCCGCCGGTGCGGTCCAGTTCGGCGAGAAGCGTGGCCGCAAGACGGTCAACATCGTGCCGACCGAAGCCTGAGTTCCGGCTTCGAGTTAGAACCTCTGACGAGGGGTGGGGCCGGAATATCCGGGCCCACCCCTCGTTTGTTTTGTGTATCCCCCTTTCTTTTCGCGAGTGAATAGAGGCAAGTCATGGCGTCCCGGTTCGTGGACCGAGCGGTGATCCATCTGGCCGCCGGCGACGGTGGGAATGGCTGCGCCTCGGTGCACCGCGAGAAGTTCAAGCCCCTCGGCGGCCCGGACGGCGGCAACGGCGGCAACGGCGGCGACGTGCTGCTGGTCGTCGATCCGAACGTCCACACGCTGCTCGACTTCCACTTCCGCCCGCACGCCCGCGCCGGCAACGGCAAGCTGGGCCAGGGCGGCAACCGCGCTGGTGCGGCGGGCGAGACGCTGGAGATGCGCGTCCCGTCCGGCACCGTCGTGATGACCGAGGACGGCGAGATCCTGGCCGACCTGGTCGGGCCGGGGACCACCTTCGTCGCCGCCCAGGGTGGCCGTGGCGGCCTCGGCAACGCGGCGCTGGCCTCCAAGGCTCGCCGGGCGCCCGGATTCGCGCTGCTGGGCGAGCCGGGGGAGACCCGCGACCTCGTCCTGGAGCTGCGTTCGGTCGCCGACGTCGGGCTGCTGGGCTTCCCGTCCGCGGGCAAGTCGTCGCTGATCTCGGTGCTGTCCGCGGCTAAGCCGAAGATCGCCGACTACCCGTTCACCACCCTGGTGCCGAACCTGGGCGTGATCACCGCCGGATCGACCGTGTTCACCATGGCCGACGTGCCGGGGCTGATCCCGGGCGCGAGCGAGGGCAAGGGGCTCGGCCTCGACTTCCTGCGTCACATCGAACGCTGCGCCGTGCTGGTGCACGTCGTCGACTGCGCCACTTTCGAGCCCGGCCGCGACCCGCTGTCCGACATCGACGCCCTCGAAGAAGAACTGGCCCGCTACACCCCGAGCCTCGGCGGCGACCTCGCCGACCGGCCGCGGGTGGTGGTGCTGAACAAGATCGACATCCCGGACGCCGCCGAACTCGCCGAGTTCGTGCGCCCGGAACTGGAGGCCCGCGGCCTCAGCGTGTTCGAGATCTCGACCGCGTCGCGGCAGGGGCTGAAGGAACTGACCTACGCGCTCGCCGCCGTCGTCGAGAAGTACCGCGCCGACCAGCCCGCCCCCGAGCCGGCGAAGGTCGTGCTCCGGCCGATGGCCGTCGACGACGCGGGCTTCACCGTCGAACTCGACCCGGAGGAGGAAGGCGCGTTCATCATCCGCGGCTCCCGTCCGGAGCGGTGGATCCGGCAGACCAACTTCGGCAACGACGAAGCCGTGGGTTACCTCGCGGACCGGCTCAACCGGCTGGGTGTCGAGGAAGTACTGGCACGCAAGGGCGCCGTACCGGGCAGCCCCGTCACCATCGGCGACGTCCAGTTCGAATGGGAGCCGTCGACCCCGGCCGGGGTCGCGGTGCACCTGTCGGGCCGGGGCACGGACGTGCGGCTGGAGAACACCAGCCGCGTCGGTGCCGCCGAGCGCAAGGAGGCCCGCCGGATCCGTCGTGACGGTCCGGACGGCGTCGAAGACGAAGACGAGATGGACGACGAGTGAGCTCAACCCGGGTGGCGATCGCCGACGCGAAGCGTGTGGTCGTCAAGGTCGGTTCCTCCGCACTGACCACCGCCGGTGACGGTCTCGACGTGGCCAGGCTGGACACCTTGGTGGACGCGATCGCCGACCGGGTCTCCCGCGGCACGCAGATCGTGCTGGTGTCCTCGGGCGCGATCGGCGCGGGACTCGCGCCGCTCTCGCTCGGCAAACGACCGCGTGACCTCGCCACCCAGCAGGCCGCGGCCAGCGTCGGGCAGCTCGCGCTGGCCCACGCCTACGCCGAGTCGTTCGGCCGGTTTTCGTTGACGGTGGGCCAGGTTCTGCTGACGTCGGACGACGTCGTGCGCCGTGCGCACTACCGCAACGCGCAGAACACGTTCACCCGGCTGCTGGCCCTCGGCGCCGTTCCCGTGGTCAACGAGAACGACACCGTGGCCACCGAAGAGATCCGCTTCGGCGACAACGACCGGCTTGCCGCGCTGGTGGCGCACCTGATCGGCGCCGACGCACTCGTTCTTTTGTCCGATGTGGACGGTCTGTACGACGGGGACCCCCGTGACGGCGCGACCCGCAAGATCGCCGAAGTCGCCGGGGAGTCCGATGTGGACGGCATCACCGTCGGCATGTCGAGTTCCGGGCTCGGCACCGGCGGCATGGTGTCGAAGCTCGCCGCCGCCCGCACCGCCGCCGGCGCCGGGATCCCGGTCCTGCTCGCCGCCGCTTCCGAGGCCGCCCGCGCCCTGACCACCGCCGAGGTCGGCACGGCGTTCGCCGCCGCGGACTCCCGGCTGTCGGCCCGCCGGTTCTGGCTGGGTTACGCCGCGGGCGCGTCCGGGAAACTGCATCTCGACGACGGCGCGGTCGCGGCCGTCGTCCGCCGCCGTCGCTCCCTGCTGGCCGCCGGGATCACCGGCGTCGACGGCGACTTCCAGGCGGGCGACGTCGTCGATCTGGTCGATCTCCGGCAGCGGACCGTGGCGCGTGGCGTCGTGGCCTTCGACGCGGGCGAACTGCCCGACCTCATCGGCCGCTCCAGTCACGACCTGCCCGCGGAGCAGCGTCGCGAGGTCGTCCACGCGGACGACCTCGTTCCCCTCCGGCGCTAGGGCCCAGGCCCGGCGTCAGGGCGAATCGGCGAGGTGGCCGACCAGGCGCGCCAGCTGTTCGCCGTAGGCCTCGGCGAACTCGGCCGACTGGGGATCCTGGCCCGAGACGGCCCGGACGACGCGAGGCAGCGCCAGTGCGGCACTGGACGCGGCCATGAAGATCACCAGCAGGAACGCCGGGTCCAGGTCAGCGGGGAAATCGCCCGCGGCCTGACGCGCTCGCACGTACTCCACCTGCCGCTGGAGGAATTCGCGCTGCCCCTCGACGCCGATCGCGTCGGGGGCGCCGTCGGTCAGGTTCTCCCAGAGGAACAGCTTGGCGAGGTCGTGATCCCGGACTCCCGACCTGGCGAAGAACCGGACGACCTCCGCGAACGGTTTCTCGTGGTCGGCGACCGCGGCGTAGTCGCCGTACATCGTCGCGGTCAGCGCGTTGTACAGCCCTTCCTTGCCGCCGAAGTAGTACGAGATGAGCTGCTTGTTCACGCCCGCTTTCGCGGCGATCTCGCTGACCCGTGCCGCGGCGTAGCCCTTCGCGCCGAACTCGGCCTTCGCCGCTTCCAGGAGCTGGGCCTTCGTGCGCTCGGGATCGCGCTGGCGTTCGACGGGGGCGCGGCGAGGGCTGCGTGGGGCGGCTTCGGACATGCGGTTCAGCTTAGCCGCTGACTCTTTCAAACGTACGGTTGACACTATCATCCGTATGGTTGATAGTTGTCGGCGGAGAGAGGAGAAACCCCATGACCACGAGAATCGCGATCATCGGCGGCGGAACGGGCGGTCTCTGCTTGGCGCAAGGGCTGCGCGAGGCGGGAATCGACGTGTCCGTTCACGAACGCAGCCGCACCCGGACCGAACGTCTGCAGGGCTATCGCGTGCACATCAACCCGCACGGCGCCGCGGCCCTGCACGAATGCCTGCCGCCCGAGCTCTGGCAGCGGTTCCTGGACACCGCCGGCACCACGAGCGGCCCGTTCTCCTTCGTGACGGAGCGGCTGCGCGACCTGATGGTGATCGACGCCGAGCTCACGTCGAGCCCCGATCCCGCGTCGAACCATCATTCGGTCAGCCGGATCAGCCTGCATCAGGTGCTGTCGGACGGGCTCGAAGGAGTTCTGCACCACGGCAAGGAGTTCGTCGGCTACCGCCGTGAAGGCGAGGTGGTCGTCTGCGAGTTCGCCGACGGCAGCACCGTCGAAGCCGACTTGGTCATCGGCGCCGACGGGGCCAATTCCCGCGTGCGCAAACAGTTCCTTCCCGACGCCGAGCGAGTGGACACGGGAATCATCGCGATCGCGGGCAAACATCCGCTGACCGAAGAGACCCGCAAGCGTTTGCCCGCCCGGCTCACCGACGGTCCGAGCATGGTGATGCCGCGTACCGGGGCGGGCTTGTTCACCGCGCCGCACGAGCTGGCCGGCGCCGCGTCGGTGAACGACGAGACAGCGGACTACGACCCCGTTCTGTTCGACAACACCTCGAGTTACATCATGTGGGCGTACGCGGCGGACGACCGGCGCTACCCGAGCGACCTGTCCTCATTGGACGGTGCGGCGCTGCGCGCTCTGGTGCTGGACCTGATCGACGGCTGGGATCCCGCGTTCAAGGAATTGGTCGCCGGCTCGCCTGAGCAGGCGGTCTCCCGGCTGCCGATCTTCACCTCGAAACCCGTCGAGCCATGGCCGACGAGCAACGTCACGTTGCTCGGCGACGCGATCCACAGCATGACCCCGTTCCGCGGGATCGGTGCGAACACCGCGCTCCGGGACGCGCAACTGTTGTGCCGCAACCTCGTCGAAGCCCGCAAGACCGGAGCGGTGCGCTCCGCGGTCGCCGACTACGAGCAGAGGATGCGCGACTACGGCTTCGCGGCGGTGCGCGACTCGGAACGCAGCGCCCGCCAGTTCGTGTCGGAAAACCGGGCGGGTCGCACGATGGCGCGAGGGATGTTCCGCTTCTTCCAGGCGGTCCCTCCGCTGAAGCGCAAGGTCTTCAGCGACCACGGCGACTCATAGCCGGGCGGGGGTGGAGATGCCCAGCAAGGACAGGCCCAGCGTCAACGTCCTCGACGTGAGTTCGGCCAGCAGCAGTCGTGAGTCGCGGACGCCGTCGCCTTCGGCGTCCAGCACCGGGCACTGTTCGTAGAACCGCGAGAAGACGACCGCGGTCTCGTACAGATAAGTGCACAGTTTGTGGGGGAGATGTCCGGCGGTCGCCGCGCCGACCGCTTCGGGGAAGCGGGTCAGCGCGAGTGCCAAGGCACGCTCCGCGGGGTGGCCGATCAAGACCCGCGCGCCGGCGAGGTCCTGATCCGCTTTCGCCAGCACGGAACGGATCCGCGCGTTGGCGTACTGCAGATAGACCGACGTGTTCCCGCTCTTGGCGAGCATCCGGTCCCAGGAGAAGACGTAGTCACGTTCGCGATCGCCGGAAAGGTCGGCGTACTTGATCGCGCCGATCCCGATCGCCTCGGCGACCTCTTCCCTGATTTCGGGGGAGAGGTCGGCCCGGTCGTCGATGACCTCGGCGGCGTGGGAGACCGCTTCGGTGAGCAGGTCGGAAAGCCGGACCGACTCGCCCGCCCGGGTCTTCATGGCGCGGCCGTCCTCACCGAGTACCGAGCCGAACCCGACGTGCTCGGCTCGGTGCTCCTCGCGGAGCCAGCCGGCGGCCCGGCACACGGCGAACACCATCGCGAAATGCTGTGCTTGCGGCGCGCCGACGACGTAGAGCAGATCGGTGACCTCGCGTTGTTCCGTCCAGTACCGCAGGGTCGCGAGATCGGTGGCCGCGTAGCCGTAACCGCCGTCCCGCTTCCGCACGATGAGCGGCAGCGGATCGCCTTCCCGGTTGCGGAAACCGTCGGGAAAGACGCAGACCGCGCCGTCGCTGATCTCGGTCAGCCCGGCGGCGTCCAGGTCGTCCACGACCGCGGCGAGCAACGGGTTGTAGAAGCTCTCGCCGTAGACGTCCTCACTCGCCAGGCCGATCCCGAGGAGTTCGTAGACCTGGGTGAAATGCCGTGTCGATTCGTCGACCAGACGTTGCCACAGCGACAACGTCTCTTCGTCACCGCTTTGCAGGAGCACCACCCGCTCACGCGAGCGGGTCGCGAAGCCGTCGTCGGTGTCGAACTTCGCCCGGGCGGCCCGATAGAAGCCGTTGAGGTCTCCGATCGCGTACGGGCCGGACGGGCGTTCGTCGAGCAGATGCTCGATCAGCATGCCGAACGGAGTGCCCCAATCGCCGAGGTGGTTGTGCGGGACGACCTCATGTCCGGCGAACCGTGACAGCCGGACGATCGCGTCGCCGATGACGGTCGACCGGAGGTGCCCGACGTGCATTTCCTTCGCCACGTTCGGGCTGCTGTAGTCGACGGCGATCCGGCGGGGCCGCGGCGTCGCCGGGACACCCAGCCGTGGGTCGCCGTTGAGCGCGGTCGTCCGTTCGGCCAGCCACGACGAGCGCAGGGTGAAGTTGAGGAAGCCCGGCCCTGCGACCTCCGGAGGTTCGGCGAGATCGGCGACGTCGAGCCGCGCCGCGATGTCGGCGGCGATCTCCCTCGGCGGTTTGCCGAGCCGTTTACCCAGGCTCATCGCGAGATCGCATTGATAGTCGACGCCGCTCTGCGCGGAGACCCGCACCAGGGCTGACGGCGGTTCGAAGTCGGTGACGTAGCGAAGGGCTTTCACCACGCGTCGCGCCAATTCCTCGCTTACATCGCCGAACAACACGGTGTCCCTCCTTCGCGCTCGTCGTAGGAGCGCGAGGGTAGCCACTACCCGCGTCGTCGGCGACGGAGTTTCAGCGCAGGTCGCTGCCCTTGGTCTCCGGCAGGGTCCGGATGACGAAGAACGCGATCACCGCTCCGGCGGCCACGTACCAGAAGAACAGCGTCGAGAGCCCGGCGTCGGACAGTGCCGTGAGCACCAGGGGAGCTGTCCCGCCGAACAACGCGACGGTCAGGTTGTACCAGGCGCCGATGCCCAGGCCACGCAGTTCGGTGGGGAACAGCTCGCTCATGATCGCGGGCGCGATCGACGTCATCGCCGTGTACAGGCAGAGCCCCACGCAGAACACGACCAGCAGACCCGGCAGGCCCGGCCGGACCAAAGTGGACAGCGGGACGATGAGGATCGCGGTCGCCGCCGCCCAGACGAGCAGCTGTGGCTTGCGGCCGAAGCGATCCGACAGGGCGCCCATCGGGTACTGAAGCGCGACGAACAACGCCGTCGCGATCGACAACGCGAGGAACACGTCGACGTCGTCGGCCTTGCGGGTCTTGACCGCGAACGAGGTCAGCGCGCTGAAGAACGTGTAGTAGCAAAGGGTCGACAGCATCGAGAAACCCACGAGCTGCACGACGGCCCGCGGGTGCTCGCGGAGGGTGGTGCGTAGCGGCCGCTCGACCCGGCGCGCCGTCGACTTCTTCTCCTCGAAGATCTCGGTCTCGGCGAGACTGCGGCGCAGCCACAGGCCGATGATGCCGAGAACGCCGCCGAGCAGGAACGGGATCCGCCAGCCGTACGCCGTCAGATCCGCCTTGGACATCGTCCTGGCGAGCACGAAGCCGAGGATCGAGGCGATCAGGACGGCGGAGCCGGTCGAGATGTAGAAGAAGGCGGAGTACCGCCCGCGGCGGGCGGGTGGCGCGATCTCGCCGAGGTACGCCGACGCGTTGGAGACCTCGCCGCCGAGCGACAGGCCCTGCGCCACCCTCGCGAGCAGCAACAGGATCGGGGCCAGCCAGCCGACCTGGTCGAACGTCGGCAGGAGACCGATGGCCACCGAACCGCCCGCCATCAGCACGATGGTCAGGATCATCGCGGGCTTCCGGCCCTTGATGTCGGCGAAGCGGCCGAGCAACATCCCGCCGAGCGGCCGGAAGAAGAACGCCAGCGCGTACGTGGCGAAGGTGTTGATCAACGCCAGCGCTTCATTGCCCTTCGGGAAGAACTCGCTGGCGAAGTAGATGCTGAAGGTCGCGTAGATGGTCCAGTCGAACCATTCCAGCGCGTTCCCGACGCTGGCGGCGAACAACTTCTTCACCGGGAGCCGATGCCTCAGCCGCTCCGTCGTTGCGTCCGCCATCGGCACCTCCGTACTCGCGCGTGGACGGAACCTTGCCAGAAAGTTCCCGCGCGGGAAAGAACCTGTCGAATGTCGGGATCGGGATCCTCGGTTACGAAGTGCTCGCGAGCGCGAACGGCAGAACGGCGCGAGCTCCGGCCTGGCGGAGCAAGCGGGCGGACAGGGTCATCGTCCATCCGGTGTCGATCAGGTCGTCGACCAGCAGGATCGGACCCTCGGTCGAGGCGACCTCGGCGGCGAGCCCTTCGGAAAGGCGGAGGCGATTCCACAGGTCGGCCAGCCGCTGCGCGCTGTTCGCCTGACGCGGGGGCGGCCCCGTCGAAGTCATGGCGCCCAGGTAGTTCAGCCGCCCGATGGACGCCAGTTTCGTCGCCAGACTGTGGACCAGCTGGGGCCGGGTGGCGGACGGCACCTCCACGACCGCGACCGGACGCTCGGACCACTGCCAGCCCTTGAGTACCTCGATGCAGGCTTGGAAGACCGGGTCGGGGAGTTCGGTGTCCACTGCGGACGGTCCGACGAGCTCGCGCAGCCGCGTGCCCCAGCCGACGTCGGTCACCCGACCGACGACCTGGCCCGTTTCGGCCTGCTCGCCCGCCGGCAGCCGTCCGGAGAGCGGGACCTCCAGCCCCGCCATCCCGGTCGGCCACATCTTCCGCGGCGCCACCTCGACCCCCGGACGACGCAACCGCTGCCGGGTGGCGTCGACGACGTCGTCGGAAATCGCGGTGTCCCAATGCTTACCGGTGCAGTTGTCGCACCGTCCGCAGGGCGTCGCCTCCGGATCGTCCAGCTGCTTCCGCAGGTACTCCATCCGGCAGCCGTCGGTTTCGAGGTAGGCCAGCATGGCGTTCTGCTCGTTGGTGCGCGCCGCGCTCACCCGCGCATAGCGTTCCTTGTCGTACCGCCACTCCTCGCCGGTGCCTTCCCAGCCGCCCTTCACCCGGCGGACGGCGCCGTCGACGTCCAGCACCTTGAGGACCATCTCCAGCCGGGACCGGGACAGCTCGACGAACGGTTCGAGCGCGGGTGTCGAGAGTGGACGGTCCGCGTACGCCAGCGCGTTGAGCACCTGGGTCACCCGTAGTTCGTCCGGGAACGCGAGCGAGCCGAAGTACGCCCAGATGTCCTTGTCCTCGTGGCCCGGCAACAGGATCACCTCGGCGCGATCGACGCCACGTCCGGCACGGCCGACCTGCTGGTAGTACGCGATGGGGGAGGACGGAGCCCCGAGGTGGACGACGAAGCCCAGATCCGGCTTGTCGAACCCCATGCCCAGCGCCGAGGTGGCCACCAGCGCCTTGACGTTGTTGTTCAGCAGATCGTCTTCGGCCGCCTGCCGGTCCGCGGGATCGGTCTTCCCGGTGTAGGCGGCGACCGGATAGCCGCGTTCGGTCAGCAGGCCCGCCACGTCGTGGGCGGCGGCGACGGTGAGCGTGTAGATGATGCCGGAGCCCGGCAGTTCCTCCAGATGCTCGGCCAGCCAGGCGAGCCGGGCCTGTGACGTGGGCAGCTTGGCCACCGAGAGGTGCAGGCTTTCGCGGTCCAGGCTGCCGCGCAGGACGAGGGTGTCGCCCCCGTTGCCGATGCCGAGCTGTTCGGCGACGTCGGTCGCCACGCGGTCGTTCGCGGTCGCGGTGGTGGCGAGTACCGGGACGCCGTCGGGCAGGTCCTTCAGCAGTGTCCGCAACCGCCGGTAGTCCGGCCGGAAGTCGTGCCCCCAGTCCGAGATGCAGTGCGCCTCGTCGACCACGAGCAGGCCGGCGCTCGCGGTCAGCTTCGGCAGGACGGTGTCCCGGAAGTCCGGGTTGTTGAGCCGTTCCGGGCTGACCAGCAGGACGTCGACCTCGCCCGCCGCGATCGCGGCCTGGACCTGATCCCACTCCTGCGGGTTCGCGGAGTTCATCGTCGCCGCGTGGATGCCCGCCCTCGCCGCCGCGGAGATCTGGTTGCGCATCAGCGCGAGCAGCGGCGAGATGATCACGGTCGGGCCGTTGCCCCGCTCCCGCAGCAACGCGGTGGCCAGGAAGTACACCGCGGACTTGCCCCAGCCGGTGCGCTGCACGACGAGCGCGCGACGGCGGTGCGCGACCAGCGCCTCGATGGCCGTCCACTGGTCGTCACGCAGCCGGGCGCCCTCGCCCGCCAACGACTGGAGGAGGGTCTCGGCGCGATCCCGGAGAGTCGATGTGTCCACGTCCCCACCTCTACCCCATGCCACCGACGAAGTCGCGACCGGGAAGTCGTGAACGGACCGTTCATCCATGGAACCGACTGTAATGTGATCCAGATCACGCCTGGTCGGTGGGTCCGGCGACCCGAGCGTGAAGCCTCGCGCGCTGTATAGGCTCACGACCCATGTCACCACGCAGGATCGGGGTCATGGGCGGCACGTTCGACCCCATTCACCACGGGCACCTCGTCGCGGCCAGTGAGGTTCAGTCGCGGTTCGCGCTCGACGAGGTCATCTTCGTGCCCACCGGTCAGCCGTGGCAGAAGTCCGACAGGGTGGTCACCCGTGCCGAGGACCGCTATCTGATGACGGTGATCGCGACGGCGTCCAACCCCGTCTTCTCGGTCAGCCGCGTCGACATCGACCGCGTCGGGCAGACCTACACCGTCGACACCCTGCGCGACCTGCGCACGGAGTACCCGGAAGACCAGCTGTTCTTCATCACCGGCGCGGACGCGCTCGAACAGATCCTCACCTGGCGCAACGCCGACGAGCTGTTCGACCTCGCGCATTTCATCGGCGTCACCAGGCCTGGTTACCGCCTCAACTCGCAGCATCTGCCGAGCGGGAAGGTGAGCCTGGTCGAGGTGACCGCGATGGCGATCTCGTCCACCGCGTGCCGTGAACGAGTCGAAGGCGGGGAGCCCGTCTGGTACCTCGTCCCCGACGGCGTGGTGCGCTACATCGCCAAAAAGGACCTCTATCGCAAAGACCGGGGTTCCCCACCGGGTACCCTCGTCGGGCGCACCCGCGAGTAAAGCCATCTGTTTGAGGAGAACTGTGACAGCCACGTCCGAGGCACGAGAGCTGGCCGTAGCGGCCGCCCATGCGGCGGCGGACAAGAAGGCGAGCGACGTGGTCGTGCTGGACGTGTCCGACCAGCTTGTCATCACCGACGCCTTCGTCATCGCGTCCGCGCCCAACGAGCGCCAGGTCGGCGCCATCGTCGACAACGTCGAGGAGCAGTTGCGGCTCAACGGGCACAAGCCCGTCCGCCGCGAAGGCGCCCGCGAAGGCCGCTGGGTCCTGCTGGACTACGTCGACGTCGTCATCCACGTCCAGCACCAGGAGGAGCGCTCCTTCTACGGTCTCGAGCGGCTCTGGAAGGACTGCCCGCGGATCGAGGTCGAAGGTTTGGAGACACCCGCCGAGGAGGACCCCGCCGACGCGCAAGGCGCCTCGTGAGCCCGCGGCGGCTGGTGCTCTGGCGCCACGGCGAGACCGATTACAACGCGGCGGGCCGGATGCAGGGGCATCTGGACTCCGCGCTGACCCAGGTCGGCTGGAACCAGGCCAGGTTCGCCGTTCCCGCGCTCGCCCGGTTCTCCCCGGATCTGGTGATCGCGTCGGATCTGCGCCGCGCGACCGACACGGCCACGGTGCTCACCGAGGCCATCGGCGTCCCGCTGCGCATCGACAAGCGCCTGCGGGAAACCCACCTGGGTGAATGGCAGGGCTTCACCGGCCAGCAGGTCGACGAGGCGTACCCCGGCGAACGTGCCCGCTGGCGCGTCGACGCGACCTGGGCGCCGCCCGGCGGCGAGTCGCGGGTCGACGTCGCCGAACGCGCGCTCGAGGTCGTCGCGGACCTGGATCAGGCCAATTCCGACGCGGGCGACGCGGTACTGCTGGCCACGCACGGCGGCCTGATCATCGCGCTGACCGCGAAACTGCTCGGCCTGCCGGTCGAGTCGTGGCCGTCGCTGGGCGGGATCGCGAACTGCCACTGGGTTGAGCTGACCAGGCGTGACGGCAACTGGCGCCTGGCCGCCTACAACGCGGGAATCACCGGCTGATCCATGGCCCCGCGCCTGCTCGTGTTCGGCGATTCCCTCAGTTTCCACGGTCCGGACGGCCCGCACGCCGCCGACGACGCGCGCCTGTGGCCCAACGTCGCCGCCGAAGCACTCGGTGGTGGCGGCGTGGACCTCGTCGCCGGGTTCGGCTGGACCGCCCGTGACGCCTGGTGGTCGCTGATCGGCGACCCGCGGGTCTGGGCGGATCTCCATCACGTCGACGCCGTCGTCCTGGCCGTCGGGAGTATGGACACGCTGCCCTCGCCCCTGCCCACCTACCTGCGCACCGGACTGCGGTACCTGCGGCCCGACCCGCTGCGGCGAGTGGCGCGCAAGGCGTATCTCGCCGCCCAGCCGCGGCTCGCGATCGCATTTCGAGGACGTCCGGCGGTCCTGCCGTCGAAGCTCACCGTCCAGTACCTCGACACCGCCGTCGGTGCCTTGCGGGCGCTGCGACCGGACCTGCCGGTCTTCGGCATCCTGCCGTCCGTCCACCGGTCCGACGCCTACGGCCGCGTGCACACCGCCCGCGCCGGTGCCGCGGCCGCGATCGCCGCGTGGGGTCGTCGCGCGGACGTCCCGCTGCTGGATCTCGGGGCCGTCGTCGGCGACCACGTGCTGAGCGGACGGGGCAATCCGGACGGGATGCACTGGGGGTGGGAAGGACATGCCGCCGTCGGCGCGGAAATGGCCCGCCTGATGGCCCCGGTGCTCCGCCCCTCGGCAACGTAGGCTGGCTGCCGTGTCGGTCGCCGTAGTCACGGATTCCACCGCCCACCTGCCGGAAGGCTTCGCCGAACGGAACGGGATCCGGGTGGTCCCGCTGCATGTCCTCGTGGACGGCGTCGTCTTCCTCGACGGCGTCGAGATGGGGCCCGCGGCCCTGGCCGAGGCGCTCGGCAAACGCAGCCTGGTGACGACCTCCCGGCCGACACCCGCCGAGTTCGTCAAGGAGTTCCGGGCGGCGCTGGCCGAGGGCGCGGACGCCGTCGTGTCGGTCCACCTGTCCCGGGAGCTGTCGGGGACCTGGGAGGCGGCGGTGCTCGCGGCCCAGGAGGTCGGACCGGACAAGGTGCGCGTGGTCGATTCGCGCAGCACCGCGATGGGACTCGGGTTCGCCGCCTTGCGCGCGGCGGGCGCCGCCGCGGACGGAGCGGATCCGGCCGAGGTGGAGGCGGCCGCGGTCGACGCGGTGAGCCGCTCGGAGACCCTGTTCGCCGTCGAGACCCTCGAATACCTGCGCCGCGGCGGCCGGATCGGCCCCGCGGCCGCCCTGCTCGGCACGGCGCTCGCGGTGAAACCGGTGCTCCACATGTCCGAAGGCCGGATCCAGCCCCTGGAAAAGGTGCGGACGATGAATCGCGCGGTGGCGCGGCTGGTCGAACTCGCCGTGAAGGCGGCCGAAGGCGGGCTCGCCGATATCGCCGTCCACCATCTGGCTTCGCCCGAGCGCGCCGTCGAGCTGGCCAACCGGCTCGAGGAGTCCATCGACTGCCCGGAAGGGTGCGTGGTCTCGGAAATCGGCGCCGTCATCGGGGCCCACACCGGACCCGGGGTGCTCGGTGTGGTGATCCAGCGCGTGGGTTAGGGAAACCCGCCAGCGTCCCATACGGTCCCGACGGAAAACGGTGATCCGGCCTCGGCCGCGGCCGAGTTGTCCACAACACCCCACTTGTCCACAGCCTCGGGATTCTCCACTGCCGCCCGCCGTCCCCGCTCCGTAGCGTCGTTCACGTGTTCGACCAAACCGCCCGGTCACCGGGTCCCTCCGTCAACGCCAGGCTGGCGTGGCTGGCCGCGCAGCTGTCGTCGCCCACCCAGGGCCCGCCCGCGGGCAGGCTCGCACGCCGCTGGGTGCCCGCCCGGTTCACGGCGGACGGGATTCCGGTGAACCGGCGGTGGTTCGCCGTGGTGGCCGTGCTGATCGCGGTGGCCGTGATCGTGGCCGGAGCGATCGCCTTGTTCGGACACCGGCCAGGGGCGGAGACCGTGCCGCCCCTGCCGTCGGCGAAGGCCGCCGGAGACGTCCCCGCCGCGGCGGGCAAGGCGCCTCTGGTGGTCAGCGTCGTCGGCCGGGTACTCAGACCCGGCCTGGTCACGATCCCTCCGGGCGCACGGGTCGCCGATGCCCTCACGGCGGCCGGTGGGGCACAGCCCGGAACGGATCTGACCGGAGTGAATCTGGCCCGGCGGCTCACCGACGGTGAGCAGGTGGCCGTCGGTGTCCCCGTTCCGGCCGCGGCCGGAACGGCGGCACCGACGGGGAAGCTCGACCTGAACACGGCCACGGCCGAGCAACTCGACACGCTGCCCGGGGTCGGCGAGGTGATGGCGAAACGCATCATCGACTGGCGGTCCGGGCACGGCGGGTTCACCACCGTCGAGCAACTCCGTGACGTAGAAGGGATCGGCGAAAGCAAGTATCGAAAATTCCGGGAATTGGTGTCCGTCGGATGAACCCGTCCGCCGATCCGTCCGAAGTGGACACCACGTCGTGGCGAGGTCAGGACCTGCGGTTGTTACCGGCCGCGGCGACGGCCTGGCTCGGCACTCTTTCCGGACTTCTCGCCGGCTGGTGGATCACGATGCTCTGCGGTGCGGCCGCCGTGGTGCTCGCGATCATCGCCGGTGTCCGTGCCCGCCGGACGGCGTCCCGGTGGGTGGCGGGCCTGGGTGCCCTGGCGGTCCTCGGCGTGCTCACCGCCGGCCCGGTGGCGCTGCGGATCCGGGCCGCCGAGCACGACGACCTCCGTGCCGCCGCCGCACGGGGGAGTGACGCCACCACGAGGGTGGTGGTCACCGAGCGGCCACGTCCGGTCCGCGGTGCCGGATACGCCGATCGCCGGGCGGGCACCCGCCTGGTGGTCATCGCCGCGACGGTGGATGCCGCGGTGACGGGCGAGCGGGCGGTGGATTCGGCCGGCCGGATCCTCCTGCTCGCTCCCGCCGAGGGGTGGAAGGACCTGCTGCCCGGGCAGCAGGTCACCGCCTCCGGGCGGCTCGCGCCGGCGAAGGGGGCCGAACTGACGGTCGCGGTCCTCTCGGTGCGAGGCCCGCCGTCGGACGCCGGACCGGCGCCCTGGTGGCAGCGAGCCGCGGAGTCGCTGCGCACCGGGCTCCGGGAACTGTGCGCCGTCCTCCCGGAGGAAGAGGCCGGTCTCGTGCCCGGACTGGTCGTGGGGGACACGAGCACGCTCTCCCCGAGGGTGGAACACGAGTTCACCGACTCCGGCATGTCCCACCTGATGGCCGTGAGCGGTGGGAACGTGGCGATCGTCTGCGGCTCGATCCTGCTCCTGCTGAGAGTGCTCCGGGTCGGGCCGCGGACGTCCGCCACCGCGGCCGCCGTGGGGCTGGCCGGGTTCGTGGTCCTCGCCGGGCCCGCGCCCAGCGTGCTCCGCGCCGGGGTGATGGGGGCGGTCGGGCTGCTGGCGCTGGCACTGGGGCGCCGGGGTTCGGCGCTGCCCGCGCTGGCGTTCGCGGTGGCCGGGCTCGTGGTGGCCGATCCGGCGATGGCCGCCGACTTCGGGTTCGCGCTTTCGGTGCTCGCCACGGCCGGGCTCGTACTGCTGGCGCCGAAATGGGCGGAGTGGCTGGTCGGACGCGGCGTTCCGGCCGGTTACGCCGAGGGGCTGGCCATCCCGCTGGCCGCGTTCGTGATGACTGCGCCGGTCATCGCGGGCATGGCGGGATCGGTCAGTCTCGTCTCGGTGCTGACCAACGTGCTCGCCGCGCCGGTGGTCGCCCCGGCCACCGTGTTCGGCGTGCTCGCCACCGCCCTCGGACCGTGGTGGCCGTCGGCGGGACGGCTGCTGGTCCGCTTGACCGAACCCGAGGCGAGCTGGCTCATCACCGTGGCCCGCCACGGCGCCCGGGCGCCGGGAGCCGTCGTGGACTGGCCGGATGGCTGGTGGGGCGGGCTTTTGGCGGCCGGACTGCTCGCCGTGCTGCTCGTCGTCATCCGGTTGCGGCACGGGCGGATCCTGCTGGCGATCGCGTTGGCCACCGGATTGGTCGTCTTCGTACCGGTGCGGGTGCTGGCACCGGTGTGGCCACCGCCGGCGTGGAACGCCGTCGCCTGTGACGTCGGACAGGGCGATGCCGTCGTCCTCGCCACGGGTGAGCAGGGGAGGGCGGTCCTGGTCGACACCGGGCCGGAACCGGGTCCGGCGGACGAATGCCTGAGCAGGCTCGGCGTGGACCGCGTGCCGCTGATCGTGCTGAGTCATCTGCACGCCGACCACATCGGCGGTCTCGGATCCGTCTTCGAGGGCCGGTCGGTCGGTGCGGTCGCCGTCGGCTCGGGACGGGCTCCGGCCTGGGCGTGGCAGCAGGTCGCGGACGAGACCGCGCGGCGCGGGATTCCCTTGCTGGAGCTGGAGATCGGACAACGGCTGGAATGGCAGGCGTTGTCACTCGACGTACTGGGACCGCGTTATGTCACCCGGCGCTCGGTCCGTGAACAGGACGGCACGGTGATCAACAACGGTTCGGTCGTCCTGCGCGCCGGGACCCCGGCGGGCCGGATGCTGCTGACAGGCGACATCGAGCTCGCCGCGCAGTCCGACCTGATGGCCGAGGGCGCCGATCTGCGTGCCGAGATCCTGAAGGTCCCGCATCACGGAAGTCGTTACACGGCACCGGATTTCCTCAACGCCGTCGCACCGCGGGCCGCGTTGGTGAGCGTCGGTGCCGGAAACACCTACGGTCATCCGAACAAGTCCACTTTGGACAGCCTGGTGGCCGTCGGCGCGTCGGTCGCCAGGACGGACACGGACGGCGACACCGCGGTGGTCGCGGACGGGCGAGGCCTCGCCCTGGTACGCCGGGGTGAGCCCCGCGGCCCGCCTCGTTCCTGAGGCGGGCCGGCGGGAACTCAGATGCCCAGCGCCCTTCAGATACCCAGAGCTTCGCGGACCGCGTCGGCCGAGGCGCTGACGGTGGCCTTCGGGCCGATCTTGTCCTCGACGGCGTCGAGGGTCTTGAGGCCGTCGCCGGTGATCAGCAGGACGATCTCCTCGTCCGGGTTGAGCTTGCCGGTCTCGATGAGCTTCTTGGCCGTCGCGACGGTCACGCCGCCCGCGGTCTCGGTGAAGATGCCCTCGGTGCGGGCGAGCAGCCGGATGCCCTCGACGACCTCTTCGTCGGTGACGTCTTCGATCGCGCCACCGGTGCGGTTGACCACGTCGAGGACGTAGGGGCCGTCGGCCGGGTTCCCGATCGCCAGCGACCGGGCGATCGTGTCCGGCTTGACCGGCTGGACGACGTCGTGACCGGCCCGGAAGGCCGCCGAGACGGGGGAGCAGCCGGTGGCCTGCGCGCCAAACACCTTGTACGGCGTCTCGTCGACGAGGCCGAGCTGACCGAACTCGCGGAAACCCTTGTCCACCTTGGTGAGCTGGGAACCGGAGGCGATCGGCACCACGATCTGGGAGGGAAGCCGCCAGCCGAGCTGTTCGGCGACCTCGAAGGCCAGCGTCTTGGAACCTTCCGAGTAGTAGGGCCGGACGTTCACGTTGACGAACGCCCAGCTCTCCTGCTCGGCGGCGAGCTGGGTGGCGAGCCGGTTCACGTCGTCGTAGTTGCCGTCGACCGCGATCAGGTCGCCGTCGTACACGGCGGTGGTGAGGATCTTGGCGCGCTCGAGGGTCTTCGGGATCAGCACGACCGACCGCCAGCCCGCGCGGGCCGCCGCGGCGGCGACGGCGTTGGCCAGGTTGCCGGTCGACGGACAGGCCAGCACGTCGAATCCGAATTCGCGGGCGGCGGCCAGCGCGACGGCGACCACGCGGTCCTTGAACGAGTGGGTGGGGTTCCCGGTGTCGTCCTTGACCCAGACCTTCTTGACGCCCAAGGCTTTCGCGAGCCTGTCGGCCTGGATGAGCCGGGTGGCGCCGGGTTCGGTGTTGGGGATCTCTTCGACGTTCGACGGAACGGGAAGGAGCTTCTTGTAGCGCCAGATGTTCTTCGGTCCGGCTTCGATGTCCTCGCGGCGCACGCGGCCGAAGTCGTAGGCGACTTCGAGCGGCGAGAAGTCCTCGGCGGAAACGAATTCGGGGGCGAGCGGCTGCCGGTGTCCCTCTTCCTTCGACACCAGTTCGACGGCCGGTCCGAGATCCGGGGTCTTGGTGGTGGAGGTCGTGCCGAGGGTTGCGGTCATCGCGAGGTTCCTTTCCTCATCTGCCCCGCCGGTGGCGGGCCGGAATTGGCACCGTGTTCGTCAGCTATCCCGCGATCGCGGGATGACAGGCTGACGCCGGTTGCCGGGGCTTCATCGGGCCGTTCCCTCTGCCCCTCTGGATGAGCGGTATTCGATTGTCGGCACGCGCGTCAGCGCGTCGCCTCGCCAACACCGTACGACATGAGCCTCAGGTGGGGCCACCGTGCCCGGAACACATCACCGGACAAAGCACACGAGAGGACGAGTGGCAGGATCGTCACCGTGACGACGCAAGCTTCCGCCCCATCGCCGCTGGTCCTGGTTCTCGGTGAGGAAGAGCTGCTGATCGAACGTGCGGTCCGCAGTGCTTCGGACGCGGCCAAAGCGGCCGATCCGACGGCGGATCTCACCCGGATCCGGGTGTCGGACCTCACAGTCCCGGCGCTCGCGGAAATGGTCAGCCCTTCGCTGTTCGCCGAGGGCAGGGTGATCGTCCTCGAATCCGCGCACGACATCTCGCAGGAGCTCGCCGACGGGGTGATGGCCTACGTCAAGGCGCCCGCCGACGGCATCGTGCTCGTCGTCGTGCACAGCGGAGGCGGCCGGAGCAAGGCCGCGAAAGGGCTTCCAGCCGCCTTGAAAAAGGCGGGCGCGGAAGTCGTCGAATGCCCGAAGCTGACCAAGGCCGCCGAGCGGGAATCCTTTGTCCGCAACGAGGTCCGCCGGGTCGGCGGGAAGATCGACGGTGCGGCCGTGCTCGCGTTGATCGACGCCGTCGGCTCGGATCTGCGCGAGCTGTCGTCGGCGGCGACCCAGCTCGTCGCGGACGCCGGCGGGGCGGTCGACGAGCAGGCCGTCCGGCGCTACCACCGTGGCCGAGCGGACGTGAACGGTTTCGCCGTCGCCGAGAAGGCCGTCGCCGGCGACAAGGCGGCGGCGCTGGAGTCGCTGCGCTGGGCGATGCAGCTGGGCGTACCGCACGTGCTGGTCGCGGACGCGCTCGCCGACGCCGTCCGCACGATCGCGCGGGTGTCCGGCGCCGGTCGCGGCAACCCGAATCAGATGGCGGGCGAGCTGGGGATGCCGCCCTGGAAGGTGCGCAAGGCGCAGGGGCAGGCCCGCGGCTGGGGGCAGGACGGTCTGGCCACCGCGATGCGCGTGGTCGCCCGGCTCAACGCCGAGGTCAAGGGCGTGGCGGCCAACCCGGAGTACGCCTTGGAGCGCGCGGTCCTGGAGGTCGTCGACGCCCACGGCACAAGCCGCTGAGAACGGCGAAGGGCCCCGGCGACGCGAGTCGCCGGGGCCCTTCGAAAGCCGATCAGAGAGAGTTCGCGCGCTTCGCGAGCGCGGACTTCTTGTTGGCGGCCTGGTTGGCGTGGATGACGCCCTTGGTCACGGCCTTGTCCAGCTTCTTGGCCGCGTCCTTCTGCAGCTCCAGGGCCTTGGCCTTGTCACCGGCGTCGGCGGCCTCGCGGAACTTGCGGATCGCGGTCTTCACCGAGGACCGGATCGCCTGGTTGCGCTGACGCGCCTTCTCGTTGGTGGTGATGCGCTTGATCTGCGACTTGATGTTGGCCACGGGGGCGCTCCTCTTGAATCTCTCGGTGGTTTCACCGCCGCGCTGTGACCGGCCCTGCGTGCTCGTGGGAGCGGCGCGGGTTTCCTCCATGACGGAATGCCACACGACGGTGAAAGGCAAGCTTAACAGCCGTCCCGGCACGGCTCGCGCCAGCCTCGGGAGGGCTGCTTACGGTACGGTGAAGATCGTAGTGCCTAGGGTTCCGCCGCCTGCCCGTTCAGCGAAAACACACAATCAGGGCAGACGGGACCGGTCCGAGCGGCACCATCGGCGGAGCCGGAAGCGCCGCCGTTCATCTGACGGGACAAAAGCCTGGAGGACCGGGTTTTCCGCATGCGCGGAAAACGTGAAAGGTCCGCTGTGAACGCCACCGCTCTGTCCTTCGTCGTCATCGCCGCCGTCGTCCACGCGGGTTGGAACCTCGCCGCCAAGCGGATCCGCCGCGGCGGAGCCAGGTTCGTCTGGGCGTACTACAGCCTTTCCGCGATCCTGCTCGTCCCCGTCATGGCGGTCTCGCTGGCCGTGGAACCACAACGTCCACAGTGGACCTGGCTGTTCGCCGCCGTGGTCACCGCCGTGTTCCATGTCACGTACGGCATCGTCCTCCAACGGGGATACGCCGTCGGCGATCTGTCCGTCGTCTATCCCGTCGCCCGCGGGACCGGGCCGCTGATCTCGGTGCTCGCCGCCGTCGTGCTGCTCGGCGAGCGGCCGGGGATCCTCGGCTTGGTGGGCGCGTTCCTCGTGGTCGCCGGGGTGCTGGTGATCGGGACCGGGCGGGCACCGGCCCACGCCGACGCCGCCGACCGTGTCGCTCGCCGCAAGGGCCTGTTCTACGGCCTGCTGACCGGTCTCACGATCGCCGCCTACACGCTGTGGGACGCGCATTCGGTCACCGGACTCGGGGTCCCGCCGATCGTGTACTTCGGAACCGGCGCGATCGTGCAGAGCCTGCTCATGGCGCCGTACGCGCTGAAGGACCGCGAGGAGATCTCGTGGCTCTGGCGCGAGCACAAGCGCGAGGTCGTCATCGTCGGCGTGTTCTCGCCCGTCGCCTACCTGCTGGTGCTCTACGCCCTCCAGGTCGCCCCGGTGAGCCTCGTCGCGCCCGCGAGGGAGCTGAGCATCGTCTTGGGCGGTATCGCCGCCTGGCTGGTCCTAGGGGAGGCGAACGCCGTCCGCCGGCTGGCCGGGTCGGTGGTGGTGCTGGCGGGTATCGCCGCGATTGCGATGGCCTGAACCCATCCGGTAGGGATTGAGCCATGGACGTGCTGAGCAGCAGGGTGCTGATCCACCCGAAGGACCTCGACGTGTCGACGGCGTTCTATCGGGACACCCTGGGCCTGGCCGTCGACAAGGAGTTCCCCGGCGGGACGGTGTTCTTCGCCGGGAACGGGTCGATCGAGATCGTCGGTACCGGAGAGACCGGCCCGACGCCTGACGTCGCCTTGTGGCTCCAGGTCCGGGACCTGCCCGCGGCGCTCCAGGAACTCGCGGAGAAGGGCTTGGAACCGGTTCGCGGCGCGCGGCGCGAGCCCTGGGGGCTGGACGAGGCGTGGATCGCCGACCCGGACGGCACCAGGATCGTGCTGGTCGAGGTGCCGCGTGAGCATCCACTGCGCACCGACCCGCGCTAGGCGAGTGGCTTGATCGCGCGCAGCTGAGCGGCGAGGGAGGCGCCGAAGCCCGGCGGGTCCCAGGTCCAGGTCTGCAGATCGACGAAACCGGCGGCGGCCGCCTCGTCGGCCAGCTCGTGCCGGGACACCGGCAACCACTTCTCGTGCGACGAAAGCAGCAGCCTGCCGCCGGGGCGCAGCACCCGGAACAGTTCGGCGAACCCGGCCGGCCGGTCGTCCCACAGCTGCACGTTGTTGACGCTCAGGACCACGTCGACGCTGTCGTCGGGCTCACCTGTGGCGTCCGCGGTGCCCTGCCGCAGCTCCACTTCGTCGCCGCAGCGGCGGCGGGATCGCGCGAGCATCTCCTGCGACGGGTCGACACCGATCGTCCGGGCCGCGCGTTCGGCCGTGGCCTGCAGGCCGATTCCGGGGCCGGGGCCGACCACCAGGGCGGTCTCGGTGGACTCGATCGACGCCAGCTCGACGACGCGAAGCTCGGTGGACGCGTTGCCGTGCGCCATCGCCCGCCCGCCGAACCGGCCGAGCAGTCCCCGGGGACGACCGAACGTCCGGTCGAGCATTTGGGACAGTGAAGTACTCATACTTCGAGGGCACCACAGCTCATCACGGGCCGCATCGGGGATGACCCCCACTCGCACCCGGAGCGGCATGGGACCATAGAGGTGGCACACCCCGACCTTCGCGAGGAAACCCGTTGACGACGTTCGCCGACACGACCTTCACGCCCCCGGAGCTCATCCGGAACTTCTGCATCATCGCGCACATCGACCACGGCAAGTCGACCCTGGCCGACCGCATGCTGCAGCTCACCGGCGTGGTCGAGGAGCGGGCCATGCGCGCTCAGTACCTCGACCGCATGGACATCGAACGGGAACGCGGGATCACCATCAAGGCGCAGAACGTGCGCCTGCCCTGGAAGGTCGACGGCCAGGACCACGTCCTGCACCTGATCGACACCCCGGGCCACGTGGACTTCACCTACGAGGTCTCCCGGGCCTTGGAGGCCTGTGAAGGGGCGATTCTCCTGGTCGACGCCGCGCAGGGGATCGAGGCTCAGACGCTGGCGAACCTCTACCTGGCGCTCGAGAAGAACCTGCACATCATCCCGGTGCTGAACAAGATCGACCTGCCGTCGGCCGACCCGGACAAGTACGCGGCCGAGCTGGCGCACATCATCGGCTGCGAACCTTCGGACGTGCTCCGCGTGTCGGCCAAGACCGGCATTGGCGTGACCGAACTGCTGGACGAATGCGTGCGGCAGGTGCCGGCGCCGGTCGGCGACGCGGACGCGCCAGCCCGCGCGATGATCTTCGACTCGGTCTATGACACCTACCGGGGCGTCGTGACCTACATCAGGGTCGTCGACGGCAAGATCACGCCGCGCGAGCGGATCAAGATGATGTCCACCGGCGCCACGCACGAACTCCTCGAGGTCGGGATCATCTCGCCGGAGCCCAAGGCGAGCAAGGGGCTCGGGGTCGGCGAGGTGGGGTACCTCATCACCGGCGTGAAGGACGTCCGTCAGTCGAAGGTCGGCGACACCGTCACCTCCGAGCGCAAGGGCGCCGAGCAACCGCTCGCGGGCTATCGCGAGCCGAAGCCCATGGTCTACTCCGGCCTCTACCCGGTCGACGGTTCGGACTATCCCGAACTGCGTGAGGCACTGGACAAGCTCCAGCTCAACGACGCCGCGCTCGCCTACGAGCCGGAGACCTCCGTGGCGCTCGGGTTCGGGTTCCGCTGCGGTTTCCTCGGCCTGCTCCACCTGGAGATCACGCGGGACCGGCTCGAACGCGAATTCGGCCTCGACCTGATCTCGACCGCTCCGAACGTCATCTACAACGTCGTGCTCGAGGACAAGAGCGAGGTCGTGGTGACGAACCCCTCGGACTGGCCGTCCGGGATGAAGATCTCCGAGGTCCACGAGCCGGTTTCCAAGGTGAGCATTCTGGCGCCGTCGGAGTTCGTCGGCACGATCATGGAGCTGTGCCAGGCCAAGCGCGGGACGCTGCTGGGGATGGATTACCTCTCCGAGGACCGCGTCGAGCTGCGGTACAACATCCCGCTCGCGGAGATCATCTTCGACTTCTTCGACACGCTGAAGTCGCGTACGCGCGGCTACGCGTCGCTCGATTACGAAGAGGGCGGCGACCAGATCGCGGATCTGGTCAAGGTCGACATCCTGCTGCAGGGGGAGACCGTCGACGCCTTCTCGGCGATCGTGCACAAGGACGCCGCGTACGGCTACGGCAACCGGATGGCGACGCGGCTGCGCGAGCTGATCCCGCGGCAGCAGTTCGAGGTGCCGATCCAGGCGGCCGTCGGGTCGCGGATCATCGCCCGCGAGACCATCCGCGCTATCCGCAAGGACGTGCTCGCGAAGTGTTACGGCGGTGACATCTCGCGTAAGCGCAAGCTGCTGGAGAAGCAGAAGGAAGGCAAGAAGCGGATGAAGACCGTCGGCCGGGTCGAGGTCCCGCAGGAGGCCTTCGTCGCCGCTCTGTCCACTGAGGACGCCGGCAGCAAGAAGAAGTAGCCGATACTCGCGAAGGCCGCCCGGATCACCGTCCGGGCGGCCTTTTCGTATCAGCGGTTCCCGGAGATCCGGTTCGCGGTGACGAAGACGGCGACACGGCGTTCGGCGGCCATCACACGGTCGTACTCGTCCCAATCGTCGTGGGTCCCCGTCGCCGCGATGAAGACCTCGCGCAGCAGCTTGGGGAGACCGGCGGGGTCGAAGGCCGGATCCGGGTCGTCCGGGCCGAGGAGGTGGGTGCTTCCCTGGACCGCCGCCCACTCCCAGCCGCGACGGAAGGTGATCGTGGCGTGGCCCGCCCGGCGGAACAGGTCGAGTTTCTTCACCCCGCCCATCGCCACGAAGGCGACTCCGGGCGCCTTGGTGACCGGGTCTTCGAAGACCCCTGCGTTCACCACCGAGGAATGGACGGTGCCGTCCGAGCGAACCGTCGAGACGGTCGCGAGTCCGTTTTCACGCAAGGAAAGAGTGCGGACGAGTTCGAGGTCTGCGGCCATGGGACCACCGTAGTCCCGCTCGGCCCGGCGCAGGGGCCGAGCGGGACCACGGGGCGGGTCAGCAGGTGCCGTTGTCGCGCCAGACACCCCATTGGCCGGTCGTTCCGGGTTCTTCGCCCTGTGTCCACCACTGGGCCGTCCACTTGTGCCCGTTGTGGGAGACGGTCGCTCCACCGGTGTAGACCGAAGCACGGTCCCACGCGGGGAGCGTGCAGGTGCCCGGGTTCCCGGATCCGGTTTCCCAGGGCACCTGGCTCGACTTGTAGTAGTCGAGGCCCTGCGCCTGCCAGCGCGGCGCCTGCGCGCCGAGGCGCACCCGGAAGGTGTTCCAGTCGTGCGTCGACCACGGCGACCAGCCGAGTTCGGCGTGCGCCGGGAGCCGGGGGAAGGCGAGGTAGTCGATATTCGCCGGTGTCACCACGGTTTCGGTCCACAGCGGGGATTCGACGCCGCGGACGGCGGATTCGGGTACACCGGAGAGGTAGGCGCCCGGGTTCCAGTTGTAGGCGTCCTGGACCTCGATGTAGCCCGCCCACGAGAGCCCGATCGGCGTGCTGGAGTTGTACTTCATGTCCAGGTACGCCTTGTTCGCCGGCGACAGGATCACCTTGCTGCCGCGGGCGACGGCGTTGGAGACCTCCGTGCTGGACGTCGTCGTGCCCCAGAACTGCGGGGTCGCTGTGGTCGGCAGGGTGGCCTTGCCGATCTCGTGCCAGCCGACGACCTGCTTGCCCGCGGCGGCCACCATCGGCAGCACCCGGTTCATGAACGTGCGGTAGTCCGTGTCGCTGGTGGCCTGGGCCTCGTCGCCGCCGAGATGGAAGTACGGGCCGGGCGTCAGCGCGGCGACCTCACGGATGACGTCGTTGACGAAGGTGTAGGTGATGTCCTTCGAGATGCAGAGCGAGCTGTAGCCGACGGCGGTGTCGGTGCGCAGGGGAGGGGCGGTGTTGTTGCAGTTCAGCTCGGCGTACGACGCCAAGGCGGCGTTGGTGTGGCCCGGCATGTCGATCTCCGGGATGACCGTGATGAACCGCGAGGCCGCATAGTTCACGATCTCCGTGTACTGCGCCTTGGTGTAGTAGCCGCCGGCGCCGCCACCGACCTGGGTGCTGCCGCCGTAGGTGGTCAGCCGCGGCCAGCTGTCGATCTGGATGCGCCAGCCCTGGTCGTCGGCGAGGTGCAGGTGCAGGTTGTTGATCTTGTACTGGGCCAGCTGGTCGATGTACCGCTTGACCGTGGCGACCGGGTGGAAGTGCCGGGCGACGTCGAGCATCGCGCCTCGGTAGCCGAAGCGCGGGTAGTCCAGGATGTTCGCGCCGGGGATCGTCCAAGGACCTTGCTGCACCGTGGGGCTTTCGATCTTGCCGGGCAGCAGCTGGCGCAGCGTCTGGACGCCGCCGAAGAGACCTTGTGCCGTCGTCGCGCGAAGGATGACCGACGCGGACGTGGAGTTCAGCTGGTAGCCCTGGTCGCCGACGCGGGTGTCCGCGCCGGACAGGAGGAGCGAGATGCCGTCGGCCGGTGTGCCGGACGGCGCGTCGGCGACGGGCAGGGGGAAGCCGGTGGACGTGCGGAAGATCCCGGCGAGGTATTCGCCGACGGCTTTGGCCTGTGCCGACCCGGCCTGGGTGTAGATCTTGGTGTTCGCGGTCAAGGTGTGGTCGGAGCCGGTGACCGCTTGGGCCGAGACCGGGACCGGGACGATCGCCTGCAGCGGCGGGGTGGCCGCGTCGGCGACCGGGGCGGCAGCGGTGGTGGCGCCGGCGAGCAGCGCCACCCCGACGAAGGCGCGACCCAGCCGCGCTCTCAAGGTCTTCACCGGGGCCTCCAAGGGGGACGAGGGCGTGACGTGCGTCACGGCCGTCCGATCGTCGCATTTTCGCCGTTAAAGGTCTAGACCACCACGAGCGAACCTTGGAGTGACTCGAACGTCACAATGCGTGTCGCCGCGACGGGACTATCGTCGGAAACGTGTTCGAAGACTTGCGTTTCCCCGTGATCGCGGCCCCGATGGCGGGCGGGCCGACCACTCCCGAGCTCGTGGCCGCGGTGACCGCGGCGGGTGGATTCGGCTTCCTGGCCGGGGGCTATCTGAGCGCCGACGCCCTCTCGGACCGGATCGCCAAGACGGCCGAGCTGACCGCTGAGCCGTTCGGCGTGAACCTCTTCGTATCGGGTGGCTCCGCCGCCGAAGCGGATCTCGGTGCGCACATCGAGCGCTGGCGTGCGGAGGCCGAGCGCCTCGGCGTCGAGCCCGGTGAGCCGCGCTGGGACGACGACGCCTATGCCGCGAAGCTCGAGGTCGTCTTGGAGCGGAAGGTGCCGGTCGTCTCCTTCACCTTCGGCACGCCGTCGGCCGAGGACGTCGAACGCTTGCACGCCAACGGGAGCAAGGTAGCCGTCACGGTCACCAGCCCGGCGGAAGCCGATCGGGCCGTGGCCGTCGGTGTGGACGCGCTCGTGGTCCAGGGGTTCGAGGCCGGAGCGCATCGAGGGCTTTTCGCCGACGAGCCCGGAGTCGAAGGCGGGGGCGCGCAGTATGGCGTCCTGAGCCTGCTCCGGCTGGTCGCGGCGCGGACGGATCTGCCGCTCGTCGCGACCGGTGGGCTCGTGCACGGGGCCGACATCGCGGCGGTACTGGCGGCGGGGGCCGTCGCGGCGCAGCTGGGTACCGCGTTCCTGCGGGCGGACGAGGCCGGGACCCAGCCCGCGCATCGGCAGGCACTGGCGGACGGGGGAAGGCCGACGGCGTTCACCCGGGCGTTCAGCGGACGTCCCGCCCGGTCACTGGTCAATCGCGCGGTCGCGGATTTCTCGGCCACCGCGCCGTCGGCGTATCCGGAGGTCAACAACCTGACCAAGCCGATCCGCGCGGCGGCGGGCAAGGCGGGCGACCCGGAGATCATGTCCCTCTACGCGGGGCAGACCTACGAACTCGCGGGCTCCGGCCCGGCGGCGTCGATCGTCGAACGCCTCCAGGCCGAAGCCCGCGAAGCCGCTACGCGTTTGAGTCGTCTCCGCTGACCTGCTTCGCGTCGCCGTTGTTCGTGTTCATCACCGAGTGACGGCGGCTGTAGGCGAAGTAGATGATCAGGCCGATGCCGAACCAGACCGCGAACCGCAGCCAGGTCTCCGGGTTCAGGAAGGTGATCAGCCAGATCGAGAAGACGATCCCGATGATCGGCACGATCGGCATGCCCGGCGTCTTGAACGAGCGCGGCAGGTCCGGCTGCTTGTAGCGCAGCACGATCACCGCGACGCAGACGACGACGAACGCGAGCAGGATGCCGATGTTCGTCAGTTCCGCGGCCTCACCGATGGGCAGCAGACCGGCGATGACCGCCGACGCGATACCGAGCACCCAGGTCATCCGGCTCGGCACCTTGCGCACCGGGTGGGTCTTGCCGAACCACTTGGGCAGCAGGCCGTCGCGGCTCATCGAGTAGCCGACGCGGCTCGCGCCCATGAGGAAGGTGAACAGCACCGTGGTGATACCGATGATCGCGCCCACGGCGATGATCAGGCCGAGCCACTTCATCCCGAGGCCCGCGAAGGCGCTGGAGAAAGCGGCCTCGCTGTCGATGTCCTTGTAGTTGACCATGCCGGTCAGGACCAGGCAGGCCAGCACGTAGAGCACCATCGAGATGGCGAGCGAGTAGATGATCGCCTTCGGCATGTGCTTCTGGGAGTCGGTCGATTCCTCGGCCGCGGTGGACATGGCGTCGTATCCGAAGACCGCGAAGAACACCGTCGCCGCTCCGGTGAACGCGCCGCTGAGGCCGAACGGGAAGAAGTTCGAGTAGTTGTCGCTGTTGATGTGAAAGACACCGACGACGATCACCAGCAGGACCAGGCCGACCTTCAAGTAGACCAGCAGCGTTTCGAACCGGGCCGCGTTCTTCATGCCCTGGTTGAGGATGAAGGCGATCAGCAGGCACAGCAGCACGGCGAACAGGTTGATCTTGTAGGAACCCGGTTCGACACCGGCTTTTTCGGTGCCCGGAGCGCCCAGCATCCAGGTCGGGAGCTCGATGTTCAGGTAGCCCAGCAGCTCGTTGAAGTAGCCGGAGATGCCGATCGCGACCACCGCCACGATCGCGGTGTACTCCAGCAGCAGGTCCCAGCCGATGAACCAGCCGACGATCTCGCCCAGCACGGTGTAGCCGTAGGTGTAGGCCGACCCGGCACGGGGGATCAGCCCGGCGAACTCGGCGTAGGAGAACGCGGCGGCGGCGCTGGCGATACCCGCGATGAGGAACGAGATGAGCACGGCGGGTCCGGCCGTCTTGTTCGCGACCGCGCCGGCCAGGGAGAAGATCCCCGCGCCGATGATGCCGCCGACGCCGATCGCGGTCAGCTGCCGCAGGCCCAGCGTGCGTTGGAGCCCTCCGCCCCCACTGAGTTCTTGGATCTGATCGATCGGTTTACGGCGGAAAATCCCGGATCCCGAGCCCAGGCTGCGCGGTGCGGACATCGTCGTCTCCCAACAGGTTGTGCCCTTCGGACTGGGTCACAGTCCGAAGGGCACCGTACTGGCAGACGAGCGATCGCACCTATCCGGCGACGGTGTCCTCGCTCACTTCGGCCGCCACGCGAGCGGCGATCTTCGACGGCCTGGACGCGCCGGCGGAGAAGTAGGTGAGCAGCTCCGAGATCTCGACGGGGTCGTCCAGCTGCGGGCAGTGGCCCCAGTCCTCACGCACCATCAGCCTGCTGTGCGGGACCAGCGCGTGCAGCTGCCGTCCGGAGGCGGCGCTGACCAGCTTGTCCTTGCCGCAGACGACCACCAGGAGCGGGACACGGACCTCTTCGAGCCGGTACGCGTTCGCCAGCTCCTCGACGAGTTGCCGCGCCTGTTCGAGCCTGGTGGTGGTGGAGCGGTAGTCGGGGAACAACGAGGTGAACCGGCGCACCTGGGCGGCGTCGGCTGCGGCCGAGTCGGCGTACAGGAGCCGGGGGACGACCTGCTCGGCGACGGCGCGCACGAGGAAGCCGGGGATCGGCAGCGGCAGGGCCGAGTACATCCGCAGCGGCAGCGGGTACCTGGCCACGGTGCGGATGAGCCAGCTGTCCACGAAACCGGGCGCGGCGATCGACACCACGCCGGCGACCGGCAGCCGGTGGTTCTCCGCGGCCCGCAGGCTCATCGTGCCGCCGAGCGAGTTGCCGGCGAGCACCACCGTGCCGAGTACGGCCTGCTCCTTGACCACGGCCGCGGTGAACGCGTCCAGCTGCGGCAGCATCGGGCCCGGCCGCAGTGGCTGAGCGTCACCGAATCCGGGCAGATCGACCGCGACCGCCGGAACACCGGCGGCCGCGAGCAGCTCCAGAACGGGGCGCCAGGTGTCGGCGCTGTCGCAGTAGCCGTGCAGCAGCACCAGCCTCGGCGCGGTCGGCTTGACCTGCCCGCGCGCCGTGGCCCGTTTGCCGAGCATCCGCCGAGGGGCGCGGTCGGTGGATTCCACCGGCTGCGGCCCGACTTCGAGCACTCTGGTGCGGACACCGGCGTAGCGCCGGAACGAGACGCGGATCGGGTCGGTGTCGGTGGTGGTCCGGCCCCCGGGGTCCGCCGGTTCGGGCCGCTGCGATGCGGTCATGGTTCCAGGCTAACCGCGAGAGGTCGGATTTTGGTCGAACTTTGGTCGTAAGAAGCTCGCCAAGTCATAACGTTCTTGACACTTGACAAGACCGCGAAATAGCTGTTTGACCTGCGTGGAACGCGCGGACGTGCGCTTGTGTGCGCGCTTGATCACGGGGAGGGGGCGGACTCACCCCTCCGATCAATGCGTGAAGACGACCTTCCCTGAAGTTTCCCCGTCGAGCATGTTCTTAAACCCGGTTTCGGCTTCCGCGAACGGCAGTTCGGCGCCGATCTGCGGGCGGACCCCGGTGAGCTCCAGGTAGGCGAGGAGATCGTTCAGCTCGTCCCTGGTCCCCATGGTCGAACCCGCGATGCGCAGTTGCAGAAAGAACACGCGCTGCAACTCCGCGTGAGCGTCCGGGCCGCTGGTCGAGCCCGAGACGACGATGATGCCGCCCGGCTTCAGCGACTTCACCGAATGGGACCAGGTCGCCTTGCCGACGGTTTCGAAGACCGCGTCGACCCGCTCCGGCAACCGCGCGCCGGACTCAAAGGTCTGATGTGCGCCCAGATTCTCGGCCAGCGCACGCTTCTCTTCGCTACGCCCGGTGACCCAGACCCGGAAACCGGCCGCACGCCCGAGCTGGATCAGCGCGGTCGAGACGCCGCCAGAGGCGCCCTGGACGAGCATCGTCTGCCCAGGCCGCAGCCCGGACTTCACGAACAGCATCCGGTACGCGGTCAGCCACGCCGTGCCCATGGTCGCGGCTTCCGCGAAGCTCAGGCCCGACGGCTTCGGAACGACATTGCGCGCCGGCACCACGACCTGCTCGGCGAAGGTGCCCTGGTGCTTCTCGGTGAGCAGGGTGCGCTTCGGGTCGAGGGTGTCGTCGCCCTGCCAGCCCGGGGCGTTGATCACCGAATGGACGACGACCTCGGTGCCGTCGTCGAGGGTGCCCGCGCCGTCGCAGCCCAGGATCATCGGGAACTGCTCGGGTTTGATGCCGACGCCGCGCAACGTCCACAGGTCGTGCATGTTGAGGCTGGCGGCCTTGACGTTGACCCGCACCCAGCCTTCGGGGACCTCGGGTTCGGGCCGCTCGCCGATCACCAGCGAGTCCAGCGGCTTTTCGGCGTTGGGTTCGGAAGCGTAAACGGCGAACATGCCAGCAACCTACATGGCCTGACCGGTGGCGGCACTCGATGCGAGCGTAGGCTCACAATGTGTTCAATGGGCTTGCGGACTGGTGGGACGGCGTCGAACTGTGGCTCGCGCAGGCCCCGTTCCCCGTACAGTTCGTGCTGGTCATGGCGGTCGTGGTGCCGCTGTGCCTGGTCGCGGCCTGGGTACTCGACACGGTCTTCGGAAAGGTCGCCCGGCGCTTCGGCACCGCCCGCGATGCGAACGACTCCGACCGGCCGTCCTAAGCTGGCACACCATGTTCAACCGTAGGCGGATCACCGCCGCCCTGATCGGCCTGATCGTGCTGGTGCTCGCAGGCTGGTTCGTCAAGGACGGCATCAGCGGTGACGACACGAAGAGCGCTCCGGCGAGTTCGTCCGCTTCGGCCGCGCCGTCGGGCGACGCCGCGGCGAGCGGGGCGAAGGGCAAGGTCGCGGGCGAGGATTCCGGTCTCCCGGTCAAGCCGCTGACGAAGCTTCCTTCGCAGGCGTCCGACACCTGGAAGCTCATCCAAGCGGGCGGGCCGTACCCGTATCCGCGCAACGACGACGTCACCTTCCAGAACCGGGAGAAGGTCTTGCCCGCCAAGGGTTCCGGCTACTACCGGGAGTACACGGTGAAGACGCCGGGCAGCCCGGATCGCGGGGCGAGGCGGCTCGTGACCGGCAGTGGCAAGGAGCTGTACTACACCGAGGACCACTACAAGTCCTTCGTCGTAGTGGATCCGAGCCGATGAGCGCGGGCAAGGACGCGGCGGACAAGGCGTTCGCCCGCGGCGCGTATCCGCACCTGATCGACGGCACACGGACGGTCGACAAGGACTCGGCGCTCGACGCGATCGCGGAGGCGCTGTCGTTCCCGGACTACTTCGGGAAGAACCTCGACGCGCTCTACGACTGCCTCACCGACCTGTCCTGGCTCCCGCCCGGCGAGCACGTCCTGATCTGGGCCGGTTCCTCGGGGCTGCGGGAGCGTGATCCCAAGGCGTACCTGGCCGTCCGCAGCGTGCTTTCCGACGCGCAGCGGGCGCTGGGGCCGTCCGGCGATCGGACGGACTCCCGGCGCCTCACCGTCGTCCTGCCGGACTAGGACACGGCCTATGCCTCCGGGACCCAGTTCGGCTTGCGCTTCTGCGCGAAGGCCGTGATGCCCTCCTGGCCTTCTTCGCTCGCGAAGAACCCGGCGGACAGCTTGTTCATGGCTTCGAAGCCTTCGGCGGGTGTCGCCGGGCGCGGCTTGCTGAGCAGTTCCTTCGTCGCCGCGAGCGCCTTCGGGCCGCCGAGCGCGAGCGCCTTGACGTAGCGGGCGACCTCGTCGTCGAGTTCGTCGGCGGGGACGGCCGAGTTCAGCAGGCCGATCTCGACGGCGCGCTTCGCGTCGAAGGTGTCACCGGTGAGGAACAGCTCGTGCGCGGCGCGGGCGTTGAGCCGCGGCAGCACGGTGAGCGAGATGACGGCGGGGACGACGCCGATCCGCACCTCGGAGAAGGCGAAGGTCGCTTCGAGCACGGCGACGGCGATGTCGGTCGCGGCCACCATGCCGATCCCGCCTGCCCGGGCGGGGCCCGCGAGCCTGGCCACGACGGGTTTGGGGCTGGTCCACAGCTGCTCGAGGATCTTGGGGAACTCGTTCACGCCCTGGGCACCCGCACCGGCGCCGCGGGCCTCCTTCAGATCCATACCCGCGCAGAACACCGGACCGGTGTGGGTGAGCACGATGACCCGCACCGCGTCGTCCGCCTGTGCCTTGTCCAGCGATTCGCTCAGTTCACGCCGCAGCTGGGCGGAGAGCGCGTTGCGGTTGTGCGGGGAGTCCAAGGTGATCGTGGCGGTGCCGCCCACCACGTCGTAGTGCACCAGTTCGTCAGCCATGCCCCACCTTCGCACGGGCGAAGTCGGGCCGGGCAGTGGCCTGCGCCACCATCGTCACGACGGTGGCGCAGGCACGGGTCAGCCGATCGTCGTCGTGGTGAACGTCGGGCTCGGGTTCGGGAAACACGCCGTCGGGGCGGAGACGTCGAAACCGGCGCTGACCACGGCGGTGAACGTCAGACCCGGGTCGCTGTAGCTGGAGCCGCCCAGTTTCGTCTCGATGGTGCCGGACGAACCCGCGGTGAGATGCGCGGTCACGGTCGGCAGTTCGAACGTCGAGCCGCCCGCGATCGGGCCGGGGAAGCTCAGCGTCGCGACGCTGCCGGAGACGGTGATCTTCGGCGGGGTCGAGCCGATGCCGGAGCCGCCGGCGAGGTCGGCACCCACCCAGGTCGAGTTCGCCGGGATCGGGATCTTCAGGGAGAAGTCCTTGATGTTCTTGACCTGGTAGCCGCTGACCTCGGCCGGGACGGTGTTCGGCGCCGGGTCGATGACGATGTCGAGCGCGGCACCGGGGGCGACCGTGGCCGGGGCGGTGACGTCCGCGTCCTGGTTCAGCTTGAGGTACTTGTTGCCGACGAGCGGCGGCTTCGCCTCGCAGTCGAAGACGACGGTGGTCGCCGCGGAAGCCGGCGCGGCCAGACCGGCGATCGGGACGAGTACGGCCGAAGCGCAGACGAGGGCACGGATGGCAGCCTTCATGTTCCACCTACCTGGGGGTTCGATGGGGAGAGAGGGAGCTGCGCAGCGATTAGAGAGTTACCGGCAAGTTAAGTAACTCGTCAAGAAATCTCCGTTCCCATACGCGGGGTGTCACGGAACTGGGAACGGAACCCACCGAAAATCGGTATCAAGCGCCCGTACGGGACGGGTCGTGCTACTCAGGCGGCGAGCCGGGCGGCGGCGACGTCGTAGCGGTCCAGGACGAGCCCGGCGATCCGCGGATCCGGCCCCAGCGGCCCGGCGACGATCACGGACGGGTCGGCTTCGCGGGCCAGGCGCGCGATCCGGTCCGGAAGCAGTCCCGGTGCGAGGAACCAGCCCGCGACCGCGAGCCGTCGCGCTCCGTTGAGCCGCAACCGCGCGATGGCGGCAGGCACGTCCGGCTGCGCGGCACTGGCGAAGGCGGGGGTCGCGAGCAGGCCGCGCCGCAGATGCCAGCGAGTGGTGATCCCGGCGACGGCGTCGTTCGCCGCCACGTTCGACGAGCCGACACCGGCCAGCAGGACACCGAGGCCCGGGTCGTCCAGATCGGCGCCCGCTTCGGCGAGCCGGTCCAGCGCGACCGTCTCGATGAGCGGGTCGATGCCCAGTACTCCGGAAACCCGCACGTCGAGGCCCGGGCAGTCCGCGGTCACCTCGGCGACGAGCGCGGGCAGGTCGACCCGGGCGTGGTAGGCCACGCCGAGCAGCAGGGGCACCACGACGACTTCGCGGTGCCCCTCGGCGTACAGGCCGCGAAGGGCATCGGTGAGCAGCGGCTCCGAAAGATCCAAAAAGGACTCGCGGATGTCGAGACCCGGTGCCAGCCCGCGGGAGACGTCGAGCAGGGCGCGGATGGTCGCGGCGGACCGCGGATCGCGGCTGCCGTGGGCGACGGCGACCAGGGGCGGAGTGCGGGGTGGGGTCATGCGAACCTTTCGCCGACGAGGCCGGCGGCGAGGGTGTCGCCGTCCTTCGGGTCGATGACCAGGAACGCACCCGTCCGGGGGCTGACGCCGTAGTCGTCCACGCCGATCTCTTCGGCCAGCCGCAGGGTCACCCGGCCGATGTCGTTGAGCTCCAAGGTGGCCGGATCGTCCACACTGGACAGAGTCTGCTCGTCGAAGCGGGCGTGGAGTTCGCCGACCAGGGCCTGCACCGTCCGCGTTCCGTGCTTCACCAGCACCCGAGCGCCCGGTTTGAGCGCCTTGGCTGAGAGCCAGCAGAGGGTCGCGGTGATCTCGTCGGTCACCGTCGGCTGCCGGTCGGCGGCGGCGATCAGGTCACCGCGCGAGATGTCGACGTCGTCGGCGAGCAACAGGGTCACCGAGGTGCCCGCGCCGGCTTCGGCGAGCGGCCCGTCGGCGGTGTCGATGGCCTCGACCCGGCTGCGGATCCCTTGCGGGAGAACGACGATCTCGTCACCCGGCCGCACGGTGCCCGCCGCGATCTGCCCGGCGTACCCGCGGTAGTCGGGATGGTCGGCCGTGCGCGGCCGGATCACGTACTGCACCGGGAAACGGAACGCCGAATCGTGCGGATCCGGCGCCACCGGAACGGTTTCCAGATGCTCCAGCAGGGTCGGGCCCGAGTACCACGGGGTCTTGTCCGACTTCTCGGCCACGTTGTCGCCCACCAGCGCCGAAACCGGCACCGCGAGCACGGAACCCCGTTCGTAGCCCAGGGAAGCGGCGTGCTCGGCGAACTCCTCGGCGATCACGGTGAACGTCGCTTCGTCGTAACCGACGAGGTCGATCTTGTTCACCGCCAGCACCAGGTTCGGCACACCCAGCAGCGCGAGCACCGCGGCGTGGCGGCGGGTCTGCTCGATGACGCCCTTCCGTGCGTCGACCAGCAGCACGGCGAGCTGTGCGGTGGACGCCCCGGTCACCGTGTTCCGCGTGTACTGCACGTGGCCCGGCGTGTCCGCGAGGACGAAACTGCGCTTCGGCGTCGCGAAGTACCGGTACGCCACGTCGATCGTGATGCCCTGCTCGCGTTCCGAGCGCAGGCCGTCCACGAGCAGCGAGAGGTCCGGAGTGGACAGTCCTTTGTCGACACTGGCGCGGGTGACCGCGTCCAGCTGGTCGGCGAGGACGGATTTGGTGTCGTACAGGAGCCGCCCGACGAGGGTCGACTTCCCGTCGTCCACACTGCCCGCGGTCGCGAGCCTGAGGAGGCTGGACATCAGAAGTACCCTTCCCGCTTGCGGTCTTCCATCGCCGCCTCCGACATCCGGTCGTCGGCACGGGTGGCGCCGCGTTCGGTGAGCCGGGAGGCCGAGACCTCGGCGATGACCTCGTCCACCGTGGCGGCGGTCGATTCGATGGCGCCCGTGCACGAACCGTCGCCGACGGTCCGGTAGCGCACGGTCAGTTCCCGGACGACCTCGTCCGGCCGCGGCCCGCCCCACGGCCCTTCGGCCAGCCACATGCCGTCGCGCTGGTAGACCTCGCGCCGGTGCGCGTAGTAGATCGACGGCAGTTCGACCTTCTCCCGCGCGATGTAGTTCCAGACGTCCGCCTCGGTCCAGTTGGACAGCGGGAAGACGCGGACCTGCTCGCCGGGGCGGTGACGGCCGTTGTAGAGGTTCCACAGTTCCGGACGCTGCCGTCGCGGCTCCCATTGGCCGAAAGCGTTGCGGAGGCTGAAGATCCGCTCCTTGGCGCGGGCGCGTTCCTCGTCGCGGCGCCCGCCGCCGAAGACCGCGTCGAACTTGTTCTCGGCGATCGTGTCGAGCAGCGGTGTGGTCTGCAGCGGGTTGCGCATCCCGTCGGCGCGCTCTTCGAGCCTGCCGTCGTCGATCCAGTCCTGGACCTTCGCCACGACCAGCCGGAGCCCGTGCTGCTCGACCACGCGGTCGCGGAAGTCGATCACCTCGTCGAAGTTGTGCCCGGTGTCCACGTGCAGCAACGGGAACGGCACCGGCGCGGGCCAGAACGCCTTGATCGCCAGGTGCAGCAGGAGCGTCGAGTCCTTGCCGCCGGAGAAGAGGATCACCGGCCGGTCGAACTCACCCGCCACCTCGCGGAAGATGTGGATGGCCTCGGATTCCAGCGCCGCCAGGTTGTCCTGGGCAGCGTCAGCGGCCGGTTCGAGCGTGGTCATTTCGTCCCTTCTCACCCGTGCAGGCCGCATTCGGTCTTGCCCTGCCCGGCCCAGCGGCCGCTGCGCGGGTCCTGACCCGGAGCGACCTTCGCGGTGCACGGCGCGCAGCCGATCGACAGATAACCGATGGACACCAACGGGTTCTCGAGGATCCCGTGTTCGCTGATGTAGCCGTTGAACTCGTCGTCGGACCACGGCGCGATCGGGTTGATCTTCACCAGCCCGTTGCGGTCGTCCCAGGTGACGATGGGGGTGTTCGCGCGGGTCGGCGCGTCGACGCGGCGGACGCCGGTCACCCACGCCGAGTACTTCGCGAGCGTCTTCCGCAGCGGTATCACCTTGCGCAGGTGGCAGCACTGGTTCGGGTCGCGTTCGTGCAGTTTCGGGCCGTACTCCGCGTCCTGTTCGGCGACGCTCTGTTCGGCTTCGGCGTTGACGATCCGCACGCCCGGGTACACCGCCTGCACCGCGTCACGGGTGCCGATGGTCTCCGGGAAGTGGTAGCCGGTTTGCAGGAACAGCACGTCGACGTCGGGTTTGACCTGGGTGGCCAGATCGATCAGGACGGCGTCCTGCATGTTCGACGCCACGATGAAGTCGTCGCCGAAGGTCTCCGCGGTCCAGCGCAGGGCCTCGGTCGCGGTCGCCTCCGCGAGCTCCTTCGAGGCGCGTTCGGCGAGTGTCTTGTAGTCGGCAGTGGCGGTCATCCTTGCGACACCTCCGGAAAGGACAGTCCGAGGAACTTCACGGTGAAGACCCGGCGGCAGCCCGAGCACAGCCACGAGCCGCCTTCCTCCGGCCGGAGGTCTTCATCGCCACAGAAAGGGCAGTAGTACGGGGTCGCGCGTTCGGTCATTGCAAGACGCCTTCGTCGGCCCGCAGGACCCACTGGGCGAACCGCTCGCCGGGTTCGCGGCCGGCGAGGTACGCCCGCACGACCCGCTCGACGTACGCGGTCAGCTCCGCCGCGGTCACCTTGTGCCCGCGCAGTTTCCGGCCGAATCCGGCGTCCAGGCCGAGCCCGCCGCCGAGGTGCACCTGGAAGCCTTCGACCTGCTTGCCGTCCTCGTCGGTGACGATCTGGCCCTTGAGCCCGATGTCGGCGGTCTGGACCCGGGCGCAGGAGTTGGGGCAGCCGTTGAGGTGCACGGTCACCGGGTTCTCGATCTCGGCCTGGATGTCGGCGAGACGCTTCTCCAGGTCGGTGACCAGTTCGATCGCGCGGGCCTTCGTCTCGACGATCGCGAGTTTGCAGAACTCCAGGCCCGTGCAGGCCATGATCCCGCGCCGCCACGGCGAGGGCTCGGTCTGCAGGCCGAGATCGGCCAGTTCGGTCTTCAGCCCGTTCACCTCGGCCTCGGGGACGTCGAGGACCACGAGTTTCTGGTGCGGGGTGAGGCGGACGCGGTTCGACCCGGCCCGCTCGGCGGCCTTGGCGACCGCCAGCAGGGTGGCGCCGGAGACGCGGCCCGCGACCGGCGCGGCGCCGACGTAGAACTTGCCGTCGATCTGCGGGTGCACGCCGACGTGGTCGATCTGGGTGGCGGGCACCTCGGGGGCCGGGCCGTCGGTCAGCTTCCGCTTGAGGTACTCGTCCTCCAGCACCTGGCGGAACTTCGCGACGCCCCAGTCCTTCACCAGGAACTTGATCCGCGCACGGGCGCGCAGCCGCCGGTAGCCGTAGTCGCGGAAGACACTGATCACGCCTTCCCAGACGTCCGGGACCTCGTCGAGCGAGACCCAGGCGCCGAGACGCTGCCCGATCATCGGGTTGGTGGACAGGCCGCCGCCGACCCAGACGTCGAAGCCGGGGCCGTGTTCGGGGTGGTTCACGCCGACGAAGGCGACGTCGTTGATCTCGTGCGCGACGTCCTGCTGCCCGGAGACCGCGGTCTTGAACTTGCGCGGCAGGTTCGAGTAGCGCGGATCGCCGATGTAGCGGCGTTTGATCTCGTCGATCGCGGGGGTGCCGTCGATGATCTCGTCGGCCGCGATACCGGCGACGGGAGAGCCCAGGATGACGCGCGGGCTGTCGCCGCACGCCTCCATCGTGGTCATCCCGGCGTTCTCGAGCTTCGACCAGATCGTGGGGACGTCCTCGATCTGGATCCAGTGGTACTGGATGTTCTGCCGGTCGGTGATGTCGGCGGTGTCGCGGGCGTGGGTCTGCGAGATCTCCGCGAGCACGGCCAGCTGCTCGGTGGTCAGCGCGCCGCCGTCGAGCCGCACCCGCAGCATGAAGTAGCGGTCGTCGAGCTCTTCGGGCTCCAGCGTCGCGGTACGGCCGCCGTCGATCCCCGGCTTGCGCTGGGTGTAGAGACCGAACCAGCGGAACCGGCCGCGGAGGTCACCCGGGTCGATCGAATCGAAACCGCCGCGGGCGTAGATGTTCTCGATCCGCGCCCGGACGTTGAGCGGGTTGTCGTCCTTCTTGGACCGCTCGTTGGGGTTCAACGGCTCGCGATACCCCAGTGCCCACTGTCCCTCGCCCCGTTTCTGTTTGACCCGGGGCGTGCGGGCAGGGGTCTCGCGCGTGGGCGACGACATGGGAATCCTCCGGCTGATCGTGGTGGTGGCGGGGAGTCAGCGGTTCGTCGCACAGAGCGCGCTCGCCACACGACGGAGGTCCACGTGGCGGCGTGCCACGAGGCTGATTCCGGCGCGGGTCATTCATTCAGCGTGCCACGCGCCCACTATGTGGTCTAGGCCGGTCCGAATACTGGGAACAGGGTCCGAAGGCGACTGTTTTGCCTGGTCAAAGGCGTGCTTCGCCGGTCAAGCCCGGCTTCGTGGCCCGGCATTGTGACGCAGAACGCGCACGACTCAAGAGGGCAGGACGCGGTCCACGATGATCCGGATGACCTCCTCGTCGGTGACGTCCGCGAGCACCTCCGGCAGGGTGAGCCGCTCGACGGTGAGCCCGGTCAGCGCGAGGTACATCAGCAGCACTTCGGCCCGCCCGCCCGGCATCCCCGCCGCGACGTGCCAGTCGACGCTCATGTCGATGCCTTCGCGGACGGTCTTGGTCAGCTCGGCCGAAAGATCCGGGCGCCGGGTGGCTTCGAGCCGGAGTTCGAGCAAGGCGAGATAAGGCTCCCGGTGACCGGTCAGCCGTCCCATGAGCTCGCCGAGCAGGACGCCGACCCGGTCGTGGGACGGCGACTCGGCCTGTGGGTTCGCCATCACCTCGGCCGGTGCCGACAGCCGCTCCTGCACTCGGACGCCGACCTCGCCGAGCAGCTGGTCCCGATTGCGGAAGTAGTTGGACGTCGTCCCCGGCGGCACGTCCGCCTCGACGTCCACGGCGCGGTAGGTGAGGCCGCGTGCGCCCTCGCGGGCGAGGACGGTGATGGCGGCGTCGGTGAGCGCGGTCCGGCGCTCCGGGTTCTGTCGCATCGGGACATTCTCCTTGCCTCAGTCAAACCACTATGTCTATAGTACTACGCATCAAGTGGTTAGAACTGGGAGGAACACCGGATGCAACTCAACGGTTTCGGCGCCTGTGTGGTCGTCGAGGACATCGCCGAGACCACCGCCTGGTGGAAGCGGCACCTGCAGCTGACGGTGACGATCGAGCTGGACTGGTTCTCCAGCCTCAACGTCGGCGCGCCGGGCTATGAGATGAGCTTCGTGAAGCGGGGGCACAAGTCCACGCCGGAGCCCTGGCGGGCGCAGGAAGCGGCCGGATCGATGGTCGGGCTCATGGTCGAAGACGCCGCGGGCGAGTACGAGCGCCTGCGCGGGGAGGGGGTCAAGATCGTGACGGAACTCGTCGACGAGGAATTCGGTCAGCGGCACTTCTACATCGAGGACCTGAACGGCTTCCTGATCGACATCATCGAGGCCATCCCGCCGTCCGCGGAGTGGCTGGCCGCTAACGGGTTGGCGTAATACCGCTTCGGGTGAGTGGGGCCGCGCGGGGACGCCGTCGGCGCTAGCTTCGGTCTCCGATCCACAAAGGACGGAGGAGTTGCGCATGCGCCGATGGGTGGTCGCCGCGATGGTGCTGGCGTCCCTGCTGATCCCGGGTACCGCTTCCGGGGCTCAGCAGGGCTGCAGACTGGTCTCGCCCGAGGAAGGGGCGGTGTTGCACAAGGGCGACTCGTACCGCTTCGAGGCGGTCGGCTGTTCGCCGGGTGCCCGGGGACACCTGTCCCATACGGTGCTGGTCGAGGTCGCCATGAGCCGCGACGCCGTCACGGACGAGCACGGCGACTGGTCGGTCGACCACGTGGTCAACGACTACTCGCTGAACATGGAGACCCTCGTCTGGGTGCGGTTCGACGACGGCTCCCGGTCGACCTCGGTCAAGGTGCGCATCGCCGACCGATGACGCGTTCCGTGAAGGCCTCTTTCCCCCGGGAAGGAGGCCTTCACGGCGTGGGGGACACTGGGGTGTGCCCGCGTTGCTGCCCGAAACCACCACGCCCGTCGAATCCGCGCTCCCCGAGAGCGCGCTGGAAGGGCTCGGCACGCGACCGTTCGGCGTCTACGTGCACGTCCCGTTCTGCGCGACCCGGTGCGGCTACTGCGACTTCAACACCTACACCGCCGGAGAGCTGGACAGCGATTCGTCGCCGCAGTCGTGGCTCGAAGGCCTCAAGCGCGAGTTAGACCTGGCCGCGCGTGTGCTGAAGGCGCCGCCCGCGGTCGACACCGTCTTCGTCGGCGGCGGCACTCCGTCTCTTCTCGGCGCCGACGGGCTGCGAAGCGTTCTCGACGCCGTTCGCGACGTCTTCGGGCTCGCGCCGGACGCGGAGGTGACGACCGAGTCCAATCCGGAGTCCACGTCGCCCGAATTCTTCGCGGGTATCCGTGACGCCGGATACAACCGGATCTCCCTCGGGATGCAATCGGCCGCGCGGCACGTGCTGAAGATCCTCGACCGCGTGCACACCGCCGGCCGTCCGGTCGCGGCCGCGGAGGAAGCGCGTGCCGCCGGATTCGACCACGTCAACCTCGACGTCATCTACGGCACGCCGGGGGAGCGGATCGAGGATCTCCAGGCTTCGCTCGACGCGGTGCTGGCCGCCGGTGTCGACCACGTCTCGGCGTACGCGCTGATCGTCGAAGAGGGCACCGCGCTCGCCCGCCGCATCCGCCGCGGCGAACTGCCCGCGCCGGACGACGACGTGCTGGCCGCCGATTACGAGATGATCGACCGCGTCCTCGCCTCGGCGGGATTGCGCTGGTACGAGGTGTCCAACTGGGCGACCTCGGAGGAAGCCCGCTGCCGGCACAACATCGGGTACTGGCGCGGCGGCGACTGGTGGGGCGCCGGGCCGGGCGCGCACAGCCACGTCGGCGGCGTCCGCTGGTGGAACGTCAAGCATCCGGCCCGCTACGCCGCGTCCCTCGCGGCCGGTGAATCACCTGCCGCGGGCCGTGAACTGCTGACCGACGAAGACCGGCACCTGGAACGCGTGATGCTGGAACTCCGGCTGTCCGAAGGTCTCCCGCTCGACGCGCTCGACGACGACGGCCGGGCCGAAGCCCGTGCCGCCGCCGCCGAGGGATTGCTGGAACAGTCCGCTTTGGACGGTCAGGGTCGTGCGGTGCTGACCGACCGCGGCCGGTTGCTGGCCGACGGGCTGGTGCGCCGGCTCACCTGAGCCCCAGCGCCCGGTCGACCCATCTGCCCACCGGCAGCGCCACCACGACCGCCGCCAGCGCCAGGTGCACCAGCATGAACAGCACCGCGACCGGGACACTCGGCGGCCCGCCGAGGAACACGATCATATGCGAGGCCCATTTGAGCTCGGTCGGTTTCGTCCCGGCGGACCAGACGTCGTTGAGCGCCCAGAAGGTCAGGTCGTTCGCGCCCGAGATCACCACGAGGATCGACGCGACACCGGCCTTGAGCACGTTCGCCGTCCGGCCGCCGCCCAGCCGGTACGCCATCAGCCCGAACAGGACGATGAACGTCACGATGAACAGCTCGAACTGGTACACCGGCTGGAAGGCGTCCTCGTCGGTGGCCGCGTTCCTGGCGAACGCCTGGATCCGCATGATCAGCTCGGTGTCCAAATAGGACATGTAGACGAACACCGCGAGCACGATCAGCGCCGGACCCCACTTGGTGCGCGGGAAGAGCGCCACCGTGACGACCGCGAAGACGAACGGGCACAGTTTGAACGCCCATTCCGCGACGTTGTCCAGTGTCTGGTCCGGCGGCAGGATCACCATGATCAGCAGCGCGGTCACCACGGCCGGGACGGCGGCCACCAGCCACAGCCATTTGCGCCGCCGGTAGAGCGCGGGGATCCAGCCGTCGGTTTCGGGCAGGGTGGCGGTCACAGGTCGTCCTTCTCTGCCCAGAACGGCCCGAGGGCGAGGGCGTCGACGTCGGTCTTCAGGTAGCAGGCCACCGCGTCGGCCGGGCTGGCGACGATCGGTTCGTTGTTGTCGTTGAACGAGGTGTTGACCACCATCGGTACGCCGGTGAGCTTCTCGAACTCGCTGATCATCCGGTAGTACAACGGGTTGTCCGTTTCGGTCACCGTCTGCACGCGGGCCGTGCCGTCGACGTGCGTGATGGCCGGGACCTCGTCGCGTTTGTCCGGCAGGACGTCGAACACCAGCAGCATGACCGGCGACGGGTAGTCGCTGACGAACCAGTCGCCCGCGCGTTCCGCCAGGCACGACGGCGCGAACGGCCGGAAGGCCTCGCGGTGCTTGACCTTCTCGTTCATCCGCGTCTTCGAGTCGGGGTCGCGCGGGTCGGCCACCAGCGAACGGTTGCCGAGCGCGCGCGGCCCGCATTCCATCCGGCCCTGCACCCAGCCGACGATCTTGCCCTCGGAGATCTTCTTCGCCGTGTGCGCGGCGATGTCGTCGACCTTGGTGTAGCGGACCCCGGCGTCCTGCAGCGCGAGTTCCATCTCCGCCTCGGTGTAGTCCGGGCCGGTGTAGGTGTAGCCGTCGCGAGGACGGGGCTTGCCGTACTTGCCGACCGACACCTCCAGCGCCGAACCGAGCGCGCAGCCGTCGTCGGCCGCCGCGGGCTGGGCGAAGAAGTCCTCGAACGGCGTTTCCAGCAGGATCCGTCCGTTCATCACGCTGTTCAGCGCGACGCCGCCCGCGACGGACAGCCGCCGCGATCCGGTCTCCCGCTGCAGCCAGCGCGCGATGTGCAGCCCGGCCTCCTCCAGGGTGACCTGCAGCGCGTAGGCGATGTCGCAGTAGTGCTGCGGCACCGGGTTCTCCGCGGTGACCCGGGTCTTGGGCCTCGCCGGGCCGAACAGGTCGGTGAACTTCTTCGCCATCACGTGCTTGCCGGTGCGGTGGTGCCCGAAGAAGCTCAGGTCGAGCTCGTACCCGCCGTCGTCGTCGAGGTGGATCAGCTGCTTGAACGCGTCGACGTAGGTGTCGTTCCCGAGCGGGGCCAGCCCCATGATCTTGCCTTCGTCACGGGTGGGGTAGAAGCCCAGATAGCCGGTGACGCCCGCGTACATCGCGCCGAGCGAATGCGGGAACTTGATCCGCCGGATGTCGATGATCCGGTTTCCCTTGCCGTGCCCCAGATAGGTCGCGGTGCCGTCGCTGCCGATGCCGTCGAAGGTGAGCACGGCCGACTCTTCCCACGGCGAGATGAAGTACCCGCTGGCGGCGTGCGCCTTGTGGTGGTCGACCAGATGCGTCTTGAACTTCGTCGGGCCGGTCCAGCCCACGGCCTCCTTCACGTCGCGTTCGAGGGTGAAGGACCGCTTGATGTGCGCGAGCACCGCGCCGCCGACGTGGTAGTCGTCGACCCCTTTGCCGCCACCGGTTTTGAACGTCTCCACCATGCCCGCCGACGAGCCGCCCTCGTCGCCGTTCTGGTTGCGGAACACCTCCAGCGTGGCCGGGAAGTACTTCGCGAACACCTTCGCCGCGTGGATGCCTTCACGCCAGCGCTGCCAGTAGTAGGCGACGTGGTCGACGTCGGCGAGGGTGATCCCGCCGCGCTCCAGGCAGAACTTGATCGCCTCGGCGGGGAAGTCCCCGTCGTGCTTCTTGCGGGTGAAGCGTTCCTCTTCGGCGAAAGCGATGATCTCGCCGTCGCGCACGAGCGCGGCCGCCGAGTCGTGGACCCTGCTGATTCCCAGTACGTACATGTTCCTTCTCCAGTGCGACGTTCAGAGTTCGGGGTGGTGGCGGCGCAGCAGCCGACGGAGGACGGTCGCCCGGACACCGATGGCGAAGACGAGGGCGGCGAATCCGCCGACCGGTCCCATCGCCGGGACGAGCGCGGCGGCGGCCAGCGGGGTGGCGATCAGCCCGGCGATCGAGGCCGACGCCGTGAGCGTGAGGACCTTGCTGTTGGTGTTTTCGATCAGGAAGCCCGCGTAGAGCCGGACGGCGAACAGCACCGTTTCGACCAGGACGAAGACGCCGAGGACCACGTATGCGCCGACGGTGTCTTCGGCGGTCAGCACCGCGCGGGCCGCCGGGATCGCGAGGGCGATCCCCGCCAGGACGAGGAACGCGAGCGCGCCCCGTTCGACCAGTTTCAGCAGGTCGACCGCGCGGGATCGGCCCGCCGCCGCCCCACTGCCGCGCAGCCGCGCCGAAATCGCCGGCTGGTGCACGCGAAGCTGATAGAACAGCAGCGAACAGAACGCGCTGCTGGCCAGCAGGGCGACGTAGAACGGTCCACTGTCGACGGTCCGCCCGGCCAGCGCCAGCACGCCGAAGACCGTCGACGTCGCGAGGACGTCCAGCACCTCGGTCAGCCCGAGCAGCACGGTGGTCCGGCCGAAGGCGGGCAGGAGCCGGTGTCCCTCGATCCTTTCCACCCGCAGCCATTTCTTCGGCAGCAGTGCCGCGGAGAAGCCGAGGATGACCAGGATCCCGCCGAGCAACAGGCCGAGATGCGTCAACGGCGACCAGCGGACGAACCACGTGCCCACCGTCACGGCGCCGACCACCAGCGCGCCCGCGGTGAACGCCAGAGCGTCCAAAGTGGACTTTCCGGTGAAGCGGTGCAGGCCCGAGACCGTCATCAGCAGGCCACCGGAGATCGACCAGCCCGCGGCCGTCAGGTACAGCGCGGCGTCCGAATCCGGTGCGACGATCAGCGCGACCGCCATCGCCGCCAGCACCACCAGTACCGGGACGACGGCGACGCGGATGGCCAGCGCCGCGACCGCGTCCCGCGTCATCCTCAGGCGCGGCAAGCACTTCAACGCCGACTTCTCCGCCGCCGACGGCACGAAGTTGAGCCACGTCATCAGCCCGAGCGCGGTGGCGAACCGGCCGTAGTCGTGCGCGCCCCACGCGGTGACGAGCACCAGGCCCATCGCCTGGATCGCCAGCCGGAACACGCCACGACCTGCGAGCAGCCGGAGCACCATGGACGGCTTCGGCGCCGCGATGGACGCGGTGCCGGCGCCGGTGAGCGAAGTGCCGGTCAAGGGAGCGGTACCGCCGCACCCTGCTCGTCGAGCAGGAACTTCAGCGTGCCGCGCAGCTCGTCCTCCGCCGCGAGCACGTCGGGCACGGTCGGCGCCGAAAGCACCGCGTACCCCATCTTGTAACCGGCCTGCTCGTACGGTTTGACGTAGGTGTCCTCTTCCGCGAACAGTTCCAGGTTGTGCACCGCGGGCATGGCGCGGACCTCGTCGACGCCCTCGATGCGCACGATCCGGCCGCCGCGGTCGGAGGCGAGGATGTGGATGAGCGTCGGGCGCGGGTCGCGCGGGGAGAGCACGACCTCGCCGCCGGTCGCGGCGGCGATCCCCGCGGCGATCAGGTCGACGCCGGTGCTGTGCTCGATCGCCTCGGCCAGGCCGTTCCCGCCCATCCGGGCGCCCATCTCGATCAGGTAGAACTTCCCGTCACGGCCCAGGACGGCGTCGAGGGTGAGCGGCCCGGTGCGGTAGCCGAGTTCGGCGCACAACGCGGTCAGCATCACCGGGAGCGCGCGGTCGACCACCGGCGGCAGTCCGGCGGGCAGCAGATGCGACGCCGTCACGAAGAACGGCGGTGGTGTCAGCGTGCGCCGGGTGACCGCGTGGAACACGATCCGGCCGTCGACGGCGAGTGCTTCGATCGTGTAGTGCGAGCCGTCGAGGTGTTCCTCGACGACCAGCTTGCCGGACGGCGAGAACGCGAGGGAGTCGGAGAACGCGGTGGTGAGGCCGCCGGGGCTCGCGCAGGAGACGACACCGCGGCTGCCGGAGGAGTCGACCGGTTTCACCAGCGTCGGGAATCGCAGTTGCTGCGCGGCGAGCGCGAGGTCCGGGCCGGGCTTCCCGCCGACGCTGCGATAGGTCGGCAGACGCAGCCGGTCACAGAGTTCGCGGAAGACGGACTTGTCGACGGACGCGGCGACGGCGGCTTCGGGCAACGGGTCGGGCAGGTTCCAGTGCCGGGTGAGCCAGGCGAGCGCGGGCAGCCCGACGTCGCTGGCCGGGCAGAGCACCCCGGCGATGTCGTCCCGTCCCTCGAGCGCCGCCGCGATCTGTTCCGGCGCGCGGACGCTGACCTGGACGAACTCGTCGGCCAGCGCCACCGCGGGCGCGCTCGCGCGGACGTCGACGCAGATGGTGCGGAAACCGAGTTCCCGCGCCCGGTGGTACGTGCTGACCGAACCGTCGGCGCCGCCCAGGATCACCAGGCTCCGTACCGCCGCCGTGTCTTCGGTGTTCTTCACTCCCGCTTGCCTTTCCCCAGGATGGATCTCGGCCGTGGCCGAGGAGTAGAGCCGGTCGTCCTCGTCGACCGGGAAGCTGGCTTCCCTGATGTAGAACTGCCGTGGCCGCGCCTGCCCCGCGCCGACCACGACCAGGTAGCGGACGGACAACGCGAGCACGGTCAGCAGCACGGAGAACATGACGAACGTCAGCGCCGAAGCGGCGGTCAGCCCGAGCAGCCCGGTGGCGGCCGCGATCCCGGCGAGCACCGAGATCCCGGCGGCCAGCACCGCCGTGGTCGAGGCCATCGTCGTCAGCCGCCGGGTGAAGCCGACGAACAACTCGATGGCGTGCGAGGAAAGGAAACCGAAGCCCACTTTGGACTCACCGCGTTCGCGGGCCCGGTGTGCCACCTGGACGGTGGTGTAGCGGCTGGTCAGCCTCGGCACGGTGGCGAGGAAGTACGGGGTGCCCAGCCGGAGATCGACGATCTTGCGCGCGAGCTCCGTGCGCACCAGGCGGAACGCCGTCGCGCCGGGCGGGATTTCGATCCGCAGGACGCGGCGGCCGACGAAATGGAAGGCGGCGGTGCCCCACCGTCTTAGTAAGGGATCTTGCCTATTGGTGCGAACACCGAAAACGGCGTCGTTGCCGGCCTCGGCGGCCATGATCAATTTCCCCACCTCGGAGGCCGGGAACTGTTGATCGGCGTCCATGTGCAGGAGCCACGGTTTCCCGGCGTACCGGTAACCGGCGGAAAAGGCCGCTTCGAACCCGAAGTTCCTGGTGAAGGACAGATAGCGCACCCGGGGGTCGGTATGCGCGAGCGCCCGGATGACGTCCAGGGTCCCGTCCGTGCTCCCATCGTCCACATAGAGCAGTTCGAGGGGGAGATTTCCCAACTCGGCGACGATCTCCCGGTAGGAGGGCTCGACGTTGTCGACTTCGTTGAAGCACGGGACGACTACGGTGAGTCCACTTTCCGCCGGGCCGGGGGTCGACCAGCTCATCTGTCGAATCCCTGCGATGAGTGCGCTATTGTGTTCGTAGCGTCACGCGTTGTGTTTTCACGGTTCATGAGTCCCCTTGGCCCCAGGCGTCCGGCAGGTCGTGCCGGATCGAAAGTTCCCGTGTTATAGGCAGACTCGCTTTGCTGCCGCTAGGGGAATCCGCAAGTTCGTCCTTTCAGCTCAGTCGAAAAGGTGGGAAGTCGGGCGAAAACCGGATGAATCCGACGCGGGGTATTCCCAAACCGCCGGTGATGACGCAGGCTTGCGCGCCATGTGGACTGTGGGGGTGAATGCTGCCTGGCGGGCCGCCTACCGGCGGTCGGTGCGGTCGGCCTTCGCGACGGTGCCGTTCTACCGGGAACGCTGGGCTCTGGACGGCAGAACGGATCCCGTGCTGGTACCCGGTCGCACCGGGACGGATTCGGGCGCGGCGCCACTGGCCGAAGCGGTGCACAAGATCGTCGATCTGGTTCCGCTCGCCGGTGGCACGCAACGGATCGAACCAAGCCGGGGCCTGGGTCCCGTGCTGCGTAAGGCACGCTCGGTGAGCGGTGACGCACTGGTCGTGGTGCTCGGCGGGGACGGGGTGCGGCCGCCTTCGGACCTGCCGCGCGGGGTTCGTTGCTGTGTGGTGGATCCCGACGTCCCGGCGCCGGGCGTGCTGGCGGAAGTGTCCTCCGCGCTTCGCCGCGGCCGTCGCGTGCTCGCGGTCGGCGACGACAAGCAGCTGGCCGTCTTCGCCGCCGCCTTGCCCGAAGACCGTGCGTACCGGGTCGAATCCGTACCGCGACGGGAACTGGACACAATGGACTCCGGGCCGTACGGGGTGCTCCACGATCCGGCGCTCGGTTATCTGGGCGCGATCGAGGACTGCGGCCGTTGGCACCTCGACTGGCCGCGTGTCTACGCGCGCCCGACGACGGGCGGGCTCGCGTTCACGCTGTTGCGCCAGGATTCCCCGCGGTTCGTGGACGTGCTCCCGGCCGGCGGCGTCCGTGGTGAGATCGCGCCGTGCCCGCGACACGGGACGCCGGTCGTGCTCACGTGAAGACGGGTTTCCACGATCCCCGCACCGATCCCGTTCCCGTCGGCTGGCCGGAGTTCTCCCGCGCCGCCCGCCTGCATCCGGTGTGGGACTACGAGGTGATGGGGCTCGACGCCTGGACCGCGCGGAACCCGCCGGTGCTCGCCACCGTCTCGGACGGTGCCGGCATCGTCGCGGCGTTTTCGGTGCTGGTGTGCCGTCCCCGGCTGCGGTACCGCTTCGCGCCGACGCCGGGACACCGGTTGCTACGCCCGTTCTGGGCCGAGGTGTGCCAGCCTTGGCTGAGCGGCTACCCGGGGCTCGCGTTCGCGCCGGAGGTCTCCGCCGCCGATCGCCGTCCGCTGATCCGGGACTTCGAACGGTCCCTGTGCCGGAGGCTCGGCCCCGGCCTGCTCGGAGTGCTGTACCGGGCGCTGGGTCGGGACCTCGCGCAGGACCTCCAGGGCCGCGGGCGGCTGGTGAAGGCCGTCGATTCCGTGGCCGTGCTGGAAAACCGGTTCGCCTCGGAAGACGAATGGATCGCCTCGCTGCCCAAGTCGCGGCGGGGCGGGTTGCGACGGCAGCGGCGCCGGATCGCCGACGATCCGGATGTGGTGGTCGTCGGTGGCGCCGGCCGGGAAGACCTCGACAGCGCCGAGGTCGCGACCCTCATCCAGGGGCATCGTGACCGGCACGGCAAGCTCCCGCTCGACACCAGGACGCCGCCTTCCGCCGCGTTCCTGCACCGGTTCCTGCGGCGGCCCGACGTGCACACGCTGACCTACACCGGCGCGGACGGCAGGCTGCTCGCGGTGAACACGTTGCTCGATCATCCGGACAGCCCGGCGAAACAGCATTGGGGCACCTTGCCGGTGGACGAAGGCGGGCGGCGGGGGCTGCTGTTCGACTCCTACATCCACGCCATGCGGTACGCCACGCGGCGCGGGGTCAAGGAGCTCACCGCCGGGCGCGGACTACCCGAACTCAAGGCCACGCTGGGTTTCCGGGCGCGCCCGGTGTACGCCGCGGCCGTGCCGAGACCGGTACTGGGATGGTGACGATGAAGGTGGCGGCGAGAAGCACCGTGTTCGAGGCCGAGGTGCTCGATCCGAGGACCGCGGCCGAACCCGAGGGCTGGAGTGGTTTCCAGCGGCGGGCGAAGCTGTGGCCGGTCTGGGAGTACGACGTCCTGCGCCGGGAAGCCTGGATGGCGAAGAACCCCGCGGTGCTCGCGGTGCTGCGCCGGAACGGGACGATCGTCGGCGCGTTCACCGTGATGGTGTGCCGGAGCTGGCGGGCGGGCGACTTCGCGCCGTTGTCCGTCCTCGGTGGACGGTTCCGCCCGCGCTGGGCCGAGGCCTATCTCTGGCAGCTCAGCGGCTATCCCGCCGGTGTACTCGACGAGCGGCTCGACGAGACCGAGCGGCGGGAAGTGGTGCGCCGGTTCGAACGGGCATTGTGCGCCCACCTCGGCCCGGGACTGCTGGGCCTGATCTACCGGGCGATGAATCCGGAGCTCCTTCCGGCGCTGGACGGCCCGGGCCGGATGTCCCGGGAGATCGACCCGGCCGCCGTGCTGACCAACGACTACTCCACTGTGGACGATTGGGAACGGACGCTCGGCGACGAGACCCGGAAGACACTGTACGAACTGCGGGAAGACGGGAACCTGCACACCGAGGCCGCCGCCGCCCGCCGGGACCTGGACTGCCACGAACTCGCCGTCCTGCTCAACGCCCACCGGCGCAGGCAGGACGACCGGGCCTGGGCAGGCGGGCAGCGGTCGCGGTTCGGCGGGCTGCACATGGACACCCGGAGCCCGATCGCACCGTCCTATCTGGACGCGTTGATCCGCCGTCCGGACGTCGTCACCCGTACCTACCGTGACGGATCCGGACGGCTGCTGGGTTTCGGCACGCTGTTCGACGCCGACGACGGATGCGCGCTGCACCAATGGGCCGCGCCGCCGAGCGCGGCAGGCGGACGGAAAGGGCTCTATGTCGACTTCTACGCCAGGGGAGTGGAGCACATGATCACGCATCGGCGCCCCGAACTGACCGCGGGCCGGGCGATGCTGGAGAACAAGACCCCGCTCGGCTTCGGCACCAGGTCCCTGGTGTCGGTCGCCGTACCGAGACCGGTGCTGGGCCGATGACCTGGGACGTGCGGGTGCTCGACCCGCGGACCGATCCGGAACCCGAGGGCTGGGCCGGTTTCCTCGACGCGCAGCAGGCCCCGGTCCCGTGGGACTACGGGTTGCTGCGGGTGGAGTCCCGCTTTTCGCCCAGCCCCACCGCGCTCACCGTGATCAGCGACGGCGGCGAGATCGTCGCCGCCGTGCTGGCGATGCTGTGCACCCCGATCTCCCCGGCGGGTCCCGGTGCCGTGCGCGGTATCGCGCGGCTGGGTCCGCGCTGGGTCGAGGTGCAACACGCGTGGCTTTCCGGATATCCGCCGTGGTTGTTCGCCGACGGCCTCGACGCGGCCGACCGGCGGGAGATCATGCGCCGGTTCGAGCGGGCCGTCGGCCGCTTCACCGGGCCGGGCTGCCTCGGCGTCGTCTACCGCACCGTCCCGCCGGAGTCGCTCGACATGCTGACCGGACGGGGCAGGCCCGTTCGCGACACGATGCCGACGTCGGTGCTGGAGAACCGGTTCGTCGACGTCGACGGCTGGCTGGCGTCCCTGCGCCGCAGCAGGCGGCTGAGCCTGCGCGGCCAGTCGAAGAAGATCGCCGCCGACCCGGACGTCGTGGTCCGCACCGAAGCCGCCCGCACCGACCTCGACGCGCTGGAACTGGCCACCATGCTGCGGGAGCACCGCGAGCGGATGGGGCCGGTGAAATTCGACCGGCGCGGTCCGGTCACCGCCGAATACCTCGGTGAACTTGTGCGCAGGCCGGATGTCATCACCTCGACCTACCATGACGGCGAAGGCAGGCTGCTCGCGTTCACCAACGTGCTCGACCACCCCGTCGCGCCGCTGCACCAGCATTGGGCCGCGCTCGCCCCGGAGGAGGGACGTCCGAAGCACCTCTACTTCGAGGCGGTCGTCCGGAACGTGCGCTACATGATCGAGGGCAACCGGAAATCCCTTTCGATGGGCCGGGGCCTGACCGACCTCAAGGCGACGCTCGGTTTCCAGCCGGTCCCGCTGCTCGGGGTCATCGTGCCGAGACCGGTGACGCGATGGTGATCGAGGTGCTGGACCCCCGCCGTGACCCGGAGCCCGCGTACTGGAAGTCGTTGCGGGGCAAGGCGGGGCTGCGCGCGGACTGGAGCTGGGAGGTGCTCACCGCCCAGGCGTGGGCGGCGCGCACCGAACAGCCCGTCACGGTCCTGCTCGAAGACGGCGAACCGCGGGGCGTGGTCAGTTCGGCGTGGGTCACCGGGCTCACCCGGCGGCACCGGTTCGCCCGCACGGCGGGACGGGGGCGGCTCGGCGGGCTCGACGTCCGCTCCCCGGGCGCGGGAGCGATGCCGGGCTGGTGGTTCGACGGCGAGGACGAAGACGGCGGCGTCGGCAGGCTGCTGGACACCTTCGTCCCCGCCATGCGCGAGGAACTCGGGTTCGGCCTGCGCGCGCTGCTGGTGCGCCAGGTCGGCGAGTCCGGAGTGGACAGTGTCCGCGGCGGGCCGAAGATGGTGCGCCGCACGGAGGACGTCGCCGTACTCGACGTCACGCCGTTCTCGAGCCGGGACGACTGGATGCACTCGCTGGCCAGGAAACGCAAACAGAACCTGCGCAAGATCTTCCGCACTTTCGACGCCGATCCGTCGCTCACGGTGCGCGTGCGCCCGGGCGCCGAGGCCGATCCCGTCGAGATCGCGGAACTGCTGCGGTACAACGAAACCAAACATCACGACGTGCCGATCGTGCCGCTGCCGGCGTTCGTGGGCTATCTCGGCAGACTGCTGCGGCAACCGGACGTGCACGTCATCGAGTACCGCGAGACCGCCACCGGCCGGGCGGTCGCCGTCGCGACCCTGCTCGACCATCCGACGCTGCCGATCGCCCGGCACTGGGCGGCGCTGCCGCGGGAACTCGGCGGACGGCCCGATCTTTACTTCCACTTCTACGGCGAAGCGGTGCGCTGGGCGCTCGAAGCCGGGCGGCCGCAGGTGGTGTTCGGCAAGAAGATGTCCGAGATGAAGGCATCGCTGGGGGCGCGTCTGGTGCCGCAGTACGCGGCCGCGGTCGCGTTGCTCTGAGCCTCACGAGGCGGCGGAGGCCAAGCCGCGCAGGAAGAGGTCGATCGCGAACTCGAACCGCTCCTGCGCGGTCTCCGCGGTGAAGTACTCGCCCGCACCCAGCAGATTCGGGAAGGCGCCGGGCGGGAACGACGTCATGTACTCGACCATCCGCCTGCCGCGCTGTTCCTGCTCCGCGAGGTCGATGTCGCCGTGTTGCCAGCCGGCGCCTTCGTAGGCGAAAGCCTTGGCGTAGAGCCATAAAGCGTCGGCGGCGAACAGTGCCCGCTTGAGATCGAGACCGCCCGCGCGCAGGACCGCGAGCATCGCTTCGGCCTGTTGAAGGGCGTTCGCGCCGACCGGGACGGGGATGGCCCACGCGATCTTGGCGATCCCGGGGACCGATGTCAGCGCGCGCACGTTGTCGCGCAGCAGATCCTTCGCCTGTTCGACCCAGCGATCCGGGTCGGGTTCGGGGAACGGGCCGAAGGCGAGGACGTGGTCGACCATCAGCTCGTGGAGCTCTTCCTTGTTCGCCACATGGGCGTAGAGCGACGCCGGGCCGGTCTCCAGCGCCTTGGCCACACACCGCATGCTCACCGCCTCCAGCCCTTCGCGGGCGAGGAGGTCCAGTGCCGTCTTCACCACGAGCTCCTGGGACAGCACGGGTTTCTCGGCGCGACGCCGGGGCCTGCTCACTTCGTTCGCCTCCTGATCCGGGGTTCGCCGGGAACTCTACTTGACGCGAACGCCGTTCGTCTGTAGAACAGTGTTCGTCAAACGAACGGTGTTCGTCTAACTGGAGGAAGCCATGACCGAACGAAAGAATGAAGTGCTGGCCGTGCTGGGCGAGCTCGCCGACGCGTGGAACAAGGGCGACGCGGCCGCGTATGCCTCGCATTTCACCGAAGACGCCGACTACGTGACCTTCTTCGGGATGAACATGCCGGGCCGCGCGATCATCGAAAGCGCGCACCGTGCCCTGTTCGAGGGACCGCTCCGGGGATCGAAACTGGTCTCGGGCGGCGGTGAGCCGAAGGTCCGGTTCGTCCGGCCGGACGTCGCGATCGTCGTGTCCGGCGGCGGATCGTCGCTCTCGGGCGGGGCACCCGAGCCGGGCCGGGAATCGACGCTGACGTACGTCCTCGTCGAGGAGCCCGGCGGCTGGCGGGTCGCGTCCTTCCAGAACACCCGGGTGAGCGATCCGGCCGCGGGCGCCCCGGCGGGCGGGGAGAGGCGTACGCTCGGTTAGGTTCACCTAAGTCTTAAAAGGGAGTGTGGATGGCCGAGGCGAGGAGAGCGGTGTCGACGACCCGGTTGCGGGTGCTGCGCACCGAGCGGATCACCCCGCACATGGTCCGGATCGTCGCCGGGGGCGAAGGGATCGCTTCGTTCCGGCCCAACGACTTCACCGACGCCTACGTCAAGGTGCACTTCCGGGTGCCCGGCGTCACCTATCCCGAGCCGTTCGATCTGGCGCGGATCCGCGAAGAGCTGCCGCGTGAGCAGTGGCCGCGGATGCGCTCCTACACCGTCCGGGCCTTCGACCCGAATCTCGGCGAACTGGTGCTCGACTTCGTCCACCACGGTGACGAGGGGGTCGCCGGACCGTGGGCCGCCGCCGCGAAGCCCGGCGACGAACTGCTGATCTCCGGACCCGGCGGGGCGTACGCGCCGGGCGAGGAGGCGGACTGGCATCTGCTCGCCGGTGACGAGAGCGCCCTGCCGGCGATCGCCGCTTCGCTCGAGGCGATGCCGGCGGGTGTTCCCGTGCACGCGTTCATCCTCGTGGAGGACGCGGGCGAAGAGCAGTCGCTGACCACCAAGGGCGACGCGCGGATCACCTGGCTGCACCGGAGCCGGGGCGACGACCTCGCGGCCGCCGTCCGCGCGCTCGAGTGGCGCGATGGTGTCGTGCAGGCGTTCGTCCACGGCGAGGCCGGGTTCGTCCGGGAGCTGCGGCGTCATCTGCTGGACGACCGGGGGATGCGGCGCGACCTGCTGTCGATCTCCGGATACTGGCGGATCGGGAAGACCGACGAGGCGTGGCGGCTGGAGAAACAGGCCGAGCGGAACGCGTAGCCTCGGTCGCATGATCGAGCTGAAGGTGGACGTCGACCCGGCCGAGGTGGGTTTCGACGCGGAGCGGCTGCGCCGGATCGACAAGCATTTCGACGGATACCTGGAGCGGAACCGGCTTCCCGGGTATCTGGCCGTGGTGACCAGGAACGGGAAGGTCGCGCATCTCGCGGCGAACGGGCAGCGCGACCTCGAGGCCGGGCTGCCGGTCGAGACCGACACGATCTGGCGCATCTACTCGATGACCAAGCCGGTCACGTCGGTCGCCGCGATGATGCTCGTCGAAGCGGGGCTCATCGATCTCAAGGATCCGATCTCCCGCTGGCTGCCGGAGTTCTCGGAGCCGCGCGTCTTCGCCGGAGGCTCGTCGGTGAAGCAGGCGACCGTGCCCGCCACCGAACCGATTCGCCTCTGGCATCTGCTCACCCACACCGCGGGGCTCACCTACGGGTTCCACCGCACGCATCCGGTCGACGCGGCCTACCGCGACGCCGGCTTCGACTTCGGCACCGCGCCAGGGCTCGACCTGGCCGGTGTCTCCGAGGCGATCGCGCGGCTGCCGCTGCTGTTCGAGCCGGGTTCGGAATGGAATTATTCGGTCGCGACGGACATCCTCGGCAGACTGATCGAGGTCGTCTCCGGTCAGCCGCTCGACGTCTTCTTCGCCGAGCGGATCTTCACCCCGCTCGGCATGCACGAGACGGGGTTCCAGGCCGCCGCCGGCGATCTCGACCGGCTGGCCGCGCTCTACGTGCCGCATCCGGTCACCAAGGAGCCGTTCCGTCACGACGAGATGGGCGCACTCGGCCGGGTCGCGCCCACGTGTTTCTCGGGAGGCGGAGGGCTGGTCTCCACGGCGGGTGACTTCCACCGGTTCGCCCAGATGCTGGTGCGCGGCGGCGAACTCGACGGTGTCCGCCTGCTCGGCCCGCGCACGCTCCGGCTCATGGCGACCAACCACCTGCCCGGCGGCGTGGATCTGGAGACCTGCGGCCGGACCGGGTTCTCCGAGGCGCCGTACGACGGTTTCGGCTTCGGGCTGGGTTTCTCCGTCCTCGACGACCCGGTGAAGGCCAAGACCCTCGCCAGCGCGGGCGAGTTCGCCTGGGGCGGCGCGGCGAGCACGGCGTTCTGGGTCGATCCGGACGAGGACATCACGGTCCTCTTCTTCACCCAGTTGCTGCCGTCGTCGACGTACCCGATCCGCGTCGAATTGAGGAACCTGGTGTATCAGGCCTTGGTCGACTGAGGGGGAGCCCGTCGGTCCAGGGGGTCGTGAGTGGCGAGTGTCGTTAGAACGACCCGAAACACTCACGACCACCCGTACCGACCCCTCACCTGCCCTCGCGACGCTTCCGCCTCCTGCGGACTGTAAGAGGACACCGCCCTGGCCCTACCTGGCGTCGAAAGGCGCGTGATCCGGGGCGCAGACGGCGCCGCGTGCCGGAAGGCGTCCGAGGGTCAGGTAGGCGTCGACGGCCGCGTCGACACAGGCGCTGCGGTTCAAGGCGCCGTGCCCCCACGCGTCCAGCGTCAGGAGCCGGGCGTCGCCGAGGATGCGTTGGGTGCGCTTCGCCCCGGCGTACGGGGTTTCCGGATCGCCCTTGCCGTTGGCCAGCAACAGGATCGGCGCGGTCGGCCGGTTCCACGGTCCCGTGTACCGCGCGTCGTCGGTGGCGGGCCAGAAGGCGCACGGCAGGGAGAGATACGTGTCGTACGAACCGAAACCGCGGCCTTCCCGGTCGGCCGCGCGGGCGGCGCGGGGCCAGGCGGCCGGGTCACGCGGGTTCGTGGTGTCTGCGCAGATCGTCCCGCCGCCACCCATCGCGGAATCGAACGGGGTCGCGATGGCCTTGGCCGCGACCGGTTTCGTCGCGGACTGGAGAAATTCGGCCAGCGCCGGGGAATTCGCCTCGTCGGTCAGCGCGTTGTGGGTCCGCCGGACGACCTCCTGGTAGGTGATCGGTCCCGGTGTGGCTTCGAGCCGGTCGAGGAGCGCGTCGTACTTGGCCCGCAGATCAACCCCCGGCTCGCGGAACGCGCACCGGACGTCGGCCGCGCACGTGTCGAGGAAGGCTTGCAGCGCGCGGTCCGCGTCCCGGAAACCGCCGAGCCTGGTGCTGAACGGGACGTTCGCGTCCTCCGGGCGGTACCCGGTCGACCAGGCGATCGGATCGTCGACGGCGTCCAGTGCCAAGGCGCCGACACGATGCGGGAACAGGTTGGCGTACACCTCGCCGACGTAGGTGCCGTAGGAAAGCCCGTAGTAACGCAGCCGGGGCTCGCCGACGGCTTGGCGCATCCGGTCGAGGTCCCTGGCGACGTTCGCGGTCGACAGGTGGTTCAGCAGCGGCCCGGCGTTGCGGCCGCAGGAGGCGGTGACCTCGCGGGCGTCGGCGAAATGCCGGGTCTCCTGCTCGGCGGTGATCGGGAAGGTACCCAGGATGCGTTTGAGGGGAGCGGTTTCCGCGTCGCTGGTGAAGCAGCGGACCGGTGTGCTGGCGCCGACTCCGCGCGGGTCGAAGCCGACGATGTCGAATTGCCGGTGCAGGGACGGCGTCTGGAACCTGCTGAAGCGGCCCTGGTTCCCGGGGCCGCCGGGGTTGGTGAAGAGGGTGCCGCGTTTGCGCTTCCGGTCCGTCGCCGGGAGACGGCCGAGCGCGATGGTGATCCGCGAGCCGTCAGGGTCCTGATAGGACAACGGGACCTCGATCTCGGCGCAGTCGTAGCCCGGGGGCGAGCCGGACGGACAGGCGCCCCACGCGAGACCTCTCGGCGCGGCCGAAACCGCGGGCGTGATCGTGAGGGCGGCGAGTGCGGAAAGTGTGAGCGCGGCGGCGACGCGGATTCTGGTCATCGGGCCAGCGTCTCGCCTCGCGGGCGCGCGATCCCTGGTGCCTGTACCCGGAAAGATGGTGGGGTACGCCCCTCCATGTTCAACATATAGCGCACCCGGGGGCTTGCGGCAAGACCCCGGTGATACCGCAGAATCCTCGGCCGTAGCCAGTACAGGCCGAACAGGAGTGAAGATTTGACGGACGTCGACGTGATCATCGTGGGTGCCGGCCCGACCGGTCTGATGCTGGCCGCCGAACTGCGGCTGGCCGGTGCGCGCCCGCTGGTCCTGGAACGGCGGCCGGAACAGGGGAAGACTCCGAAGGCCCACGGCCTCAGCGGGCAGATCCTGGACCTGCTGCACCATCGAGGCCTGCTGGAGAAGGTGCGGGGGCTCGTCACCGATCCCGTGCCGCCGCACCGCTTTCCCTTCGGTGGGGTCCACGTCGACCTCACGCGGTTCGACGAGCCGCCGCTGAAGGCGCTTTCGGTACGGCAGCAGTCTCTGGAGCGGCTGCTGGAGGAGCACGCCACGGAGCTCGGCGCGGAAGTGCGTCGCGGGCACGAGGTCGTCGGGGTGCGTCAGGACGACGTGTCGGTGACCGCCGAGGTGCGCGGCCCGGACGGGACGTACGAGGTCACCGCCCCGTATCTGGTGGGGTGCGACGGCGGGCGCAGCCCTGTCCGGGCGATGGCGGGGATCGGCTTCCCCGGCACCACCTATCCCGAGGTGAACCGGATCGGGCAGGTCAAGATCCCCGAGGGACTGACCGTGCACGACAACGGCGACATCGAGACGCCGGAGCTGGGCCGGATCAAGGCGGGCTTCACCCGCACCGACACCGGCGTGTTCGCGCTCGGATCGCTGACGCCGGGGATCGTGTTCATCCAGACCACGGAGGACGATCCCGGCGAGATCGACGACGACGTGCCGATGACCCTGGCCGAACTCGGGGACAGCATCCGCCGCGTGCTCGGCGGGGACGTCCCGCTGGGCGAGCCGGTCCGCCTCTCGCGCTACCAGTTCTCCGCCCGCCAGGCCGAGCGCTACCGCGAAGGCCGGATCCTGCTGGCGGGCGACGCGGCCCACCTGCTGCCCTCCACCGGCACGGCGATCAACGTCGGCATGTCCGACTCGGTCAACCTGGCCTGGAAGCTGGCCGCCGAGATCCAGGGCCGGGCACCGGAAGGACTGCTGGACACCTATCACGCGGAACGGCACGCCGCCGGTGCGCGTGCGCTGCTGCAGTCCCGGGCGCAGGTGGGGTTGCGGCGGGGGCACGACGAAGCCGCCGAAGCGCTCCGCGCGGTCTTCCAGGAACTGCTGGACGACGAGTCGGCCGCGCGACGGCTGGCCTCCCACGTCGCCGGGACCGACACGCGCTACCCGATGCCGGGTTCCTCGCACGCGCTCGCCGGCATGTTCGTCCCGGATCTCGCGCTGGAGACCGACGACGGGGCGACCAGCGTCGCCGAGCTGCTGCGCGGGGCGCGGCCGGTGCTGCTCGACCTCGCGGGACGGCCCGATCTGCGTGAACTCGCGCAAGGCCGCGCCGACGTCCACACCGCGAAGGCCGAGGACAGGCCCGCCGACGTCCTCCTGATCCGCCCGGACGGCTACGTCGCCTGGGCGGGCGACGACGCCGAAGGCCTGCGTGAGTCCTTCGCCGCCTGGTTCGGCGCCTGACCCCCACGCATTTCGTCCTCTGAATGCGGGAGAACGCATTCAGAGGACGAAATGCGGGTGTCAGCGGTTGATGACCTCCGAGCCGTAGCGCTTCAGGGTTTCCTCGCGCTGGTCGTGCATGAGGTACAGCGAGAACTGGTCGACACCGAGCGAAGCCAGCTCCTCCAGCCGTTCGACGTGCGCCGACGACGGCCCGAGCAGGCAGAACCGGTCCACGATCTCGTCCGGGACGAAGTCGGTCGACGGGTTCCCCGCCCGCCCGTGGTGCGAGTAGTCGTAGCCCTGCCGCTCACGGATGTAGTCGGTGAGCTCGTGCGGCACCGGCCCGGAATCGCCGTACCGCGCCACGAGATCCGCGACATGGTTGCCGACCATCCCGCCGAACCAGCGCAGCTGCTCCCGCTGATGCGCCAGATCGTCGCCGACGTACGCCGGGGCCGCGAGGCAGATCGTGATCCCGGCCGGATCCCGTCCCGCCGCGCGAGCGGCCTCGCGGACGGAACCGATGGTCCACCGGGCGATAGCGGGATCGGCGCACTGCAGGATGAAGCCGTCAGCGTGTTCGCCGACCGTCTTCAGCGCCTTCGGCCCGTAACCCGCCATCCACATCTCAAGCCTGCCGTTGCGGATCCACGGGATCTGCACCGGCTTGTCCCGCAACAGGACCTCGCGTCCTTCGGCCAGCTCCTTGACCACGTGCATGCAGTCGCGCACGGTGGCCAAAGTGGACGGTGGCATGCCGACCACCCGGTGCGCCGAGTCGCCGCGGCCGATCCCGCACACCGTCCGGTTGCCGTACATGTCGTTGAGCGTGGCGAAGGTCGACGCCATCACCGACCAGTCCCGCGTGGCCGGGCTGGTCACCATCGGGCCCACGATCATCGACGACGTCGCCGCGAGGATCTGCGAGTAGATGACGAACGGTTCCTGCCACAGCACACACGAGTCGAAGGTCCAGCCGTAGCGGAACCCCTGGTCCTCGGCGGCCTTCATCAGCCGCACGAGGTCGCGCGCGGGCGGATCGGTCTGGAGAACAATCCCGAAATCCACGGCCACCGCCTCAGTTCAGGTACTGGTTCAGGTCGCGCGAGAGGAATTTCCCGTGCGTCGTACTGCCCGAGAAACCGGACGGCGACACCACCACGCGCCCGCGCGAGAGCACGGTGTCGACCTTGCCGGTGATCTCCATGCCCTCGTAGGCCGAGTAGTCCACGTTCATGTGATGCGTCTCGACCGACAGGGTCTGCTTCGCCGCCGGGTCGTAGACGACGATGTCCGCGTCGGACCCCGCCGCGATCACCCCCTTGCGCGGGTACAGCCCGAACATGCGCGCCGGCGTGGTCGAACAGGTCTCGACCCAGCGTCCGAGCGTGAGCTCGCCCGCCACGACCCCTTGGTGCAGCAGGTCCATCCGGTGTTCGACGCCGGGGATCCCGTTGGGGATCGCGCGGAAGTCGCCACGGCCGAGTTCCTTCTGGTCCTTGAAACAGAAGGGACAGTGATCCGTCGACACCACCGACAGATCGTTGGTCCGCAGCCCGCGCCACAGATCCGCCTGATGCGACTTCTCGCGCAGCGGGGGAGAGGCGACGTACTTCGAGCCCTCGAAATCGGGTTTCGCCAAGTCCTCGATGGACAGATACAGGTACTGAGGACACGTCTCCGCGAAGACGTTCTGCCCGTCGTTCCGCGCCTCCGCGACCGCCGCCAGCGCCTGCGACGCCGAGAGATGCACGATGTACAGCGGCGCCCCGGTCACCTTGGCCAGCTGGATCGCGCGCGAGGTCGCCTCGCCCTCCAGCTCCGGCGGGCGGGTGAGCCCGTGCTGCACCGGGTCGATCTTCCCGGCCGCGAACGCCTGCGCGGCCAGCTGGTCGATCGCGATGCCGTTCTCCGCGTGCATCATGATCGTCGCGCCGATCTCGCGCGCCTTCTGCATGGCCAGCAGGATCTCGCCGTCCGTGGAGTAGAAGACCCCGGGATAGGCCATGAACATCTTGAAGCTGCCCACCCCGCCGTCGACACAGGCCTGCATCTCCTTCAACGACGAATCGTTGACGTCGGAGACGATCATGTGGAAGCCGTAGTCGATGGCGCAGTTGCCGTCGGCCTTCTCGTGCCATTTGTCCATAGTGGACAGCAGTGAGGTGCCCTTGGCCTGGACGGCGAAGTCGATGATCGTGGTCGTCCCGCCCCACGCCGCCGCCGTCGTCCCGGTGCCGAAGGTGTCGACGGAATGCGTTCCGCCGAACGGCATCTCCATATGGGTGTGCGCGTCGATCCCGCCGGGCATGACGTACTTCCCGGTGGCGTCGATCACCGAGTCGGCCGGCCCGAGCGTCCCGGGGGCGCCGACGGCCGAGATCGTCTCGCCGTCGACGAGGACGTCCGCCGCCGAAGCGCCCATCGTGGACAGCACCTGCCCGCCGCTGATGAGGGTGGTCATCACGCCTCCGCGAGGGGTCCGTAGCTGTCGGGACGCCGGTCCCGGTAGAAGGCCCACAGATCCCGCACCTCGGCGAGTTTGCCCATGTCGAGATCGCGGACGACGATCTCCTCCTCGGTGTCGGACGCGGCTTCGCCGACGAGCTGGCCGCGCGGGTCCGCGAAATACGACTGGCCGTAGAAGTCGTTGTCGCCCAAGGGTTCCACCCCGACACGGTTGATCGTGCCGACGTAGTACTCGTTCGCGACCGCGGCCGCGGGCTGCTCCAGCCGCCACAGGTACTCCGACAGGCCGCGGCTGGTCGCCGACGGGTTGAACACGATCTTCGCCCCGGCCAGGCCCAGCGCCCGCCAGCCCTCCGGGAAGTGCCGTTCGTAACAGATGTAGACGCCGATACGGCCGACGGCGGTGTCGAACACCGGGTAGCCCATGTTCCCGGGCCGGAAGTAGAACTTCTCCCAGAAGCCCTTCACCTGCGGGATGTGGTTCTTGCGGTGCTTGCCGAGGTAGGTGCCGTCGGCGTCGATCACCGCGGCGGTGTTGTAGTACACGCCGGGCTGCTCGACCTCGTACATCGGCACGACCAGTACGACACCGTGGCGTTCGGCGACCTCCTGCATGAGTTTCGTCGTCGGCCCGTCGGGGATGCCTTCGGTGTAGGAGTAATAGTCGGTGTCCTGCACCTGGCAGAAGTACGGGCCGTAGAACAACTCCTGCAGGCAGACGACCTGTGCGCCCTGCGAAGCGGCCTTGCCGATGGCATCGACCGCGTTCGCGATCATGGACTCCTTGTCACCCGTCCACCGCTGCTGGATCAATCCGGCTCGGACCACGTCGCTCACTTGCATCCTCCTCGATCTCGGTGGTGCGCTTGCGTTCGGGCAGGGACAGCAGCAGGTAGACGACGAAGGCGCCCGCCAGGCCGACGACCCAGTTGTAGTCGTAGAGGGGTTTCAGGAACGGGATCAGCCCGTCGGCGGGGAACGGCCCGCCGTACGCGCCGCCGACCGCGAGCACGGCGCCGACCAGCGTCGCGACGAGCGCACGCCAGTTCCAGCCGCCGTTGAACCAGTAGATGCCGCGTTCGGTGTACAGATCCCGCAGGCGCAGCTTGGTGCGGTAGACGACCCAGTAGCCGGCGACCATCACCCCGGCGACGGCGCCGAGCAGGCCGCCGTAGAAGCCGAGCCACGCGAAGATGTAGATGTTCGGGTCGGAGTAGAGCCGCCACGGCTGGATGACGATGCCGATGATGCCGGTGATCAGCCCGCCGACCGCGAAGGTGATCTTCTTCGGGAAGGCGTTGGAGAAGTCGTAGGACGGGCTGACCACGTTGGCCGCGAGGTTCGCCGACACGGTCGCCAGTACCAGCGCGATCAGCGCGACCACCACGACGACCGGGGAATCGAACCGGTCGGCCAGTTTCGCCGGATCCCAGATCTGCTCGCCGTAGAGGACGCTGCCGCCCGAGGTGGTCAGGATGGCGACGATCGCGATGAAGGTCATCGTGGTCGGCAGGCCGAGGATCTGGCCGCGGACCTGCTTGCCCTGGCTGCCGCCGAACCGGGTGAAGTCCGGCATGTTCAGCGAAAGCGTCGACCAGAACGCGATCATCGCCATCAGCGACGGGGCGAACACCTTCCAGAAGTCCGGCCCCCAGCCGAGTTTCCCGGGTTCGGACAGGATCGGGCCGAGCCCGCCCGCCTTGACCAGCACGTAGCCCAGCAGGATCAGGAAACCGACCGACACCAGCGGAGCCGTCCAGTTCTCGAACCGGCGGACCGCCTCCATCCCGCGCCAGATGATGAGCATCTGGAACAGCCAGAAGAGGCCGAACGAAAGCCACAGTGTCCAGTGCTGGCCGAGGACGACGGCGGAGTCCTTCCAGCCGGACCCCGCCAGCCGTCCGACGATGATGTAGATCGCTTCGCCGCCGACCCAGGTCTGGATGCCGAACCAGCCGCACGCGATGAACGCCCGCAGCAACGCCGCCAGATTCGCGCCGCGCATCCCGAAGAAGGCACGGGCGAACACCGGGAACGGGATGCCGTACTTCGTCCCGGCGTGGCTGTTGAGCAGCATCGGGATCAGCACGATCAGGTTGCCGATGGTGATGGTGAGCAGCGCCTGCACCCAGTCCATGCCGAGCGCGATCAGCGACGCCGCGAGCGCGTAGGACGGGATGTTGTGCGCCATGCCCATCCACAGCGCGAAGTAGGTGTACGTGGTCCAAGTCCGCTTTTCGACCGGGACCGGGGCGAGTTCTTCGTTGTAGAAGCGGCTGTCCTTCAAGGACTCGACCTCGCCGAGTTCCACCCGGCCATCAGGATGCACGTGCTGCGTACCGCGTGCCGTCGGCTCCATTGCGGAATCGTGCTCGCCCGTGCCGCGCGGGTGGGACTGGCAGACTGTTCACTGTTGAGGGTGTCGGAACGCAGACTGTCGATTGCGTTCGAAGGCCACTGGTGCATGACCTGCGTCACACACGCGGACGTAGCAATCCGGCAAACCGGCCGAAACATCTCCACAGGATCTCCACAGCTCACCCGGATGGTCTCCACGGCCGATGCCTACAGTCATCCCCATGGAACTGGGAGGACGCCGGGTGCTGGTCGTCGAGGACGACGTGACCATCGCGGAGAGCATCGCCGCGCGTTTGCGGGCCGAAGGATTCTCGGTCGACCTGGCGCACGACGGCCCTTCCGGTGTCGAGGCCGACGCCGAACGGGAGCCGGACCTGGTGGTGCTCGACGTGATGCTGCCGGGCTTCGACGGGCTGGAGGTCTGCCGCCGGATCCAGGCCCGCCGCCCGGTCCCGGTGCTCATGCTGACCGCCCGCTCGGATGAGACGGACATGCTGATCGGTCTCGGCGTCGGCGCGGACGACTACCTCACCAAACCGTTCTCGATGCGGGTGCTCTCGGCGCGGGTGCACGCGCTGCTGCGCCGTGTCGAACGGTCCGCGCGCGCCGAGGGCGAGGAAGCGGGCACGAAGATCGTGCTCGGCGACCTCGAAATCGACGTCGACCAGCGGCGGGTCACGCGGGCGGGCACCCAGGCCCAGCTGACGCCGATCGAGTTCGACCTCCTCGTCCACTTCGCGAAACGCCCGAGGGCGGTGCAGCCGAGGGAACGGCTGCTCAGCGAGGTGTGGGACTGGGACGTCGCGGGCACCGGTTCGGGCACCCGCGCGGTCGACAGCCATATCAAGGCGCTGCGCCGCAAACTGGGCGCCGACCTCATCCGCACCGTGCACGGCGTGGGATACGCCCTGGAGGTGGGATCGTGAAGCTCCGCCCGCTGCTCGGCCGCGTGGTCGACGCGCTCCCGAGACCGCTCGACCCGGTCCGCTCGATCAAGCTCAAGCTCGCGATCCTGCTGGTGTCGTCGGGCGGGATCGCGTTCGCCTTCTTCAACTGGCAGATCGGCTGGCTGCCGCCGCGGACCACGATCGCGGCCATGGTGCTGGCCGTGGTCACCTCGCAGATCCTGGCGCACGGGATGACCAGGCCGCTGCGGGAGATGACCGCCGCGGCCCGCGCGATGGCCAAGGGCGACTACACCCGGCGGGTCCGCGCGACCGCCCGCGACGAGGTCGGCGAGCTGTCGCACGCCTTCAACCAGATGGCCGCCGACCTGGACGCCTCGGATCAGCGCCGCCGCGAGCTGATCGCGAACGTCTCCCACGAGCTCCGCACTCCGATCACCGCGCTGAACGGGGTGCTGGAGAACCTGGTCGACGGGGTCGCCGAACCCGATCCGGCGACGCTGAAGACCGCGCTGCAGCAGACCGAACGGCTCGGCAGGCTTGTCTCGGAACTGCTGGATCTCTCCCGGATCGACGCGGGCGCCTTCCCGTTGCAGCTGGAGGAGTTCGATCTCGAACTGCTCTTGGAGGAGGTCGCCACCGAAGCCGGGGTCACCGGCCGCGGCGTGCGGTTCTCCGTCGACGTCCAGCCGCCCGGCGCGACCGCCGTCGCCGACCGCGGCCGGCTCTACCAGGTCGTGGTCAACCTGCTCGACAACGCCGTCCGGCACGGACCCGCCGGGGGAGAGGTCCGGGTGCGGGCGGAGGCCCGCGAGGCCGACGTCGTCATCGAGGTGGAGGACGAAGGCCCCGGAATCCCGCTTGGGGAGCGGGACAGCGTGTTCGAGCGGTTCACCCGCGGTGAGCGGGCCGGCGGCGGGGGCACCGGCCTCGGGCTCGCGATCGCGCGGTGGGTGGTGGACCTGCACGACGGCAGCATCGCCGTCGTCACCCCCGAAGGACGGCCGGGCTGTGTCATCCGCGTCGTGATCCCCGTTCCCTAGTTCCCCGGTCGCTTCTTTCGGGCGGCCGCGCACGGCCAACGTGATGTGCTTTCGCAAACTGGAGGATTCGATGAGCGAAGAGCAAGAGGAGAAGCAGGCGCACACGTCGCCGCCCTCGGCGACGACCACCCTGCCGCCCGCCCCGCCGGTGCCGCCCGTGCCGGTGCTGATGCGACCGCGGGTGCCGCCGAAGTCGGCGATCGTCCCGCTGCCCGCCTCCGTGCTGCCCGCGGCGGTCGCGGCCGGGCTCGTCACCGCGGTCGTCATGCCGGACGACCCCGGGGCGGGCTGGTTCGTGGCCGGGCTCGCCTTCGCGGTGGCCGTCTACTTCGCCGACAAGCGCGCCCGTGGTGACGCCGAGCGGCATTTCGGGCCGGTCAACGCGGTGTGGGCGGTGGCCGCCCTCGGCCTGCTCGCGGTCGGGATGTTCCGCGCGTCGGTGTGGCTGAACGTGTTGTGCGTGCTGGCGGCCTTCGTCGCGGGATCCCTCGCCGTGGTCGGGAAACGCACCGTGAACACGATCTTCTACGACGTCTTCGCGGTCCCCATCGAAGCGCTGCTTTCGATCCCGTGGGTCGGGCGCGGGCTCACGAAGCTCGGCAAGAAACAGGAAGGCCGGACACGGCCGAGGTTCCTCGTGCCGGTACTGGCGAGCGCCTTGCTGCTGCTGGTGTTCGTCCCGCTGTTGCGGGGCGCGGACGCCGCGTTCGCGAGCGTCGTCGACGCGGTGATCCCCGAACTGAACCCCGGAACCTTCGTGCGCTGGGGTTTCCTGTTCGTGGTGGCCGCGTTCGCCGTCACCGGGGCGTGTTACCTGCTGGCGGCGCCCCCGCTGCCCGTCGCCGAAGACGCGCCGCGCAAACGGCTGGCGCACCGGCTCGAATGGACGCTGCCGCTGGGTGTGCTGGTGCTGCTGTTCACGAGTTTCGTCGTGGTCCGCTTGGTCGTGTTGTTCGGCGGCACCGAATACCTGCTGGCCACGAGCGGCCTGACGGCGGCCGAGTACGCCAGGAGCGGGTTCTGGCAGCTCTCCGCCATCACCGTGCTGACCCTGCTGCTGGTCGCCGCCGCGCTGCGCTGGGCGCCGAAGACTTCGGTGGCCGATCGTGCCTGGCAGCGCGGGTTGCTCGGCGCGTTGAGCGTGCTCAGCCTGGTGCTGGTCGCGTCGGCGTTGAGTCGCATGTGGACATACCAGCAGGCGTACGGGTTCACCGTGCTGCGGCTGCTGGTCGAGGTCTGCGAGCTCTGGATCGGCCTGATCTTCGTGCTGGTGCTCGCGTCCTTGATCCCGCTGCGGTCGGCCTGGCTGCCGCGCGCGGCCATCGGAGCGGCCGTCGCGGCACTGCTGGGGCTGGCCGTGCTCGATCCGGAACGGTTCATCGCCGACCGCAACATCGACCGGCTCGCGCACGGCAAGACACTCGACACCACTTACCTGTCACGGTTTTCCGCCGACGTGGTGCCGTCGGCCGACCGGCTCCCCGAGCCGCTGCGGTCCTGTGTGCTCGGACCGGTCGTGCGGGAAATCCCGGAAGATGATTGGCGCGAATGGAACCTGAGCCGGTCCCTCGCGCGTCAGACCCCCGTCACCGCGAAGGACGGGACCGGCTGCCGGTACGTGATCCGTCCTTGAGTGGTGACCCACGGCCTTGATCGCCCTCTTTGGGGGTGAGGGCGATCAAGGCGGCGGTGAACGGCGCCGCCGGGCCACCGAGGGGGAGGTCCGGCGGTCACCTCGTCGGAAGTGCCGTGGTCAGAAGGTGAAGACGCCGGCCGACTCGGCGTCGGCGACGCACCGGTTGGCGTACGAGGTGCGGAAGGTGACCGGTTCGCCGCGCCATTTGCCGACCGCGGAGACGTCCACCGGCGAGTATTCGAGGGTGCAGGCCCGCGGTTCCGGACGGAGCTTCTCGAACTTTCCGTCCACTTCGGACAGTTTGCCGCAGGCGTTCCCGCGCGTGGGGTGGGAGCCCCCGGTGGGCCCGCAGGTGAGCGAGACGGTGCCGATCCGGCCCCTGGTGTCGTGGCTGGTCAGCTGAAACGTGGATTCGGCGGGTTGCGCCGGGGCCATACAGGCCAGCGCGAGCACGCAGGCGCCGATCGGTTCGAAGAAAGCCATATCAACCCTATCGGCTGACGTGGCCCGATCACTGTGTTCCACGCTCGGGTGAGATTTGCTCACCCGGACGTGTGGTCGTCCGCTTTTCGAATGTCGTGGGCGAGCAAAGCGACATAAAGCGAGAGCATCGACTCCGGATCTTCGAGCCGCACGCCCAGGACCTGCTCGATCCGGGCCAGCTGCTGGTAGTACGCGGTACGGGAGGTGTGCGCGGCGGCGGCAGCCGCGGACTTGTTGCCGCCGTGCTCGCAGTAATGCCTCAACGCCTGAACGAGTCTGCTGCCCTGCGCGGCGTCCCGGCTCAGCAGCGGGCCGAGCTCCCGCGCGGCGAACGCGGTGATCCGTTCGTCGCCGGCCAGCAGATGCAGCAGTCCGCGCAACCGGACGTCGTCGAGCCGGTGGAGCACGCGTTCGACGTTCTCGGCGAGCGCCGCGGCGGCGACCTGCGCGGCTTCGACGAGTGTCCGCCGCGCCTCGGCGGGCCCGCTGCCCGTGGTCCCGACCGCGACCACGGCGGGCGCGCCGGCGCGAGCCTCGTGGACGTCGTTGGCCAGCCGTCGCAGGACCGCGTCGACCCCCGCCTCCGGCGAGAGCGCGATCAACGCGCGCACCTGGGTGTCGTCGGTGGCCACCAGCGCGGACACCTTGGCGTGCCGCGCGGCGAGCACGGTCGCCTCGGCGAGTTCGCGCAGCAGCACCGGAGTGGACTGCGCGGTCTTGGCGGTCACGGTGATCCGGGGCCGCACGGCGACCCCGACCAGCAGCCGTCCGGTCAGCGGGACACCCAGCGCGGAGGCTCGCGCGGTCAGTTCGGCGGGCGGCACCGGGTTCGCCAGCAGTTCGGTCAGGATCGCGCGGTGCGCCTGGCGTTCGAGGCTGTCGGTGTCCTTGGCGACCAGCCGGTGCACCGCGAGCGCGGACGCCGCCCGTTCGGCGACCACGACGTGCCGGTGCGGCGGCGGATCCCCGCAGACGACGACCAGCCGTCCCCAGTCGTGCCCGCGCGCGCCGACCACGGTGATCAGCCAGCCCGCGCCCTGGTGGTAGCCGGTCCGCTCGCCGACCTGCACCGGGCGCGACCGGGACGGCCAGCCGGGCAGCAGTTCGCCGGGATCGGTCCCCGCCGTGTCATAGGCGAGGACCTCGTGCGAGAGCGTCTCCAGTACGACGGGATGTTCGGTGAGCCTCGCGACCTCGCGCAGGATTTCCCCCGGCTCGGCCCCGGCGATCGTGAGCGCGGTGAAGGTCTCGTGGACCCGCTCGGCCGCGCGTAGTTCGTCGACCTGGGCGTCGACGATCAGCCCGTTCACCGCTTCGGTGACCGACACGAACCGCGTCTCGCGCGAAAGGGTGATCAGCGGAACACCGTGGCGGTCCGCGGCGTCGACCAGCGCGGGCGGCAGCTTCTCGCTCCAATGTCGGACCAGTTCGACGACGATCCCGGAGACCCCGATCCCCGCCAGGTCACCGACGTACCTGGCCAGCGCGGCGCCGTCGTCGGGCAGCGCGACCCCGGTGGTGAGCACGAGTTCCCCGCCCCGCAGCAACGGGGCGATGTCCGCGACCTCGGCGACGTGCGCCCAGCGGACCGGCGCGTCCAGCCCCGCCGCCCCCGCCACCACATGGGGCCTGCCCTGACGCAGCACCGGCAGCGCGAGCACCTCGGCGACGGTCGGGTACATCGGCCTCCCACCCGGTTCGACAACGCTGGAGACAGACTGTACGGGCGGGACCGGGAGTCCGTACACGTTGACGATGGCGTCGGTGTGGCGCGCGCACCCAGACTCGACCGGGAGCAGGTATCAGGACCAGGAAGGCGGAACCCGTGACCGACCGCATCAACCACTGGATCGACGGCAAACCGAGCGAAGGCGTGAGCGAACGATCGGGTGACGTGTTCGATCCGGCCACCGGCCAGGTGCGGGCGAAGGTCGCCTTCGCGGCGCAGGACGACGTCGACGCCGCCGTCGCGGCCGCGTCCCGGGCGCTGCCGGGCTGGCGCGGGACTTCGCTGGCGGGGCGGACCCGGGTGCTGTTCGCCTTCCGTGAGCTGCTTTCGGCGCGGCGTCACGAACTGGCGAAGATCGTCACCAGCGAACACGGCAAGGTCGAATCCGACGCGGCGGGCGAAGTCGCGCGCGCGATCGAGAACGTCGAGTACGCCTGTGGCGCGGCGCAGATGCTCAAGGGCGGGTTCAGCGAGAACGCCTCGACCGGTGTCGACGTGTACTCGATCTCGCAGCCGCTGGGCGTGGTCGGCGTGATCTCGCCGTTCAACTTCCCGGCGATGGTCCCGCTGTGGTTCGTGCCGAACGCGCTCGCCTGCGGCAACACCGTCGTGCTCAAGCCGAGCGAGAAGGACCCGTCCGCGGCCGTGTTCATCGCGGAACTGTTCGCCGAGGCGGGCCTGCCCGACGGCGTCCTCAACGTCCTGCACGGCGACAAGGTGGCCGTCGACGGCCTGCTGGAACACCGCGACGTCAAGGCGATCTCGTTCGTCGGGTCGACGCCGATCGCGAAGTACGTCTACGAAACCGGGACCAGGCACGGGAAACGCGTGCAGGCGCTCGGCGGCGCGAAGAACCACATGGTCGTCCTCCCGGACGCGGACCTCGACCTCGCCGCCGACGCGGCCGTCTCGGCGGGCTTCGGCTCGGCGGGGGAGCGGTGCATGGCGGTGTCGGTCGTGGTCGCGGTCGACCCGGTCGGCGACGAACTGGTCGCGAAGATCGCCGAGCGGATCAAGCGGCTGCGCGTCGGCGACGGGATGCGGCCCACCTCGGAGATGGGGCCGCTCGTCACCGCCGCCCACCACGAACGCGTCGAGTCCTATGTGGAGGCCGGGGTCGAAGCGGGCGCCCGGCTCGTCGTCGACGGCCGCGGTATCGAGGTCGACGGCGAGGACGGCGGCTTCTGGCTCGGCCCGACGCTGTTCGACCAGGTCACCCCGGACATGTCCGTGTACACCGACGAGATCTTCGGTCCGGTGCTGGCGGTCGCGCGGGCCGAGGGCTACGACGCGGCGCTGGAGCTGATCAACGCCAACCCCTACGGCAACGGCACCGCGATCTTCACCAACGACGGGCGGGCCGCGCGGCGGTTCCAGAACGAGGTCGAGGTCGGGATGGTCGGCGTGAACGTGCCGATCCCGGTGCCGGTCGGCTACTACTCGTTCGGCGGGTGGAAGGACTCGCTGTTCGGGGACAGCCACGCCTACGGGCCGGAAGGGTTCCACTTCTTCACGCGGACGAAGGTCGTCACCTCGCGGTGGCCCGATCCTTCGCAGGGCGGGGTGAACCTCGGGTTCCCGCGCAACAGCTGACGACAGCGCCGCGTTCTTGAAGTACATGAAGGCCCCCTTCCTTGCGCCAGGCGCAAGGAAGGGGGCCTTCATGTACTTCGGGTCTGATCAGAACCGGCCGCAGTTGCCGTTGCCCGCTTGACCGTTGAAAGCGCCCTTCAGCCACTCGGCGGCGTCGGCCGACGCGGTCGTCATGCCCAGCGCGTGGGAGAAGAACGGCGTGAACGTCGGCAGGTCCTTCCACTGGACGTTGGCGCCCTTGCCGCACCAGTCCTTCGCCATCTGCTTGCCGACGGCCGCCGGGATGACGTCGTCCATCGGGCTGTGTTCGACCAGCACCGGCATCGCGGGCTTGACGGTGCCGATCCGGTTCTCCGCCACGATCGCGTCGAACGGCGGCTGGGACAGGTAGGCGGACACCGGCTTGCCCTCCTTCGTCAGCGAGCTGGTCTGCTTGTACATGAACTGGAAGACCGCGTTCAGCGTGCAGGTCTGCCGGGCCTTCAGGAACAGATCGGCCCCGGCCGGGTTGGCCAGGTCCATCAACCTGGCCTCGGGATAGGCCTGATTGATGCCGATCAGCGCGTAACCGAGGAACCCGGCGTACATCCCGCCGTCGAGCGACTTGGACAGCGCGGCCTTGTCCGCGGGCGCCGCGCCGGAATAGACGCCCTTGACGTTCAGTTCGGGCGCGTAGGTGGCGGCGAGTTCGGCGGCGGCCGCGGCGGCACTGCCGCCCTCGGAGTAGCCGGCGATACCGACCGGGCCGTCGGCGGGAAGACCCGTTCCGGGCAGGCGCTGCGCGGCGCGGATGACGTCGAGCACGGTGTGCGCCTCGGACAGCCGGACGACGTACGGGTGGTCGCCGCTGCCTTCCACCCACGGTCCGATGTAGTCGGTCTGCGCCACGGCGAATCCGGCGCCCAGCAACGCGTTGACGAAACCGCCTTGGAAACCGGAGACCAGATCCGAGGAGCCCTCACCCGCGAGGGTTTTCGAGGGGGCGCAGTCCGGGCCCATGCCGAAGGTGAACGGCGCATAGGCCACGATCGGCCGTTCGCCGGGACCGTTCCACGGATTGTTCGGCACCAGGACGGTACCGCTCACGGCCACCTGCTTGTCCTTGTTGTCCCGGGAAAGATATTGGATCCGGGTCGATTTCGCCCCGTTGTAGGTCGAGGGCTGCGATTTGAGCACGTCACCGTTCTGGCCGGCGGGAAGCGGTGAAGAGGAAACGTATACCGAATCGGAGTCCGCGCTCGCGGCCGGCGCGCCCACCGCGACCAAAGTCACGGTCATGGCGGCGATCAGGACATGACGGAAGGAAGAAGTCATAGTGCGCTCCACACTGAGTCGGAACTTCCGCAAGTGAGCTAGATGGAAGACCTTCCGGTACGGCGCGGTCAATGGCCGGTCGTCGAATTGTCATTCCCGTCAGGGTGGCGAAACCGATTTCACTCATGCCTTTCCGTGCGGCGGCCGGGTCATTTCCGCAATTCGCCGATCACGGTTATCGTCGCGGTCATGTCAGAACCGAAGCGGTCGGCGATGCGGGTGGCCGATTCCGATCGTGAGAACGTCGCGCGACTGCTGTACGAAGCCATGGGCTCGGGGCGGATCACCGCCGGTGAACTGGAAACGAGACTGGACGCGGTCTACGCGGCCAAGACCTTCGCGGAATTCGAACCCGTCGTCGCGGATCTGTCGCCGGGCGGGGCGCTCGCCCTGTCCCACACCGGCGATGAGGAGCAAGGCGGGCGACGCTCGTTCGCCGTCATGTCCGGCACCACGCGACGATTCGACGGACCGCTTCCGCCGCGCCATGTCAGCCGCGCGTTCTGGGGCAGTGTGCGCCTCGATCTGCGGCGGGCCCGGATCGCCGCCGGCTCCTGCACGATCAGGGCGGTGGCGGTGATGGGCGGCGTCAAGATCGTCGTGCCCGAGGACTTCGCCCTCGACGTCCGGGGACTCGGCCTGATGGGCGGATTCGGCACCGGCCGCGGGACCGGGCGGCGGCGTCCGGAGCCGGGCGCGCCGGTGCTGCGTGTCACGGGTTTCGCCTGGTGGGGTTCGGTGAAGGTGATCCGGAGGCCGTTGGAGCCGCGGCGGCGCTCCTTCCGGGGGCGCGGCTGAGGGGCCCAAAGAAGTCCGGTGGCTCGCCGGGCACTCCGCCTTCCGTAAACTCGTTGTGAGGACGAGCGAGGGAGGTGCAGGTGGCCAACGCGGAAGAGCGCCGCTTCGAAGTGCTGCGCGCGATCGTCGCCGATTACGTGTCCAACCAGGAGCCCGTCGGATCCAAGGCGATCGTCGACCGGCACAACCTCGGTGTGTCCAGCGCCACCGTGCGTAACGACATGGCGGCGCTGGAAGAAGAGGGCTACATCACACAGCCCCACACCAGTGCGGGCCGGATCCCCACGGACAAGGGGTACCGGCTGTTCGTCGACCGGATCGCCGAGGTCAAACCGCTCAGTTCGGCGGAGCGCCGGGCCATCACCGCGTTCCTCGACAGCGGAACCGATGTGGACGACGTCCTGCGCCGTTCCGTCCGGCTGCTCGCGCAGCTGACCAGGCAGGTCGCGGTCATCCAGTACCCGATGATGACCAACTCCGCCGTCCGGCACCTGGAAGTGGTGCCGCTCACCCCGGCCCGGCTGATGCTCGTGCTGATCACCGATTCCGGCCGCGTCGACCAGCGCACCGTCGACCTCGGGGACGTCATCACCGAGGAGAACGTCGGCAGGCTGCGCACGGTGCTCAACGGGGCACTGGCCGGCCGTCGTCTCTCCGATGCCGCGGCGGCGGTCGCCGAACTGCCCGAGAAGTCGCCGGGCGAACTGCGCGACAGCCTCACCCGCGTCTGTACCGTGCTGGTGGAATCGCTGGTCGAGCACCCCGAGGAGCGGCTGGTGCTCGGTGGAACGGCGAACCTCACCCGCAACGTCGCGGACTTCCCCGGATCGCTGCGGCAGGTGCTGGAGGCGCTCGAGGAGCAGGTCATCGTCCTCAAGCTCCTCGCGGCCGCCCGCAACCCCGGTGCGATCAGCGTGCGCATCGGTGAGGAAAATGAGGACGAGCAGATGCGCAGCACCTCGGTGGTCTCCATCGGCTACGGCATGGACGACATGCTGCTGGGCGGGATGGGCGTCGTCGGGCCGACCAGGATGGACTACCCGAACACCATCGCCGCGGTGCGCGCGGTGGCGAACTACGTGGGGCAGATCCTCTCCGGTCGCTGAACGCGGCGGTGAGGTCGAAGTCAGAAGGAGAAGGCGAAGACGGTGGCGAGGGACTATTACGGCATTCTCGGGGTGGCGAAGAACGCGACGGATCAGGAGATCAAGCGCGCGTACCGCAAACTGGCCCGTGAACTGCACCCCGACGTCAACCCGTCGGAGGACGCCCAGCACCGTTTCGGCGAGGTGACCACCGCGTACGAGGTGCTGTCGGATCCGCAGAAGCGCAAGGTCGTCGACCTCGGCGGCGACCCGATGGACGGCGGCGCCCGCGGTGGCGGCGGAGACCCGTTCTCGGGCTTCGGCGGCCTCGGCGACATCATGGACGCCTTCTTCGGCGCCGCCGGTGGTGGCGGCGGCCGCGGTCGTGGGCCGCGCAGCCGCGTGCAGCCCGGCTCCGACGCGCTCATCCGCCTCGGCCTGACCCTCGAGGAGTGCGCCACCGGCGTCGACCGCGAGATCACCGTCGACACCGCCATCGTCTGCGACCTGTGCCGCGGCGCCGGCGCGGCCGAAGGCACCGGCACCAAGACCTGCGACACCTGCGGCGGCGCGGGCGAGGTCCAGTCCGTGCAGCGGTCGTTCCTCGGCCAGGTCGTCACCGCCCGCCCCTGCCCGGTCTGCCGCGGCTTCGGCGAGGTCATCCCGGACCCCTGCCGCCAGTGCGGCGGCGACGGCCGGGTCCGCGCCCGCCGCAACGTCACCGCCAAGATCCCGCCGGGCGTCGGCGACGGTATGCGCATCCGCCTGTCCGGCCAGGGCGAGGTCGGCCCCGGTGGCGGCCCGGCAGGCGACCTCTACGTCGAGATCGACGAGGCGCCGCACGAGGTGTTCGTCCGGCAGGGCAACGATCTGCACTGCAACTTCCGGATCCCGATGACCACCGCCGCCCTCGGCGCCACGGTGCCCATCGAGACCCTCGTCGACGGCGACTACGAACTCGACATCGAGCCGGGCACTCAGCCCGCCACCGAACTCGTGCTCACCGCCAAGGGCATGCCCCGGCTGCGGTCCTCCGGCCGCGTCGACGGCCGCGGCGACCTGCACGTCCACATCGACGTCGTCGTGCCGACCAAACTCGACGACGCCCAGCGCGACCTCCTCGTCGAACTCGCCCAGCAGCGCGGCGAAGACGTGCCTTCGCTGTCCTCGAACGGCTCCAAGCCCGGCGGGCTGTTCTCCAAGCTGCGCACCAAGAACCACCGGTAACCCGTGCCCGAGACGACACTGCCGGTCTTCCTCACCGCCGCGCTGCCCGGTTCCGGGCGCACCACCCTCGACGGCGAGGAAGCCCGGCACGCCGCCACCGTCCGCCGTCTGCGCGTCGGCGAACGTCTCGTGCTCTCCGACGGCGAAGGCGGCATGGCGCGCTGCGTCGTCGAAGCCGTCCAGGCGGGCAGGGACGCGGCGCTCACCCTCGCCATCGAAGAACACTGGATCGAGGAGCCGCCCGCGCTGCGCGTCATCGTCGCCCAGGCCCTCGCCAAAGGCGACCGCGGCGAACTCGCCGTCGAACTCGCCACCGAAGCCGGCGCCGACGCCATCGTCCCCTGGCGCGCCGCCCGCAGCGTCGCCCGCTGGGAAGAAGGCGCCCGTGGCGACAAAGCCCTCACCCGCTGGCGCACCACCGCGCGCGCCGCCGCCAAACAAGCCCGCCGCGCCCACGTCCCCGAAGTCGCCGAACCCGCCACCACCCGCGAACTCGCCGAACTCGCGCAGACCGTTTCCCGCGCACTCGTCCTCGAATCCGGCATCACCACCCGCCTCACCGAGATCGAACTCCCGGCACAAGGAGACATCCTTCTCGTCGTCGGCCCCGAGGGCGGCATCACCGACGAAGAACTGAACACCCTCACCGACGCCGGCGCCACCGCCATCCGGTTGGGCCCCACCGTTTTGCGCACCTCCACCGCCGCCGCCGTGGCACTCGGCGCGCTGGGGGTTCTCACCGACCGCTGGAAGTGAAAAAACACCCCACTAATTTGCGGCGAGTTATGGCGCGATCACGCAAACAGCCGTTACTCTCGTTAACTGACGCGCAACACACGGTTTCGGCGCGCCACTGGGGATGAAGCCCGGTCGCGCGCGTGAATCCCCGCCGGGCACCTCCCCCCTCGGTCCGGCGGAGCCGCGGCGGCGGTGGGCCGACCCCCAGGGCCCACCGCGCCGCGGCATCTTCATTTCGAGCCCCTTCGCAAGTACTTCGCTCTTGCCGCGCCCCGAGATCCGCGCCGCCGCGCGGTTTCGCGTGTTGCCCCGGGGCCGAGCCTCCGGGGCAACGGTGGGTCGGGTTAGGGCGAAGGTGCCTTCAGTACCTACTGGACCTTGGCTGCGGCGATCGCGGGTCCGAGGTCCGTGAAGGCCTCCTTGAGGGACTCTGGGTCCCTCAAGGAGGGGCGGATTCACGTGGTGGTTGCAACACGCATTGTTTGTTGGTTGAACAGTAGTGCTTCGAGGGCTTCGGTGGGTGTGTGCCAGCCGAGGGTTTGGCGGGGGCGTCCGTTGAGTTCGGTGGCGACGCG